>CAYGBV010000064.1:0-225160 GCA_964348295.1 uncultured Gemmatimonadaceae bacterium
CTGAGGCCTTCCGTATCGATCTCTCCCAATCGCCGGTCGTCAGGCTCATGGACGCCTCGGCCATCGAGCGGGCGCTCGAGCGCATGAACCGTGCGCCGGGGACGGCGATCGACGCCGGACTGGCGCGGGAGATCGCCCAGCGCGAAGGGGTGAAGGCGGTGGTCGCGGGCGACATCGGCATGCTGGGCAGCGGGTACGTGCTGTCGGTACGGCTCCTCGCCACGGCCGACGGGGCGGAGCTGGTGGCGCTGCGTGAGACGGCGGAGGACGATCGTGCGCTGATCGGCGCTGTGGACCGTCTCTCGGCCAGGCTGCGCGAGCGGATCGGCGAGTCGCTGAAAACGATCCGGGCCGGTGAGCCGCTGGCGCGCGTCACCACCGGGTCCCTCGAGGCGCTGCGGCTCTACTCGCGGGGCGTGAGCGCTCAGAAGGCGGGGGAGTACGAGCGGGCAGCGGCGCTGTTCGCGGAGGCCGCGGCGGCGGACACGAACTTCGGCATGGCCTATCGCAAGCTCGCGGTCGTGCTGGTCAACGCAGGAGCCGAGCGGTCAAGGATCGTCGCCGCGGCGACGAGGGCGTTCGAGCTGCAGGACCGTCTCCCGCCCGTCGAGCGGTACATGGCGATCGCCGCCTTCTACGCCTACGTGGAGTTCGATCGGCCCAAGACCGTCGCCGCGTACCGCTCGGTGCTGGAACTCGACCCTCAGCGTGATGCGGCACTCAACAACCTCGCCATCGCCCTGGCTGGCATGCGGCAGTACGCGGAAGCCGAGGAGCTCTACCGGCGGGCGCTGGTGGCGGCGGACAGTGGCACCTGGCAGCACTTCAGCGGCCTGGCGCGCGTACAGGCGCGGCAGGGGAAGCTGGAGGAGGCGCGAGCCACGGTGGCCGCCTTCGCGCGGAAGATGCCCGACAACCCGAATGCCCTATCGTCCCAGGCCTTCCTCGCGTTTCTGGACGGCGACGAAGCGGCGGCGGAGCGATACATACGTCGGGTAGGCGAGGCAGCGCGCGCGAGCCGCACCTGGCAGCGGCGCGTGGAGTCCACGCTCGCGGGTCTGGAGAGGCTGCACGGCCGCCTGGCGGCGGCGGAGCGGCGCATGCGCGCGCAGCAGGTCATCGAGGAGGAGCGAGGCAACCGGGCCGAGGCGCTCGAGACCGCGATCAGCTTGGCCGGAATCGACGATCTGTATCGCGGCGCTCCGGAGCGGGCGATTGCCAAGGCGGAGGCGGCGCTGGAGCGCTATCCACTGGCTACGCTCCCCCCCACCGATCGGCAGTACTTCGAGCTCATCAGGCTGTACGCGGGGGCGGGGCGGCCGCAACGGGCGCGGCAGATCCAGGCGGAGGCGTGGCGCGAGGTGGACGAGGCGCTGCGCCGCCAGCCGAGATGGCACCTCGCGGAGGGACACATCGCGCTCGCGGAGGGCAATGCGCAGCAGGCGATCGCGGCGTACCGTGCCTACTACGCCGAAGTGGGGTGCAACGTGTGCTCGCTCTACGGCCTGGGCCGCGCGTACGATGCCGCCGGGGAGGCGGACTCCGCGCTCGCCGTGTACGAGCGGGCGCTCTCGATCCCCGACCTCAGACGGGTTTTCTACGACATCGTCTTTCTGGGCCCGACCTACAAGCGGCTCGGCGAGCTGCACGAGCAGGCGGGCAACCGCGAGCGAGCCGTGGACTACTACAGCCGATTCGTGGAGCTGTGGGGGGACGCGGACCCCGAGCTGCAGCCGGTGGTCCGCGACGTACGCGAGAGGGTAGCTCGGCTGGTTGCAGAACCGAGGGGGTGAGGGGCGACGGGCTGCCCGCCACCGCGCTCTGCTGCCCGACGATCGCGGGCGGTGCAACCTGAAGCGTAGCGGCGCACAACGACAGCGCCCGGCGTACGCGGCCGGGCGCTGGCACTGCACTCGCCATCTGGTCAGCTACTTATCAAGGACCCTCACGGCATCGCATCCCTCGATGGGGATCCCGTCGATATTGGCGCCGGTCACGCACGCCTCGGTGTCGCTGGCCGTTAGGCCGGCTTCCTGCGTCGGGTAGTGGGACACAAGGTCCACGAAACCGTCGTCGTTCACATCCTCCAGGTGCCCGCCGGCCTTGTGAGCAGGTGCCGCTCCGCCGGGGCCGAACGCCAGGGTCGTGACATCCACAGTGGTGACATCGAACTCCGCGCTACCGAGGATGGCCACCGGGATGACGCCCTTGCTCTTGGGGTTGATCGAGTTCGGATCGCTCCCCGGCTTGATGTCGACGTCGACCAAGATGATGCAGCGCCCGAAGGCGAGGTTGTCCACCCCTTCGGCCTGGTCGAGTGGCGAGCGGATCTGGAGTTGGGTGATAACCTGGTCTGCGCGCACGCCCCAGAAGCTGCCGGCGTTGGTGCCGGGTGCCGTCGTGGACCCCAATAGCCCGCTCGTACCGTAGATGTCAATCTGCATGTTAGGATCTGCGCCGAAGAGGCTGAGCAGGTCCATGCGGACCCCAGTGGCATCGCCCGCGGTTAGATCAATTGCCAAGTGATCCACGAAGAAATTGGCAAACACGTCCTTGGAGGGCGTCCCGCCGAACCCAGCGCCCGTGAGCGCAAGTTCTTGTCCAGATCGATCCGGTCCAATCGTGGTAATGCTCAGCCCAGGTTCGATATCTTCGGGGGAGAAGGCCGCGTTGTTACTGGTCGCGTCGAGTGGGCGCGGGAAGCCGAGTACGCCCCCGCTACCCACGTTGCCTTCCTCGAAGTCTTCGACCTGGACATTGACGCAGACAGCGTCAAAGGCCGTCCGGTCGGTGAAGAATGTCAGCGAATTCGACGCCGACGAAGTGCCGCTCGCGCTATACAGTGGCCTCGCCTCGTTGCTGCCGGACGGGGCAATCCAACCGTCGGGTGCCCCATTGGGAAATACACTGAGCGCTGGGGCATCTGCCGGCTCGGGTTCGGGCTGTGACGGCCCCTCGCAGCCCACGAGTCCCGCCATCGCGACTCCCAGTACGAATGCCTTTCCGCGCATCGTCATACCCCCTCCTTTGTGTGGTAGGTGTCGACAGCTCGGGACAACGGAAGGCGATCACTGAGTCGGAGGCGCGTCCAAGGGCCGGCGCACAGACCCGAGATCGCTGACTGTATAGGGATAAGGTTTCTCGGAATTCAGCTTACCGCAAGGTCCCTTGACTGGCGCCGGTCATGTCCGGCCTGTAGGCTTGCTCTGTCGGCGTCGGGAGCGCGCTGACCCTGCTAGCCGCTTCTAAATGGAGCTACGACCATGTCCCGACCCGTTCTGCTCTTTGGTCTGGTGCTCGGTTTGTCAGTCCTGGTCGCGGGCGACGCCGCGGCCCAGCGCGAGGGTTTCATCGCCGGTATCGGCACCGGACCCGGTTTCACGGCTCAGGACGTTGATCGGGACGTTGGCTCGAGGCTAGGCCTCGCCACCGATCTCAAGGTCGGCGCCATGCTCAGCGAGTCGGTCCAACTCTACGCGACGGGCAAGTGGAATGCGTTCTCCGACTGGGGCACACTGATCGCCTCCGGCCTTGGCGGGCTCGGTGTCACCTATGAGATGGCGTCCGGATTCAATCTGAATGGCGCTGCCGGGGTGGCTATGTGGATCGATTTCGACTGGGCTGCGGAAGTGGGATTCGGTCTGGGCGCGGGTTTCGGCTATGAGTTCGCTGATATGTGGGTCCTCAACCTGGATGGGATGTGGGGTATGATAGGTGATGGCTACATCGTCAACATCGTCGCCACTATCGGCGTCCTGAGCCACTGACGGGGAGGCGTCTCCGGCACCTCCCAGCATTCGGGATCCCGTTGGGTAGCCGTTCCGCGACTACGGCCTGATGGACGGTCTCCCCAGCTCTGCCATGGCCGCCGCGTGTCCCTCGAGGCCGCGCTCCTTGATCTGGTACACGCACGCCCTCCGGTCGGACCGGAGCACGAAGCCCATGGCCCGCGAGAACAGATTGTGGAACTTGCGGCACCCATGGGGATCGGAGAACTCCTCACAATCGGCACATGACGCATATCCGTGCTCGATGCAGCACGAGCGGACCTTGCACCACGTGGCCTTCGTGTTCTCGTGACAGCCAGGGCACTTGTCCTTGAGGTAGCGCGGGCAGGCGCCGCAGTAGAGGCCGCAGTAGGCTACCAGTGCTGGATCGACGACAATCTCCTTCACCGGACCCTCCTTGCTGGGGTCGCGCTACTTCACCGCTCCTTGAGTGGGCTCGGGTCTGATGCGCCATGCTACCACGAGGCCCACCAGTGTCCAGGAAACAATGTGACTTCCGGCCAGAACGATGGCATCGCCTATTGGGTAACCGCCTATGCCGAAGGACATCAGGTCGGTGAATATCGCAAACAGCAGGCCGATCGCCACGAAGAACAGCACCTTACGCGGATAGCTCGATAGAACCGGTCCGGAAGCCTGGGATAGCATCCATGCGCCAATCAGTGGCGCAAGGAGGAACACCACCAATCCGACCAGCATGAAACTACCGGCCGATTCGTGGCCGACCCCTCCATAAAGGACACTGAACACGGGCTCTCCGCCCGGGAAGCGCCGCTCCGATGTCAATTCCGGATTGACGACGTACCTCCCGGGATCGACGATGTGCTGCTTCAACACCTCATACACTTGGCGCTCTTCTGCGACTTGCTTCATGTTGATACTGGCGTTCAGCCTGAAAACCCCGTCCACTACGAAGGTCCAAACGATCAATACAACTCCACCCAGCAGTCCCGCAGTTATCACCCTCTTTGGCACGTCTGCCTCCCTTCATCCCAAATGTTCCGCGAAGCCTGCCCTCACCTTCCGCTGCTGTCTACCCCTGGACGGGATTGGAGAAGTGCATCTGGACCATGATCCACTTCCCATCTCGCTTCTCCAACACGCCCGTCCACCGGGCGTTGATCCAGGAAACGGGCTGTCCTTGCCACTCATTGATGTCGTCGAGCATACAGAAGAACCACGCCACGTCTCCTGATCGGGACAGAGTGATCTGGAGGTCCCTGATCTCATGGCGGATGGCGCGGAAATCCGGGCTTGCCCAGAACTCCTCCATCCGCCTGAACTCGTGGAACCCCTTCACCACCCTGTCTTCCGGGTGGACCTCGAGATAGGCGGAGTCGTTGGCGATGATGCCGTAGAGCCAGTCGAAGTCTTTTGTCCTGGCCCATGCGATCGTCCCATCGATGGCCCGCTCTACCGCCGCGATCTCGGCGTCCCTGTCGACGCTCTGCTGCGGGGCGCAGGCCGTGACCGCCACGGCCATCGCACCCGACAGTAGAGGAGCGAGTCTCTTGTGGTCCGACAGAACGCTCTTCATGCTACCCGAACTCCTTTCCCGCCAGACGCCCTGTGCTATAACACCCCGCGGGTTCCTGAGCGCTGCGCTGTTCTGGCTGCTGCCTACATGACCCGGTCGTACCCCCACACGCCCCCATTACGGAGGCGAGACCTGTCCTGGTTCCCGAATTCCGAGTAGGTCTACGGCGATTCGCCGCTTGGTGTGCAGCCGCCGGCGCTTGTTATCGTTGGACAGCAGGTCCAACATCCGTGCCCGCGGGAGATAATGAAGCCTCACCAGTTGAGTGGAGAGATCAGACGATGAGGGAGTCAACTTGCAGGTGGCTCGCGGTGGTCGCCGCAATGGCCATATCTCTTGCGGTGGGCGCGTGCTCCGACGAGCCGCGTGCGGGAGCCGAGGGTGTGGGTGAGTCAGGCGCCTTCGTGGGGAGGGTCGAGAACACAACCCGACAGACGCTGTGTGCCGTGCGAGTCGAGGTGCACCTGTCTACAGGTACCGAGTTGGGCCCAACGGAGAGAACGGACCTCCCTTCCGGGGAAGCTGCCACCGTGGAGTTGCCGACGGCGGGAGAGGTCTTCGACACTTGGACCGCCCATCCAGAGGTCTCGCCCTGTACCAGCATGTGAGACGCGGTCGCTTAAGCCGCTATCTTTGTCACAGGTTGAGCCAGTAGTTCACCTTGATCATGAAAGCGTGGATGCCGTCCGCGCTGAACGCCCTGCTGAGGTCCCGCAGCGGATCGAACACGCCGGCGTTCGATCCGTCGAACGTGGAGACGTTCCAGACCACGAAGAGCGTGCTGCCACGCAGGTACTCCCAGCGGATCACCAGGTTGCCGCGTAGTGACTTGGAGTTGAAGTCGGGGTCGTAGTCCAGCGAGACGGGCTCGAATTCGTAGGAACTTGGCTCGGCGAGCTTTCGAATGTTCGAGTAATCCCCCACGGCCACGAACGGTTGCATGAAGAGCTCGACGGTCAGGTCGCGGGTGAGCGAGAGGGTGGAACGCGCCGTTATGCTCAGGACATCCCGACGCAACGTGCCGTACACGTAGTCGGTCTCGCCGTCCCCGTCCACGTCGTCGTTGGTGATCCACTGTGCGTCGTCCACGCCGAACTCGTAGTCGGCGGAGAGGGATGCCTGAAGCCGCGTGGACGGGTTCACGGACAGGCTGGGGCCGACGAGGATATTCCAACTCCCGACCTCCGATTTCCCTCCGAACGCTTGTAGCGACAGACGCCAGCTCTTGCGCGAGTCTGTGCCGATCCACAGGCCACCGCCAGGGAAAGCGGGGCTCACGATTGGAGGCCCTCCGCGGGTGTCCCGGTCGTCGAGCGTCTCGAACTCGTACCAGCCGACCAACTCCCAGCTCCAGTAGTTGCGGAACTCACCGCTGGTGCTGAGCCACACCTCGCGGTCGAACACTACACCGTCGCCGTTCCACGCTCGATCCGCACCGGCCCGGACCGAGACGCTGCGGAAGATGCCCCACGGGTCGGGTTGCTTCACGCCCAGGCCCAGGTTCACGTTGCTGCGATCGATGCGGGTGAAGAGGAAGCCGAGGTCGGTGACCCGGAAATCGCGCCCGAGGTGATCGACGTGGACGTTGAACTCGAAGTGCTTGCCGTTCCAGCCGAAGTTGGAGACGCCGCCGAACCCGGTCGCCATGCCTCCTGGCCCGGGCGCCCGCGTCACCGCCCAGTGACCGTTCCACTCGAAGCGGTTGCGGTCCCACCGGATCTTGTAGTCGATTCCCCCGGTGGCTGCGTCGGCGTCGCCTTCACGAATCACCGCGGTGGCGATGGCCCCGACGTTCGAGGAGCCGCCCATGATGTCGCGCTGGATGCGCGCGGCGGAGTACGAGGTGAGGGGCTCGATCAGCCGCGAGATCCGGGTAGCGGTCTCCGCACCCGTGCTGTCAACGCCAATGGAATCCACGACGGCGTATTCGCGTGCGGTGAGGGTGCTGAGCGCGCCGTAGGTCCACCCGGAAGACTTCCCGGTCACCTTCCCCGCGCCGATGATGGTCGTCAGCACCGGCCACTCGACGAGCTCGTCGCCCTCCTCGAGGCCGTAGCGACCGGGCCGGCGCCCGATGCGGCGGGAGTGGAACAGGCGGAACAGGCCGTACGGAGGAATGAAGGTCCGGGCGTCCTCCAGAAAGAACGGGCGTTTTTCTGGGAAGAACGACTCGAAGATGGTGAGGTTGAGCACCGCTGGGTCTTGCTCCACCTGGGCGAAGTCGGGGTTCACGGTGGCTGACAGCGTCGCCGCCGTCCCCAGCCCCATCCGGAAGTCGGCTCCGACCAGCACGTCATGATCGCTCGGGGCGTCGCCTGGAAGATCCTCTCTGCGTGCCGCGGTGTACGGCAACGCCTCCATGCGGTGGGGAGATGGGAGCTCCGCGGTGAAGATGAGATGGCCCCAGCGGGAGACCTGACCTCGCTCGCCGCGCGGTCGCCCGACCCACTGTCCCTGCTCCCCTTTGCGCTGAATCTCGCGCCGCACGTCGAATCCCCAGCGGGCCTCGGCCGCGTCCGGCACGCTGAACCGCATCTGCGAGAAGGGAATCCGGAACTCGGCCGTCCAGCCATCCTCGGTGACGGCCGTCTTCACCTCCCACACGGCGTCGTAGTCAGAGTCGGCGGAGACGTCGTCGAAGAACTTGACGTCGCTGAACACGCCCGATGGATTCGTGCCGAAGACGTAGCCCGTCAGGTGGTCGTGGCGGGGATCGAAGCCGATGAAGATCTCGTCGGACGGCGGCGGGTCATCACGCCGCCCGAACCCGCTCCCGATCTGCGACGGCTCGGAGTCGTAGCAGTAGACGCCGACGTACAGGTGCCGGTCGTCGTACACCACCCGGATCACCGTGCGCTCGGTCAACGGCTCCATGTTGTCCGGCTCCCACTGCACGAAGTCGTCGATCGAGTCGGCCAGTGCCCACGCGGCGTCGTCCAGAAGTCCGTCGATGTGGGGGGCGTCTCCCGACAGGCGGAGCGCGCGCAGTTCCTTACCGGCCTTCTCGGGGACTGCCGGCTCCTTGTCGGCCTGGGCGGCCGCCGGCGCGGCACCGCCGAGCTGGAGGGCGGCGCAGCTCAGGAGAGTAGCGGCCAGTCGGATAGCCCGGCGCTTGGTAGGCATCGCGACTCTACGGTTCCGGCCAGGAGGGCTGGATGAGAGTACGGGCCGCCGTCAAGCCTCTATCTTGGTCTCACTGCGCCTGACGCCGGGGATTCGACCTGCCAGCTCCCTTACCTTCTCGGCATCGGGCTGGTAGCGCACGCTCGCGGCGATGCTGACGACGCCGTCGTTGACTTGCACATCGATCCTATCGTCTGGAATGCCTGGATCCAGACCGATCCTGGCCCGAATCTGGCTGGCGATGACCAGATCGTCCAACGTTCTCTGGGACTGTGGGGTCGTACGGAAATCACGATCGGCCGCCTGGATGAGGACCGCGCAGGCGCTCGGCAGCGGGATGCGTTCGAGATTGACCACGAGGTCATAGGTCGTGGGATCGTCCGCATCTACCCCATGGACCCACCTCACCCAATGGTCCCGTTTCTCGTCCCACTTCCTGATGTACTCTATCGCCTTGTCTCGCGTGAGGTCGCATCCCTGCATGACGGCAGCGATGCGGTGCTCCACGTCGGCCACCACCCTGACTCTCAGGTGATGAGGAATGGCCTTGAGCAGCAGGTGCCCCGCTTGCCCGTGATACACCACGTTGTCACTCTGGACTGCCTTGGCAATGGTCGCCTGCACGCAGTGGATGTAGTTACGGCGCTTGAGGCCGCGCCCTTCGAGGAATCCCGGCATGTGCTGGAAGGCCGACTTGAGCTGGTTCTCCGACAGGCCAAATTCCTCGGCGGCGTCGTTCAAGAGTTCCTCTCGCGATAGCTGCTGATAGCCCAGCTCTTCGCTGAGGCGACCCGCCAGAGCGTCAATGCCGCTGTACGCCCCCCCCGAAAGGCTGATGATTGCCATTGCAATACCCCTGCCGGCCGGGACTCCTCAATGTGCATGGCGGCGCAGGGAGGGGCCAGAGGCGGCCGGCTTGCGGTGGCAAGGCAGCGAGGCACGACGGTTGCGGGGCACCACCGTGAGCCGCAACTTCACTCTTGCCCGTCCGCGCCCAACGTCGGAGGCCTCTCCGAGCCGCGAAGCATGGCAGACCACGAACGCGAGCCGCCGCACGGCCTCGACGACCACGCCCTCCTGCGCAGCATCCACGAGGGCACCGCCAGCGAGACCGGCGATAAGGTCTTCGCCGCGCTCGTAGAGCACCTGTGCCACGCGCTGCGCGCTAGCAGTGCATGGGTCACACAGGTTCTCCCGCAGGCTGGGCGGGTGCGGGTGCTCGGGTGCTGGCGGGGCGGGCAGCCCGTGCCGTCCTACGAGTACGACGTCGCGGGGACCCCGTGCGGGCAGGTCATAGACCGCGGCCTCCCGATTCACATCGCCGAAGACGTCACGGGGCATTTTCCCGACGATGCCAGCCTGGCGGAGCGGGGCGCCGTGAGCTACCTGGGGGTGCCGCTACTGGATCTCGACCATCGGGTGCTGGGGCACCTCGCCGTGCAGGACAGCCACCCCATGCCGCATGAACTGCGTGCCCAGGCGCTGGTGCGCATCTTTGCCGCCCGTGCAGCAGCCGAGCTGCAGCGGCTGCGCGCGGAGGCGCAGGTACGGCAGGAGGAGAAGAAGGTCGGGCGTTTGATGAACGGCGCCATGGAGGCCGTGATCGAGCTGGACGGGAAACTCTTTGTGACGCGCATGAACCGAGCGGCCGAGGAGATGTTCCACTGTCCCGCCAAGTCGGCCGTGGGCCGCGACCTCGGCTGGCTCCTATCGAAGGAGAGCCACGCACGCGTCGCCGAGCTAGCCGCGTCGCTCGACGCGCGTCCCGCCGACCAGCCCGGTCCGTCACTGGCCGGCCCCCTGCGGGCAGTGCGGGCCGACCGCACGGAGTTCCCTGCCGAGGCGTCGCTGTCGCAGTTCTCGAAGGGCGGCGCGACCTACTTCACCTTGATGCTCAGCGACTTGAAGCCGCGGCTCGAGGCCGACCGGAAGATCCACTCGCTGGCGGCCGAGACCGAGTATCTCAGACAAGAAGTCAAGGAGCGGCACAACTTCGACGAGATCGTGGGGCGCAGCCAGCCGCTCAGACACGTGCTCGCTGACGTGAACCGCGTCGCGCCCGGCGGCGCGAGCGTCCTCATCCAGGGCGAGATCGGCACCGGCAAGGGGCTCATCGCACGTGCCATCCACGCCGCGAGCCCGCGGAGCGACAATCCGTTCGTGAGGGTGAGCTGTACGGCGACGCCGGCGGCGTTGCTCGAGCGCGAGCTATTCGGAATCGAGGAGGAGGCGCTGGAGCTGTTCGGGGATGAGAAGGAAGCGTTCGCTGTGAGCGTCGCGCAGGGCGGCGGCCGGTTCGCCCTGGCCGACGGCGGCACGATATTCCTGGACGAGATCGGCGCCCTGCCAGCCGAGCTCCAGGAGAAGCTGCTGCGCGTGCTGCGGGACGGTGAGTACAGCCCAGTCGGTGGAGCCCGGAGCCGGCGGGTGGACGTGCGGGTGGTCTCCTCGACGAGCGGCGATCTCCAGCAGGCAGTCGAGGGCGGCAACTTCCGCGAAGATCTCCACCAGCTCCTCAGCGAGTTCACGGTAACGCTCCCGCCGCTGCGGGAGCGCCGCGGAGACATCCCGCTGCTCGCCGCGGCCTTCGCTCAGCGCTTCGCCCGGCGCACGGGGCGCGCGCTCGAGCCGCTGTCGCCGGAGTGCGTCCAGCGCCTGCGCGCCTACTCCTGGCCGGGCAACGTGCGCGAGCTGGAGAACGTGATGGAGCGGGCGGTCATGATTTCGCCGGGGAGCCGGCTCGAGCTCGATCGGGCCCTGCCCGACACAGCCCCGCAGCCGCCCGGAGCGCCGGCTGCCCCGGGCAGCCCGGAGCCGGTCCTGAGCGCCAGGGAGATGCAGGAACTCGAGCGGGCCAACATCATCCGGGCCCTCGGGATTTGCGGCTGGAAGGTGTCGGGAGACGGGGGTGCGGCGGACCTGCTGGGCCTCAAGCCCTCCACCCTGACCTCGCGGATGAAGGCCCTCAAGATCAAGCGCCCGCGCAAGTGAACGAGCCGGAGTCGCGAGATCTCGCGAATGGATTTGCGAGATCTCGTGACGCCATGGTGGCCGGCTTTCCCCAGGTTTTCTGGCGGTTTCGGGGAGTGTGAGTGCCTGGAGGGGGTCGTTTCACCGGCCGGGGGTCGCTCGCGTGAGGTCGCGCCGAGCGCCGGCCTGCAGCGGGCGCGAGCCGGGAGCGATTGGTGCCTGGGCCGGCCTCGCCCGACCAGGTCGCGGCGGCAGCCGCGCGGGAGCGGTGCTCGGGGGGCTGGGCCCGGTGGGGCAGGGGCTCCAGGCTGCCGTACCGGGCAACTCGCGGACCTCGGCGTTTGCACCTGGGTCCCAACCGTGCCAACCTTGGGGGGTCGAGTCCGGTGACGTGCGCCACGGTAATCGGCTCCGGGCCGGTGCAGGCTTTCCAAGCTGCATGGCCGGCTTGGGCATGATTTGCGAAACCGAGACAGTGCTTCCCATCGACCGCGGATGACTCATGAGTGAGCCGACCGCGCCAGAGCAGAGCCTCGACACCGCGCCCGTCGAGCGCCTCATGCTGATGCTGGACAAGGGGCTGCGGGCCTTCCAGCTCTATCCCCCCAACAACCCGGTGTACCAGAAAGCGGTCGAGAACATCAGGACCGCCTTCGAGTCCGTGTGGGAGGAGTGTACGGAGCTCGAGCTCCAGGTGAACGAGACGGAGTTCGTTTGGGAAGAGGCCATCGTGCTGTCCCAGCCGGACAAGGCCGAGAGCGTGGCGTGGATCATGTTCAAGGACGGCCTGCGCACTCTCACGTTGGTGCCGGGCGTGGAGGAGCGTGAGATCGTCGGCTTCCTGGACGCGCTCCAGCAGGCTCGCCACCTGCCACGTGACGCGCCGGACGATCTGCTCACCTTGCTGTGGCAGTACAACTTCCAGCTGATCCGTTACACCTACATAGAGCTCGGCGAAGAGGAGGTTCCGTCGTTCGAGCCCTCGGCCGCCCCGCAGTCGGCGTGGGGGGTACCCGCGGCCAGTCCGGCGCCGGTGGAGGTCCAGCAGCTGGTGGCTGAAGAAGCGACGAAACCGCAGGCTGGGGAAGCGCCGTCCGACATCCTGAAGGTGGAGGACTTCGACTCCACGCTGTACTTCCTCGACGAGAGCGAGATCAACCACCTCAGGAACGCGATCAATCAGGAGTACCAGCAGGATCTCCGCGCCAGCGTGCTCGCGATGCTGTTCGACATCATGGAGTTGGAACCATACGTGGAGGCGCGCGAGAGGCTGATCTCGATCATCGAGAATCTGCTTCCCCATGCACTCGCCGAGGGTGATTTCCACTCGGTGGCCACCATCCTGCGGGAGCTGAAGGTGGTGCTCGAGCGGGCTGAAGCCCTGGCGCCCGAGCACCGTAAAGCGCTGGAAGATCTTCCACCGACGCTGTCGGAGCCCGAAGCAATCTCCCAACTGCTACAGTCGCTGGACGATACGGTGGCGTACCCGACTGAGGACGAACTGAGCGGGCTCTTCGCTGAGTTGCGCCCTGCGGCGCTCACGACCGTCCTGACGGAGCTCGCAGGCCTCAAGAACGAGCGAGTACGGGATCTGCTGGAGCAGGCCGTGCAGCGAGTCGGCCGCGCGCATCCCGACCACGTCACGAGCGTGCTCAAGACCGAGGATGAGGCGCTGCTGCTCCAGGTACTGCGCCTCGTCTCTCAGATCCCGCTCCCTGTGTTCGTGCCCACGCTTGGCGGGCTGCTGGATCATCCGAGCGCGCGGATTAGACGGGATGCGACGGCGGCGCTTGGCGCCATCGGTTCGCCGACGGCGATGAAGCATCTGGAACGGGTGCTCGACGACCCCGAGGCCGAGGTGCGCAGCGCTGCCGTCCTGTGCATGGCGGAGCACGGACACCGAGGGTCGTTCACCAAGATCGAGGCTGCGATTGGGGGCAGAGCCCTGCGCGTCTCCGAGCTCACCGAGAAACAATCCTTCTTCGAGGCCTATGGCCTCCTGGCGGATGAGTCGGGGCTGGCCAAGCTGCGACGGATGCTGCTGGGTGGGGGGCTGTTCCGTCGCAAGGCGGATCCCGAGACGCGTGCGTGTGCCGCCATGGCTCTGGGTAAGATGGGCACGGCGGAGGCTCGTGCCGTGCTCCAGGCCGCCACCGGCGACAAGGACCCTCTCGTGCGAAACGCGGTTCGTCAGGCGCTCAAGGAGATCACGTGACCACGGAACCGACGCCGTCGGAGCCCGAAGCTCAGGAGTCGCAGGTAGACACCGAAGCGGCCGCAGCTGGGATCGTGCGGCAGAGGGGGCGTGAGTTCCTGGTGACGCTCCACACGGTGCTGCGCAGCCTCAACCTCTATCCGATCGAGAACTCCCAGGTGCAGCGCGCTCTGGATGACCTCTCGGCGTCTGGCAAGGCGCTGCACGAGCTCGATGCGGAGCTGGAGCTCCGAATCGCCGGCGAATTCATCTACATCAATGAGGTGCGTCTGCGCCTCAGTCTGGACAACTACGCCACCTTCAGTCACGTCCTCACGACGCTGCGCGAGTGCGGCGTCGGCGCCGTGCGGGTGTTCGCCGGTGTGGAGCGACGGGAGTGGCAGGTTCTTCTCTCGCTGCTCCTTGCCTTCGCTGCGCGCAGCTCGACCCAGGACAAGCTGTTCGCGCTGCGGGACAAGCTCGACGCGGCCAAGGTCACCAATGTCGTGCTGGAGCCCCCGCCGGAGCATGACGAGCTGCTGAGCGATGCGGAGAAGGCCAAGGACCTCGCCAAACGGACCTACGGCAGGTCGGTCGCCGTCACCAAGGACATGATCAACAGCATCCGGCTTGGGCGGGCCGCGAGCGCGAAGAAGGTCAAGCGCGCCGTGCAGAGCATCGTCGACCAGGTGCTGAAGAACGAAGTGTCGCTGGTCGGCCTCACGACCATTCGCGACTATGACGAATACACGTTCACGCACTCGGTGAACGTCTGCATTCTGAGCGTCTCGATCGGCAAGCGCCTCGGTCTCACCCGACACCAGCTTTACGATCTCGGCATCGCGGCGCTGCTGCACGACGTGGGAAAGAGCCAGATACCCATCGAGATCCTGAACAAGCCCGGTCAGTTGGACGAGGACGAGTGGCGCGCCATTCGAACGCATCCCTGGTGGGGCGTGCTCACCTTGTTTGACCTTCGGGGCTTCGCCGAGATCCCGTACCGCGCGATGATCGTGGCGCACCAGCACCACCAGGGGGTGGACCTCGGTGGCTACCCGAAGGCGCTTCGCCTGAAGGAACTGTCGCTCTACTCGAGGATCGTTGCGGCCGCCGACACGTTCGACGCGGCGACGCATCGGCGGACCTACCGGACCACGCCGCTGCAGCCCGACAGGATCTTGTTGGAGATGTGGGAGGCGCGCGGTCGGGCCTACGACGCCGGACTCGTCAAGGCCTTGATCAATCTCCTTGGCATCTACCCGGTGGGCACTTGCGTCATTCTGGACACCTACGAGCTGGGGATCGTGCAGGCGGCGAACCCCGATCCCACGCAGCTACACCGGCCGATCGTGCAGATCGTGTGCGACGCGGCGGGCTCCAGGCTTACCTCCGGACAGCGGGTGGATCTCGCTGAGACGGATGGGAGCGGAAACTTCCTCCGGTCGATCATCAAGGTCACCGATCCGGGTAAGTACGGGATCAACCCCGGCGCGCACTTCGTCTAGCCGGCGCGAACTCGCCTTGCCGCCGGATCTTGACACCTCCCGGTCCCGGCTACCTGCTATAGAAGCTGCCATCTCAGCTCGATCCACAACGCGGACGCTGGGGGAGAGACGACGGACACCATCAGCTTCACGCTGAACGGCAAACCCGTCACGCTCGAGACCGACGCGGACCGGACACTGCTCTGGGTGCTGCGCACCGATCTCGAGCTGACCGGTACGAAGTACGGGTGCGGGGCGGGTATCTGCGGGTCCTGCACCGTGGTCGTTGAGGGTCGGGCGGTGCGGGCTTGCCAGGCCGACCTCGAGTACGTGCGGGGCAAGGACGTGATCACGATCGAGGGCCTGGCCCGCAACGGGAAGCTCCACCCGCTACAGCAGGCGTTTCACGAGCACGGCGGATACCAGTGCGGCTATTGCACGCCGGGCATGATCATGAACGCCTACGGCATGCTGCTCGAGAACCCCCGGCCCACGCGCGACCAGATCATCGAGGGCATGGAGCAGAACTTGTGCCGCTGCGGGGCGCACCAGCGGATCGTCGAGGCCATTGAGGAGGCGAGCCATGAGTGACGCGACCCGTATGAAGCGGCGCGAGTTCGTGAAGTGGCTCGGGGGCGGCATCCTCGTTGTCGTGAACCTCCCGATGACCAGCGTTCTCAGCCCGCGCGAGGAGCAGCAGCGCCGCCGGCGTGGCTACCCCGAGGACATCAACGCCTACCTCCACATCGCCCAGGACGGCTCGGTGACGCTCTACTCCGGCAAGATCGAGATGGGGCAGGGGGCCATGACCTCCCTCACCCAGGAGGCGGCCGAGGAGCTGGGGGTGGCGCTCGACACGATCCATATCGTCATGGGCGACACCGACACCTGCCCGTGGGACATGGGCACGTTCGGCTCGCTCACGACCCGCATGTTCGGTCCGGCGGTGCGCGCGGCGGCGGCCCAGGCACGGCTGGTGCTCACCGATCTGGCCGCACAGCGGCTGAGCGTGCCGCGCGCGTCCCTGGCTGTGGAGCGCGGCGTCGTCTACGTGACGCACGACCGAGAGCGGCGGGTGTCGTACAGCGAGCTGGCCAGGGGGCAGCGCATCACGCACACCGTCGACGAGAAAGCGGTCCTCCGCACCGTCGAGGAGTTCACCGTGATGGGCCGCTCGCCCAAGCGGCTGGACGGATATGAGAAGGTGGCCGGCCAGGCGAAGTACGCCGGCGACATCCGGCTTCCCGGGATGCTGTACGCCCGGATCCTGCGTCCCCCGGCGCACGGCACCACGCTCACTCGGGTCGACACCTCGGCGGCGCAGGCGATGCCCGGCGTCACCGTGGTCAACGACGACGGCCTGGTTGCGGTGCTCGCCGCCGATCCGGAGACTACGGAGCAGGCGCTCGCGCTGGTCGAGGCCGAGTTCGACGTGCCTGACCCTGCGGTGGACACCGAGAGCCTCTTCGACCACATCGTTGCGTCTGCGCCCGCTCCCAATACGACGGAGCAGGAAGGCGACCTCGCCGCGGGCCGGCTGCAGAGTGCGCAGACGTTCGACGTCACCTACTACAACAGCTACGTGGCCCACGCCCCGATCGAGCCGCACACCGCGGTGGCCGAGGTCAGGGACGGGAAGGTGATTGTCTGGTCTTCGACACAGGCACCCTTCATGCAGCAGACGACGATCGCGCGCTCGCTAGGGCTCGACCCCGAGGACGTGCGGGTGATCACCCCCTACGTGGGCGGCGGGTTCGGCGGCAAGGTGCCGGGACAGCAGGCTGTCGAGGCGGCGCGGCTAGCGCGGCTCACGGGCACGCCGGTCCAGGTGTGCTGGACCCGGGCCGAGGAGTTCTTCTACGACACGTTCCGCCCGGCCGCGGTCGTCAAGGTGGCGTCCGGCATCGACGCGGGCGGCCGCGTTGCGCTGTGGGACTACCAGGTGTACGGGGCCGGGTCGCGGGGCTCAGGTGTGTTCTACGACATCCCGAACCGCAGCGTGCGCGTGTACGGCGAGTGGGGACGCGCCCCGGAGGGGATGCACCCGTTCGCGGTGGGTGCGTGGCGCGCGCCGGCGGCCAACTCCAACCGGTTCGCGGCCGAGCAGCAGATGGACATCATGGCCGCGGCCGCCGGCTTGGACCCGCTCGAGTTCCGCCTGAAGAACACCAAGGACGCGCGGATGATCGCCGTGCTGCAGGCGGTGGCCGATGCCAGTGGTTGGGAGCCGGCCGCCCGTCCGCGCAGCGACGGTCGTGGCCGCGGGCTGGCGTGCGGGATAGATGCTGAGACCTACGTGGCCCTCGTCGCCGACGTCACCGTGGACCGCACCACGGGCGCGGTCAAAGTGGAGCGCGTGGTCTGCGCCCAGGACATGGGCCTCGTGGTCAACCCCGACGGCGCCCGGATGCAGATGGAGGGGTGCATCGCGATGGGGCTGGGCTACGTGATGAGCGAGGAGGTCCGCTTCGAGGGCGGCAAGATCTTCGACACCAACTTCGACACCTACGGGCTCACCCGGTTCTCGTGGATGCCGCGGATCGACACGGTGCTGGTGCCCAACGACGGCCTGCCGCCCAAGGGCGGCGGTGAGCCCGCCATCGTCAACGTGGGGGCGGTGGTGGCGAACGCGGTGTTCGACGCGACCGGAGCGCGGGTGTACCGCCTGCCGATGACGCCGCAGCGGGTGCTGGCGGCGCTCGCGCGCGTGTGATCGATCAGTCGACGATGGCCCCCACGATCCCGTCCCGCACGAGATAGTACGCGAAGATGTAGCGCTCGCTGGCCTGCTCCCGGGTGCCGGACCAGTCGGTGGTGGTGGCCACCACGATGTCCAGCTCCGGGAAGACGAAGATGAATTGGCCGCCGTATCCCTTGGCGATGTACGCCGGGTGGCCGTTGGCGGTCCCGACCCACCAGTAGTAGCCGTACTGCTGTACGGTGGGACTGTCGGGGTAGGCCATGATCTGTATGCGCGTGGCCTCGTCGATCCACTCCTGGGATACGATCCGTGTGCCGTCCCACACTCCGCCCTCGAGGAACAGGCGCCCCAGCTTCACCATGTCCCGCGGCCGGATCCAGAACCCCACGCCCCCGAAGCAATACCCGTCGCTGTCCAGCCACCAGTCGGAGGCCGCGATACCGAGGGGCTGAAGCAGGACCTGGTTGGCGAACTGCAAGGGGCTCTGCCCGGTGGCATGCTCGAGGACCACCGACGTGATGTGCGCTGCCCCGTCGCTGTAGTCGAACACCTCTCCAGGCTGCGACGTCATCGGCTTGTCCAGGTAGTACGCCACCTGGCTGGGCGCGGACACCCACTGGGGGAACTCCGAGCCGTCGCTCCCCTCGACCCAGGGGATGCCGACGCTCATGGTGAGCAGGTGCCGCAGCGTGATCGCTCCCTTGGCTGCGTCCAGCGCGTAGACCTCCGGGGGGATGAGGTCGCTCAGCGGCGCGCCGAGGCTGTCGAGCAACCCCTGGTCCAGGGCGATGCCCACCAGGGTGGAGGTGAAGCTCTTGGTAACGGACCAGACAGTCTGTAGCGAAGTTGCGTCGTAGCCCTGGAAGTAATCCTCTCCTACGATCTCGCCGTGGCGCTCCACCACGAGACTGCGGCTCCAGCCGGAGAGTGCGGCCGCGTCGTACACCGAGTCCAGCACCCATGGGTCGAAGCCCATGGCCTCGGCCAGGGGGAAGCGGTCCTGAGGGCTGGTCGGGCCCCGGTCGCAGGCTGCGCAGAGCAGCCACGGAGTCGCTACGAGGAGAAGAGCGCGGAGGGCGTGCCTTGGTCGACGTGGCATGAGGGCCTTCTCGCGTAGTGATCTAGGTGACCATACCCCGACGCGGAGATGGGGATCGGCGTCCACCTCCCCCGCGCGGTTGCAAGTGAATCGCTCGGCTTGTGGCCTCCCCCGCAAACAGCGCCCGGCGAGAGCCGGGCGCTGTTGCGAGTGCGGTCGCGGGAACCGCAGCCTGCGTAGTTACCTCTGACGACCGCTCAGTGATGGACCGTGATGTTACCGCCTCCCGTCGGCTGAGCGTAGCCGTTGTCGAAGATCGGTGTCCTGTTACCGAATTCGTCTACCTCCCAGATCCTCATCCGGAAGGTATCGGGCTCACCGTCCCTGGCCCAGAGCCTGAACTGATACTCGCCCTGACCGTTGATGGTGCCGGAGCCCCTCAGGATTGCAAGGTCGTCAGGGGTGATGACCAGCCAGTCGTATCCCGAGCTGTGGAAGTTGAGCTCGCCCGCGCGGAACTGGAATTCGAGCTGACCAGTCGGCTCGGTCGCGTTCTTCTTGTACTTCGCGTTGAAGCCGAAGTTGGTCTTGCCGGTCGGGCATGTGACCTCGGGGAGCACGCAGTCATCGACCGTGGTGGGCCTCACGAATGAGACGGTGATGTCATCAATCGCGATGTGCGCTCCCTGCGGTCGGAACCATACGTGGTCGACGCCCTCGAACTCAAAGTCGAACCAGTATGCGTCGTCGTTGTGCGTGGTGATGGTGGTCTGGTATAGCAAGCTCCCGTCGGCCCATCCCTCGACGATGACATTCTCGGTGGCATCCCACGCTGCGGTGATGTACGCCCCCTTGAAGTCGAAGGGCTTCCCACCGAATGAGATGTCGGCGGCCCACGCGGTATACAGGCTTACCATACCGATCGTCCCGTACTCGTAGCCCGAACCCGCATGGTAGTACTTGGTTATCGCATACGAGTATGGACTCCAGTCAAACCCTGCATAGCCCGCTGGCAGCGGTATGTCGGGAGTCTCGTATCCCGGATACAGATCCTCGAAGTCGATGACCTGGTTTACCAGTATCTCCGGCGGGTCAATTGACGAGGGATCCTTGAAGGCTCCCTCAGGCGGCTCGATCCAGCCACCACCCGTCACGAATCGGCTCGGGTCGTATACCACTGCCCTGATAGTCGCTGAGCCGCTCGCGCCGAGATCATCCGTGACTGTGACCGTGATGTCGTAGATGCCCGCCTCGGCGGGGAACATCCCGGTGCAGGTGCCGGGGTCGTCCCCGTCCGGCTCCACGATCGCGCCTGGCTCAGTCACACCGTCCCAGGCGATCGTGCAGGTGTGGGTCTCACCCTCGATGGGGTCCGTGAACTCCGCCACCAAGGGGGAGCCGACCTCGGCCGGTGTCTCGCCGATTGAGATGATGGTTGGAGCGCTGTTGAGGTAGCGGACGGCCAGGGGCGTGGTCAAAGACCCCGTGCCACGGAAGTACTGCAAACCGACGGTCCCGTCCTGATTCTCGATTCCTGCCGAGTGCCACCATCCGTCTGAGGGCGCGTGCTGGTAGTGCACTTCAATGAAGTTCGAACCCTCGAACAGCTTGAACTGGAAGGTGACCGGGGTGTGCGCCCAAAAGTGGTTCACGGAAGTGAACTGGAGGATGAAGCGCCGGTTTGGAGCCGTGCCGAGAGTCTGGTAATGAATGGTGCCACCTGTGCTGGGATTCAGGTCCTCCCACCACCCGGCGATCACACCGTTTGGAGACCAATCGCTTGGGATGGGGTCTCCCGTGCAGCAACCGTTTGACTGCCCCGGGAGCACGGTCAAAAAACCGTTCGAACTTACATAGATATCGGCGTAGTCGATGCCGTAGTAGCCGAACGTGAATCCGATCGGGATAGCACCACTCACCTGGTCGTCCCCCAAGGAGATCGGTGTCCCCGACCCCGAGATATCCTCGAAGTCGTATGCCGGCCCACCGGGCTCATCGGAGTCGAGGAACTGGTAACCGAAGTCGTCCGGCCCACCGGCGCTGAGAAGCGTCGCTGACTCGCCGCCGACGGGTGAGCCGCTCTCCCCGTCACCCCTCACCTGGATGTTGCCGGCCTCTATCTCATGCAGGGCGAAATCCGCAAATGGGGGTTGGGCCTCGCAGTACTCCTCGAGCGTGGGAAAGTCAGTGGGTCTCAGTGGAGGAAGTGAGGTCGATACATCGGAAAAATCGTTGCTGCCCTCGCCGTTGTCCTTTACATACAGCTTGCGTTTGGAGCCCACGAGGTCCGGATTGTACGCCTCGTCTACTACCACTCCCAACCAGGCTTCATTGCCACTGATGGTGAAGCAAACGATGCGTCCCTTGAACCAGTTGTCTGCGCCGTGGACCCTGGACTGATACTTCCCGTGGACCGAACCGTCGGCGTACTTGCGGGCGTTGAACGAAGAAGTGCGCCACTTGGGCTCGCCAAAGCTGCCGCCGGGCCCCATCCAATGGTAGTGCGCGCTCCCCGTGACGGACTGCGTCACCCCCGCTCCCATCGAGAACGTGGGTTGTAACATGCCGTCGGTTGTGGGCTCTGATATCGGTTCGCAGGCGAGGAGTGCGGCGCCGGCTAGTGCACCAGCGATCACTCTTGTGATACGCATGATTCCACCTCCATCGAGAACGTTCGCACGCGTCCGTCGGTGCCGTGGGCCCGCGTCTTTCAGGGAGGTGGGATGTGTGCCGGGCGGCGGGGCGCCGCGGCCGTCGGCGGCTAGAAAGGATTGCCTATAAGATGAGTTCCGTACGCGATTCATCAAGGAGAAGCTTTGTCGGGATTCGGCCGGATCTTCGTCCTGATGCGCCGAGCGCCCGGCACGAAACTGGGCGCTCCTGACCAGCGAAGGTAGCTCGTTAGCCGAGCACGGCCCGTTTTACGGCTCCATCGCGTACAGCTCTTTCCACTCCTCCTCGAACTCGTGGCCCGGCACCCAGCGCGGCTGCTCGTCGGCGTTGGCCACGCGTAGCGCCGCCTCGAACAGGATCCGCACGTCGCGTGCCGTGCCCTCGAGGTTCCACTGCGGCGGGATCTCGTCGGTCACCTGGTGGTAGTGCGCCAGCCGAAAGGAATCGGCGTCGAATCCCAGTGGCTCGATGAAGTCCTTGCCCCGCTGCAGATAGAGCGCCGGGACGCCCGCCTTGGCGAAGCTTACCTGGTCGGAGCGATAGAAGCTGCCCGCGTTGGGGTTGGGGTCGCCCGCGGGTCGCAGGCCGTTCTCCTCTACTACCTCCGCGAACACGCTGCCCAGGCTGCTCATGTCGATCCCGATCGCGGCGGCGTCGCGGGTCACGCCCAGGGACTGCGGTGAGTCCACGTTGAAGTTGGCGACGATCTGCGCCCGCGGTATCGGCGGGCTCTCGACGAACCTGCTGCTGCCGAGCAGGCCACCCTCCTCGGCCGTCACCGCCACGAACGTGACCGAGCGTCGCGGGTCGGTGGCTGCGAACGCCTCGGCAGCGGCCAGGATCGCCGCGACGCCCAGCGCGTTGTCCTGGGCGCCGTTGTAGATCTTGTCGTCACCCTCGAGGTTGGGGTTCATGCCCAGGTGGTCGTGGTGCGCGGTGAATACGAGATGCTGGTCGGCCAGCTCGGGATCGCTGCCGCGCAGCACGCCGGCGGCGTTGTACGCCTCTACCCGCCGAATTGCCGTCTCGATGTGCGCGCTCACGCGGTACCCCGTGTCGCGCGGCCGGAAGTCACGCCGGGCCGCCACGGCGAACAGGCCCGCGAGATCGGTGCCCATCGAGGACGCGATGCGCTCCGCCAGCGTCGAGTCGATCCAGGAGAGCAGGTCGAGCTGGTAGGTCCGCTGCCATAGCTGGCGGGAGCCGGTGTTGCCGATCACGCTGAACCCGTAGCTCGCCGACTCGGTGGTGTGGATCATGATCGCGCCGGCGGCGCCGTGCTTCTGCGCCTGCTCGAACTTGTAGGTCCAGCGCCCGTAGTAGGTGCGCGCCGGGCCGCCGAACAGCTTTTCGCCGTTCTCCACGACCGGCGGGTCGTTGTTGAGGAACAGCAGCACCTTCCCGCGCACGTCGTGGCCCTTGAAGTCGTCCCAGTCGTGCTCGGGCGCCTCCACCCCGTAGCCCACGAACACGACCGGCGCGTTGCGCAGGTTCACGGCCTCCCGCTCCGCCGTGGACCAGAAGGTCACGTTCTGATCGTTCTCCAGCGGCAGGGTGGTGCGCCCCCTGCGGATGGTGAGCGAGGAGCGCTCAACGTTCTTGCGCATGCCCACCAGCTCGATGGGGAGCAAGTAGCTCTCGCCCACCGGCTCGAGGCCGATCTGCTCGAAGCGCTGCGCGATGTACGCCACAGCGCGGGCCTCGCCCGGGGTGCCGGGTGCGCGGCCCTCCATGCTGTCGGCTGAGAGGGCCTCGACGTCGGCGAGGATGCCGTCGGCGGTAATCCGGTCAGCCGGGTCGGGAGCGCAGGCCGCGGCCGCGAGAGCGGCGGCAGAGACGAGAGCGAGCGAGAAACGTGCGTGCATCGTTTTGGACCTCAAAGGGGAAAGCGTTGCGCCACGGTGTCACGCTCACAATACCGCGCGGGACGAGTCGGTAGAAGGGGTGTACGTCCACCTCTGCTGTGCCCTGAGTCACGGTCTAAGCGGCGTGCCCGGCGCCATAATGAATGCGTGTAGCCCTAGATCCGGGAGGGACTCATGAAACAGCGCTTCAATGGTCTACTGCTGCTCGTTGCTGCCGGGATCTGGGCGGCCTGCGGTGACGAGGGACCCGAGGGCTCCGGCCGCGCCCAGGGCGTGGTTCACGATCCCGCACGCGCCTCGTTCATGGGCGAGCTCAACGGCAACGTCCAGGTCTCGATCTCCAGCGATGGCTCGTCCTGGTTCGATCTCGGCTCGCTCAACGGCGTGACTATCATGCTGCAATCCAACACCGATAGCACGAACGTCCACGGCGAGCAGACCGTGCCCGCGGACCAGTACTCGCGCGTGCGGCTCACGTTCCAGAACGTCTCGGCAGAGCTGCTCGCGGGGTCTACCGTCGGGACGACGACGCTGCAGAGCGATGTGTCGATCGCGCTGGGCGGATCCGACCACGGCGTCGAAGTCATCACGCAAGTTGGCGGCTTCCAGGTTCTGGCCGATACCACCGTGCGGCGCTCCATCATCCTCGACCTTCATTCCGATCAGTGGATAACGGAGGCGGCCGTGGCCTCGCAGGTGGTGGAGGACGCGGCTATTCAGGGTGCGGTGACTGTCACGACGAGGAGTGAGCCGCGCTCATAGCCTGGCGGTATAGTGAGGCCTCATGCGAAGAGCGCCCGGCACCGAGCCGGGCGCTTGGCATTCTGGTGACAGGCGGCACCCGTTCGACTGGAATCGCTGGGTGACGGACCCCTCCAATCCGAGTATCTTCCTCCCCTTTGGCGCCCGGCCCCAACTACGCCCCAAAGGGGGAGATTCACATGGCTCGACCACCAATTCTGCTGCTCGCTGCGATTGTGATGATCGCTGCGTGCTCGCGTGAGGCAGAGCAGGCGGTCACGACCTCGATTCCTGCCGCCATCCTCGGAGAGGCGCCTGCGCCGCAGGGAGAGACCGTGACGTACATGCCGGGTGACCCGGCGACACGCGGCTACCTGGCGGTGCCCCAAGGTGAGGGACCGTTCCCGGCGCTCATCCTGGTCCACGAGTGGAACGGCCTGGTCGATCGGGTGCGCCAGGTGGCGGACGCATTCGCCGAGCAGGGGTACGTCGCCCTCGCCGCCGACCTGTATGCGGGGCGCACCGGCGCGAGCCGCGACGAGAACATGGCGTTGGTGCGCGAGACGCGCGGCAACATGGATGCCGTGATCGCCAACCTCGACGCGGCCCAGCGGTTGCTGCGCGAGCGGGACGACGTGACCGGGAAAGTGGCCGTCATGGGCTGGTGCTTCGGCGGCGGCATCGCGCTGAGCTACGCGCTGGGCGGCGAGCATCACGACGCCACCGCCATCTTCTACGGCTCGCTGGTGGAGGACCCTGCGGAGCTGGCCCGGCTCGATCACCCGGTGTACGGCACGTTCGCCCAGATGGACCAGGGCATGCCGCCCGAGCAGGTGGAGCGGTTCGCTGCGGCGCTCGACTCGATCGGGATCGAGAACGACATCCACGTTTACGATGCCGTGAACCACGGGTTCTGGTTGCGGGTCGACGGGGATCGCGAGTTGCGTGAGGCGCCTGCCCAAGACGCGTGGGAGCGGCTGCTGGCGTTCCTGGGACGGGTGTTAAGTTAGAGACTGTCCCGGAATCGAGCGGCGATGCATTGACCACGAGGACATATGTCACCCGCGCGGTGAGGCTCGCGGCCCTCGGCATTCTCCCCTCGTTGGCCTCGGCGCAGACGGTGCCGGGGCCGCATCACTCGTGGGCGTTGGTGCGGCCCGACAGCGGCGCGAGTCCCGAGGCGGCGCGTACGCTCGTGCGCGATTCCCTGATTGCTGCGCTCGGTGCCACGGGAATCGCGCCGGACGGGTATCCCAGGCCCTGCCGCATCGTGCGCGAGCCGGATCCGGAGCGACCGCCGGGCTGGTTCCTCGTGTCATGCGAGGAGTTGCCAGGAGACGTCGCCGCCGACAGCGCGGACGGCGTCGTGCTCGATCCCGACGACCACTACATGGCACTAGAGGTGATCGACTACCCACACGCCCGGGCGTTCCTGCTCGAGATCTACCTCGTGCCACGACTGCCGTACGCTTCCCTCGGATCCGATGCCCGTTACTCGCTACCACGGGTTGTGCTGTTCCATCCCTTCATCTCCGACGAGTGGCACCCGGCCATCTGGTCGGCCATAGAGCGAGGTGTGGCGGCGACTGGGGCTCGACGGATGGCTCCCGAGCGTGATCCCTGAACCCGCTATTCCGTTGGGGCTGGGCTGCCGAACACAGGTTGAGTCGCTCGTGTGCGCCAGACGGGATCACGCAGGATAGCGGCCACTACGGCAGCGAGGCACAGCAGCCCAAACACGCCAAGGCCAAAAGAGAACACCTTATCCATCGGTCGAACGAGGTATGAGAGCGTGAAGCTGTACACGCTGTTCACAACCCCGTGCATGAACGCTGCGACCCAGATGCTGCCCGTCTTCAGCACCGCATAGCTCTGCACGACGCCCCAGAGAACAAAGAAAGCCATGCCAAGCGACAAACCCACCCAAGTCTGAAAGTAGGTATGGACCCCGCTCAGGATCACGGGGAAGTGCCAAAGGCCCCAGACTACCCCAATCAACAACACCCCACGTAACACACCGAGCTTTACCAGTTCATCCTGAAGGAATCCCCGCCAACCGTACTCCTCTCCGAAGGTGGCTGCCAATCCGCTGAGTGGAAGGCCAATCACCGCAACGGGGATGAACAGGACGACTAATGCTGGAACACGGAGGCTGGCTGGAATCGGGAGGCCATAGACGTAATCACCGCTAACCTGCAGCTCGCCGAGTCCGAAAATCAAATTGAGGCCGGACTGGACGAGCAAGAATGCTACGACGCCGAGGATGAACCACTGACCTCTCTTTGTGTCTCCGAGTCGCAGGCCAGCGCGATCGATTGCTTCGGAGCGGGAGCGACCGAAGACGAAGAACACCCAGAGTGTCCACAGCGTGAGCAGAAGCGGCCCGACGCCTTGCAAGATCGTTCGCAAATCTGGCTGGGACAGTGCCAGGACAACGACTACACCATACGCCAACGTCACAACCAAGAACGCCAGCAGAATCCAGCGTGGTGTCCCGCGGTAGTTGGCGACATGGATGTGACTGTCCGTGAAGACATACATTCGCAGCACTAGGGCAACGAAGGCCGGAATGAACATCCCCAACGGGGTCATCCCAAGATCGGCATAGGTTCCGACGCCTGTGGTCAGATCGATGACCCAATCGATGCCCCAGGAGAGGAAGAAGGTGAGAAAGAGAAAGAGGGCTACTCGTTTGGGTCGGAACCGCTGCATTCCCATCCCCCCCACGCATGAGCGGCTCGGGTTTGTGCGACGGGCACAACCCGAGCCCCGCTCGCTCGACTTGCTAGCGATCGGAGGCGCTTCTCATCCTGGCCTAACGTCTCTTACCTCTGCCCTCCCCACCGCTCCGTGAGCCAGGTAGTCACCGTCTCCAGCAGCTCCGGCACGAACACCTTTTCCTGCGTAGCATACTCCGAGGGATTGCCGGTCTCCGACGCGAGGAAGAGATGGTTCGCGCCGGGGATCACCGTGATCGTGTAGTCGGCGTTTCCAGCCTTCTGCAATGCCTGCTCCATGGGCACACGATTCACCGCCGGAGGAACCTGGAGATCGTTCTCGCCAAAGACCGCGAGCACCGGCACCCGCACGTGCTCGAGGTCGGTAGCCGGGTTGTAGTCGAGGAATGATCGGAACCACGGCGAACGCACCGCCACGAGCTGCTGCTCGACCCGCGACGCCACCAGCGAATCGACATCGGTTATCTCTTGACGGCGCTCCGCCGGCAGGTCGTCGATGGACCTGCGAATCTGCACCTCCACGCCTTGCCTCACCGCCTCCCAGCCCTCGTCGGTGCGCACGGCCTCGAAGATCTGACGCTGCAGCGCGGCGTTGTCACTGACTTCCTCATCTGTCGCGCCATTGGCCCGCATGATCAGCGCTGACTGCGCGTAGAGGATCTCCTCCCCCGAGACGGCCGTCCCGGCGAGCATGACGATGAAGGCAAGATCCGGCGAGCGTGACGCCGCGATGGCCGCTACGAGCGCCCCCTCGCTGTGACCCACGAGTCCAATCGCCTCGGAGTCGATCTCCGTACGCTCGACGAGGAGACGCACAGCCGCTAAAGCATCATCTGCAAAGTCGCTGCTCGTCGCCGCCATCGTGTTGCCCGTCGAGCCGCCCACACCGCGGTCGTCGTACCGCAGTACGGCCAGCCCGTTGCGGGTAAGGTGATCAGCAATGATGCGGAACGGCTTGAACCCGAAGAGCTCCTCATCTCGGTTCTGCGGACCACTTCCCGTGATCATGACGACAGCGGGGTGTGGGCCGCCGCCCTCGGGCAGCGTGAGGGTCCCGGCCAGGGTTACATCCCCGTTGGCAAACTGCACTTCCTCTTCCAGGTACGGGACGGGTTCCGCCGGCGCCTCGGGCTTGGGCTCCCCACGCTTGAGCCAGAATGTGCCAGCCACCCCCGCCTGGGTGAACGGCCCGCCGATGCTGTCTCCCGTGAGCTCCCCGTCGAACACTGCGAGCCCGGGTCCCGCCGGAAGCTCGAAGTGTACCTTCGGCGGATCGAAGGACACCGCGGTTAGGGGGATACCCATGGCGCCCTGCTGCTCGATGTCAATTGTCGCCGACAGGCCGGTATCTGTCGTCTCGAAGCCGACGACGATGCCCAGCTCCGAGCCGAGCACTAGGATCGCCCCGTGCCACCGGCCATCGAGCCGGTCCTGAGCCGCGAGCTCACGGTAAGTGACCGGATGCCCAACGATGCTGAGCATCGCGAACAGCGTGAGTGCTTGAACCACTCTCCTCATCTCTCCTCCTCCACCTTAGCCTGGATTACTCGGGCTCGATGACCGCGGCACTCCCGTAGACCAGAATCTCGGAGGCGGCGCCCATCAAGTACGAGGTCGAGAACCGAACGCTGGTGATCGCGTTTGCGCCCAGTTCGGTGGCCTGTGCGACCATGCGGTCGATGGCCTGCTCTCGCGCCTCGCCCATCATCTTCGTGTACTCCTCGATCTCGCCGCCCACAATGTTCTTGAACACCGCCAGGATGTCTCTGCCTACGTGGCGCGCGCGAATGGTATTGCCGCGCACGAGGCCCAGGGTGTTCACGATCTTGTGACCGGCAACGGTCGGTGCTGGTGTGACGATCATCGTATCACGTCCTTGTACGGGTCGCTTTTTCTCACGAACAGCTTCTCTCGGATGACTGAGACCAGCAGCGCGATCAGCCCTACGATCAGGGCAACCACTGCTACCTTCACGACAGTGGGCAGTGTGGTATCGGCGAGTAGATCCTCTACGCCTTTCCAGACACCATAGGAGAGCAGGACGATAGTGCCCAGCGATATGAGAATCCAGCCGATGCCGCGCTCCAGGCGGCGGTATACCCCGCCCCAGTAGCTGTCCCAGATCTCGTCTGGGGGCTTTCGAAGAGTCATTCTGCTCGTCACCTCCTTCAGTCGTTCGAGTTGGTTCCACTCGGCCTGCAGCGCCGAGTCGGCCGCGACGCGGCGGTCCAGTTCCGCCCGGTCCCTATCGGAAATCTCTCCATCCAGCGCCGCCATCATCAGGTGGCGAGCGCGCTCGTCACCCTGCGGATCAGGACCGTTCATGCGTCCTCCCTGAGGGCCGCCGCCAAGCTCCTACGCGCGGTGTACAGACGCGACATCACGGTGCCGATTGGGATGTCGAGCAGCTCCGCGATCTCTCGGTAGCGCAGCCCCTCGAACTCTCTGAGCACCAGGACCTCACGTTCCCTCGCCGCCAGCCCGGCGATCGCTGCCTCGATGCGGTCCCGCAACTCTTGCTGCTCCGCTTGCCAGGCAGGATCGCCTGCCACCGCGCGGGCTCCTGCCTCCTCCACGAGCCAGGGTGCTGCCTCCGCGAGCCGCGTGTCGCGGGTCTTTCGGTCGCGTAAGAAGTTGAAACACAGTCTCCGCAGTATCTGATAGAGCCACGGGTAGAACGGTCGTTCGGGGTCGAGGGAGCGGCGTGCCCGGAACGCTCTGCCGAAGGCCTCCTGCGAAAGATCCAGGGCGTCGTCGTGGGAGCCCACCAAGCCGAGCGCGGCGAAATAGGCCCTGCGCATGTGCCGCGAGACGAGCTCGCCAAAGGCACTCCTGTCGCCGGCCCGTGCCTGAAGGATCAAGGGACCTTCTGCGCCGGTGTCGTCCATGGTTGAAGATACCGCCAAGGCCACCTCTGCCGAGCTGGTTCCCCCGTCCCTACATTGAGGTACACGCGAGGGCCCCCGTTATTCATGGGATTGAGACCCCGTGACGGCTGAGCCCCACTTCGCCGGGACACTCCCGCTCGAGGTGAGGCCGCTCTTATGGAGGGACGTAATGGTCAGGTACTGTAGTGCTCTGCTGCTGACGCTGTTGGTGGCGCCTGCGGCCGCCGGGCAGAACCCCGCGGCCAATCCGGCTTCCTGCCTAGACGCGCAGATCGACTTCGATACTGGAACGCTTCAGAAGATCGTCGACCAGCCGGAGTGGGTTCTCGAGAACGAGGATGCCTTCTGGGAACAGGAAGAGGCGCAGAAGTACACGAGACTCTGGGCCGAGGGCGTCGACTGGGAGATCTCTTACGAGGACTGGCGGGAGCAGGTCGCCTCACTGATCGGGCTCACGGACTCGGAGCGGCAGAGCAACAGGCTGCTGCAGATGACCGAGCGTATCGTAACTGGGCGCGACGAATTCCTCCGACGGGCCGTGCCGCACGTATGCTCCTTCCTGCCAACAGCGGCCAGTGTGGACGTCTCGATCCACTTCACGGCATTCATCCCTCCCAGATCGTTTCTCCGGGAGGGGATCGTCATCAACGTGAGCGCAGACTATTGGAGAGGCAACGCCGACAATATCCTGAACAACCTCGTGCACGAGATCTTCCACGCAGGTTATTCGAGGGCACGTGACAACCGGACGGAGGCTGTTCTCGAGAACGAGCAACTCTATGGAATGCTCGATGCCCTGCAGAACGAGGGCACGGCCACCTATGTGGGGTACCGAGCGCTACGGGAGTTCCCGGCTCCCGACGATCAGGACTATCCCATGCTGGGCGACCCGGACGACCTCACACGACTACTGAGAGGACTGAACGACCTGTTTGCCCAGGTGGGTGTCAGCAGCCCCGAGGAAGTGCGGCAGCGGTCGTGGGACCTTGGAGTCATGGAGAGGGGCTACTACGTGGTGGGCGCGCACATGGCCCGGACGATCGACTCCGAGCTCGGGAGGAACACGCTGATCGAGACCATTCGGGAAGGCCCGATGTCGTTTGTGCAGCGCTACAACTCCGTGGTGGCGGAGGGCGAGGAGCTTCGGGTTCGGGGCGGGTCGGCGCCGTAGGGCGGCGTACCTAGCACTCCCTCACCCCGGCTCATAGCTTACTCTCGGGACCGCACGGGAGCCGTTTCACTGGCCAATCTGTTGGACGGTTTCGAACCGGCCATCGCCGACCGTTACTCCATAGAAAACGAGTTGGGTCGCGGCGGGATGGCCGTTGTGTATCTGGCGCGGGATCTGAGGCACCGCCGGAAGGTGGCCATCAAGGTCCTGAAGCCCGAGTACGCGGCGACCGTGGGGCCGCAGCGCTTCCTGCGCGAGATCGAGATCGTCGCCCGACTGCACCATCCGCACATCCTCCCGCTGCACGACTCAGGCGATGCCGACGGCTTCCTGTATTTCGTGATGCCGTACGTGCCCGAGCACTCGCTGCGCAGCCGCCTGGACAGAGAGGGCCCGCTCCCGATCACGGATGCCGTGCGGGTGATGCGGGACGTGGCGGACGCGTTGGCGCACGCGCACCAGCGGGGGGTGGTGCACCGCGACATCAAGCCCGAGAACGTGCTGCTGTCGGGGCACCACGCGCTGGTCACGGACTTCGGGGTGGCGAAGGCGGTGAGCGAGGCAGTTGATGGGCGGCCCATCACGGCCGCGGGCATCGCCCTGGGCACGCCGGCCTACATGGCGCCCGAACAGGCAGCGGCCGCCGCGCACCTGGATCACCGCCTCGACATCTACGCACTGGGCGTGCTGGCCTACGAGATGCTGACCGGGCGCCCCCCGTTCGAGCGGCCGACGCCGCAGCAGGTGCTCACGGCGCACATCACCCAGGCCGCTGAGCCGGTGTCGCGCCACCGCGAAGACGTGGCGCCCGCGTTGGAACGGGTGGTGATGCGGTGTCTCGAGAAGAAGCCGGCGGATCGGTGGCAGGACGCGGGCGAGCTCCTGGCGCAACTCGAGACGCTCACGACACCGACCGGCGGCGTCCCGGCGGGCGCGCGCCCAGTCGCCGCCGCGTCACGCCGCCGACGCTGGGTGTGGACCACTGCGGTCGCGGCGCTTGCCGTCGTGATGATCGCTATGGCCGTGTTCCGGCCGTGGGAGGGACCGCGGCTCGACACCGACCTGTTCGTCGTGCCCCCCTTTGATGTGCTCGATCCGGAACTGGTCGAACCGTGGCGGGAGGGGTTGGCGCAGATCGTCGCCAACAATCTGGACGGCGCAGGGCCGCTGCGGGCGGTGCCCCCCTCGGTGGTGTTCCGTCAGTGGAGCGGCAGCGCCGACGCGGCGACGGTGCGCGAGGCGGCGGTGGCTACCGGTGCGGGGCTCGCCGTGTACGGCAGGCTGGTGGCCGCCGGCGCGGATTCCGTGCGCCTCAGCGCCACGCTGTTCGATGCGATGGCCGGTGTCGCATTGGCGGAGTTTGCTCTGCGCGAGGAGACGAGCCGCATCGACCGGCTCGCCGATTCCCTGTCGATGCGCGTGATCCGCGAGGTGGGCCGCGTGCGGCCCATCGGGGTTGTACGGCTCGGCTCCCTGGGCTCGTCGTCGCCCACGGCGGTCAAGGCGTTCCTGCAGGGGGAGCAGCTCTACTGGCGCATGGATCTGGACTCGGCGCGACGGATGTTCGAGCGGGCGATCGCGGAGGACAGCGGCTTCGCGCTCGCCTACAACCGGTTGGCGCGCGCCAGCTCTTGGGGCACGCACGACGAGTTCTATGACATCTTCCTGAAGGCCGGCGCGCTCAATCATGGGCTGGCGCTGCGCGAGAGCCTGCTCCTCGCCACCGACTCGTTGTTCGCGGCCACCACCGGGTTCTCGGGCGACAGCGCGAGCTGGTCGCGCTTTGACCGCTTGTTCGCCACGGCGGAGGAGGCAACCCGATCCTACCCGATGGATCCCCAGGCGTGGTACAGCCTGGGCGAGGCTCGGCTTCATTACGGGACGTACGTCGGCATGCCGCTGGCGGACGCGCGGGCGGCGTTCGAGCGCGCCGTTGAGCTCGACCCGGCGTTCGCCCCTGCGTACGTGCATCTGATCACGCTGTCGCTGGTGCGCGACGGCCCGGACGCCGCGCGGGAGTATGTGGAGCGCTATCTCGCGCAGGGCGTCGGCGGCGTGCACGAGATGAGCGGCAGGCTGCTGGGTGGGTTGCTGGACCCCAGGCTGGCGGGCTCGACAGAAGTGCAGGCGCTGCTCGACTCGCTGCCCCCGGATGGGTTCTTCTTCGCGGCAATCCATGTCGATTTCTGGCCTGACTCGGCCGAGACCGCGGTGCGGCTCGCGCGTGCGTGGGCGGCGTCGCCGGATTCGGTCCAGGGAAAACCGTATCTGGCTTTCGCGCTGGCGCATCGCGGTCACCTGCGGGAGGCCTACGCCGTGATTGGGACGCGCTCGTGGCAGCTGCTGCTCGAGCTTGCGCTTCTGGGTATCGTCCCGCCTGAGACGGCGGACTCAGTGACCGCGCTGGCGCTCGAGCGGGGCCATGGGTGGCCGGCGTACGGCTCGCTGCGCTGGTGGGCGTCACGGCGCGACACCGTCATGCTGGACCGTGCCGCGTCCTGGTTCGAGGCCGTGGAGCTACCCTATGCGAGGAGCGCCACGCGGGGGTACCGGGCACTGGCGACTGGTGACTCCGCCGAGGCCCTGCGCCAGCTCGCCGCGCTACGCACCTGGCCCCACTTCTACTGCTACCACGAGCGCCTGGTGCAGGCGCAGCTGCTCTCCAGTTTCGGGGACCACGCGACAGCCCTCGCGCTGCTCGACGAGTGGCGCTGGCCGCCCACCGTGGGCATGCGCGCTGAGATGGTGCTGTGGGCGCTCGAGCGCGCGCGGCTCAACCTCATACTCGGCAACGATGACGCCGCGCGGGAGGACTTCTCCTATGTGCTCGACGCCTGGCGCGACCCCGATCCGGAGCTCCAGCCGTACGTTGACGAGGCGCGCGCCGCACTGTTGAGATTGGCCGCGGAATCACGGGAGTGAAACTGTCAGTAGGCGGCGCTTACCCTAGCCTTTGCCTGCACGGTGTGGCGGCTGGGGTGGGCAGCAGTGCGCTGCCCCTTCCGTCTGCTCTCGTGTAGCGGCTGAGCCGTCTACCGCCCCGTCCCTTCCTCGGGCCTCCCCAGTGTCAGCGGCACCTTCACCAGCCCGCCCCGTGTCGACATCACGTGCACGGTCGCCTCGACCCCGGGCACCCCGTACGTACGCACCTCGAACGTCACCGACTTCCGCTCGCCCGGTTCCGTCCACCCCGCTCTGATGACCTTGTCGCGCCGGCCCGGCGTGACGACGCGTACCGTCGGTGTCCTGCCGCGCGTGAGTGACGTGTCGAACTCGAGCCGCACCCGGTCTTCCTGCACGATCTTCACGAGTTGCGCCTGTTTGAGGGCCGTAGGCAGCCTGCCGCTATTGGTCCAGCTCACGGTGACCTGGTAGGTCGTGCTATCGCCGTCGTGCGCGTCGGCTCGCGCGCCGGCCTCGACGTCGCTGATCTGTGGCAGGTGCAGCGCCATCGCCAGGTTGAACAGCGCCTGGTTGCGCGCCCAGCGCTCGAGCTCCTCAGGCGGCCCGTTCTGGGAGAAGAACTTGGGGTGGAACCCACCGAGCTCCACATCGCCCAGCGTGGGGTGCTGGAACGGCTGCCACTCGCGGAAGCCCCGGCCGCCGTTGCTCTCGTCGTCCCACGTGAGCCCGTCCACGTCATCCAGCAGACCGTCGTCATTGTAGTCGCGCATGCGGCCGCTGTTCCACAGCTCGTCGCCGTACCAGATCGCGCCGTAGTACCAGTAGCCGAAGTCGGGGCTGTGCCCGAACAGGGGGCTGGGGCGCGTGGAGTCGCCCGTGAACGGGCTTATCGGCACCCTGGTCCGGTACACGTCGTACACGTCTCCGGCCCACGGATAGTTGGTCAGTGACGTGCCCACGCTGTCGAAGTACTCGTAATAGGCCAGGTCCTCCGGATACATGCGCTCGGCGCTCTTGGAGGTGGACGGTGGGCGCAGATGCATCGGTACGCGCGTGTCCATGGACTGGGCCACCGACACATTAGGGTGTGTCAGCAGCCACATGACCGTCGCTCTCGTCTCCGGCTCGCTCAGGGGATACTCTCCCGCGCCGGTCTGTGTGTAGCCGCGGCGCGTCTCGTCCCGTCCCGGCTCGGGACGCCAGTTCTCGGGATAATTGCGATGCAGGTCGAGGCCCCCGATCCCGTCCTCGTTGTAGCGGCCGTCTCCGTCGTTGTCGATGCCCTCGGAAATCACCAGCCACTCGCCCTCGCCCTCCTCCGCGCGCCGCATGAGCCGGCCCGAAGGATCGCGGTCGTCCAGCACCCGGTCGGCCTCGTCTTCTTCGTCGGGCCCGGGCCGATAGCGGATCTGATAGATGACACCGTCCCCGTCCAGGTCCTCCGGCGGATCCTCGTCCACCAGTCCGTCGCGGTCGCTGTCATGCGGCCGGAGCGAGCTGCGATTCGCCTGCGCCGTGTGGAGGTAGAGGTTGGAGCCGTCGGGATTGTTCTGCGGCTTGAGGTAGATCGCCTTGGTGTCGATCAGCTCGGTGATCGCCTCGTCCTTGCCGTAGCTCTCTACCAGGTGCTGGATGAGCCACAGCACCGACTCGGAGCTGGTGATCTCGCCGCTATGGCGTCCGCCCTCGAAGAAGGCTGCCGGCTTGTCCTCGGCTCTGCCCGTCTCCTTGTTCGTGATCGTGACCTGCATGATGGGCCGGCCCTCGAAGCTCTTCCCCACCTCATAGAGGTCCACGATGTCGGGATACTGCTCGGCCCAGCGCCCGAGCCACTCGTACATCACGTTCACGGTGTGGTAGCGGTCAAAGGTGAGTCGCTCGCCGGCCTCGTACTCGACACCGGGGTGTCGCTGCTGTCTGAAGAAGCTCACGCCGTGGCGCTCCCCCTTCACCGTGTACCACGTGGTGTCCTTGTCGGACTCCGGAAGCGACTGTGCGCTGAGAAGGCCTGCTGACGGTGCGAGCAGGCAGGCGAGCACGACCGTGCGGACGAGGGATCTCATCGTCGGTTTCCTCACGTACTTGTTGGCTGGGAGAAGATACAGGTGGGGTAGGGCGGGAGCGACTCCAGTGACGTTGATTGGGATTGCAGCACCTAGCCGGCACCGATGGGCGGTGCCGGCGAGGAGTGTGGGGCGATATCGTGCGGGCGCTACGAAACCAGCTGCAACTCCTCGCGTCCGCCGTCGCCGGTCTGGGCGGTGAGGAGCACGAACGCCTGCATCCAGAGGTACGCCTCGCCGAGGGGCATGCGCTTGCACCCCACGGCCCGCAGCTTCCGCGTGCGGGAGCGGAGCTCACGGAACAGGGAAGCCGGGTCGTGCGCCGCAGCCCACTCGATGACGTTGGTACCCCACGGGCTGTGACCGGAAACCAGCACGCGGCCGACCTTGACGAAGAAGTCTGCCACCATCGTCCTGTCTTCGTCCGTGAGGTCGATGGTGGCTGTAGTGTCGTGGTCCATCACCCCTCCTTTGCCTCCTGCTGCTTCTGCCGTCGAACCAGCTTTCGCGCCCATTCCTCGACCTCCTCCAGTGGCATCGACGTTTCCCCCCGGGCGATGTAGTCGGCCATCGTTCGGAGGAACTCGGGGTACTCGGGCGGGGTGTCCAGCCGCGGGTCTGGCTGGTCCGACGCCCAATCCACCCGCGGTGCGTTTCCCTCACCAGTCTTGAGCCACGCGCGCCACTCGCCCGGCTGGGCGGTGAGCTCGGCGAGGGCCCTGAGCGACCTCGTGCGCGGTTTCGCGGTGCCGCGTTCCCAGTCGCTCACCGTCGCGTCCCGTACGCCGATTCGCTCCGCGAGCTCCGCCTGGGTCAGCCCCAGTCGCTCACGCAGGTAGCGGATGCGATCCGGCAGCCGCAGGGTTCCCACGCATCCTCCTATGGCACTCGGTGATGGTTCTGGATCCGCACTGTCCACGTCTACCCGTGGCACCTTACGGAAGGTACACGCTGTCGTTCCCCTGGCAACGGGTTTGACCCAGATCTAGCCGCTTCAGCGCACGGTAACCGTATCCTATCAGTGCACTTGAGGATTGGGTCTCGGCGCAGCCCAACGCTTGTACTACGTTTTCTGTCGCCTTTAGGGCTTCTTAATGCGTTGTTAACCGCATCTTGATACGGTAATGATACGCTTCGGTGCGCTGGACCACTGCCCCTTTCTGCCCGCGGGCGACGGCTTGGGTGCGGCGGTGATGGTTGGGTGTTGGCCGCGGGCACTCTTTACACCGGGGCGGAGGACAGCGGCCCTGAGAGCCATGATGAGCCAAGGGGGGATGTCCGTGCCTCCGGACCTGGGGCGGCTGCTGCACGAGGACGGTTTCATCGAGGGCGTCGAGCTGCACTTCTACGACGTCCCCGTAGCTCACGTGACGCTCACCGCCGACGGCACCCTCTCGACAGCGCTGCGCACGGCATACGGCGATCAAGACGTCACGGTCGCGCTCGACTTCCAGGGCCGACTGGCGGAGCAGCTCGTCGCCTCGGCGCCCGGCTGGGTGGCCGAGCGTCTCCAGAAGCTTGCCTTCGAGGGCGCGGGCACCGGCACCGTCCAGCTGGATGAGCCGATCGTCGTCAACGTCCAGGCGCGGCTCGGCCCCCTAATTGCCCGCGACCACCGGGAATTCGCGCCGCTGATCGTGCGCCGCCTGCTCTGAATGTTCCGCAAGTCCTTCGCGGTCGAGTGCAGTCTCTGCGGCGATGCGTACGTCGGCGTGCTCCCCGGTCTGTCGGAGTGGTTCACCAAGTGCGCCATAGTCCCGCACCGGGGCGATACGGTTCCGCTGCCTGCGTGCGTCTGCGCGGTGCGCGCACCGCGTGCCGACGTGACCAGCCTGGCCCCCCAAGTCGCGACACTGGACGTGATGGCAAAGACGGGGGTGGTGACCTCGGTGTACTACCTGCCCACTCGGGACCTGGTGAGAGTGACCGTCGAGGAGCTGCTCGGGGCGGACAATCCGTGATCGGTCTGACTGTGTGCCTCCCATGATCCCCAACGACCAGCTGCGGCCCTCGGACGTGCCCGGCGACGCTGCCTCCTGGGAGGAGATCCAGTGGTTCGCGCTGATGTTCGACGGCTACAAGTACTGGGGCTCGGCCGAGCGCTGCGCGGAGGTCGCCAAGGCGCGCCCCGGGAGCACGCTGACGGAGCTCAGGACCTGCCTGTTCTACGAGCAGCGGCGCTGGTGGGGCGTGCGGGAGGGGCCCGATCCAGAGGCAATGGCGTACATCCGGGAGCTGGTACGTCGGATCAGGGCCCTAGTGTCGGATGGGCCGGTGCCCGAGTCGGAGACGGCATGAGAGTCGTGATGCGGCGCAAGGTGATCCCCGTTCCGGGAACGGTCGTCCGCCGGCTCCTGCGCGGGGTGCAGTGGTGCCGGGACGGCGCGGCGGAAGCTGTCTGCGGTCTGGCGGAAGGGTGGCATCTGGCGCCGTACGACCCGAATCAGTTGCTCAAGCTGTTCACCCGCATTCGGCTGCGTGAGGGATTCCGGCTCGCCTCGTATCAGTGCGTGACCGGAGGGAACGCGAATGGGTTCGTGTTCGTCATCCCCGATGGACGGAGCTTGCCGCCGCCGTCTGCCGCCGGCACGAAGCCAGGCTGGTGCCGGCCCGGCGCGGGGGTGCCGAGGTCGCGCTCGGAGGGAACGCTCCCCAGCTGGGCGTGCACGGATGTGGAGTCCTACCTGGAGGGGGAGTACACTCCTCTCTCGCTGTTCGAGGCCTCCCTGTTCTCGAGAGAGGTGCGCGAGCTCGGAGCCCTGTGGCACGGGGTGCGCTGGGGCGACCATAGCTTGACAGTGGTCCAGAGAGCGGTGCCGAGCGGCGAGTGGCAGTGGCTGCGCGAGCGACCCAAGGACTGGCGTCCCAACGTGGAGCACTGCGCGAATGGCACGCGAACCGTCCGGTTCTTCACGCATACCGACATCGGGCGTCGACAGATCATCCGGCACACGGATGTGTACACGCACGGCTACGCGTTTGAGAGCGCGGCCGAAGTGATTGCGGACGGGGGTCCGGGCAGGGTGCCGTGAGCGGCGTGGAGCCGTGGTTGCTGACCAAGGTGGAGCGGCGCCGGGCGCCGCCTGCTGGCAGGCTACGCACGCGAGACGTAGCTTAGCGATGCTGCGACACCACCGCTGGTTGATGCCGATGACCGACAATTCGGTGCCCGGCCCTGAGGAAGGCGTGCGGCGGTTCCTCACTGACCTCCGCTCCGGCGGCGAGCGCCGCACTGGAACCGACCGACGGCGCACGTCGCGACCCGGCGCTCACGACCGCCGCTCCGGCGCCGATCGGCGCCGTCCCCTCGGCACGCAGTTTTCCATCGCCGACGGCCTGCTCATTCGGGAGATGGTACTGCATCCCGGTTTCCAGGCCGCTTGTCCCCAGTGCGACGGCAACCTGCTGCTGGGCCCGCTGGAGACTCACGACGACACGCGCATGCAGGACGTGCACTGCACGCAGTGTCGGCGTCACGCACTGCTGGCAGATCTCTGAGTGACGCGCGCCGAGGCGCGCCTGTGACCTACGCCACGCGCCGCATGGCGGTGACACGAGTCACTTCCTCCCGTTTGAGACACCCCGACTCTTGAGCATGGGCCCGCCAAGCGTCCGAGCCGTGGTGGGCGAGAGGAGGGGTGATGATCCAGCCGACCGTGCATCGCTCACTGCGGCGCGAGGACCTCGCAAAGCTGGTAGACGCGATTTACTGGGGCGATGCCCACGCCGCCCGCGCGGCGGCGCGCGCTCTGGAGGCGGGTGCGGTGCACGAGGTGCTAGATGCTCCCGCAGCCGTGGAGGCCGTGCGGGGCCACGGTGGTGCCCCGGCGCCCCTGCCGCTCGCCCTGCTGTGGTACATCCCGGTGCGCGCGGAGTTGCGAGCGCGGGGAGAGAACGACATCCCACTTGCCGACTACACCGCCAGCATCCCGCTGGCGTTCCTGCGCACCTCCGCCACGGAGGTGGGGCGCTCGGGAGAGCGGGGTATCGCGGCGTGGTGGCGGGCGGTGGTCGGGCTGCCCGCGGGTAGCCGCGCTCGTGCTGAGCGTGCCTCGCGCTGTGGCGCCCTGGCGTTGTGGTGGAGCGGGTGCTTCCGCCAACACGTGGAGCGACGCGGCGGCAGGGGCATTATCCGCGCATACCTCGACTTCGGTGCGATGATGCTGTGGGAGACGGCGCACCTGGTCGAAGGGCATGGATCGGGATTGGCCGCGCTGTACCGGCGGGCGGCCGAGCGGATCGAGTTGTTGCGCGAGGCGCTGGAGAGCGCGGCAGCCGATTACGTGGGACCGGATGCGCACACGGCCGACGGGCGGCTACGCCGCTACCTCAAGCGTCTGGGTGAAGCCTTCGATCCGAGGCAGAATTGAGTTATTGTGTGGTTGTTCCGAGCCGGAGGCGCCTGACTTTCCGGCCCGTTGAATCGAACCAAGTCGGTGAGTGTGCCACATGCGGATGAGTGGATGTGTAGGCGGAGCCGCCTTGCTGACCTTCACGGCGATGGGATGCGGCGGCTCCAAGGTCATGGTGCCACCCCGTCTCGACCTTGTTCCTCACCAACGAGTTGCGCTAGTCACGTTCACGGTCGAGAACGCCAAGGGATCGCTGAACCAGTTCGCCACGCAGCGGTTTGCCGAGGAGGCCCTCGCCGCGCAAGCCGGTATTGAGATCCTCGAGCTCGGCGAACAGGAGTGGCTGCTCGAGCAGACGGGTGAGCGACGCTACGGCCCCGCATCGGCGCGGGCCATCGGCGAGGAGCACGACGTCCCGGTGGTGTTCACGGGCCACATGATCGTGTCCAATGTCAAGCCGCGCGCTGCGTTCGACTTCCCGCGGGTTGAGGCGGGTGCCGAGGTGGACGTCTCGCTGTCGGTGCGGCTGCTGTCCACCGGGTCGGGCGGCACGCTGTGGAGCAACTCCGCCCGGGCCACGGCGGACGTCGCCCACCTGTCGATGGATGGCGGAGTGCCGATCTTCGGAGGGCGAGACCCTCAGGAGGCCTATGGCGAGCTGGTGGACTTCCTGATCTATGAGGTGACGCGGGACCTCAGACCTACCTGGGTCAGGCAGTAGCGGCGGTCCCTCCACTACCGCCATTGCCCGGATGGGGTTAGGTTCATGCCGCGTTAGGCGCGCCTCGCTGCGCGCGCCGCAGGACCGGAGAACACTGCAAAGGGGATCTGGCACGCCGCGGATCCCCTTTTCTCATATGATCCACGCCGGGACGGGGCAGTCTCAGGGCCGGCCCCCAGCGGCAGCCCAACGCGGGGGCGATGACCGCGGAAGCTGATGAGCGATCGGTAGGTACGGCACGTCCGGACTCCGACGAGCATCAACACAACACAAGGAGTACGGCATGCGTACCACCGGAACCGTGAAGTGGTTCAACGACGGCAAGGGCTTCGGCTTCATCACGCGTGACGACGGGCAGAAGGATTGCTTCGTCCATCACTCGGCGATCCAGGGCGAAGGCTTCAAGTCGCTGCGCGAGGGCGAGCGTGTGGAGTTCGACGTCGTGCAGGGCCAGAAGGGCCCGGCCGCCGAGAACGTCGCCAAGCTGAGCGAGTAAGCGAAGCTCCGGCGACGCCCAAGCAAGGCGGGGCCGCCTCGAGAGGTTCGAGGCGGCCCCGTTTGTGTTGGCACTCCTGGCTCTTGCCTACTTGATCGGCACCGACACCATCAGTTGGTGCGTCATCACCGTGGCATCCTGCAGCGTGAGGGGGCCGCTGGGTGCCACCACGATGTCGTTTGCCAGGGCGGCGTCAGCCGCCGCCTCGGCGGCGATGTCGGTCCACGCGACACCCGGTCGGCCGGTACCCGACGTGATACGTCCCTGGTAGCGCAGCTCGAGCTGCGCGAACCGGACGCTCGCGCCCCAGGTCGGCATCCACTCCATCCACTGCTCGTCCTGACGTCGAGTGGTGTCCTCCACGTTGTCCCACTGGTCCAGATGGTAATCGTAGGCCCGCACCTGCAGTCCGAGCTGGAACTGCGCCGGACCGATCGCCTGCGCCACCCCCAGATTCACGAACGCGTTGGAGAACCGGAAGGAGTTCTCGATCGTCTTGCCGCCGGTGGGGATGGTGTCGCCGTTCACGGTCTCGATGGGCGCTTCCGCCTCGGCCCACGTGTCGCTGAACGCGGGCTGGAACACGATGTCGATTCCGAAGGTGGTGTGCTCCGCCATGCGCGCGAAGCCCACGCCGATGTCGAACGCGGTGCTATGGCCTGGGTCGCGCGGGATGTTCACCAGCTCGTAGTTCGGGATCTTGGGATGGTCCTTGCGGTTGGCTGTAAAGATGCCGCCCACGCGCCAGCCGCTGGTCCCCACGGGCTGGACGTACCCGAGGTGCACACCCCAGGTGCGCGTGACGTCGCGGTTGTGCTCATCACGCCGCGACTGCCGCCACTCCCAGTTGGTGGAATCCACCAGCTCCCATTCCAGGTACACCACGTCGTGGTTCATGTCGAACCGGTTGTGCAGCACCAGCGCCTCCAGGACCCGGCCGCCGCCGAACTCCTTGGTCAGGCCGATGCGGAAGTCGGCCATCTCGCCCGACTGGTCGATATGGATGGCGGTCGCGTACAGATGCTCGACCCCGTCCACCGCGCTCAGGTCGGAGTAGAACACGCTGCCCGCCAAAGCGAGCCCGGCCGGAAGCTGCCTGCCGAAGTTGAGGTACGCGTACTTGTTGGTGGCCGACCGATCGCTCAAGGCGTTGCTCGGACCGGGCCAGATGTCCGCCACGCGCACGGGACCGAAGAACTCCTCTGCCTCGAGCTGCTGCAGCGCCACCAGTCCGCTCCCAAACCAGCCCTTGGCGTTGAACAGCGCTCCCGCTGGAAGGGTCTTGGCGTTGCCGGCGTCGTTGGAGATGCTGTAGTAGGTGGGGGTGGCGAACACCACGGACCCGGGAAGCCGGCTCGTCTTGGCCGGGTTCACGAACGGGTCGTGCAGCGAGTCGTCAACGGCGATCGACAGGCTTCCCATGCCGAAGTTGTGGGAGGGGAAGATCAGGAACTGGTCTCCCGCCGCGACGGGCACGGTCTTGAGCGCGATGAGCTGCGCCGCCGCGGTCGCCGGAGCGACCAGTAGCAGACTCAGCAGTCCCAGGGCGCGACGGAATGCGGAAGACGATGCGGACATGAGGTCCTCCTGGTGGCGGATCGCCGGACCGCGCCGGCCTCCGTGGACGGCGGGAAGCGAACGCCCTACACTTCCACTCGATGGGTTCGCAGTTCCTCGTCGCGTGGGCCGACAGTGCCCGGTTCATCGCGGATACCCGAACCGCCGCATCGGCGTCACACAGGCGCGGTGGGGTGACCCGGCCCCCGCTTCGTGGGTATTCATGACGTGAGGGGGGAGAGCGACGGGGCCCTGGTGCGGCGGGTGCTGGCCGGCGACGCCGCCGCATACGCGGGGCTCGTCGCCCGCTTCCGTGATCGGCTCGGTCGCTACGCGATGCGGATGCTGGGCAACACGGCCGACGCCGAGGAGGCGGTGCAGGACGCGTTCGTGCGCGGCTACCGCTCGCTGGCCCGCTGTACCGATCCCGAGCGATTCGGCGCGTGGCTGTTCGGCATCCTGGTGAACCGGTGCCGCACCCTGGGGGCGCAGCGGGCGCGACGCGAGCGGACGGTGGTGCAGGAAGAGGCCGCCGTGGAGCGGGCCTCGGTGGAGCACACGGCCGAGCGCGATGCCTGGCGCGATGCGATCGAGTGGGCCCTGGCGCAGATCGGGGCAGATCAGCGGGAGGCTTTTCTCTTGAAGTACGTCGAGGAGCTTAGTTACGACGAGATGAGTGAGCTCACAGGGGCCGGCGTGTCGGCGCTGAAGATGCGGGTGGCCCGCGCGCGCGAGGAGCTACGCCGGTTGCTGGCGGAGGTCGAGCATGGATGAGCACGATCCGGTAATCGAGCGGGCGGTGAACACGCTCAAGGAGCCGGTGCGTCTCGATCCGGACCTCGACCGGCGCGTCATGGCGGAGATCGAGCAGCTGCGGGCGCCGCGATTGGGGGCACGGCACGCTTGGGCGGCACTCGAGTGGCTGCGACGCGGCCGCACCGTGACCGTGAGCCCGCTCGGCGGGCTGGCCGCGGCCGCCGCGATCGCCGCCCTGCTGCTGGTGGGGCAGCGGTGGCTGGTGCCGGGCGAAGCTGCGGCTCCCGTGACGGCGGCCGAGGCGAGCGTCGTGCAATTCGTGCTGGTCGCTCCGGGTGCCTCCTCGGTCGCGCTGGTCGGCGACTTCAACGACTGGAGCACCTCGGCCACGCCGATGCAGACAGCACCGGGGAACGGCATCTGGACGGTGACCGTCCCGCTGGCGCCGGGGCGCTACCGCTACGGGTTCCTGGTGGATGACACCGAGTGGGTCCGGGATCCGGCGGCACCGCCCGCGCTGGAGGATGACTTCGGACGACCGAACTCGGTCGTGACGGTGAGGGGCTCATGACGACGCCACGCTACTTCTCCATAGCAATAGTTGTCGCGGGGCTGGCGCTTGCGTCACGCGCGGCGTGGGCTCAGGAACCGCGCCTCGAGGGGCGCCTGACGGAGCCACACCGGTCGCAGGTAAATGCCATCCTCGACTCGGCGCAGGCGGCTGACTTGCCCACCGAGCCGCTCGTGGACCGCGCGCTGGAAGGCGCCAGCAAGGGCGCCGACGGCGAGCGCATCGTCGCGGCGGTGCGGCGACTGGCCGGAGAGCTCGAGTTGGCGCGGGACGCGCTGGGCGAGATGTCCTCGTCAGCGGAGATCGTGGCCGGAGCCAGCGCGCTCAGGGCTGGCGCGTCGCAGGACGATCTCGCGCAGTTGCGCGAGCTGCGCCGCGCGCAATCCCTCACCGTCGCCGCCGCGGTGCTGGCCGATCTGGTTGCGGTCGGCGTCCCGACCGACACCGCCGTGGCCGCGGTTCTGGCGCTGGCCGAGTACGTGGACGACGCGGAGTACGTCGCCTTTCGGCGCAACGTGGAGCGCGACATCGCCCTCGGTGCCTCGCCGGTCGCCGCCCTTGGCGTGCGGCTCGAGTCGGGACCGGTGGCAGAGGCGCTCGATTGGCCCCAAGGCGCCGGCGGGCAGCGTCCCCGGAAGCCCTAAAGGCCGACCGCCCGAGTGACGCGCCGCCGCCCGTCGGCCGCCGCTGCGACACTCGCCTGGCAGCTCACCGTCGCTTCGAGCCTGGCGGCGCAGACGACGGGGGCGATCGAGGCCGGGGTGTCGGCGGTCGACTACGAGAGCTTTCTCGGCACCGGCGCGGGCTACCTGGTTCCAGCCGTCCGGTACGAGAAGCCGGGCCTCTCCGTCGGCGCGCAGGCGAGCTGGGTGATCTTCGAGAGCGGCAATCAGATCCTGCAGGGGTCGGCAGCCGGGGGTTGGCTGGCCTCGGTTGGCGGGCCCGTGCGGGCGGAGCTGTCGGGATCGGCCGGCGTCGCGGCGTACGCCGACGCGCCGGCCTACGGGCACGTGCTGTTACGGGGACGCGCGCACGTCATGGACGCGCGGCTGGGTGGGTGGTTGGGTGGTGCCACCGGCCGGTCCTTCTTCGGCGATTCGTTAGAGATTCCCTACGAGCTCGCGCTGGGCGGCTGGACTGCGGAGTCGGCCGTAACGCTCGGCGCCACCGCCACGCGCACTTGGTTCGGGGAACTGGCCTATCTCGATGTCGTGGCCACGGCTCACTGGGTAGGTGAGTTCCTCGAGCTCGATGGTTCGGCGGGTTTTCGCACTTGGGTAACCGGCGTGGACCAGAGCGCGTACGGCGAGCTCACGGTGCGCGTCCCGGTGTCGCGCCATCTTGCTGTGGTAGTGGCCGGCGGGAGCTACCCGTCCGATCCGGTGCGCGGGGTGCTGGCGGCGAGCTACGCCAGCGTCGGCATGCGTCTGACCTCGTCGTCAACCCGCCGCGTGCCGTCACGGGAGCTGAGCGAGGCCCTCGCCCGAGCGTACGGCGAGGCGGCGCTGGCACCGGACGCAGCAGCCGTGCGGCTGGACGTCGAGTCGGTCGAGTGGGGCGTGCAACGGCTCCGCGTCGAAGTAGCCGGGGCGAGCACGGTGGAGATCATGGGCGACTTCACCGACTGGGTGCCCGTGTCGCTGTCACGTCTGAATGACCACACGTTCGAGATCACGCTTCCCATCGCGCCGGGCGTGCATCGCCTCAACCTGCGTTTCGACGGAGGCCCGTGGCTGGTACCGGGTGGGATGCGCGCCGAGGAGGACGAGTTCGGTGGGACCGTGGGGGTGCTGGTGATCTCGTAACCCGTCACGTACCTCCGAGCATGCCCTCCCACTCCTCCACGGACCTGGGCCAGTCCTGCCTGAGCAGGCGCGATAGCGCCCGATCTGCCAGCACCTTCCCGCCCGTCTGACAGGTGGCACAGTAGTTGGCCTCGTTCTGTGCGTAGCAAATGCGTTGTACCGGCGAGCCACAGACGGGACACGGCTCCCTGTAACGGCCGTGCACCGCCATTCCCTTGCGAAATGCGGTGACCTTGTCGGGGAAGCCATCGCCGACCTCCTCCCGCATTCGCTCGATCCACGCGGTGAGCGTGTCGCGAGTCGCGTGGTACAGCCGACTGATCTCCTCGTCGCCCAGGTTCGTGGTGAGCTGCAGCGGCGACAGTCGTGCAGCGTGGAGGATCTCGTCGGAGTAGGCGTTGCCGATGCCCGAGAGAATGCGTGGATCGGTGAGCGCGCGCTTGAGGGTGTGGCGCTCGCGGGTGACCGCCGCCCTGAATGCTGCCACGTCCGCGTCAAGGATTTCCAGGCCTCCGGGATCGTGTGCGGCGAGGGCGGCCGATCCCTTTACTACGTGGATTGACGCCCGCTGTTGGGTGCTGGCCTCGGTCATGAGCAGGGAGCCGTGCGCGAAATCGAGCGCGGCGAGCCCGCGCTTCATGGGCAGCGTCACCCCGCGCTTCTTCCAGCGCAGCCGGCCGGCGATCATGAGGTGGAAAACGAGGAAGTGCTCGTCATCGAGCCCCAGCACGATGCGTTTGCCGAGTCTGTGGGCGTCCCGGACCTGGAGGCCCTCGATCGATTGAACCGGCGGCTCCACCGAGCGCACCACGAATGGGCTGCGCACACGCACCTGTTCGATGCGGTATCCGACGGCGAACCGCTCAAGGGCCTCGCAGTAGACGACGATGTCGGGGAGCTCGGGCATGGCTGCTAGGGGGTGCTCACGCCCCCCTTCCCACCGCCCCGTAGCCGAACTTCTCCCGCACCTGGTCGATGGCCCGCGCCAGTGCCCGGTCGCGCTCGCTCTCCGTGCCCCCCTCCTCGAACAGCGAGAGCTGATCCACCTCGTCCACCGGCTTGAGGTTTGACAGCGACACGCCGAGCAACCGTGCGGGCACACGGCGCTTCGTGCGGAGCTGACCGAGAAGTGCCTTGGCGACCTGGGCCACGATGCGGTCGGCTATCACGGGCTCGTCGAGCGAGAGGCTCTTCGATCGGTTGCGGAAGTCGTGGTCGCGGATGCGCACCGTGACGGTGCGAGCCGTCCAGCCGTGCTTCCGGAGGTCGGAGGTGGCCTTGTCGGCGAGGCGCAATAGCTCGCGGGTGAGGGCGCGGTCGTCGTTCAGGTCCTTGGCGAACGTCTCGTCGCGGCTGATGGACTTGGCCCGCTGCCGCGCCTCTACCGGTGTGGGGTCGATGCCGCGGATCCTTCTATAGAGCCACGCGCCGGCCCGCTCGCCGAGCCAGCTCTGGAGAGCGGCCTCGTCGTGCTGCAGGGCGTCGCGCACGGTGACGAGGCCGTACACGTGGAGGCGATCCTGAAACCGCGGTCCCACGCCAGGGATGTCGGCCAGGTCGAACCGCGCCAGGAACTCGGCTTCCTTCCCCGGGGGTACCACGACGACGCCCTCGGCAGCGGGCGTGCGGTGCGGCTTGGCGCGCTTGGCCGCGAGCTTGGCCACGAGCCGGGTGGTGCCGCCGCCGATGGAGACCGCGATCTCTGTCTCGTCCAGCACGGCTCGGCGGATACGTCGTGCGGTGGCCTCGAGCGACTCGTTCTTGTACAGCTCCTCGGTGCCAGTGAGGTCGAGGTACATCTCGTCGATGGAGGCGGGCTCCACTACGGGCGTGAATCGCTCCAACACGGAGACGATGGCGCGGGATTTCTCGCTGCACGCCCGCCTCGGCACGCCCACCACCTTGGCACCCGGGCAGAGTCGCACCGCGGTGGCCATGGGCATCCCCGAGCGCACACCGTACTTGCGCGCGGCGTACGAGGCCGAGGTCACCACCCCGCGGCCCTGGGGCGAGCCGCCTACCAGGAGGAGCTCGGCCTGCCCGGCGCCCGCGGGGTCCAGCAGCCGCGCCACCTGTGCGTAGAATGCGTCGGCGTCGACTTGCAGGATGCGGGAACTGGGATCGCTCATCCCACCTTACTGCTCACCAGCACCACCTTGCCCAGGTTCTTCCGCGCGTGGATGTACTTGTGCGCCTCGATGGCTCCAGTGCGATCGAGACCGAACGTGCGGTCGAGCACCGGCCGCCAGTGTCTGGCCTCGATACCCCGATAGATCTCCTGTAGCGCGGGGATCATTAGGTCCCCCCGCTTCTGCAGGTGTAGCAGGTGGATGCCGAAGACGCCGATGTTCGGCTGAATGAGTGAGAGCGGGTGAATGAGCGGCGTGCGCAGCCACGCCCAGGCAGCGCGCACCCAGCTCCGCTTCAACTTCGGCATCGCGTCGCTCAGCCCGTAGAACACGAGCCGTCCCAGCGGCGCGAGCAGGCGCCGGCACGCCGCCGTGTGGCGGCCGCCCATGGCGTCGAGTGCGATGTCGACCCCCCGGTCGCCGACCAGATGGCGCACCTCCGGCTCCCACTGCCCGCGGGAGTCGTAGCAGACGTCTGCCCCCAGCTCGTTGACCACGAAAGAGCGCTTGCGCTCTGAGCCCGCGGTCCCGATCACGCGCAGGCCTTTGTGCACGGCCAGCTGCACGGCGGCCGAGCCCACGCCGCCTCCGGCGACCAGCACGAGCACGGTCTCACCGCTGCGGGCGTTGGCCGAATTGAACAGGGCGACCCAGGCGGTGAGGAAGACAACCGGCACGGCCGCCGCCTCCGCGGGCGTGAGCGAGTCGGGGTAGCGGAACAGCTGCCGGGCGGGGACCACCACGTCGCGAGCGTACCCCCCGTTCCGCATGAGCGCGACCGCCCGGTCGCCGGGTCGCCAGGCCGGTACCTTGTGGCCGACGCGTATTATCTCGCCGGCTACCTCGAAGCCGGGGCTGTAGGGCCGGGACGGCACGGTGTCGTACAATCCCTCCCGCATGAGCAAGTCGGCGAAGTTCACGCCGCAGGCCTGGACCCGGAGGTGCACCTCGTCGGGGCCAGGTGCGCGCAGCGGTACTTCCCGTTGGACCAGCACCTCGGGCCGTCCGTGGCGCTCGATCAAGATGGCGGTGGTGTGTTGTGGCGTCATCGTATGTCCGGCGTGTCGTCTCTCGAATGTGCGACGTCTGTCAACCCTGGAGAGCCCCACGCTTGCTTGACGTCTCCGGAACCGGGCGGTAGCGTCGAGAAAGGCGACCCGCTCCCCTCTTCTCCGTTTGCGGGGCCGCCGTCTGGGTGGATCATGACACCTGGCAGCGAGGTGAGCGCAATACGCCCGCTTCGGGCCGCCCTCCGGCGACGGGCGCATCGCTGCATCCCATCTCCATGTTGTTCTCTCACGGGAGGAGTCAGATGAAACGACTAGCTGGCTTCCTCATTCTCGGGGTCGGGCTCGCCGTCACGGCGTGCGAGCGCGCCACCGAGCCCGCCTACCAGGCGCCGATTCTGGAGGCGACCTCGGGTGAGATCGTGCCCGACCAGTACATCGTCGTGTTCCGGGACGATGTGAGTGGCCCCAAGGAGCTCGCCCAGGGGCTGGTAGTTGAGCTCGATGGTCACCTGCTCGCGACCTACGGCCACGCCATCAGGGGCTTCGCCGTGCGCCTCACACCGGAGGCGCTGGAGCAGCTGCGGCGCAACCCCCTCGTTGCGTACGTGGAGCCCGACCGGCAGGTCCGGCTCGTGGCAACGCAGTCGAATCCTCCGTCGTGGGGCATCGATCGCGTCGACCAGACCGATCTGCCTCTGGACAACAGCTATACCTACGCCAACGACGGCTCGGGGGCCAACGTGTACATCTTCGACACGGGCGTGCGCAAGACGCACAGTGACTTCGGCGGCCGTGTCGAGTACGTGCCTAGCGGCAACAACGGTGACTTCGTGGGGGACGGCCACGGCAGTGCCGAAGACTGCCACGGACACGGTACGCACGTGGCGGGTACCGCGGCTGGGGCCACGCACGGCCTCGCGAAGAACGCCAAGATCTGGGCGGCCCGCGTGGTGAACTGCAGCGGGAGCGGGCAGGCCTCCATGGCCATCGCGGCGGTCGACTGGGCGACGGCCAGCGCGATCCGTCCAGCCGTGGTCAACATGAGCCTGGGCTACGGCAACGTGCAGTCGCTGCGCGACGCAGTGCAGCAGTCGGTCGCCGCGGGCGTGAACTACGCGGTGGCGGCCGGCAACGGCCACTGGTTGTTCGGCTACCCGCTCAACGCCTGCAACGAGAGCCCGGCCGGCGCACCCGGAGCCCTGACGGCGGGCGCGACGCAGAGCAACGACGTCGAGGCCTCGTTCTCGAACTACGGGACCTGCGTGGACCTGTTGGCGCCCGGCGTGAGCATCCGATCGGCGTACTACTCCAGCGACGTGGCCACGGCCGTGATGACGGGGACGTCGATGGCCGCGCCACACGTGACCGGCGCCGTCGCGCTGTACCTCACCGCCAACCCCGGCGCCACGCCGGCTGAAGTCGCGCAGGCACTCACCGGCAACGCCACCGCCGGGCGGATCACGTTGCACAGTCGGAGCGCCAGCCGCGGGACGCCGAACCTGTTGCTCTACACGGGCTTCATCGGCGGCGGCAACCAGCCGCCTGCAGCGGGCTTCACTTACAGCTGCACGGATCTGACCTGCGACTTCACGGATGCTAGCAGCGATCCAGACGGCACGCTGGCGGCGTGGCAGTGGGACTTCGGCGACGGCAGCACGGCGACGGAGCAGAACCCCAGTCACACGTACGCTGCGGAGGGCACCTACACGGTGCAGCTCACCGTCACGGACGACCGCGGTGGGACGGACTCCGCCTCGGAGCAGATAACGGTCACGGCTCCTGCGGATAACGAACCGCCCGTCGCTTCATTCACGCCCAACTGTACCGATCTGGTGTGCGACTTCACCGACACGAGTGATGACTCGGACGGCACGATAGTGTCGTGGCAGTGGGACTTCGGTGACGGAGGCACCTCCGCGGTGCAGAACCCGAGCCATACGTACGAGGCAGCCGGCACGTACACGGTTACGCTCAGCGTGACGGACAACAGTGGGGCTACGGACGCGGTATCACAGCAGGTGACCGCTACCGAGCCGCCCAACCAGCCGCCCACGGCGTCGTTCACGTACAGCTGCACGCATCTCACCTGCGAGTTCACGGACATGAGCAGCGACGTGGATGGCACGTTGGCGGGGTGGCTGTGGGACTTCGGGGATGAGGTGGCTTCGGGGATGCGCAGCCCCACCCACACGTACGAAGCGGCGGGGACATACACGGTGACGCTCACCGTGTGGGACGACGATGATGCGACGGACACTGTTTCCGAGTCGGTCACCGTGACCGCGCCGCCTCCCAGCAACATCACCCTGACAACCACGGCTGGGAGATTCTGGTGGTGGTGGTACGTCGATCTGCGGTGGAGCGGAGCGACCTCCGCGAACGTGGACGTTTACCTCCAGGGTTACTTGATCGCGACTACCGCGAACGACGGCTACTATCGCGACTATCTACCGAGTAGAGGCACGTACGTCTACAAGGTGTGCGAGGCCGGCACGTCGGTATGCTCCAACGACGCGACGATCACGTTCTAGGTGGTCGCTCGGAGGAAGGGGGGCGCATTGGGCGGGGGCCCGGCGCCCCCCGATTGCGAGGACCCTTTGGCTGACGGGCTCTTGCGGACCGGCGCCCTGATCACTGGGTGCGTGCTGCTGGGACTCGGAGCCCAGGATAGCTATTTCATCTGCGAACGTGGCATGACTCAGAACCCCCTTCGCGCGTCGGTTACCACCGACAAGGCCGAAATCGCTCCTGGCGAAGCCATCACCTTCACGCTGCGCGTGGAGAACGCCTCGGCGGACACCGTGACGCTCGAGTTCGTGACCTCTCAGCGTTACGACTTCGTGGTCAGGAGCGCTACCCAGGACACCGTGTGGCGCTGGGGCTCTGAGCGGGGCTTCATGCAGGTGCTGGGCGAGGAGCGGCTCGCGCCGGGCGGGGTGATCGACTACCACGAGCGGTGCGATGCCCAGTTCGCGCCGGGACGCTACACGGTTACCGGCCTAGTGGCAGCACGCAATGCGCCGCTTCTTGCGACGGCCGAGTTCACCGTGGTGGAGGAACCGTAGGGCGCCCAACTCGCCGGCACACAGTGCAGGGTGTGGGGTAGCAGGGCCGGGATTGAGACGAGTGAAACGGCACACCACATGAGGGGTTCTCACGTGTCCGCGCTGGTGCTGCGGCGGTGCCGCCTGTCGTGTGCGGTGGCCGTGCTCGCCGGCCTGGTCGCCGCCCCGCTCACGGCACAGACCGGGGAGCGGGCCCTGCGGGGGATGGTGCTCGACTCCGCGACCTGGCAACCGCTGGCCGGAGTGGTCGTCTCGGTGGACAGCGGGGCAGCGGAAGCGCGGACGGACAGCCTCGGTGATTTCGCGCTCGCAGGCTTGGCCCTCGGCTCCCATCTGCTCTCCCTGCACGCCATCGGTCGCGTGCCGCTTCAGCTGCGGTTCGAGCTGGTGGAGACGAGCCCCAGGGACATCAACCTCGGCCCCCTCTTGCTGCCCGCCGCTCCTCCTCCCAGCCTCACGGTCACCGGTGTGGTGGTGGACTCCGTGACCGGCCAGCCCGTGGTGGGCGCCGGCATATCGATCAACGGCCAGATGGCGGCCATCACTGGCGAGGACGGCGCCTTCAGAGCGACGGGTTTCACGGGCGAGTGGGGGGTGAACCGGCTGCTCGTACGGCGCATCGGCTACGCCCCGGTCAGCGCGCATCTGTGGATCGCGGAGCAGCGGCCGGCCGTGGACCTCGAGTTCAAGCTGTTGCCGCTCGCGGTGCCGTTGGAGGAGGTCGTCGTCGAGGGGGATCGCACCATCTACGCGTTCGGCCGGATGCGGGGCTTCTACCGGCGGCGAACCGAGGGCCAGGGGCACTACTTCACCGCCTCCGACATCGAGCGGCGGCGGCCTCGGTTCGTCACCGACATGCTGCGCTTCGTGCCCGGGGTGTACGTGCGCCCCGGTCCGCTGGGTCGCAATGTCATCGAGGTCATGGGACGGAGCAGCATTCTCCGAGGATGCGAGTTTCTCGTCTTCCTCGACGGCGCGCTGATGGTGGGCGGGGCGGCGGGAGGTGGCCTCGCCGGAGGCACGTCACCGCTGGATATGGTGGTTCTGCCGGAGTACGTGGCGGGTATGGAGATCTACACGCGACCCGCCCAGCTCCCGGCGCGGTTCAACGTGACTGGCTCCGCGTGTGGCGCCATCGTGATCTGGACCAAGTAGCCCATGGCCCCGCGACGCGGCCTCGCTCGGTACAGCCTCGGCGAGGAGATCGCCAACAGTGTGACCCACGGGGTCGGTGGGTTGCTGGCTCTGGGTGGGCTGGCCGTCCTGACCACGTTCGCGGCCCTGCGGGGGAGCGCCTGGCACGTAGTGACGTGCAGCGTGTTCGGCGCCACGCTCGTGCTGCTGTACACGGTCAGCACCCTCTACCACGGCATCCAACATCCCCGCGCCAAGGCCGTGTTCAGGGTGCTCGACCACTCGGCCATCTTTCTCCTGATCGCCGGGACCTACACGCCGTTCACCCTGGTGAACCTGCGAGGCCCCTGGGGTTGGTCGCTGTTCGGCGTCGTCTGGGGACTCGCCGTGCTGGGGATCGTCTTCCAGATTGGTATGCTCCGCCGGCCGGTGACGTCCGTGCTGCTGTACCTCGCGATGGGCTGGACGGTGCTGATCGCAGTGAAGCCTCTACTGGGCTCCATGGCCGCCGGTGGGCTGGCGCTCCTGGTGAGTGGGGGCCTTGCCTATACGGTGGGAGTCGTGTTCTACGCCTGGCGGCGACTGCCGTACGGCCACGCGGTGTGGCACCTGTTCGTGCTGGCGGGCAGCGCGCTGCACTTCCTTGCCGTGCTGTTTTACGTGGTTCCCACGGCAACGTGAGAGCCAAAAGAAACGCCCGGCGAGTGCCGGGCGCGTCGCTTCCTAGCGGCGCCTGCGCCGCGCGCGCAGGCGGCGTCGCTGAGCGGCGGCCGCCTTGAGCCGCTTGGCCGTGCTGGGCTTCACGTAGTACCGCTTACTCCGCAGCTCCTGCAGGATGCCGGACCGCTGCACCTTCCGCCGGAACGCCTTGAGCGCCCAGTCCACACTGTCATTATCGTCCAGAATGATTTCGGTCACGGTCCCGCCGTCGGCTAGGGAGATGGGGCCGCCCCGGATGGGCCGGGGCAGCCCCGCGTTCATGACGATCGGTTCGGATCGGCTTACGCGTCGAGCTTTACGACGTTCTGGGCCGCCGGGCCCTTTTCGCCCTGGACCACGTCGAACTCCACGCGCTCGCCTTCCTTCAGCGACTTGAAGCCCTCGGCCTGAATGGCCGAGTGGTGGACGAAGCAGTCCTTCTCGCCGTCGTCACGCGTGATGAATCCGAAGCCCTTCGAGTCGTTGAACCACTTCACGGTTCCGGTCGTACGCATTGCCGCACTCCTTGGCTCTGCTGATGTTCGTCGGAGTCCGGCTATGCCGTATCCACCGATCGCGCATCATGTTTTCCGCGGAAACGCCCCCGCGTCGGGCTGCCGCCAGGTCCGCAAACGCTCGCAGCGGCTCCTGCCGGCGTCGATCCTCCACAACTAAGAACGGGGCCAGCGCCTGTGCCAGGTCCCCGTTTCGGTGCCTGTTCTCTGCGCGACACACCGGGCTCAGTGTGCCGAGCCGCTACAATTTAGCGCCTCATGCGGTGAAGCGGAAGTCACGCCTTCCCATCGAGTTCCGGGCGCCCGGCGGGCGCCCGACGCTCGCCGGCCGGTCCGGATGCCGCGCCTCTGGGCCCTGGCGGCGCTCCTAGCGGCGCTCCGCGGCGCCGCAAGGGCCGAGGGTCAGGCCACCGACCCTACCGTAGCGCGGAGGGCTCTGATGTGCTCGGGCGTGGTGCCGCAACAGCCTCCGACGACGGTGACGCCGATGTCGAGCAGCTCCTTCGCCTTGGCGGCCATGAACTCGGGCGTCTCGCCGTAAACGGTCTTGCCACCCCTGATCTCGGGCAGACCGGCGTTTGGCTGGATCACCAGCGGGAAGTCGGTGCAGGCCCGGAACGCGCGAGCGATCTCGATCATGCTCTCGCTGCCGTTGCCGCAGTTGGAGCCCACTGCGTCGGCGCCGGCCTCCAGGAGACCAGACGCTGCCGCCTCGACGCTCACGCCCATCACGGTGTAGAACCCGCGCGGCGTGGCGTCGAAGGTCATCGTGGCGAGCACCGGGGTGGTCGGAGAGAGTTCCTTCGCCGCCTCGACGGCCAGCTTCGCCTCGGCCAGGTCGACCATGGTCTCGACTATGACACAGTCGATCCCGGCGTCGAAGAGATACTCGAGTTGCCTGCGGAAGCCGGCCGAGACGGCGCCCGGACTGGTGTCGCCGTAGGGCTCGAGCAGCATTCCGCTGGGCCCGCACGAAGCGGCGACGTGGGCGTGGTCGGACCCGGCCCGGCGTGCCGCTTCCACTGCTGCGCGGTTGATCTCCTCGGTCCGCTCTTCCAGCTCGTACTGCGCGAGCCTGAGCGGAGATCCGCCGAACGTATTGGCCGCAATGATGTCGGCGCCAGCCTCGACGTAGAGCCGGGCGACCTCCTCCAGCACCTCAGGATGGGACAGCGTCATCGACTCGGGGGGGCGGCCCGGCTCGAGTCCGCGCTCGATCAGCATGGTCCCCGTGGCGCCGTCGCATACGAGGACCTGGCCCGACGCGAGCCGCTCGGCGAAGGGTTGCATATCAGGCCCCGCTCATGAGCTGCTTCACCCGCTCCACCGCGTTGGCGGCGTCGTAGCCGTAGGCGTCGGCGCCGATTTCCTGGGCGAACGCCTGGCTGACTGGGGCCCCGCCGATGATGGTCTTGACCTTCCCGGCCAGCCCCTCCTCCCTGAGCTGTTCCACGACCTCGCGCATCACCGGCATGGTGGTAGTGAGCAGCGCGGACATTCCGATGACCGGAGCGTCGTGCTCCTTGGCGGCCCGGACCATCTGCTCGGGCACGACGTCCCTCCCCAGGTCGATCACCTCGAACCCCGCGCCTCGCAGCATGATGCCCACGAGGTTCTTGCCGATGTCGTGCAGGTCGCCGCGCACCGAGCCGATGACGACCTTGCCCATCGAGGAAACGCCTTCCTCGATGAGCAATGGCTTGAGTCGGTCCATGCCGGCATACATTGCCTTCGCGGCGAGCAGCACGTCGGGGAGGAAGATCTCGTGGCTCTTGAACCGCTGGCCCACTATGTCCATGCCGGCGATCAGTCCGTCGTCCAGGATCGCCTTGGGTGGGATCTCTTGTTGGATGAGTTGTCCCGTGAGCTTCGCTACTCGCTCGTCGTCGCCGTCGATCACGCCTTTGGCGATCTCCGCCAGCAGATCCATCGGCACTCTCCCGATGAGATGAAGTTCAGCCCGCCAGCAAGGTCCGTATCCGCACGCGACAGCCCTTGGTCTCGCACTCCCGGCAGAACGGATACGACGGCTTGAAGTCGTGTACGTCTCTGGCCGCCGCGATGACCACCCCCGACACCGACTTGAGCGGCTGCATCAGGCAGCTCTCCGTGAGCGTAACCCCGATTTGCTCGGGATGGAGGTAGCTGAACAGCCGCCGTTGTCCGGTCACGTGCCAGCCACAGTACCCCGGGCTGTATCGCAGCACGCCCCCGGGGGGCGTGGCCCAGCCTCTCGACTGGAGCACCGTGCCGAAGCGCCGCTCCATCAGGTCGGCGGCCCGGTCGGCCGCCTCCGACGCAACTGCATCGAGCATCGAGCCCAGCGCGAAGTCGCGCGATTCGAACCTCCGCCGGATCTCGCTGCTCGTCTCCTCCCCCAGTGTGACGGTGAACAGCGCCAGGTAGTCGGCCTGCTCGTAGATCTCGCCGATGGGGGTGAGGGGCTCGTTCTGACCTTCTCCTTGGTAGACGCTCGCGAACTCCTCGTTGGAGATCTCGGCGAGCAGGCCCACGGGGGCAGCCGTCCGCTCGAACAGGTCGAGGCCCGCGGCGTGGAGCTCGGCGATGTGCTGCGGCAGAGTAATCTGCGCCGGAATGCCCAGGCTCTCGAGCACCGGCCCCCTGTCGGGCAGCACGTCCTCCGGCGAGAATCGCACGATCTCGCTCATGGACTCTCGTGCGGCAGCGCGTCCATGCCGTGGCGCCCGGCCTCGGCGGTCATGAGGTCCCGGAGCTGCTGCGTGACATCGTCGGCGAGCGATGTGGGCTCGTACTCGGCGAGCAACCGCTCGACCTCGGAGTGCGCCCGCTCACCGAGAGTGGTGGCGCCCTCGTCCTGCCACCGCGAGCGGTTCGCCCGGTCTATGACCGCCCCGGGGAAGTAATGCTCTTCGCGCAGGTAGCGGCGCGTGTGCTGCGAGATGAGCAGGTGATCGTCCTGCAGCAGCTCCTCGAACCGGGGGAGCGCCGGGAAGTCCTCCTTAGGCTCGATGCCCCTGACGAGTCGCAGTGCCATGCCGCAGATCTCGTGGTCCACCACCAACTTCTCCAGGCTGAACGCGCTCTCGAAATCCAGCATGCCGGGTCCAGTCACGTTGTTGATGCCGGCCAGAGCGGCGAGGGTGGCGCCCATGGAGGACTCCAGCCCAGCCTGCGCGTCGAGCAGCTTGGTGTCGCTCAGCGCCATGTAGGCCTGCGTGGGCAATCCCAGGTACTTGCCGATCTCGTTGTAGGCGCAGTCCACCATCATGGTCTCGACTGCGCCCATCGGCGTCGTTTCGTAGCGCACGTCGAAGATGGCGGGCGAGCCCCCGTATAGAGCGGGGGTGCCCGGGTTGGTGAGCTGGCTGATGACGACGCCGCTCAGCGTCTCCGCCGTGTGCTGCACCAGGGTACCGACGAGTGTCACCGGCGCCACGAACCCTGCCAGCGGCATGGATACGTACTCCACGGGGATCGAGGACCGGGCGCAGTCCACCAGGTTCTGCGACGTCACGTCGCTCCATCGCAGGGGAGCGGTGGGACAGCAAGACAGGACCGTCAGGGGCTTGGCCGCGAGCGCCTCCTCGGTTCCGCGCACCGCAAGCTGGAGGTCCCGCATCACGTTGAAGGCGTCGATCGTGAATGCTCCGGTGACGACCGGCTTGTCGCACAGCATGAGGCTGAGAAACAGCCGGTAGCTGTCGGAGATGTGGGGGTGGACGTCGCCGGGTATGAGGGCCGTGCTCTGGGAAGCCAGGTGATCCAGCTGCGAGACCACCTTGGCGTACCTGACGTAGTCGGCGGTGTCGGGTATGCGGGCGTCGTGCGCGGCGTGGTCCAGTATGCGAACGGCGGCGGAGCCCGGTGTGAAGTGCACATTGTGTCCCGATAGGTCGAGCGTATCGTTGCCGCGCACGTCGTACAGGTGGAAGCCCCCTGGTGCCGTCTCGAGCGCCGTGTCTATGATGTCATCGGTCAGCCGGATGCGGTTCCTCGCGGCGTCAACTGCGGCGCCGTGGTCGGACAGCATGGAGTGGATCCCGGGGTTGTTGATCTCCACGCCCAGCGTGCGGAGCACATCGCGTGCTTCCGCGACGATGCGCTCTAGCAGTTGATCCTCGAGGAAAGTGATAGCCGGTCTCAAGTGGAATCCCTGCCCGGTTCCTTCGTAGCTGGCAGTGCGCTCTCCTGTCAAGACGGAGCGAGTCGCTACTGGACCCTCTCCGCCCTCATCCCAAAAACCCGAAACGCCACGATCCGTCCGCCCTCGCGGATGAGGGTTATCTCGGTTCCGGTGTCGCGAGCGAAGAACTTGGCCTCGGACTCCGGCAGCAGCTCGCTGCGTCGCTGGCCTGGCACCTCGGCCCACAGGCGGCCATCCTCGACCGCGATCGTGACGATACCGAACGGGAGCTCGTACCGCCCGGCCAGCTCCTCGTAGATCGCGGCATCCACCTCGACCACCACCTTCTCCACCGGCTTGAGTGCTGGCCAATCGTACGCGACGGCGAGGGTGCCCAGGATCTCCCCGACCAGGTCCGCTCCGTTGTCGGAGTTGGTCATTATCACGGCGCCGCGCCCGCCCTCGATGAACGCTACCAATCGGCAGCGGAATCCCTCGTTGCCGCCGCTGTGATGGAAGAGGGTGCCGCTCGGGTGAATCGCAGGGCCGAGCCCCCAGCCGTTCTGGTCGGGTCGGAGCATCTGCTGTGCCAGCTCTCGCGAGAGCATGTGACCTGAGCCGCCGCCGGCGCTCCGCTGGATGGCGATGGCCCACCTGGCCAGGTCGGACGGCGTGGTCCACAACCCGGCCGCAGCCATCTCTGGGTAGGTGTGCCACTTGCCGCTCACCGCTGCGCCGTCGCTGCGGTATCCGGTGGCGGCCTGCCCGCGCCGCGCTTCCGGCAGTGGTTGCTCGTAGGAGCTCTGTGTCATGCCGGCCGGCCCGAGCACTCGCTGTCTCATGAGTGCCGGGAACGACTCGCCGGTGACGTCGGTCAACAGTTGCTGCATGACGGTGTACCCGCCGCCGGAGTAACGCCAGATGGCTCCGGGGGTGGTGTCGACCCTGATGGGGGGCGTGTTGCCGCTCCCGTCCAGGACCTCGATGGTGCTGGGCACACGTTGGTCGTGGGCGTAACCCGGAAAGCCTCTCACGGTCATGCCCGCGCTGTGGGTGACGAGTCTCCGGAGCGTCACCGGCTGCTCCGTGGTGAACCGGTTGACGGGCACCTGCCAGCTCGCGAGCGCGGCATTCACGTCCTGATCGAGATGCAGCGTTCCGTCTTCGACCAGAGTGAGCATGGCCGTAGCCGCAACGGGCTTGCTGATCGAGGCTGCCTGGAAGAGTGTGTTGGGTGTGACCGGCCGTCCCTCATCCACATCGGCCATGCCGTATCCGCGGGCCCACTCCATCTCGCCGTCGTCGATGACGGCGATGCTCACCCCGGGGACAGCGTGGAGCGCCATGCGCTCTGCTAGCGTGCTAGTGGCCGTCGGCTGTCCCACGATGAGCACCGGTGGCAGCAGCTCGTTCTCCACACGCGCTATGTGTTCGGCGACCGTCTGCGCGTCGCCCTGGCAGGCGACGGCGGAAAGCGCCAGAAGTGGCAACACTCGCATCATGTTCACTCCGTCGAGACTTGTCCGGTCGGACTCGGTCGTAGCGGTTGGGGGTAGAACCTACGGCATGTGCGCGTGTGCGCCAGCCCAGCTACGGCAGAGGTGAAGAAAACCTCCCCGGGATCCGTTCGTCACACGTCGGACAGTGGCCGTCCTCGATTTCGTTTCGCAGCACGTCGAACACCCGCCGTTCGATGAGCAGTGCACCGCAGGTGTGGCAGTAGGTGTTCTCCCACTCGTGCCCCGGAACGTTGCCGACGTAGACGTACCAGAGGCCTGCGGCCACCCCGATTTCCCTTGCGCTCTCGAGTCTGGCGATCGGCGTGGGCGGCAGATCCGCGAGCCGCCAATGAGGGAAGAAGCGGGTGACGTGCCAGGGAGTCTCGCGGCCGAGGGCACCGCCGATCCACTCCGCAATATTGCGGAGCTCCTCGTCACTGTCGTTGATGCGGGGGATGATGTTGGTCACGACCTCGACGTGCAGCCCGTGTGCCTTCGCCTTGCACGCCGCCTCGCGAATCCCGCGGGCCGCGGGCAGATGGCCGATGCGGTCGTACGTAGTGTCGCTGAAACCCTTGATGTCGACACGAAAGACGTCGAGGTGCGGAGCGATCACCTCGAGTGCCTCATCGGTGATCGCTCCGTTGGTGACGTAGTTGGTGCAGAGGCCCTCCCGCTTCGCAACCTTGGCTCCGTCGAGAGTGTACTCGAGCCAGATGGTGGGTTCGTTGAAGGTCCAGGATATGCCGAGGCATCCGGCCGCTTTGGCGGCGGCGACCGCATCCGCCGGAGAGAGGTACTGCGTGTGGTGTCTGCGTCGCCTCCCGTGAGAGAGTGTCCAGTTCTGGCAACCCGGGCAGCGGAAGTTGCACCCCATTGTCCCCAGTGAGAGCCAGAGCGACCCTGGGTGGAAGTGAAACACCGGCTTCTTCTCGATCGGGTTGATCGATACGGAGGAGACTTCGCCGTAGATCGAGCTGACCAGCGTGCCGTCTTCGTTGTGGCGCGTCCCGCACCAGCCCGCCTTCCCGGGTGGGATGATGCAGCGTCGCTGACAGGTTCCGCAGCGAACCGCCCCGTCGTACAACGGCTCGTAGAGTAGTGCCTCGATTGCCATGGCTGCGATCTCCTCCCGGGAAACATAGATCGTGGGCCGTCACCGGTGTGTTGACACGCCCCTTTCGGGCGTTCAGTATTCCGACAACACCGGTCCCGCTCTCCTCGCCATCTAACTCCCGGAGCGATGTATGTGTGTTGCGCGACTGCTCGCGCTCGCGGCGTTCCTCGCTGCAGCGACACCGCTGTCCGCCCAGACTTTCGCGGGGTCGTACGTGACTTCCGACGGTGCCACCAGTCTGTCACTCATCCAGGCAGGGGGCGGCGCGGTCAGCGGCAGTGTCACGGAGGGGACCATCGCCATGCAGCTCGAGGGCGAGATCGAGGAGGCGATGGTATCGGGATGGATGAGCGGTCAGATGGGGAGACTACACTTCCACGCGGAGTTCGTGTCCGGGCAGCTCCGGTTCACGATCTTTCCCGTGGGATTCGACGGTGAGCCCCTCCACGACATGGGCCAGTCCGTGATGTTCCAGCGCTCCGAGGAGGCGACGCAGCAACCTGAGCCGGCCGCGCCCGGAGCGGCGCCCGCCGGGTCGCAGCCGGGTGCAGGATCGGCGGACGGCATCGGCGATCCGGTGCTGGTGGGCCGCTGGGTCAAGGAAGACACCACGGTGGATCCCCAGATGTCGGTCACCACGCAGCTCATCATGGAGCTCCACGCCGACGGCAGCTTCGTGCAGTATGGCGGAGAGACGGCCGGCGGCGGAGCGGGATTCAGCTTTCGGTCGGACGAGGGCGAGGAACGGGACGTGGGACAGTGGCGGGCCGAAGAGAACGTCATCTACGTCCGGGGCGAGGGCCTCCCGCAGTGGACACCGTGCTGCCGCTACTACGTCGAGGGCGACCGCATGCTCATCACGTACGACGACGGCAGCCGGGAGATCTGGTACCGGCGGTGAGCCACGTGCACCCGACCTTCCGTTATCTTGAGTGAGGTCCTTCTCGGCCGGTCAGCCCGTGCCTGATCTCCTCGACAAGCTGCAGTCCGCTGTGGGTGACGCGTACCGCGTTGAGCGGGAGCTCGCGCGCGGTGGCATGAGCCGCCTCTTCCTGGCTACCGAGGCCTCCCTCAATCGACGCGTCGTGTTCAAGCTGCTTCCCCCCGAAATGGTGAGCGAGGTGAGCGCGGCACGCTTCAAGCGCGAGATCGAGGTGGCCGCCCAGCTGCAGCACCCGCACGTGCTTCCCGTGCTGAGCGCAGGCGCGAGCGAGGACCTGGTCTACTACGTGATGCCCTACGTGGAAGGCGAGTCACTGCGGCAGCGTCTCGACGCCGGGGGCAAGCTCCCCATGGCTTTCGCGCTGCAGATCCTCACTGAGGTGGCCGACGCCCTGGCGCACGCGCACCAGCGTGGGATCGTGCATCGCGACATCAAGCCGGAGAATATCCTGCTGCTGCAGGACCACGCCGTGCTCACGGACTTCGGGGTGGCGCGTGCTGTGGAGGAGGCCCGTGAGGGCGGGCGCCTCACCGAGGTGGGGATCGCGGTGGGAACGCCGGGCTACATGTCTCCCGAGCAGGCGGCGGGCGAACACAACCTCGACGCCCGCAGTGACGTGTACGCGCTGGCGGTGGTGGGTTTCGAGATGCTCTCCGGGGAGCAGCCGTTCACGGGTGAGACCCCGCAGAGCGTGATGGCCGCGCACCTCACCCAGGAACCCAGGCCGGTCAGTGCGCTGCGTCCCGACACGCCGGAGCCGGTGACGGCAGCGATCGCCCGGGGGCTCGCCAAGGATCCAGCCGACCGGTACCAGACGGCGGCCGAGTTCCGCGACGCGCTGCGCGCGGTGGCAGCGCCCGCGCAGGCCGGTCGGTCCGCCGGGCGCTGGAGGCTCGCGGCGGGCGCGCTGGCGGTCGCGCTCCTGGCCGCGCTGCTGTTCACTTTCTGGCCACGGGGCTACCAAGTCGAGGGTGACCCCCGCCACAGCGTCATCGTGTTCCCCTTCGAGAACAAGACCGGACTTCCCGAGAACGATTACCTCGAAGAAGCATCCATGAACCTCCTCGGCCTAGCGGTGGGGCACTGGGGGGACATGCGGGTCTACGACGACGAGCGCACCGCCTCGTTGTTGCGCCGGCGCGACATCGGGTCTGCGGCGGATATCGACTTCGACGCGGCGCAGGATATGGCCAAGGATGCGCGCGTCGGCACGTTCGTGATGGGGGACATCCGGCGCGAGCGTGACTCGCTCGCCATCGAGGCGAAGGTGCATGACGTGGCAACCGGCGAGCGCATCGCGACCGAGATCGTGCGCGCGGCGGCGGGCGCCGACCCCCGGCCGTTGTTTGACTCGGTGGCCGGACGCATCCTGCAGGTGAGCGGCGCCCCCGCGGGTGAGATGCCCGGCCTCGTGGTCCAGACTACCCGGTCCCTCGAGGCTTACCGTGAATACCTGGCGGGGATCGAGGCGCTACAGCTGCTGGACATCGACGCGACGCGCGCTCGCCTGGAACGCGCCGTGGCGCTCGACTCGACGTTCGCCCTGGCGTATATGCGCCTGCTCGACGCCGACGGGTGGGCCGGTCTGGAGCGCGGTGACCCGGCGCGCCGCCGAGAGCTGGTGGCCAAGGCGCTGAGGTACAGCGAGACCCTACCCCCGCGGTATCGCATGCTCGCGCGATTCCACTCCGCGTACGAGGCGGGGCAGTACGCCCGCGCCCGTGAGATCGCCGCGCAGATGATCGCGCGCGACTCCGGCGACGTGGAGGCGTGGTACCAGTTGGGCGAGGCACACTTCCACGATGACGCGCATACCTTCCCCCACCCCGACTCCGCAGGCAACCTGGGCGTGGCGCTGAACGCCTTCCGGCACTCCCTGGAGCTCGACTCGGCCTATGTGCTGGCGTACCTGCACATCACCGACGCACTCGGCTCGTGCGGCGCCGATAACCCGTGGCTCTGCCTCCCCGACTCCGCCGTGTATGCGCCGCGGGACTCGCTGGTGCAGCGCTTCGGGGAGTGGCGGGTGGAGCGGCTGCGGGCGGAGGCACGGGAGGCGCGCCTGGGCGCAACGCATGCCTGGGTCGAGGCGGCCCCGACTGCGATGCGCGCCCGCAACGTGCTGCTGAACCTGCTCGTCGAACAGGAGCGGTTCGAGGAGGCGGGGGATCAGATTGCCGTGCTGCGAGCCGAAGGCCAACCGGTGTTGGCTGCGGGGTGGGAAGCCTGGCTGGTGCACCAGCAGGGCGACTACGGCGAGGCGGGCAGGCGCATGCGCGAAGTGCTGCACAGCGACCCGCGCGCCCCCCTTCGGTTGTTGACCATACTCCAGCCCGACATAGTCGGTGGCGTGCTGGGCAACGCGGCGATGATGGAGGAGATCGACAGCCTCTTCACGACGGTGATGGCTGTGGTGCCCGGCGACTCGGTCGTGGGGCCGAGCTCACAGTCGTTCACCAAGAGCCAGATCGCGCAGTTCATCACGTTTGGAGGCGTGGCGGTAATCAGTGGTGACAGCGCCCAGGTGAGCGCCGCCGCCCACGGTTGGCTCGACCGGCTCGCCCGTGACTACGAGCCGGGCACCGACGCCCACCAGCGGCGCCTCTCGGTCTCGGGTTCGCCGACCCTCATCGCATACCTCGCATCGCGTGACACGACCCTCCTCTCGCGGTTCCTCGCCGGCATCGATACCACCGGCTCCCGAACCTGGCGCACCATGCTGGCGCACCTGGCGCTGCGGCGGGGCGACACGGCGACGGCCCGTGCGCGTCTGGCTGCGCACTTCCACGACCGGGACGACACCGAGACCCGCGGCGGGCCCGGGCGCGTTCGGTTGTTTGCGTGGGCAGACCTGCTGGCGCAGCTCGGGGAGCTGCGTGCGGCGGTGCAAGCCTACGCGCTGCTCGATGGGGACGAGGGTGCCGACCTGGATGGCGTGACGTTGCGCGTGCGCTCCTGGCCCGAGCGGGGGGTGCTGTACCAGCAGCTGGGTGAGAACGACCGGGCGATCGAGATGTACGAGCGTTTCATCGCGGCCTGGGAGTACGGGGACGACGCCGCGCAACCGCTGGTGGAGCGGGCCCGGGCGGTCGCCGCCACGCTACGAGGGGAGAGGCTGCCGGAGCCGCGGCGTCGCTAGCGCGCGCTACGGCTTCCCTGCCAGCAACGACTGCCGGTTGGCGGGGGCCTCACTGCTGGCAGGGCTCGCCTTCCTTCTGCGGTTCCTCGGATACGCGATCGCCGTGGCGCCGGTGCGCGTCGGCCGCGCTCCGAGCCACGCGGATCCACTTGGGCTCCTTGTTGCCGTGACACACGTAGACCATGTGGGCGGCGGGTTCCGGTTCGTCCTCCGTGGTGGTCACCGTGGCGGTCGCGGTGCAGCCGGAGGCGAACCAGCACAGCGCCGACAAGAAGAGCAGGTTGAGGCGAGGCATGTTGAGCTCCGAGTGTCGGTCTGGCAACAATATGCGTCTATAGTGGAGGCACGCCACGGGGTGCCGGGCCGCGATTTCTACCGACTCTTGCCGAGCGTCCGCTCCACGTACTGCCGAACGGCCGCGTGGGTCTCGGCCGCCTTCCATCCCGCGAGCACATCCGGGTCGATCTTAGGCGACAAACGCTCGATGCGGTCCACTGAAGGCGCGCGCAGCTCACCCTTAGTGATCCCGAACCGGGCCGGCGGCATCGAGCCGAGGCCCTGGGCCACCTCGAGGGCCCGGTCGAGCAAGGCGTCGGGCTCGGCGATCTCGTCCACCAGCCCCACCTCGTGGGCCTCCTCCGGTGAATAGGTGCGGCCGAGGTAGACTAGCTCCTGGAGGTGCTGCGTCGACGCGGCAAACCGCAGGATCTCGATCGCGGCGACGGGAAACGGGATGCCGACGCGGAGCTCGGGCACGCCGATCTTTCCCTTGCCGCGGCTCATGATGCGGTAGTCGGCGGCGGAGGCGATGACGCAGCCGCCGGCGATGGCGTGGCCGTTCACGGCCGCCACGAGGGGTCGTGGGAACACGAACAGGCTGCGGAAGCAGTGGACCAGGGCCTCGAAGAATTGGTCGAGGTAGGGCTCGCCACCGTCCAGAAAGCGAAACAGATCGACGCCGGCCGAGAACACCGAGCCAGTGCCGGTGAGCACCACGGCGCTGTGCGTCGCACTGCGCTCGATCTCCTCGAGCTCGTGCTCCAAGGTCGCCACGAGCTCCACGTCCAGCGCACTGGCCTTGCCGTGGTCCATGCGGAGCACGGCGATCGAGCCTCGATCCTCGCGGTGCAGCATCAGCCTCGTACCCTGAATCCCTCGAACAGGTCGTCCAGCGCGCCGTCCACGAACCGCTCCAGCTTGTCCGCGGTAATCTGGCCCTCGAGGTGCAGGACAGCGATGCCGTGGAGCAGGGCCTGGCCCGAGTGCTGGAACCGCTCCGCGGGGTCCAGTCGGAACAGCCCGGCTTCCTGACACTGGGCGATCTGCTCGTGCGCCACGGTGCGTACCTCCTGCCGGCCCTGCTCGACTGCCACCCCCCACTGATCGGCCCACATCAGCAGGTACAGGCGCGGATGCTCCGCGGCGAACCGGACGTAGGCCTGGGCCATGTGCCGCAGCCGCTCTTCGGGGGTGCCTGGCGCGTCGCTCGCCGCGCGCGCGGCGCGGGCGAGCATGGCGAAACCGCGGGCCGCGACGGCCTCGCGCAGCTCCCACAGCCCCTTCTGGCGGAAGTGGAAGGTGAGCGTGCCGAGGCTGCGGCCGGCCTCGGTCGCCACCGAACGGGCGTCGAACTGGCGGGAGGGGTCCTCCAGGATTCGCAGCGCTGCGTCGACGAGGGCTTCGCGCGTCTCGCTGCTCTCCCGGGGGGGCTTCTTGCGTCGCTTGAGGATCATGGCGGGCTCTTGGATCGCACAATGTACGGGAACGCGCCCGGCAGGCAACGTCCAGCCTTCTGGCAACCAGGGGACTTGACTCGTACACGGTACGACACTAGGTTACGCAGTTGCCGTACGCTGTACGACGGCAGCCGAGGAAGAGACAACGGGAGAGGCAGGACGAGGAGCTCATGTTTCGCAGACCGTTCAGGGTCGAGTGCACCCTTTGGGGCGACGCCTACGTCGGTGTGTTACCACACCTCTCTGACTGGCTCTCGAAGTCTCACCTGATTCCGCGCAAGGGGGACACGGTGCCGCTCCCGGCGTCGGTCCGCGCCGCCCGCCCGAAGCGCAACCATGCCAACGGCCATTGTCCCGAGGTTGTCACGCTCGACGTGGCGGACAAGACGGGGGTGGTGACCGAGGTCTACTACCTACCGACTCGGGACCTGGTGAAAGTGGGCATCAGGGAGCTCAAGCGTGGGGAGGATCGTTAGCCCGCGTCCCACAATGCACTCGTTTCATTGCTGAAGGCCGTCTGGCGCTCGCGCCGGGCGGTCTTGGCGGTTGTGGTGGTGAGGGGAAGGCGGGAGCCGCGGTTGAGCGGCTCCGCAGCAGTGCAGGACGGGGCAGATCTCCCGCTCCCCTGCCCGAGTGAGTAACGTGGTCGGGCACATGGCTGCAGCGCGACTCCGAGAGCTGTTCGAGCGCCAGCGGGCGCACGCCCCGTCCATGGCGCGGACCACCGCCCGCGAGCGGCGCGAGCGGCTGCGGCGCCTGCGGCGGGCGATCGAGCGGCGGCGCAGCGAGATCACCGACGCCATCTACGCCGACCTCAGGCGCTCCCCCTTTGAGTCGGACATCGCGGAGATCCACAAGTCGCTGCAGGAGATCGACTACGCGATTCGGCGACTGCCGCGCTGGACGCGAACGAAGCGGGCGCGCACGCCGCTCCTGCTCGCGGGCACGTCGGCCCGGATCGTGTTCGAGCCCAAGGGGGTCGTGCTCATCATGGCCCCGTGGAACTACCCGTTCAGTCTCAATGTGAACCCGCTGGTGGCCGCAATCGCGGCGGGCAACTGCGCAGTGCTCAAGCCGTCGGAGAAGGCGCCGGCCACGGCGGCGCTCCTCGAGTCGCTGCTTGGCGAAGTCTTCGACGCAGCCGAGGTGGTCGTGGTGCAGGGGGGGCCGGAGGTGGGGGGAGCGCTCCTGGAGCTGCCGTTCGATCACTTCTTCTTCACGGGCGGCACGGCGATCGGCCGCACGGTGATGGCCGCCGCCGCCAAGCACCTGGCGACGGTGACCCTGGAGCTGGGCGGCAAGACACCCGCTGTAGTGGACGCGTCGGCCGACGTGCAGGCCGCGGCCCGTCGCGTGGTGTGGGGCAAGTTCTTCAACGCCGGCCAGACCTGCATCGCTCCGGATTTCGTGCTGGTGCACGAGAGTGTGGTCGAGGAGTTCCTCGCGGCGGCGCGCGACGCGGTTGCCCGCCTGTACGGGCGAGATGAGGCGGAGCGGCGCTCATCCCCGGACTACGCGCGGATCGTGGATCAGCCACACTTCGATCGGCTGGTGGAGCTGATCCAGCGCAGTGTCGCAGGTGGCGCGCGCATCGAGACCGGTGGACAGTGGGATGCAGAGTCCCGCTACGTGTCGCCCACCGTGCTCTCGGGAGTCACGCCCGACGCGCCTGTCATGGAGGACGAGATCTTCGGCCCCGTGCTGCCGGTGCTCGCCTATCGCGAGCTCTCCGACGCCGTGGACCTCGCGCGCCAGAACGGCAAGCCGCTCGCCTCGTATGTCTTCAGCCGTGATCGGCGGGTGATCGAGACACTGCAGCGTGAGATCCCCGCGGGCGGAACCATGGTGAACAACACGCTACTGCACTACGTGAGCTCGGACCTGCCATTCGGTGGCGTGGGCACTAGCGGCATGGGTGCCTATCATGGCTACTACGGCTTCCTGGCCATGTCGCACGCCCGCCCCGTGGTGCGACAGCGAGAGCCCGCGCTGGCTCAGTTCCTATTCCCGCCCTACCGAGGGCGGCTGCACGAGTTTGCCAAGAAGCTGATTCGCTGGCTGGACTGAGGGGCAGACCACACCCGCTCACCCACAGCGGGCGTGCAACCCGCCGGCCTCCCCGCGTTCGGCACCGTGGGCGCAATCCTGCGGCGGCGGTAGCTCTGTTGGAGCGGCGTCAGCGTGTCTATCGTTAGGGAGCGAGTTTGCGAAGGACCCGCAACGATGCCGGACATCGCATCCTCAGTCGTCCCCACCAAGTACTGGCACACGCTCGATGACGGGCGCGTGCAGTGCGACATGTGCCCCCGGTACTGCCACATGCGAGAGGGACAGCGGGGCATGTGCTTCGTCCGCATGTGCCAGGATGGCGAGGTCGTGCTCACCACGTACGGCCGCTCCAGCGGGTTCTGCGTGGATCCCATCGAGAAGAAGCCGCTGAACCACTTCCACCCGGGCACGCCGGTCCCCTCGTTCGGCACCGCCGGCTGCAACCTGGCGTGCAAGTTCTGCCAGAATTGGGACATCAGTAAGTCCCGCGAGATCGATACTCTGGCCGACGCCGCGTCACCCGAGGGCTTGGCAGACGCGGCGGAGCGCCTCGGTTGCACCAGTGTGGCGTTCACCTACAACGATCCCGTGATCTTCCACGAGTATGCCATCGATGTGGCGCAGGCGTGTCACGAGCGGGGAATCAAGACGGTTGCGGTGACGGCGGGCTATGTGTGTGATGAGCCGCGCCGCGAGTTCTATCGCCACATGGACGCCGCCAACGTAGATCTCAAGGCGTTCACCGAGGACTTCTACTGGCAACTCACCAAGGGGCATATCCAGCCGGTGCTCGACACGCTCGTGTATCTCAAGCACGAGACCGACGTCTGGTTCGAGGTGACTACCCTGGTGATCCCGGGGAAGAATGACTCCGATCGGGAGTTCGAAGAGCTCACGCAGTGGGTGATGGAGCATCTCGGTCCCGACGTGCCACTCCACTTCTCGGCGTTCCACCCCGACTTCCAGATGATGAACGTGCCGCCCACGCCGCCCGCCACGTTAACGCAGGCGCGCCGTGTCGCGATGCAGAACGGCGTGCGCTACGCCTACACCGGCAACGTACACGACCCCGAGGGCGACACCACGCTGTGCCACGAGTGCGGCCAGGCGCTCATCGTGCGCGACTGGTACCTCCTCAAGGGCTGGCACCTCACCGACGACGGCCGATGCACCAAGTGTGGTACGCCGTGCGCGGGCGTGTTCGACGGCCCGCCGGGAGACTGGGGGCAGAAGCGGTTGCCGGTGCGGATCGGGCGATAACGCGGGCGTCGAGGCCCGACTCGCCGCTACCGCGTGGGTCCGCCGCTGGGCTCGGCGCGGTCACGCGTTCCGATCCCCCGCGGGCTGTGAATAAGCCGGTCTCCTACGTGTATCTCATGGTGGACCGGCGATGACTCGCGACGCGCACGGGCACGGAGGCGGCGGAATGGTGGTCATCTTGCCGGCGCCAGTCATGCGAGACAGGCTGTTATTGGAGTGGCGCTGCGTCGATATGCGCCGCCACTGGTGGCGCGACGGGCAGCTGCCGAGGCGTTGATTAGTGCGAGTGCGGAGGGTCCCATGTTGATGCTGAATCTGAGGCAATACAGAAGGGTGCTGGAGTGCTTCGTGCTGCTGGCGGCGGTCGCCGTGGCCCCGGCGGTGGTGCTGGGGCAAGAGCGCACCCTTGAGGGGCACTGGGAAGGCAAGATCGAGATTCCCGGGCAGCCGCTCGAGGTGACGCTGCAGTTCACTCTCGCGGAAGACGGTACGTGGCAGGGCACGATCTCCATCCCGGCGCAGAACGCCAGGGACCTGCCGCTCGCGAACATCGAGATGCGCGGCGAGCAGGTCTCCTTTGCGATTGCTGGCGTTCCGGGCGACCCCACCTTTGCGGGGGTGCTGACGCAGGAGGGCACCATCTCCGGCGACTTCACCCAGGCCGGGCAGACATTCCCGTTCAGCCTCGTCGCGGCCGACGACCCGGTGGCCCGCGCCCAGGCGGCGCTCGAGGGCCTCGACGCGGTGGTGGAGCAAGCCCTGGAGGATTTCAAGGTGCCCGGCCTTGGCCTCGCGATCGTGGTGAGCGGGGAGGTCGTGATGGCCAAGGGCTATGGGCAGCGTGATATCGAACGCGGGCTTCCAGTAACCGACCAGACGCTGTTCGCCATCGGCTCGTGCACCAAGGCGTTCACGACCTTCCTGTTGGGAATGCTCGTGGACGAGGGCACGCTGGACTGGGACACGCCCGTGATCGAGTACCTGCCGGAGTTCCGGCTGTATGACGATCACGCCACCAAGGCGCTGACGGTGCGGGACCTGGTCACCCACCGCTCGGGACTGCCGCGGCACGACCTGCTGTGGTACAACGCCGACTATACGCGAAGCGAGCTGGTCGAGCGCCTGCGCTACCTACAGCCCTTCGCCGATCTGCGGGAGCGCTACCACTACCAGAACCTGATGTACCTGACTGCCGGCTACCTGGCGGAACAGGTCACCGGGAGAGCGTGGGAGGAGCTGGTCCGCGAGCGCATCCTCGATCCACTTGGGATGGCCGGGTCCAACTTCTCCGTGGAGGCCTCCAAGCGGACGGCCGACTTCGCACAGCCGTATCGCAAGGTGGAAGAGGAGTTGCGACTAATCCCGTTCCGGAACATCGACGTCATCGGACCCGCCGGCTCCATCAACTCGAGCGTCACGGAAATGAGCCACTGGCTCATGGTGCAGCTCAACCATGGCAAGTTCGGTGAGCAGCAGCTCCTCCAGGCGAGCACCGCGCGGGAGATGCATACGCCCGTGACGCTCATGAGCGGCTATCCGACCGAACCCCAGATCCTGTTCTCTGCCTACGGACTGGGGTGGGTGCTCCAGGCCTATCGGGGGCATTATCGGGCGGTGCACGGAGGCGGCATTGACGGCTTCACCGCGATGGTCTCGTTGCTGCCCGAGGACGGTATCGGCGTCGTTGCCCTGAGCAACCGCAGCGGAGCGCCCGTGCCGGAGCTCATCAGCCGGCACGTCATCGACCGGTTGCTGGAGCTCGAGCCGAAGGACTGGCTGGGCGAGGCGCTGGAGCGCCTGAGGCGGGTGGAGGAATCCGAAGAGGGCGCGGAGGAACGGCTCGAGGAGACCCGCGTGGCGGGCACCCAGCCGGCGCATCCACTGGAGGCCTACGTCGGGGAGTACGAGCATCCCGGCTACGGCATCGTGAAGGTCGAGGGCGACGGGCGGCAGCTCGCGCTGACGTACAACGACATCTCCGCGCCGCTGGAGCACTGGCATTACGAGGTGTTCAACGCCCTCGAGAACCCCGACGACCCGGCGCTCGAGAATACGAAGATCGTGTTCCGGACCGACGTGAAGGGCCACGTGGCATCCGTGGTCATTCCCATGGACCTCGAGGTGGACGTGATCGTCTTCACCAAGAAGCCGGACGCCCGCCTGTTCGATCCGGATTACCTGGCTCGCTTCACCGGCGTGTATCAGCTGCCCAACGTGGAGGTGACGGTCGACCTCAAGGGTAGTGTGCTGACTGCCTCGATTCCGGGTCAGCCGGTCTACGAGTTGGTCCCGCTGCGCGGAACGGAGTTCGCCCTAAAAGGGCTCGCGGGCTTCAGCGCGGTGTTCGTGGTGGACCCCGAGGGGCAGGTCACGGAGCTCCAGTTCCACCAGCCCAACGGGGTGTTCACCGCGCCGCGGAAGCAAGAGTAAGCGCTATGCGTGTGGCTTAGTGAGCCCGCCGGTACACGCGGCAGGGCTCGTGCCACGGCGTGAGCCCCTCCGCCTCGCCGGGGAGCGACTCGTGTGCCCCGATCACCAGTGCGCCGCCGGCCCGGAGCGCTCCGCGGAGCCGGCTGCCGACCTCTAGCTGCAGGTCGTGGTCCCAGTAGGTGAACGCCAGGTTGCGGCAGAGGACGAGGTCGAAGCGACCCGGCGGCGCGGCCTGGCGCAGATCGTGGCAACGGTACTCGACGCGGGCGGTGAACTCCGATAGGAGCCGGAATCCCCCGCCCACCTTTTCGAACGCCCTGGACTTCCAGTCATCCGGCAGGTCCTTGAGGCTGCCGGCGGGGTATAGCGCCGCTGCCGCGCGAGCCAACATGCGTGGGTCGGAGTCGGTGGCGAGGATCGTGGCGTCGATGCCTGCCGCGGCGGGACCGACGCCGAAGTGCCACACGAGGGCCAACGTGTACGGCTCCTCTCCCGAGGCGCAGCCGGCGCTCCACATAGTCACCGCGTGCCGGCCTGCTTCGCGCACCTGCTGCGCGAGCTGCGGCAACACCTCGCGCTCCAGGAACTGGAAGAGCTGCTTGTCCCTGTAGAACCGGGAGATCGTCACCCGGCAGAGCTGGTCCAGCACCCCCCACTCGTCGCGCCGAGTCTCCAGGTGGGCCCGGTACGCTTCCACTCCGTCGAGCCCGAGCTCGGCGATGCGCCGCTGAACGCGCTTGCACACCTGCTTCCGCACCTTGCGAAACCCATGCCAGCGCATGCGCAGATGCGGCAGGGCCCACTGGAGGAAGCGGACGCAGTCGCTGTCCTTCACGTCACTTGGCCTACCGGTGTCAGTACCTCCAGCTCAGCGTGTCCGCGTCCGGCGGCGCGTTCTGGCGAACGCGGTCCAGGATGCGCGGAATGAACATCTGGTGGTAGCGCAGCCGCGAGGTGGCGTTGGGTCTCGTGTGATCTCCGTTCCAACAGTGCTCGGCCCTGTCGCCGTAGTCCACCTCACCCCCGTAGTGGGGATCGGTCGTGCTCTCGAGAAATTCCTCTACCAGATACACGGCGTTGTTCAGATAGTAATTGTCCATGTCGCCGACGTAGATGTGTAGCTTGCCCGCGAGCTTGGGGCCGAGGGTCTGCCAGTCGCGCCGCAGGATATACGACAGGTCGTAGTTCTCCCTCCAGTATTCGGCGACCTCGTGGTTGATCTCACCGGTGCGCTTGTGCCAGATCGGCTCAGGGTAGCCGTCATCCCCGACGGGGGAGTACACCGCCTGCCAGATGTCCCACTGGTCGCCCGAGCGGCCCCTGCTTCCGAGCGCGAGCTCACGGTGGTTCATGTCCTCCAGCGTGCTGCTCATGTGCCCCAGCCAGTCACGCCGGCCCGGCCTCGGGGTCCGCTTCCACTCGCTGTCCAGGTAGTAGGCATTCTCGTCTTCGTAGATGTTGACCACCGTGTACGCCCGGAAGTCGATGGGATCGGGGCAGGCGATCCACGCCCCGTTGAACCCGTCGGGGTAGAAGACCTGCACCGCCATCGCCTCCCAACCGCCCGTCGAGCCGCCGTAGGTGAACCGAGCCCAGCCCTCACCGATGCCGCGGTACTTCTGCTCGAGGTAGGGCATGAGCTCATACATGATGGCGTCGCCGTACGGGCCGTTGTTCGCTGAGTTGACGGCGTAGGAGTCGTCGTAGTAGGGCGTGGGATGCTGGATCTTTACGAGCAGCACCCGCGGGAAGTCCGGCCCGGTCCAGTCCTGGTAGAACTGATGGGCGTGCTCTTGGACCGTGCGATTGTACCCCGGCCAGTCGAACCGGGCGCTGTAGACCGGCTCGAGGTCCGGGTCGGGCGGCTGCTCGCGGAACTCAGTGATGGTGTACGGGAAGTGGCCGTGCATGACGACGAGAGGGTAGCGCGCGTCGGGATGTTCGTCGAAGCCCTGTGGTAAGAGCACGTGGGCGCCGAGGTGCATGGGCCGTCCCCAGAACTCACTCAGGAGCTCGCTCCTGATGCGCTCGTGCTTGATGTAGTCGGTCTCCGGCGGCTCGGGAATCGGCGGAATCTCGCGATCCAGCAAGATGTGGATCACCTCGTCACGCGCTGGATCGATCGCCACCTCTTGCGGCGTCGATAGCAGATTCCCCGGCTTGCGGTTCCAGCGCTGCCCCTCGCCCCGGTCCATCGGGAGCTTCACGACGTGTCCGTCGCCGCGGTGGAAGGTCTCGTAGCGGTTGAGCAGCGCCTGGACGTGGTACCGACCGGGCGGGATCTCCGCGACACTCGTCACCGGATAGCCAAACGCGTCCGGACCGACGACGGCTTCCCGGCCGGGTTCGAGCCCATCCACGTCGATGCCGAAGATGAGCTGGGTTCCGGAACCGTCGGAGATCTGGAAGCGCGGCTCGGCGCTTGGGTCGGAGGAGATCATGAGGAGCAGGCGCCCGTCGAGCGGTGTGGCGCTGCGCTCCGCGGGGAAGCTGATGGCGAAACGTGGTCCGACGGCCGCGGCCTGAGAGCGGGCGTCCGCCTCGGGCCGATGCCATGGCTGCGCCGCGAGCAGCAGTACGAGGGGGCCCGTGACGAGCGCGGTCGCTAGGTGCCGGCGGTGCATGGTGGCTCCTTAAGGGGTCTGGCTCAAAGTGGGTCGCAGATCGCGGGGATGGCAACCGGGAGCGAGAATGCGCAGCGCCCGGCGCGAGGCCGGGCGCTTGGCGTGGGTCTATTTGGGACCTGTGGTGCCCTACCGCTCGAACACCTCTTCGATCCCGATGATGGTGATGTCGTCGGCCTCCACGGGAATCGGGAAGCTCGCGATGAGCTCGTCCTCGGCCAGCAGCTCGGCCGGTTTCTCACCCGCATAGGTGATCGGCGTGGCCACACCGGAGAGGAGCTTGCGCCTCATCTCTCGCGCGTCCGCGGTGATGAACACGACCCACATATTGTCGTACTGCAGGTGGGTCTGGATCGCCGTGTTCACCTGCTCGAGCGTGAGTCCCTCGATGCCGGGCCGGATCGCGGCGAGGTAGCCGGGCTCCATGCCGTAGAACGCGTCGTCCACGGCGTACCCGAGCCGGCGGCTCACCGTCTGCCCCCAGTTCAGGACGTAGTTGCGCAGAAACTGCTGGGTCCTACCCAGCGTCTCATCGGTCATGCCGCCGCCCACCAGCGCCTTGAGCTCGCGCCACGCCGCCCGCGTCGCGAACAGCGTGCGCTCGTGCAGGTTGCCGGGCGCGGTGAGGGAGATCGGACGGATCCAGATCTCGAACAGCTGGCTGCGCCGCGAGACGTTGGTGGGCGGCACCTGTGTGGCGTAGCCCCGCGGGTACGCCTCGATGTAGCTGTAGTCGCCGTAGTTCATGCCGCGGGTCTCGCGGATCACCTGGTACAGGTGGCTGAACGACTCCCGGTGCTCGCCGAACCACGAGTTCACGGCGACCATCGGCCAGAAGTCCTCGTGCCCGCGCACCAGCCCCGTGGGGAACCCGAGCGAGATCGCCGAGGCGTCGACGTCCTTCTCGACGATCAGCACCTTCGCGCCGTCCGGCATGTTGGGCTCGGGCGCGGGCGGTTGGGTCACCTCGCCCAGGGGCAAGCCATCGAAGTCGTCACGCACTCGGCGCACGAAGCCCCGGGGGTAGCCGCCGCCGATCCCCACGACGATGTTGTTGGCAACGTAGTAGTCGGTGTAGAACTGCTTCACGTCGTCCAGCGTGATGGACTGGACCGACTGGACGTACCCCTCCTCGGGGTGAGCGTACGGGGTGCCCTGGTACGCCATCCAGAAGAGCAGCTCCTTGGAGAGCTCTTCGTCCCGCCCGTAACGCCGCGTGCGCTGGAGATCGTTCATCGTCTGGCTCTTCACCCGCTCGAAGTCTGCTTCGCTCCACGCGGGCTCGATGATCGCGTTGCGCAACAGCGTGTAGTAGGCCTCCAGGTTGTCTTCGTGGACTCGGCCTCCGAAGACCGTCATCTCCTTGTCGACCTGGAAACCGTACCTGGCTGCCATGGGGTACAGCTTGGCCAGGATGTCGTCGTAGCTGTCCTGGGTCGTCGAGCCGTTTGCGATGAGGTTCGCGGTGAGCGCTGCAAGACCCTCCTTGCCCGCCGGATCGTTCTGGGACCCGGCCTGCACCCACGCGTTGAATGCGATGAACGGCGAGTCGGGCTCGCGCATGGTGACCGTGCCCTCGACGGCCGGCTCGCAGGCCGCCGCGAAGAGGAGCAGCGCCGGTAGCAAAGCAAGTCGTTTCATCGTCCGGCCCTCCTCTGCACCATAGTCACCGTGGTCTTGCCCGAATCGATGAGCCAGCTCTGTGCGGCGTTGCGCACATCCTCTGCGGTCACCGCATCGAGCGTACGATAGTAGTCTTCCACAGCTTCGATACCGCCTGTGTTGATCGCGTAGGGCATCATAGCGCGGGCGACCTGGTATGCGGTCTCGAGGTTCATCAGGAAGCCGTACTTCATGTTGTTCTTTGTGTCGGCCAGGAGTTGCTCGTCCACCAGTTCGATCTGGAATCGCTCGACCGTCGCCAGGATCTGCTCCTCCACGTCGCGCACCTCGCGCGGGTTGATCACCATCGTAGCCAGGGAGACCAGCGACGGGTCGCGCGCCAGCCCGAAGCTCGTGTTGAGGTACTGTACCTTGCGCTCCTGCACCACGAGCCGCTTGTACAGGTCGGAGTTGGAGCCGAATGCCACGCGTCCCAAGACCTGGAGCGCCACGGTCCCGCGATCGGTTGCGCTCCACGCCGGCGCCTTGTAGTTGATCGAGAGGATGGGCAGCGTGCGGCCTGGGTATTGCACCGTGCGCCGCCGCGCCCGCGTCTGCTCGGGCTCGACCGGGATGTCGGGCGCCTGGTACCCCGGCTCCCACGGCGAGTAATACTCGCGGATCAGCCGCTCTGCCTCGCGGTAGTCGAAGTCGCCCACCATGACCAGCACGACGTTCGCGGGCCGGTAGTAGCGCCGGTGGAACGAGATGCTGTAGTCGTAGCCCTCCGGCATCGCGCGGACGTCGGCCTCGAACCCGATCGTCGTGTGGCGGTAGGTGTGTGCGTCGTACGCCGTCGTCCGCACCGCCTCGCTGAGGAAGCGGGATGGCGACCGCGCGCCCTGCTGGTACTCACCCAGCACGGCCCCGGCCTCCGTGCGGAAGTCGGGCTCGGCATAACTGAGGTTCATGAAGCGGTCCGACTCGAGGTCGATGATCTGCTCGAGGTACTCCGAAGCCGCAACCTCGTAGTAGACCGTTCGATCGTTCGATGTGAACGCGTTGCGGGCCGCGCCCATCGAGGATGTGACGGCGTCGAAGTCGGGGTACTTCTCCGTGCCGCGGAACATCATGTGCTCGAAGAAGTGGGCGAAGCCCGTCTTCCCCTCCTCGACCTCGTCTCGGCTGCCGGTACGGACCATCGATACGTAGGCGATCTGCCCCGGCGCGCCGGCCTTGATGAGGTAGGCCTTGAACCCGTTCTCCAGCTCTACCACCTGGTAGTCGAACGGGAAGATCTTGTCTTCCTGCTGCGCCGCCGCCGAGCCTGCCAGGGCGAGCAGAAAGACCGTGCCGACAAGGGCTCTCATGGAAAGGTTCCTCCCTGGGACGTGAAGATCGCGGAACGGCGCCCCGGTGCTGGGGAGGCGGGATATGCGGGCGGCGTGCCGCGGGGTATCTGTTCCGATTTCCGCGAAATCTAGCAGGTGGGACGTGCGCGCGAGTGGGGAGCGGCGGCCCGCCATCGCCTCCTCGATGCCCCCGTTTCACCCAGGAACGGCTGGGAAACCGCCCCGTGCGGGTGCCCGTAGTGTATTGTTAAGACGCCAACGGCAATCGAGGGATCTATGGGTACTGCACTGCAACGGCGCGGCATCGGCCCGGCGATGGGCTGGATGCTCGGCCTGTCCATCGCGCTCTTCTGGCTCCCGGGCATCGGGGGGCTCATAGCGGGCTTCGTGGGAGGCCGTAAGGCCGGGGCAGTGTGGCCGGCCGTCGTCGCGGTCTTCCTACCGGGTGTGGTGCTCTTCCTGGTGAGCGCCGTCGTGGGCACCCTGATCGGCTGGATCCCCCTGCTGGGGCAGCTCTGGGGGATGATTGCCGGGATCGGGGCCTGGGCACTCTCCTTCATGAACGTGATCCCACTCCTCATTGGGGCGGTGGTCGGCGGCGCGACCGCGCAGCGCTGAGTAGCTCTGGCGGGGGCGGCGCGTGCCGCTCCCAGCAGGCGACGCGGCTCGGGGTACTCCCGGCCGCGTCGCGCTTGTTTGCTCCCCAGTCGGCCTGCTCCACGAGGGGGAGATCCTCGATGAGCCGGTCGAATCGAGGGAGATGCGCCTGTAACGTCGCTCACGGTGCAGGGGGGGCGCAGGTCACAAGTTGGAGTTACCGCCGGCCTCGGAGGTTATCTCCAAATGCAACGGCAGCAGCGACTTGGCTGGGCGCGCGTGTGGGCAGTCGCGAAGCCCAAGACCGACCCCATGATGCGGCAGGGTGCATGGTATCCCGTCCTCGGGACACACCCGAATCACGTGGCGCTACAGGTCTACGGGAGGCGTGTCGTGGTGCGGCCCCAGCTGGTGGAGATCCGCGAAGAGCAGCCGGTGCACTTCACGGTGGTCTATCGCCTGCGTGGCGCGCCGAACCCTGCACGCGGCACGAGCGACGATGTGGGGCCGGTCTACGGCGTGTGTCCGAAATCTGCCGACCGCGTCAGGCTGTTCGAGAACGCCGCCCTGGCGGAGTGCCCTCGCTGTGGCTACCGCGGTCAGGTTGCGTGGTGGGAGACGGGTTAGGGAGACAACGGCTCAGGCCTCCCCACCTCCTTCGACCTTCCGCCATGCATCGCAGAACTGTGTGAGCGCCTCGGCGAGACGGTATACGTCGGGCAGGGGCGTCTGGCCGCTCCGCAACTGGTCCATCATGTGGTGGCGGGTCTGCTCGAGGAGGAACCCGGCTTCCTTGTGATCCCTCCAGCCCAGGAATAGGCCGTGGGCCATCAGCCCGCGGCCGACGTAGTCGCCCTCCAGCGCCGCGATCCGGTCGGGGTGGACGACGTCCCTCAAGTCCTTGAACGCCTCGAAGACCTTGGAATCGGCGTCGCCGCCCATGAGATCCTTGGAGCTCGGTGCGAGTCGCTCGTACAGCGTCGTGAAGGCCTCCTGCGCCGTGGCCGCCATGGTGCGCTCCCATCTGAGGCGTCGAACATACCCTAACACCTGTGCGCGCCGTTCGCATGGTGTGGGGTAGCCGAGACCTCTAGCAGCGCTCGAGGCCGGCCCGTAGGTTAGACCGCGACCTACCCGGCTCGTGTCCGTGACGGATCATCTCGAGCGCCTCAGGCAAGCTCTCGCGGATCGCTACGTCGTTGAGCGGGAGATCGGCTCGGGCGGGATGGCGACCGTCTACCTAGCCGAAGACCGGCGTCATCACCGCAAGGTGGCGCTGAAGCTGCTGCGCCCCGAGCTGGCTGCGACGCTCGGCGCTGACCGCTTCCTCCGAGAGATCGAGATCGCGGCGCGCCTTCACCACCCCCACATACTGCCGTTGTACGACTCCGGAGAGGCCGAAGGGCTCTTGTATTACGTGATGCCGTACGAAGAGGGGCAGTCACTGCGTCAGCGGCTGCAGCAGGAGGGCGAGCTGCCCATCGCGGATGTGGTGCGCCTAGTGCGGGACATTGCGGATGCCCTCGAGCATGCCCACGCGCACGGTGTCGTACACCGTGACATCAAGCCGGAGAACATCCTCCTCTCCGGCCGCCACGCCTTGGTGATGGACTTCGGCGTCGCCAAAGCGGTGAGCGCCGCCAGTGGCCCGAAGGAGCTCACTACTGCCGGGGTCACTCTGGGCACGCCGGCCTACATGGCGCCGGAGCAAGCCGCCGCCGACTCACACATCGATCACCGTGCCGACATCTACGCGGCGGGTGTGGTCGCTTACGAGCTCCTGACCGGAGAGCCACCGTTCACCGGAGAGACGGCACAAGCGGTCCTGGCGGCCCAGGTGCTCGATAGGCCTGCGCCAGTGACGGAGCGGCGCGAGACGGTGCCACTGCCGCTAGCCCGGGCGGTCATGGCGTGTCTCGAGAAGAATCCCGCCGACCGCTGGCAGAGCGCTGGTGAGCTGCTCGCGCAGCTCGAGGGCTTCGTGACGCCCAGCGGGGGGGTCACGCCGACCGCTGCGCGTGCTCCGGCCGTCCGGCGCAGCGCGGGCCGCCGGGCAAGAGGGCTGCTCATTGCTGCCCTCACCGCCGCGCTGGTCGTGGCCGGAGTGGCCCTGCGGGAGCCCATCGGCGGGGCGTTGGGGCTGGGGTCCGGCGGCACAGCGCGGCGCCCCTGGATTCTCGTCGCTGCGTTCGACGGCGCCGACCCGGGGCTCGCCGAGGTCGCACGCGCCCTCGTCAGCACCGCACTCGATGAGTCTGGAGCCGTTGCGACCGTCCCCAGGAGCCAGGTGCGGATTGCCTTGAGGCTGGCCGGACGCGCCGACACAGCTCGGGTCGACGCGGAGCTGGCGCGAGAGCTGGCGGTGCGAAATGGAATCGGGGCCGTGGTTGACGGCAGAGTGGACTCCGTCGGGGCCACGTACTCGGTCGTGCTGCGGGTCGTGGAGGCGGAAAGCGGCAACGTACTCGCGTCGGAAAGCGCCGTAGTGGAGGACCAATCGGAGCTGATTCCGACGATCGACGAGCTGTCGCGGGGGCTGCGTGCGGCAATGGGGCAACGACCGCGTGGGCGCACGGCCGATCGTCCCTTGACCAGCGTGGCCACACCGTCTTTCGAGGCGTTTCGCAAGTACGCCGAGGGCGCACGCCTGTGGACTGAGAATCGCGACCGTGCAGGCGCGCGGGCGCGGCTTTCCGAGGCGCTGGCGCTGGATCCGGACTTCGCGGGCGCTTGGGCCTTCCGAGGTCACACGTTCTGGCTCGAGGATCGGGACTCCGTGACCGCGCACTACGAGGAGGCGCTGCGGCGAGCGGACCGTCTCACCGATTGGCAGCGGGCCAACGTGGAGGGGCTCGTGGCGCTCAACCAGAACGACTTGCGCGCGGGAGTGCAGATCTACCAGCGGCTGGCCCGCGAGAACCGATACCTGAACAACTGCGGTCTCGCACTCGGGCTGGCCGGACGATTCGAAGAGGCCGTGACAGTGTATGAGCGGGCTGCACAACGGAGTCCAGTGCGGCCGAGCGCTCTGGTACTCGGCAATCAGCTCTCCGCGCTCCTCCAGCTGCAGCGATTCGACGAAGCACGACGAGTAGCGCAACGGCTCGACAGCATCGCACCGCAGGAGACGCGGCTTCGCTCGCTGACCTTTGCGGCGGTCGAGGCGGACTGGCCCCGGGTCGAGCGCCTGGCGGCCGAGATCGGCACCGATCCGGCCTCGCCGCTGCCACAACAGGTGTCGGCTGCCTTCGCCGCCGCCGCTGCGGCGGCTGGGGGTGGATCCGTGGGCCGGGCCGCGGGCGGATTCGCCAGTCTCCGGCGGCAGGCGGAGCGCTCCGGGGTGTGGGACGGAGCCTACTACGCTCTCTTGGGTCAGCTGCTCCTGGTGTGGTACTCCGAGGGCTCGCTCGATCCACCCGCGCCCCCGGAGGGGTGGGGGCCATCGGCCTGGTCCGAGGCGGCGCAGGCACTGTGGATGGGCAGCATCGGGGACACTGGAGTGGCCCGGCGTCACCTCGCAGCGCTCACCGCTCGGCCGGAGCACGCGCTGGGAATCTACGGGGCACTTCCCAGCATGCTGAGCGCCGTGATCGCGTCCCGTGGCGAGCGGTGGCAGGAGGTCACCGACTTGCTGGGGCCGACCGCGTACCGCGGCTACGAGGTCGGGCGACTGGAGATGTCGGCAGGACGCTGGGCTACACAGTGGCTGGTCGCTACCGCGTATGAACACCTTGGCCGGGGCGACTCGGCAGCGGTGTACTACGAGCGGCTGCTGTCACCGGCGGGCTCGGCCGCTGAGATCAGTGTGCGCGGCCTCGCGTATCCGTTCGCGCACCGGCGTCTAGCACTGGTCTACGGTCAGGGTGGAGAGCGCGACGGAGCCGTGAGGCACTGGCGCGCGTTCCTCGAGACGTTCACGACGCCGGGTCCAGAGGTGGTATGGATGAAGGACCAGGCGGAGCGGGAGCTAGGTCATTTGTCGGAAGCGACGGGTCGTTCCTAGAGTGCCCGAAACCCCCTCGTCGCAGACTGCGTAGTGTGGCCAGAGCTCTGGTTTTCGAGGAACGTTCCATGCTGAGACCAATGTTCGCCGTCGCCGCTACGGGAGTGGCCGGGTACTTGCTGTGGCAGCTGTTCCTGAAGGTCGCAGCGCCCCTGCTGGCCGTGCTCGCGGGCTTTCTCCTGGTGGCGGTCAAGGTGGTGTTCCTGGTTCTGTTCTTCCTGATTGCGTTCTGGATCTTCAAGCGTATCTCCAAGCGGGCCGAGGCACACTAGGACGGTCGCACCACAACACACGGCGGGCCTCCATGTGGAGGCCCGTCTGCATTGCTCATCCTCGGGCGCTCGGCCTCATGTGCCGCCCGATCCTGCCTCATCGCCTGCCCCCGCGTGGGCCAACATGCTCCAGAGGGCTGCGCCCAGCACGATAGTCACACCCAGAAGCGCGATGGGCGACGATACGAGAAAGCCGAGCAGGGCTACTGCCAGGCCGAATATGCCCACCGCCAGCGGCTCCGCACGGCCGTGCTGCCGGTACCCCAGGAGCAGCCCCCACACCGTGCCCGCCATGGCGAGGATGGTGAGGGGAATCCAGATCAATCTGGGGAACGAGATGTTCTGCACGGCCTCGACCATGCCGGCCACCACGCCGTACAGCAGGCTGCCGGCCAGCACGATCGCGAGGACCGCGAGGCAGCGGGAATTGCAGGCGCAGATTGAGCTGTTGCAGTTACAGTTGCACGACATGTTTGGATACCCCTTCCCGCCGTGTGGCGCGCCGATCAGTCTTCGTCCGTTTCAGTGTCGGACACCTCGTCCGTTTCGGTGTCGAACACCTCGCGGGCCTTCTCCCGCAGACGTTCCTTGGCGTCTTCCACCCCACTGAGAGCCTCGGCGAGCTCGTCCAATTCCCGGCCGTGTACCATGAGGCCCTCCCGGATGAACAGCGCGGCCGCCTCGGAGCGACTCTTGAACGCGCCGGTCTCCACCCACGCATCGAGCTTCCTGGTGGTTGCCTCGTCCAGACGGACCATGACGACCTGGTCCCGCGGGGTCTTTCCCATCTCCTTCAGGCTCCCCGCAAGCCCTCCCGTCATGCACACGACCTTGAGCGGCGAACCGGGCTCGGCGTCGCAGCAGTCGCCGTCGAAGTCGATACCCTTGTTTGCCAGCTCCTCGCGAATCCGGCTCCAGATCTGTGAAAGCTTGATCTCAGTCATCGCGGCCTCCAACATGTTCTCCGGTTCGGCCTAGGGCAGAGCTGCACTGTATTGTACTTACGTAATACGTATTTCGCAACACGCAGGTTTCAGGTGTTCCTAAGTTGTTGATTGCGAATCGCTTACGTGGGCCTGCGGCAGGGGCGGCGCGGCTGAGCGGAAGCTCTGCGCCGCCTAGGTCGCCGACGCCGCTCGCAGCATTGGGACGGTGAGGGAGCGCTCCCGGCTCGCGTTTCGGAAGGCGTTGGGATCGTGCTCCATGGCGCCGGCGGGGAGCCAGTGCCACAGCGCCCCCAAGTCCCGCCTCACGCGTTCGGCAAAGAAGCTCGGTAGAGTGACGGTCTCACCCTCGAAGTAGTCACGGAACGACCGGTCGGACTCGAGCCGCCGTCGCACATCCGTGTAGTACCGAATCCGCCCGAAACCCTCGGATGAGATTGCGCGCATCACGTTCATCCACCGTGGAATGAACGTCCCGATCGCTCGGAAACGCCGGTAGATCGCGCGCCACGAGAAGCTGTGCTTCGTGAGGCTGATCACGTGGTCGTAGAAGTCCGGCCAGGAGTAGTTGGCCGGCTTCACGTTCATCGCGTGGTTGTTGTTCAGGAAATGGAACGGGAACGGGAGCACGCGGTCCTGGTGCTGGTACTCCAGATTGAGCGGTGCCGCCTGGCCGAACGCCGAGAGCAGCGAGTAGCCGGGAAACGCGCCCGGCGTGATGTCGACGAAGTGCTTGGTCAGCTGAAACGGCTCCGGTCCTTCGTCGGCGTCGAGTCCCAGCACGAAGTTCGTCTGAATGTAGGGGATGTAACGCTGAATCGTATTGACGTGCTCCGAGACCCGCCGGACCTTGTCGAATCCTTTGTTGTTGCCCGTCTTGGACTTGTTTCCGAGATCGTACCACGACTCGATCCCCGGCAGAATGGCCTTGAATCCGTTGCGCTGGAGTCGCTGAAGGCGCGCCTCAGAGAGGAGTGACAGGCTGCTCTCTGCAATGAAGTCAATGCTGTCCGGGGTGACCGCATCCTCGATGGCGTCCAAGTAGTCGTTGAATCGGACGCCGAAGTTGGGATCATGCCACGCCACGTGCGGTCGCCGAAACTTCTGTTGCAGGAACCGGAGATCCGCCTTCATGACGTCGAAGTCGAGCGGCTGGTAGGTGACGTCTGCGTCGATGCAGAAGCTGCACGTGTAGGGGCAGCCCAGGCTGCCGAGCATCGGCACGATCTTGAGGAGCGGCGCCTTCTTGAGCGTGGACTCGATGAACTTCCACCGTTCCTGTACGCCGGGGAGCGACAGGGGCTGGCGGGGAGCCTGGAGATGGAGGCCCAGGGGCCTGTGCGGTGCGCAGTCGGTGAGAACGTCGCGGATGACGGCCCGATCGGTGAACCCGAGGACGTAGTCGAAATAGCGCTGCGCGTCTTGCGGGTAGCAGCGGGCGTGGGGCCCGCCGAGCACGGTGACCGCTCCCTTTGAGCGGAACAGGTTGCTCAGCGCGTAGGCCATCTGGGCGGACTGGGTAAACGCCCCGATGAACACGAGGTCGACGTCGGGCGGCAGCTCTTCGAGCAGATCTTCGAACCCGGTGTAACACACGAGGGTCACGTCGTGACCCTCCTCCTCGCACCACACGCCCAAGACCTGGGGCATGATGCTCGCCAAGTTCGCGTTCATGATGCGCGAGTAGAGAGCCCTGGCTGGACCCTTGGTGACCAGGTCGATGATGCCGATTCGCAGCTTGCGCACGCCCACCCCGGGGCAAGAGAAGGTCCAAAGCTCCCCCCGGGGGCAAGAAAATGCAAGGGCGGTGAGCGATGAGTCTCGGCTCACCCCCCTAGCGAAGGGGAGATTAGAGGAGCTGATGTTCGACCCGGCGTGACGCCGCGGCCCGGTTACTTGATCAGGCGGATCGAGAACGGGTAGCGGTAGTGTTCGCCGTCGTTTGCCTTGATCGCCCCTATGATGGGGAATATGATCATCGCCAGCCCCACCAGAAGCAGCAGGACGAACCCGATCAGCACCAGGATCAGGAGGCCGCTCACGACGGCCGCCATGAGCATCGTGATCTGGAAGTTGACGGACTCCTTGCCCTGCTCGGCGATGAAGGGGTGCTCGTCCTTCTTCACCAGCCAGACGATCAGCGGTCCGAGCAGGAATCCGATGCCGTTGCCGATGAGCCCCACGAGGGCAACGAGGTGGCAGAGCATCGCCCACTTGCGGGCTTCGCGCGGGATCGCGCCGGGCATCTCACCGTTCACGACTCTGCTCCATCGATGGTGTTGCGCAAAGGTTCGGTCAAACGGCCGGTTGCGCAAGTCGGCTGCGTCTAGAGCGGAACGTGACGAGCACAAGAGAGGCCGCAGCGTGTGGTGTGACCTCGACACGGCCACCACCAACTCGTTCTGGGGAAGGCTGCGTTCGAGGCGCTGCCGGCGGGCGCTTCAGCGGGCACTCTGGCGCCGCATCTTCTCTAGTTGCTCTTCAACCTCTGCCGGGATCAGGAGGGTGTCGGCGATCGCCGCTATCTCCTCGGCTTCCTTCCAATCCAGCTCGAGCAGCGCGAGCTCGCCCTCGAGGGCGAACCGTTCGTTCTCTTCGTTGACGGCCATCTCGATGGCCAGGCGCACCTTCAGAGGGAGCCGCGGCACTACCTTCCAGCCCGGAGCCTTCGCATCGGCGACATGTGCCGCCGCCAGCAGGTAGCGAACCGGATCGTCGAACGACTCTAGGAGCCGGACCGCCTGCTCCACCGCCCGCGGTGACGTGACCGCGAGATTGACCCGCGGCATGAGCACCGCCGCGGCATTGACGGCGTTCGCCCCCTTGAGGATTCGGCCACCCTCCTCGTGAGGGAGCTCGAGGCTCCACCCCTCCTCGCTCTCCAGATCGGGACGCAGGCGCAGGTGCTCGAGGTGCTCGCCCCGGACGGTGAGCGTCGCACCATCGGTGATGGGAACGCGGGCGATCAGTCTGCGCCGTCGGGCCGAAGTGACAGCCGCCTCGGCGGCCTTGAACCCCCACCACGCGCCGCCGCCCACGAGGGCCGGCGCGAGCCACCCCACTGCCAGTGCTCCGCCGAAGGCGGCGGCCCCGACGGCGGTGCCGAGGGCACGGCGCCGGCGACGCCCGAACTGGTCGCCGTAACGCCAGGCTGCGAACTCGGGTCTCAGCGGGTTCCCGATTCGCACGAGCTCAAGGCCCTCCTCGAGGCGTGCGAGGCCGATGTTCTCGCTGGTGACGCGTTTGCGGGCGTCGCGAAAGCGCCGCTCGCAGTCTTCCACGGCTTCCCACCGCTCCTCCAACGGCGTCAGGTTCCACCGCTCGCACCGGCGACACACCACCCAGAGGCGTCCCATTGTGGCATCGAACGCGAGGCGTCGCCCTACGGGGAAGCTCTCAATTGCCTCGTTTGCTCCGAGCGTGTGGCTGCAGAAGAGACAGGTAGCGTACACGCGGCTAGCATACCGGCCCAGATCTCGTGGAACAAGCGGGCCGCGGTTTCCGGTGAGCCTCAGAACTCTTCCGGAACCGCGGCCCGGGACGCCCCGAGGCGCCCTACGATAGTGGTGCCGCTACAGCCCGATCCAGTAGTTGATCTTCAACAGGAAGATGTTGTCCGCCGGGCCGTCGAATAGCGCGCTGACGTCACGGCCGAAGCTCAGGTCACCCGTCGATGCCGAGTTACTGCGTGACTGCGTCCACACCAGATAGAGCGTCGACCCCGGACGGAACTCCCAGCGGAGGACGGCGTTTCCACGCAGCGAGCGGAAGTTGAAATCCGGGTCGTCGAACTCGAAGGCCTCGGCCGGGCCGTCCGCGTCCGGATCCACGGTGTAGACGCCCTCGTCGAGCGTGATGGTACCCGCGTCCGTGCCGTACACGGTCTTCGCCAGCTCGCGCGGCGCCGCGAACTCCTTGAAGCGCGAGTAGCTGCCACTCGAAATGTACGGCTGCAGGAACACCTCCAGAGTCAGCGTGGGCGTGAACGTGATGTTGAGCCTCGTGTCCATCGAGATGGTGCGTCGCTCGATGTCCGCGAACACATAGCGCTGACCGTAGAAGTCGGTCGCCGTCACGTCGTCCGTGGAGGTTACGTACTGGGCCGACGACTCACTGTGGCGGAACGAGGGGCCGAGGCTGAGTGAGATGTTCGAGGCCGGGCGGTACGTGACATCCATCCAGCCGCCGTAGCCGTGCATGCCGTCGACGGTCCAGGTGTAGTGCCCGCCCAGGTTGAAGTACAGCTTCTTGCGCGAGTCGGTGCTCCCGCCGAGGTACCAGTAGTTGGAGCCGACCCGCGGTACGACTGGTCCACCCCGCGTGAGCCGGTCGTCGAGCACCGTGGGACGGTGGATGAAGAAGGTGCTGATCCACCAGTAATTGGGTAGCTGGCCCCAGACGGAGCCCTGCATCTGTCGGTCGGTGAGGTCACTGTCGAAGTTGTATTGCTGCTGTCCGCCGACCGTGAAGCTCAGCCGGCGGTAGTACTTCGTCGGGGTCAGGAACCGACGATTGACGTTCGCGCTCATCCACCAGTAGTCAGAGCGGGTGTTGAATGCGAGGTCGTTCACCTCGAATCCAGGACTCCGCATGTTGGTGTTGAGCTCGAAGCGCCAGTCGCCGCCCTCCTTGGAGAAGCGGGCGTAGCCCGCGTAGCCGCGGACCGATGTGAGGTTCGAGTCGAGGGCGTCGGTGAACAGCCCGTTCCCCCCGTGCTTGCGGTCGGGCCGCTGGAAGTAGCGTGCGCTCGACTCCTGTATTCGCAGCATCGCGGCCGGATCGCCGGTGACCTGGGACAGAGCCAGGTTCGTGGCGAACCGGTACGTCCGGTCCTTGAACCAGATCACTGACTCAAAGCCGGCCGCCTCGGCGTGACTGCTGAGGCGCTCGCTCACCACCGGATCTCGCATGTGGCGCACGACGGAGGTCAGAATGCCCCCGAGCTGGATGTTCCCATCGCCCATGTCCTTCGTGATGCGGCCCACGAAGTAGTTGGTGGTGGGCTCCACTACCTTCGAGACGCCGAGCCCGGAGTCGGTAGCGACGGCGCCGTACTCCCGGGCGGTGATGGCGTCTAACAATCCAATGGACCACCCGTTGCTCGTCCTCCCGGTGATCTTTCCGGCGCCCAGGATCGTCGTGTTCTGTGGCACGTCGGCCCAGTCACCGGCGTCGTAGGCGTTGCTGGCCACCTGGGGCGACCGTCCGATGCGCCGTGAGTAGAACAGGTTCAGTCCCGACGTGTTGCTGCAGAAGAAGCACCAGAGACCGCCGTACCGCAGGAACCCGCGGCCCTCCACGAAGAACGGTCGCCGCTCCGGGAAATAGGTCTCGAAGGCGCTGAGGTTTACCACCGCCGGGTCTACCTCGACCTGACCGAAGTCGGGGTTGATCGTGGCCGTGAGCGTCAGGTTGGACGTGAGCGAGAGCTGCATGTCCACTCCGGCCCGATAATCCGCGTGGTGGCCCTTGTTGAACGGATCCTCCGCGTCCTGGGTATCCAGCTTCACGGACCGCCCGACCACGTAGGGCAGGAACTCGGCCCGCGACGGTGAGGCTGCCATCGCGAGGCCCTCGAGGTGTCCGTACCGCGAGGGGCCGCCCGACTCGGTCTGAGGCCAGAATGCCCACTGGGAGCGCTCGTTGAGGCGCGCGGTGTAGCGCCTGACCTGCAATCCCCAGGTCTGCACCGAGTCGCGCGGGAAGCGGAGTTGTGACAAGGGAATCCGCAGCTCGGCGACCCACCCCAGCGAGTCGATACTGGTCTTGGCCTGCCACACCGGGTCCCACGACGGATCCGGCCAGCTCGCGCCCGGGCCGTACGCGTCGCCTTTCACCCCCGCCGGATTGATCGAGAACACCGTCTCGCCCAGGTGATCGTGGAAGGTATCGAAGATGATGGTCAGCAGATCGGCGTTGGCGTTCTGGTCGCGCCGCACCAAGCGCGACGTCACGCCCTCGGCTCCGAGGTCGTCGAACATGCGTGCGCCGACGTACAAGGCATCGTCGTCGAACAGAAAGCGGATCTCGGTGCGCTGCGTGGCGGGCTCACCCTCGTCGGGCTGCCACTGGCGGAATCCGGTAACCGCGCGGGCCCCCAGCCATGCGAACTCGTCGAGCCTGCCGTCCAACTCGATCTTGCTGGTGAGCCTCACGGCCCGAATGGAGAGCGGCTCCACGGGCTCGGGGTCGTCGCTGGCGCGGATCTCCGCAGGCGTGAAGGCGACGAACAGGGCGGCAAGTATGCAGGCAGTCCCAGCGCGAATTTGTCTCATGGTCATGTCTCCCCGTGGTTCCTTACGGCGCGACCCAGAAGTGGAGTCCGCCGACTTCACCTGCTTAGACAGTGCGAGAAACCCATCGAGTTGCATCCGCGAATCGTTCTGTCGTGTTGCGAATTGCACTGCAACCCTTTGGTCAAATGGCGCGTCTAATAACTGATTAGGCCGTGAGGACGTGTGGTGATGCACGTAGCGACGCTGGCGCTCACCCTCCAGGCCGTACTCCCGCAGTCGCCGGCAACCGCCGACACGACGCGCGCCGAGCTCCGTAACCCCGACGGGCGATTTCCACCTTCAATCATCGCGAAGTACGTGGAGCGGGCGCCGCGCCTCGACGGTCGGCTTGAAGAAGACGCGTGGCAGGGCGCCATGATCGTGGCGGACTTCACCCAGACCGAGCCCGAGGACGGTACCGACCCCACCGAGCGCAGCGAGATCTGCGTGGTTTACGACCGTGGCGCCCTCTACATCGGTGCCCGCCTGTACGACGCAGATCCGCACGAGATCGCGCGGAGGTTGGGCCGGCGCGACAGCTACACCTCGAGCGACGGGTTTGCGGTCACCATCGACTCGTATCACGACCACCGCACGGCCTTCTCGTTCAGGGTCAACCCGGCCGGCGTCCGTGGCGACCAGGTCGTCACCAATGACGACTACCACGGTGACGATTCCTGGGACCCCGTGTGGTCGGTGGCCACGGGGGTGGATACGCTCGGCTGGGTCGTCGAGATGAGGATTCCCTTCTCCCAGCTCCGCTTCTCGGGGGCCGACGAGCAAGTGTGGGGGATAAACTTCCGGCGCGAGATCTTCCGCAAGAACGAGGAAGTGGTGTGGAGCTGGGTGCCGAACGAGGAGCAGGGCTACGTCTCCCACTTCGGCCATCTTCTGGGCGTGCGCGATGTTCCGGCGCCGCGGCGGCTGGAGCTGCTCCCGTACACGGTGGCGCAGGGTGACTACATCGAGGGGGCGGATCCAACCGATCCGTTCCACGACGGCAGCGCGTACGACGCCGCCGTGGGATTGGATCTGATGTACGGCCTCACCAGCAACATTACGCTCAACGCCACGGTCAACCCCGACTTCGGGCAGGTGGAGGCGGACCCCGCGGTGGTGAACCTGTCGGCGTTCGAGACCTACTTCCCCGAGCGGCGGCCCTTCTTTGTGGAGGGAGCGAACATCTTCCGCTTCGGAGCGGGAAGCGGCGGATTCGTGTTCGGCGCGCCACGACTCTTCTACTCGCGGCGCGTCGGGCGCTCGCCCACACGCTCCGTCGAGACGGATTACGGCTACCAGGACTATCCGGTTTCCACGAGCATCATCGCGGCGGCCAAGGTAACGGGGAAGACAGCGGGGTGGTCCGTGGGGGTGATGGACGCCCTGACGGCGCGTGAGTACGCCAGCCTGCAGGACACGGCGGGGAGCCGCTGGTCAGAACCGGTCGAGCCGCTGGCCAACTACGCGGTGGTGAGCCTGCGGAAGGATCTCCGCGGCGGCGGCAGCGGCGTGGGAATCATGGGAACGGCCGTGAACCGCGACGTGAGCGACACGCTGTTCAACTACCTGCGCTCGTCGGCAAACGCTGGAGGCGTGGACTTCTTTCACAAGTTTGCCAACAACCGGTTCGCGCTCAATGCATCGCTGAGCGGGTCGCACATCAGTGGCGACCCGGAGGCGATCACATCGGCGCAGCTCTCGTCGGCACGGTACTACCAGCGGCCCGACCAGGACTACCTGACCCTCGATACCACTGCGACGAACATGACGGGGTTCGCAGGTTCCGCGCAGGTAGGCAAGATCTCGGGCAACTGGATCTACGGCACCGATTTCTACGCTTACTCTCCAGGGTTCGAGGTGAACGACGCCGGCTTCCAGCGGGAGGCCGACCGGATCTTCAACGGCGTGCGCGTGACGCGCCGCTGGCTCGATCCGGGGAAGGTGTTCAGGCGCTTCTCGATCAGCGCGAACTTCGCCAACGAATGGAACTTCGGGGGAACACACGTTTGGGGTCAGGCTTACGCCGGCCTCAACGGACAGCTACGCAACTACTGGAACTTCGGGGTGGGGTTCAATCGCTGGTTCACGGCGCTGACCGATAGACATACCCGCGGCGGGCCGCTCATGGAGTCACCGAGCGGGTGGAGCACACACGGCTGGGTGGGCACCGATTACCGCAAGACCATCTCGTTCGGATTCTTCGGCAGCTACTCGCGTAACGCGTATGATGGCTGGGGTGTGTACCTCGAACCGGAAGTCAGGATCCGACCGGGCGGAGCGATGAGCTTCGTGGTCTACCCGGGCTTCAGCAGGACTCACGCCATGGGTCAGTACGTGACACAGAGGGAGGACCCGACGGCCACGATCACCTACGGCGGACGCTACCTGTTCAGCGAGTTGCTGCAGACCAGCCTTGACATCACCATCCGTGCCGACCTCGCGATCACTCCCGATCTCACGGTGCAGCTCTGGGCCCAGCCGTTCGCGTCCACGGGCGATTACTTCGGCTACAAGGAGCTGGCCGAGCCCGAGACCTTCGACTTCCTGCGCTACGGCGCGGACGGGAACTCGACCATCGAGTTCGACGAGGAAGATAACACCTACACGGTGGATCCCGACGGCCCCGGGCCCGCCGAGCCGATCACGTTCGACAACCCCGACTTCTCGGTCCGCTCGCTGCGCAGCAACCTCGTGATTCGCTGGGAGTACCTGCCGGGATCGACCCTCTTCCTGGTGTGGAACCACAACCGCTCGGGCAGTTCCACCGACCCCAGCTTCGACGCCTGGCGGCAGATCAAGGGCGCGTTTACGGATGCGGCGCAGAACACCTTCCTGATCAAGCTCAACTACTGGATCAGCCTGTAAGGCGATCCGGGCTCCTCCTCCCCCGTCTTGACGAGAGCGGCTGGCCGTAAGCACTCAGCGTCCCCTACAGCAACGGTCATCTCCTGGCGGCAATCGGCCCGGGCGAGGTGACGGAGACGGGCGCTTCGCGCTAACCTTCGGACGTTGCGGACATTTGAACGGGAGGCTGGGATGCTTCACACCCTGATGCTCGCCCTGGCGCTCGGCGCGTCACCGGCAGATTCTATCCGGACCGGCGAGGACTTGATCCGCGCCATGCACGCCCGCTACCAGGGTCAATGGTACGAGAACCTGGTCCTGATCCAGGCGGTGACCTACTTCGATCTCCAATCGGGCGCACTCGACTCGGCACGGCTGTGGTACGAGTCGATCCAGCTTCCCGGAACGGTGCGCAGCGACATAGCGCCGGTGGAAGCGGGACATTATCAGCTGTTCCGCGACGGCACGTGGCACATCTTCGAGGCCGACACCCTGGCGCGGGCAAATCCCGGACCACATCCCGTGCTGCTCCTGGGGTTCGACGTGTACATGCAGCCCGTCGAGGAGACCCTCTCCAAGCTCGCGCTGCTACAGTTCGACCTAGTAGGGCTGCGGGAGGACACTTGGCAGGGGCGGGAGGTCTATGTGGTCGGGTCGGCGACCGATGACCGGGCCAATCAGTTCTGGGTTGACAAAGAAGACCTCCTGCTCCGACGGCTCATCATCGTGAGCCGAACGAGCGGTGCCGCGATAGAGGTGCAGTTCAACGACTACCGACCTCTGGGAGGCGGGTGGATCGCCGCGGAGCTGGTGTTCTTGCGAGACGGGCATCTCTGGCTCCACGAGCGCTACGCCTACTGGGACATCGACGTGGAGTTCGAGCCGAGCATCTTCGCCACCACCGAGCGTACGCGTCCGACCTGGGTTGGTCGGTGACCGGCCGCCCCGTGCGGAACGGAGGGCAGCGGGGCGCGCGGAGCGCGGCCTGCTCCCGTGTGCTGATCGCGGCGGTTGGGCTATCGCTCGTCCCCGGTGTGCTGCCAGCCCAGGACGCCGACCAGGCACGGTCCGACACGGTGGCCACGCCCGGCAGCACGCTGGTTCCTCTTCCCGTGCTGTTCTATCAGCCGGAGACCGAGTTCGGTTTCGGGGGCCTCGTCTCGTATTACTTCTGGCTGACGGATCCTCCTGCGATTGGGAGTGGGGAGCGCTTCCAGCCATCCTCGCTCTCGGTGATCGCCATCTACACCACCAGGAAGCAGATCATCACGGCGCTGGCGGGCGAGTTGTGGCTGGGGGACGGGCGCTGGCGGGTGCTGGGTGATCTCGGTGTCACCAAGTTCCCCACCAAATTCTGGGGCGTCGGGAATGACACGCCCGAAGAGGCGGAGGAGGACTACACGCCGCTCTCCTTCAACTCGCTCGTAGAAGTCCAGCGTGGCATAGGCAGCGGGTTGTTCCTGGGCGGTACTCTGCAGATCGGCTACCGCGAGCTGCGCGAGGTGGAGCAGGACGGGCTGCTCGCGAGCGGGACCATCCCGGGCTCCGACGATGGCAGCGTCGTCGGTCTCGGCCTCCTGGTATCGTGGGACACCCGGGACAACACCGTCTACCCGAGGTCCGGGTGGTACAACCAAGTGCGGGCGGCATTGTACGACGGCTTCTTCGGGAGCGACTACGACTTCGGCAGGTACGTAGTCGACCTCCGAGCCTACGGAGCGCCCCTCGAGTCGCACGTCGTGGCGCTGCGGGGCCTCGGCGTGGCCTCATCCGGCACGCCGCCGTTCGATCTCATGCCCGAGCTCGGCGGCGATCGGCTGCTGCGGGGCTACTTCCAGGGGCGGTACCTGGACCGCCAGCTGCTCGCACTTCAGGGCGAGTACCGGCTCCCAGTGTGGTGGCGCATCGGCGCGGTGGGGTTCGCCGCGGTGGGGCAGGTGGCCGACCGGTGGGGTGACTTCGCCTTCGACGGGTTCCACGCATCCGTCGGGGGCGGCATTCGTTTCCTGATCAGCCCCGAGGAGGGGCTGAACCTGCGTGCCGACTATGGTTGGGGCTTCGACGTGAGCTCGGGCGGGTTCTACCTGAGCATCGGGGAGGCGTTTTAGCCGGCCCGAGGGCTCCTGGCTAACTGCCCGAGGCCTGAAGGTGTGCACCGGGCGCACTGACAAGTACGCCCGGTGGTGCCCGGCGGGCCGTGGGGTAGATTGACCAAGGGACCGCGGGAGTGGCCCCACCGCAGCGTTTCCTACCGGGGATTCATCACGGGAGGCGGGGTATGATGCGCGGACTTTCTGTTGCTCTCTCCATTGCTCTCCTTGTGCCAGGCGTCGCCATTGCCCAGGACGGCTTCCGGTTCGACGTGGTGCAGGAGATTCGCACGACGCCGGTCAAGAATCAGGCGCGCACCGGCACCTGCTGGAGCTTCGCTTCGTCTTCGTTCATGGAGACGGAACTGCTCCGCTTGGGCAAGGAGCCCGTAGACCTATCCGAGATGTTCTTCGTGCGCATGACGTACCCTCAGAAGGTGCACAACTACGTCCGGCTGCACGGGAACACGACGATCGGTCAGGGGAGTCTCGGCGGCGACGTGTTCCGGGCCGTTCGCGAGTACGGCGCCGTGCCGGAGGAGGTCTACCCTGGCAGGCGCTACGGGGCCGAGCGCCACGATCACGGCGAGTTGTTCGCCCTGGTCCAGGCGGCGGCTGACGCCCTGGTCGAGCGGAGCCGGCTTAGCCCCGTGTGGCCCGACGCGATCGACGGAATCCTGGACGCGTACCTGGGTGAGGTGCCCGAGGAGTTCGTGTACCAGGGGAGGACCTACACCCCTCGGTCGTTCGCGGACGAGCTCGGCCTGAGCCCGGAACACTACGTGGAGCTCACCTCCTTCAGTCACCACCCGTTCTATGCCTGGTTCGCGGTCGAAGTCCCGGACAACTGGGCCCGGAACGAGAGCTACAACGTGCCGCTCGATGAGCTCATGGACGTGATCGACCATGCCCTCGAGCAGGGATACTCGGTCGACTGGGACGGTGACGTGAGTGAGCGGAGCTTCTGCCACAGCAAGGGAGTGGCGGTCCTGCCGCTGCAGCCGTGGAGTGCACGCAATGAGGAGGAACGGGAACGGGTGTGCAGCGTGCCGGAGGCCGAGGTTCAGGTGACACAGGAGGTGCGCCAGCAGGGGTTCGACGACTACAGCTCGTCCGACGACCACCTGATGCACCTCGTCGGGCTCGCGCGCGACCAACACGGGACGAAGTACTACATCACGAAGAACTCCTGGGGTGTGACGGGTGCCAAGGACGGCTTCGTGTACATGTCGGAGTCGTACGTCCGGGCCAAGACGATCACCATCGTGGTGCATCGAGAGGCGCTCCCCGACGGGCTGGTCGGCAGGGTCGCGCGAAGGTAACGACGAGGCCACCAGAAGCGGCGCTGCGGCCCCGGAGGCTCAGCTCTCCGACTGAGACCGGGCGCGGGTGGTTCAAAACGACCCATCGGGCCACCTCCCCGGGAGTGGAGCTCGCGCCGCCACGCGTCAAGTCACTGGGTGACTGCCATCACTGCACCTCGCTGAGCGTCTGACTTTCCACATCACATCAGTCGACCCATTTCCTCCACCAGGCTTCTCAACAGCGACTTGCGTCACAGATTCTCGGGCCTGCCGCGCGTAAAGTGTGCGCGTCAGCCGGCACTCCAATCGGAGGAGTCAGCTCATGGGGAGCACGCGGGACAAACAGAACCCGGACTCCCGGGTAACTGTCGTCAGGTACAAGGGTCGGTATCTGTTCCTCATAGATGGTCGCGGCGACGCGGTATTCGACAAGTCGTGGGGGATCCGCACCTACGCCACTGAGGAGTTGGCGCAGCGGGCCGGCGAGCTGTACCTGCAAACCGGCGTGACGGCACCCGAGTAACCGCGCGCCAGGGAGAGGAGGCCGTGTCCGCTTCGCCCAAGCGGAAGCCCGCCGCCGGCATCGAAGCCGGGTCGCGCATCACCGTGGTGCCGGCCCAGGGCCGCTTCACCTTCCTGGTGGACGGGAAGGCCGATGCGACGTTCGACAAGTCGTGGGGTGTGACGACCTACCCCACCCGAGAGCTGGCCCGGAGGGCCGGCGAATACTACCTGAAGCAACGCGCGCAGGCGGCGTCGTTCGCTGCCGAGATCATGGGCACCGGCCCCCTCGGCGGTGGGACGTGAGCCTGGGCGAGCCATAGCCGACGACCCGAGGGCCCCGCAGCCTGCCGGGCGCTGCCGACCTGGCCTCCCAGCACCGGCAGCCCGCGCCCAGTCCTGCCACTGGGTGCTGCGGGGCTCTCTCCTGCCCGCCTAGCGGCTTCCCCCTTGTCCCTGTAACTGCTCGAGCTTCTGCCGGGCGTTGGCGTTCCCCGGGTTGAGCTCCAGGGACTTCTCGGCCGGGTGAGTGTTGCCCTACAACGACGTCGGTGGGTGGGTGGTTCCAGGTGTGGGCGGCGCCGCCTGCTTGAGCGACAAGAGCCCCGCAACACGGCGGTGCTGCGGGGCTTTCCAGTAGATCGAGTTGGGGCGCAGCGGCAGCGCGCCCCAGTGCCGGGGTCAGCTCTGCACGATGATCAGGAACCTAGAGCCGCCCCAGAAGTCGTCGGGCGACGTGATTTGGATGCTCCCGGAAACCCGACCCTTGTCGTCGGGTGGTGACTCCAGGAACCCGATATCCTGCCGCGACACGATCTCGTAGCGCTCCTCGGCGATGGGCAGCTCGATCTCGGTCACCAGGCGCTTGTCGATGCGGGTGAAAGCGCTCTCGTCGAGCTCCCGCGCCGGCACCAGCGTCTCGCCGCGCTTCCCGAAAATGAACAGGAACCGAGCGCCGCCCTCCTTCCGGATGATGCCGCGCTCCAGCAGCTCATCCTTGGTGCCGATCACGTAGAAGACGGTGTTGGTCTCGGCCTCCAGCGTGTCTACCTGTGCCGCGAGCTGCACGTTCTCTTCGTGCAGGGTCTCAACCTGCTCGGTTAGCCTGGCAATGGTCTGCTTCTGTGCTTCGATCACGCTCTCGTAGTTCGCGATCGTCACCTCGAGGGTGGTCCGCAAGCTGTCGGACAGCTGGGAGAGGTCTCGGATGCGGGCGCGGTTCGCCCGCAGCCGCGCCTCGGTCTGCTCCACGCGGGCCGTGACGTACCTGATCTTCTCCAGTACCGAGTCGCGGCGGGCCTGCATCGGCGACTCCGCGGCAACCATCAGCCGCTCGCCCTCGATCTGGACCGCAGCCAGCTCGGCGCCGATCTCGCTCATGAGCCGCGCATTATCGGCCACCTCCTGCAGCAGGCTGTCCCGCTGCGCGGACGCCAGGGCCAGCTCATTGAGCTTCTGGCGGACTTCCTCGGACGGGCCGCAGCTCACCAGCGCCATGAGCGTGACTGGGAGCCAGACCCGCTGTACAACCGTTCTCTGCATCGACATCGCGAAGACCTCCAACGCTAGGGCGCACACTTGACGGCGCAGACCGCCGGCCGCGCGTCGGCGTGGGTACACTGCCTGCACTGCGGCCGGCTCGGTCCGCACGTAGATGCTACCCAGGGGTGCTCTCAAGGATTTGGCGAGTCCATTAAGAACGGATGACAGTCGGATGACGGGAGAGTGGAACGTGATGTGTCAGGTAGCGCCGACCGGGAGGCGATCTATCGGGTATGGGTGCCGCTCACGTGGAGGCTGATCGCTCGTTCCCGCGGGGCTACTCCGTTGGTGTCGTTCCCTTGACGGCGTTCCGGGCCAGATGCCGCACTCGCGGATGGGGGTCCTTGGTGTAGCGCGCGAGCACCTCTGAGGCCCTGGGGTGGGAGATCTGTCGCAGGGCTGTGGCGGCGGTGGAGCGGACCTGCTCGTCCCAGCGCCGGCCGAAGAGCAGGAACTGCCGCTCATCCAGGACCTTCTGCAGCGCGTCGATGCAGCTGGCGTCGCCCACTTGTCCGAACGCCTGGCAGCAGGCGATGAGCACCTTTGGCTCCTGTGTCGCCTTCCGGATGGACTGCAGCGCCTCCACCGCGGGTGCGCTGCCGAGCGCCGCGATGCTGCGGATCGCGCCCTTGGCGGCGTCCGGGTCGGCGTCCGTAGCGTAGGGTTTGATGAGGGGGATGAGGTCGTCGCGCTTCAGCCGCTCGAACATCCGTAAGGCCGCCCGGCGGATCTTGGAGTTGTCGTCCGCCAGGGCGTGGGCCACCTCGTCCTCCAGGTCCTGGGTGACGGTGTCCGCTACCTCGAGGACCCGGAAGCGCTGCTCAACGATCGGCTCCGTGGCCAGCACCCGCTTGACCTCCTTGCCGGCCTGAGGCCCCATGTCGGCGAGCAGGCTAGCCGCTATCTGCCGCGTCCGGAAATCCCGCTCCAGCTTGATGACCTCCACAAGCAGGGGGATCCCCGCGCGGCCCTGGCTGCCGATCACCTGTGCCGCGCGCCCGTGGCGCTCGGGCTGGCCGGAGCGGAGGTCCTCGACCAGAAGCTGTTGTACGGCAGGCTGCAGCTCATGGTCCAGCAGCTGGGCCAGCGTGTCGGCGTCGGCGTAGCCGGCGTCCTGGAGATCTTGCCGCCGCGTCTTGAGGGCCAGCAAGATGCGGCTCGCTGTCTGGTGGTCGCCGAATTGCACGGAGATGTTCGCCATCGCGTGGAGCACGATGCCGAACTCTCGCAGCACCTGCGGCTCGGACTCCTCGGCGAGCGCCTGGAGGAGCTCGGCGACTGCCAGCTCGGTCATCTTGCGCTGCAGCCCGAGAATGAGCAGCTCCAGCAGCCCCGCGCAGGCCCGCACCGTCCGTTCGCGCGTGCCTGTGTCCTGCTCCTGGAAGTTGGCGAACATCTTGCGCAGCAGCTGCTTGACCAGGTCCCACTCGCCCTTGACGAGCAGCTCCCTGCCGAACCGCGGGAGCGCCTCGAGCAGCGCCTCGCCGGGCTCCTCGCTGAGCTGCTCCATGAACTGGGCCGTGACCTGTTGCTCGGCGGTCTCGTCCTCGATGACATCCACATCGGCCACCAGGCTCTGCACCACACCGATCGTGTACTGACGCTGGTTGAAAGCGAGGGAGGAGAACGTCTGCTGCTGCGCGAGCTCGTCCCAGAACGAGCGATCCGCCCCGGCCGGCACGTCGCGCAGCACCGCGACGAAGCTCTCGATCTCCGCCTCGGGCACGTCGGCCAGGAAGGTGATGCTCGAGAGGCCCACCGAGTGCATTAGCTCCAGCACGCTCGCGGCCAGCACGTCGTACGTCGACGTGTCAACTCGGGCGCCGTTCACCAGCAGTGCCTCGTCGATGCCGGCCAGCGTGAGGGCCTGGTGGCGTTCCAGGATCGGCTGCAGCGCGCCGTGGAGGCGCTGGATGGCGCTGACGACGGGGCTGCTGTCGAGCGGGTACAGCTTGACCATCTTGGCGGCGCCCTGGATTCCCCGGAGGATCTCAGGGCCGTGGGTCAGCTCGTCGGGCGTGAGCTCGACCTCCTCGAGGGTCGGCCGTCGCGCGCCGGCGACCGCCTTGCGTCGCACCACCCGGGAGTACCTCACCTGCTCGAGCTCGATGTGACCGAGCCCCTGCTCTGCGGCGAAGGTCTTCCAGTACCCGTGGGTGATCGTGTCCGGCTTGAGCTGGCTCAGCGTGCCGATTAGCGACTGTAGCTCACCTGCGGTCACGCCTGGGGTGAACGTGATGCCCCTGAGCTCGGCCCTGGTGAGGAGCTCCAAGAAGGCATCGGCGACGGCTGTGCAGTCCGTGACGTCGATCCGTTGGCCGTTTGCCAGGAGGAAGCGTTGCTCCTGTGACAGATGCAGCCGCTCGTTCCTCTCCAGGATGGGGTGTACCGCCTGCTTCACGTCCGCCAGTGACTGGGTGACGGCCTTACTCTCGGGCGGGTAGAGCTGAATGTTGCGTACCGCCTTCGTGAAGCTGCGCAACACCTCGGGGACGAAGGGGAGGCTTTCCGGCTCCAGCCGGCGCTCCTCCTCGACTTCCGCTTCCAGGATGTCGTCGGTGTACTCGGCGGCTTCGTTGCGATCGAAGACCAGCTGGCTCTGGGCGAGTTGTGCGCGCTCGTAGCGCCGCGCCTTCTCCTGGTTGGCGGAGCGCTTGAAGTGGTAGGCGAGCAGCGATGCCGACGGGAGCACGCGCTGCTCATACAATCCCTCCTGGTAGGTGCCGATCCGTTCGTGCAACTCCTGGCGCCGCTCCGGGTTGATCACCCCGTAGCTGATCTCGGCTATCTGCTTGCCGAGGAAGTGCATCACCTCGTCGTTGATCTGGAAGTCGAGGCTCACCAGGCCCAGCGCCTCAGCGCGATCCAGGAACTCCAGAATGCGGTTCTCGTCGACGTCCGAGCTGCCGGCAAGCACGCTCACCGAGATGTCGTCGCCCAGGGCGGCCGCGCGCTCCAGGATCTCCCGCCCCTCCTCGTCGAGCTGCGAGATCTTCTGCATCACGATCTCCTCGAGGGAACGTGGCAGGTAGCCCGGTTCCAGCGGCCCGATGAACCATTCGTGGCCCTCGAGCGTCACGCGGCGGTCGGCCACGAGCTTGCGGAGGATTTCGCCGAGGAACAGCGGGTTTCCCTGCGTCGTCTCGGCCAGCTCTCGCTCGAACCCCTCAGGCATCCGCAGGCTGGGGAACACGCCTCGCAGGTACTCGGCGATGTCGTCACCGTCCAGCGGAGCGAGCTTCACGTGCTGCATGCCCAACTCATGTCGGTAGGCTGCTTCGAACCGCTCCAGCGGTGCCGCCTCTTCCTCGCGTACCAGCTTCAGGGATTCCAGCGTGGACCCGCACACCAGCAGCGGGAGCTGCTTCTGCTGCATCAGGCGTCGGAGCAGCAGTAGTGAGGCCTCGTCGGCGAAGTGCAGGTCGTCCGCGATCAGGATCAGGGGTCGGGAGTCCACCACCTTGGGGAGGAATCTCGCCAGGGTGGCGAATATCCCCTGGCGCTGTGCGGTCTCCTCCTGATCCGGAGGGGGCGCTGCGTGCTGGGCGAGGTGAGGCAGGACATACGCCAAGTAGCCGAGCTCCCGCTTGCTCAGACCAGGGAACAGCCCGTGGCCGCTATCCGCACGCTTGTTGAGCAGGGCGACCAGCGCACGTGACACCAGATAGTACGGCCGGTAGCCCTCCTGGTGGTCGCCTGTCACCCGGACCACACTGTACGCGGCGTTGCCCTCCAGGTTGCTGCGCACGGTCTCCAGGAAGGCCGACTTACCCATCCCCGGGCCGCCCTCGACAAGGAGGAACTGGCTCCTGCCCCGGCTGAGCCCCTCGAGCGCCTCCGAGACCGTTGCGAGCTCATCGTCGCGGCCGGCGATGCCGGTGGCAATGAGGCGGTGGAGCGCCGTCTTCGGGAAGACCGTACCGGGATCGACTTGTCCTGCGCTGGCTGCCTGGTTGCGGCCCGACTGCTTGGCGTGGTACAGGGCCGTGTCGGCGGCCTGGAACAAGCCCTTGGGGTGGCGGGCATCTTCGGGCGCGCAGGCGATCCCGATGCTCAGCGTGATCGGCAGGGTGATGCCCATCTCGCGCAGCCGGAAGGGCCGGTCCCGCGTGCGCTGCAGCAGGCGATCGGCCACCTCGTGTGCCTCGGCCCGGGAGGTCTTGGGCAATAGCAGGATGAACTCGTCGCCCGCGAAGCGAACCGGGATTCCCGGAGCGCCGGCCACCTCCTTGAGCAGGGCGGCCATCCACGTGAGCACCTGGTCGCCGATCTCGTGCCCGTGCGTGTCGTTGATCTGCTTGAAGAAATCGAGGTCGACTATGAGCAGGGCGAGGCGATTCTCCTTCTCACTCTCCCAGTCGACCTTGTGCTCAAGATAGCTTCGCAGATAGCGGCGGTTGTGGATGCCCGTGAGCTCGTCCTCGAAGACGAGACGCGACGGGTCCTTGCCCACGTGTTGGAGGAAGTCCACCAGCTCGTGGTACTGGGAGGGACGGCTTTCTGAGACTCCGGTCACACTGCTGCGTTTCCTCCTGAGCGTTTCGTGGCCGGCGGAGCCGAAGCCGCGTCGGTTGCGGCAGAACATGCGACGATGCGGCGCGCTGGGCAAACGGCCGACGCCCCCGGCACCAGCCGCCAGGTTCGTAAGTTTCATAACCTCATCCATTTACGGCATTGGCGAAGTGACAATTCTCACACCGGGGTGGCCCGGCCTCGAGCCGGAGGCTCCCGTGGAACTCGTTGTTGGCCGGTCGGTTAGGCGGCTGCGGTGCAGCGGACTGGCTGTGCTGACCCGGGGCTCGGCGGCATCCGGGGCCCCGACTCGCCGGACCGTGGAGGGGAACGTCCCGCCGGCTGCGGCGTATCTGCCTGGCGACCTCCCGCCCCGGAGCAGTTCGTGAGGACCGACCCCGTGTGTTTCTTACTAGTGGCTGCGCTGGCCCTCGCCTGTTCGGATTCGTCCGGGCCCGGAGATTCCAACGGCAACGATCCGGGTGACGGCGTTCCCCCCACCTCCGAGCTGAATCTGCAGGTCGTGGCCTCTGGGTTCTCGTCGCCCTTGTACCTAACGTCGCCGCCGGGGGATTCCCGCCTGTTCGTGGTGGAGCAAGGCGGGCGCATCAAGATCGTCGCCAACGGGCAGGTGCTCCCCACGCCGTTCCTGGACGTCAGCGCGATCGTCGCGTCGGGTGGCGAGCGGGGCCTGCTCTCGGTGGCGTTCCATCCCGACTACGCTGCCAACGGATACTTCTACGTCAACTACACCGACCAGAGCGGCGACACGCAGGTCGCGCGCTATACCGTGTCCGGCAATCCCGACGTGGCCGACCCGCAGTCGGCGAAGCAGATCCTGTCGGTCTCCCAGCCGTTCGCCAATCACAACGGCGGACTCGTGACGTTCGGGCCCGACGGCATGCTCTATGTCGGCATGGGAGACGGCGGCAGTGCCGGCGACCCACTCGACCACGGCCAGAACAAGGGCACGCTGCTCGGCGCACTGCTACGGATCGACGTGGATGGGGGTGACCCCTATGCCATCCCGCCCGACAACCCGTTCCTGGACCAACAGGGAGCCCGCGGCGAGATCTGGGCCTACGGCCTGCGCAATCCGTGGCGCTTCTCGTTCGACGCCCCGGAGGGACTGCTGTACATAGCAGACGTGGGTCAGAACTCCTGGGAAGAGGTAAACGTGGAACAGGCCACCTCGCCGGGGCTGAACTACGGGTGGCGGCTGATGGAGGGCACACACTGCTTCAACCCGCCTGCCGACTGTGTCCAGCCGGACCTCGAGCTCCCGGTGCTGGAGTATGACCATGCCGAGGGGTGCTCGGTGACCGGAGGCTACGTGTATCGCGGCAGTTCCCTGCCGGACCTTCAGGGGCACTACTTCTACGCCGACTTCTGCGCCGGATGGGTGCGCAGCGCACGGCTCGGGGAGGGCATGCCGTCCGGCGTGCGGCAGTGGGACGTTGGCCCCATCGGCCCGATCACTTCGTTCGGCGTGGACGCCTCGGGCGAGCTGTACGTGGTCGCTGGCCTGGGAACGGTGTACCGCATCAGCTAGGTGGGCAGTGGAAGGCTGCGTGTCGGCGCAGCTAGATTGCAGAACCCAGCAGACTGCGCTCGCCGCCAACCTAACACTGTTCGGGTTGCGGGCTGAAACATCTCGCGCGCAGACTACGTACGGGACATCACGGGGCAGAGCGCAGGGTCACGCAACGATCTGCCGCCGGCGATCATCCAATTCGTGTATGGCAGACGCGCCGGAGTCTGGGTCTTGGCCGAGCTCCTCACCCGCCTCAAGGCAGCGATAGGCGACCGCTACGCGATCGAGCGAGAGCTCGGGCGTGGCGGGATGGCCGTCGTCTACCTGGCCCAGGACCTCAAGCACGGCCGCCCCGTGGCAATCAAGGTCCTGCGACCCGAGCTGGCTGCCACACTGGGGGCCGAGCGTTTCCTGCGAGAGATCGACACGGCCGCGCGTCTCAACCACCCACACATCGTTCCACTGTACGACTCCGGAGACGCCGACGGCCTGCTCTACTTCGTCATGCCCTACGTGGAGGGAGAGTCACTGCGGGACCTGATCGCCCGCCAGGGCCCCCTGTCACTCGGCGAAGCTCTGCACATCGTGCGGGAGGTGGCCAGCGCCCTGAGCTATGCCCACGGCAAAGACGTCATCCACCGCGACGTCAAACCCGCCAACATCCTGCTGGCTGACGGCCATGCCGTGGTGGCCGATTTCGGCATCGCCCGTGCCATCAGCGCCTCCGGCGGGCCGAGCCTCACCCAGGCGGGCATCGCCGTTGGCACTCCGGAGTACATGAGTCCCGAGCAGGTAGTGGGCAGCGACGCCATCGATGGCCGCAGCGACATCTACAGCCTCGGGTGCGTGCTGTACGAGATGCTATGCGGCGCGCCGCCGTTCGAGGGACAAACGGCCCAGGCGGTCATCGCGAAACGCTTCAAGGAGCCGAACCCTCGGCTTGGCGCGCTCAACAACGCGGTCTCCCCACACATTCGCGACGCCCTCCTGAAGGCGTTCGCGCCCGAGCCGGCCGACCGCTATGCATCGGCCAGCGCCTTCGTCGAGGCGCTGCGACCGCCTGCAGAGCCGAAGCAGACGCTGGCGCAGCGGGTTGGTCTGCTCGGAGTCGCCGGCCTGCACCTGCTAGCCACGCTCGTCGTGCTTGCGATCACGCGCTTCCTGGTGGTTCAGCTCGGCCTCCCCGATTGGGTGATGCCCGGGGCGGGCGTGCTGCTGCTCGTGGGCCTCCCCATCATGGTGACCACGGCATACGTCGAGGAACGCATCGCCGCGGGCAAGACGCCGCGCCTGTATTGGCTCACCTGGCCCAGGGCATTGCGCGGCGGCCTGCTCGCCCTGGGTGGGTGGAGTGTGTTCGTGGTGGCCTTCATGGCCATGCGCGTGCTGGGCATCGGGCCCGTCGGGACTCTGGTGGCGGCCGGGGTGCTCGAGGAGCAGGAGCGCATCATCCTGGCAGACTTCGACGACCGGGCCGGCGATTCGCTCCTGGCCCGGGCGGTTACCGAGGCGTTCCGCGTGGATCTCGCGCAGTCGCCCGTGGTGACCCTGGTCGATCCGACCTACGTGGCCCGCGTCCTCGCGCTGATGGAGCGCTCGCCGGAGGAGCCGCTGGACCTGCAGCTCGCCCGCGAGGTGGCAGTGCGCGACGGCGTGAAAGCCGTGGTCGCCGGCGAGGTGACTTCGGTCGGGGGCAGCTACGTCATATCCGCCCGGCTCGTCTCGGCACAGGACGGCACCTCGCTCGCAGCGTACCGGGAGACCGCGGCCGACTCGAGCCGAATCATCGAGGCCATCGACCGGCTCTCCGACCGGCTGCGGGAGCGGGTGGGCGAGTCGCTGAGGACGATCCGCGGCAACGAGCGGCTGGAGGAGGTTACGACGGCCTCGCTGGGCGCGCTCCAGAAGTACTCGCAGGCGATGCGGGTTCTCAGCGAAGGTGATGTAACTCGGGCCACCGCGCTGCTTGAGGAGGCCGTAGCCCTGGACACGACCTTTGCCATGGCGTACCGCAAGCTCGGCGTGGTGGCGCTGGATCGGGCTCAGCAGGTAGAGGCGCTGACGCGAGCGTACCAGTACCGGGATCGGTTGACGGACCGGGAGCGGTATCTGACGGAGGCGACGTATTATGGCGTCGTGACCGACGAGGAGGATCTGGCCATCGCAGCGTACCGGGCGGTGCTCGAGACCTATCCCTCCGAATACGTGGCCCTCAACAATCTGGCCACCCACTACCTGGATCGTCGCGACTTCGCCCGGGCGGAGCTCCTGACCAGGCGGGCTATCGAGGCGGACGCGCTCGCGACCGCCGCCCACCAGAACACCGTCCTGGCTCAGGTAGCGCAGGGGAAGTGGGACGAAGCGAGAGAAACGCTGGCGCATTGGATGGAGATGGCGCCTGAGCACCCCGTCACCGGACTGCAGGTCGCGGCGCTCGCCAGCGCCCGAGGGGATTACGGAGCGGCCGAAGCCGCGCTGCTCGCGCTGCGGGAGGGCCACGGTGGTGATGCGCTGTGGAGCACCCAGGCGAACGGGCAGCTCGCCACTCTGGCGCTCCTGCAGGGCAGGCTGAGGGAGGCGGGGCAGTACCAGCGCGCCGCGGCGGCCAGCGCATCCGATCTGAACCTCCCCGATTTCCAGCTTGCCAACGAGGTGCAACTAGCCTTCGTGAACCTGTGGTTCCGCGGGCGGCACGCCGAGGCGTTGCGCCAGGTAGAGCAGGCGGTCGAGCGCTTCCCCATGGACGCCGTCGATCCGCTCAACCGGCCGTACACGCTCCTGGCCATGTTTTATGCCCTGGCACACGAGCCGGACCGGGCACGGGCCATCTTGGCAGAGTACGAGCGGGAGATAGCGCCGGAGCTCAGACGGGGGGAGGAGGAGGAGCGCCACACTATTCTGGGGGTCGTGGCCCTGGCGGAAGGGCGGACTGACGATGCAGTGACCGAGTTCCAGGCCTCCGACGTCGGACCGTGCACCATCTGCTCGCTGCCCCTCCTGGGCATGGCGTACGACATGGGCGGCCAGACTGACTCGGCTCTCGCGACGTACGAGCGGTTCGTGGAAGACCCGTGGCTCTACCGGGCCGGAGTGGACTGGTGGTCGCTGCCGGGGATCTACCAGCGGCTCGGCGAGCTCTACGCACAGCGTGGCGACGCCGAGAAGGCGATCGACTACTACGGCCGCTTCGTCGAGCTGTGGAGGGATGCCGACGCGGAGCTACAGCCGCGCGTAGAGGCGGCGCGGCGGGAGATCAGCCGGCTCGCGGGCGAGCCCCGGGTGGGGTCGTAGCGCCCAGTAGCGAGCCGCCTAGGGGGGGAGCTGGCGGCGGATCCCGGGCTGGAGCTGCGCCTGCTGGGACACTGCCTCCTGGATGTGCGCAGCCAGGTGGTCGGCGAGCCGCTCCAGCTGGTTTGACCGGCTACGGGCGATGGCGCGAAAGATCGTGCGGGCGATCATCCACGATCCGGACACGGCCAGGAGCGCGGCCCCGATGCCCAGGCCGACAAGGCCGGCCTCCCCAACGAGGACGCCTAGTGATACGCCTCCCGTCGCGCCTCCACCTCCACCCATCACGCCACCGAACAGCCCGCCCGCGAGATTCCCGAGTGCCTCCTCGACCTGGATGTAAGTCCGCCCGGCCCGCGGTGTGACAGTTACGTGTAGCTCACGACCCGTGCCCTGGCCCGCTACGGAGGTGCTCCAGTCCAGGGAGCGACCGAACGTGCTGGGGTGCCCCGCCATGCCGAGGATGCGGCGGATCTGATCGACCAGTACGACATACTCCGAGTCGGGCACCTCTCCCTCGACGACGCGCTCGACGCGCAGCCTGGTCCGGGCGCCGTGGAACCAGGCCCAGCGTGCGCCTTGAGCCGGCGCCGCGGCGCTGGCCCCATCCATCTCCTGCACGGCGGCGCGGACACGCTGCGGCGGGATGCCCACCTCGGCCGCCACCCGCTCCAGCGCGCCCTGGGAAAGCGCGCCCTCCTCCGTGGGGCGCTCTGCCTGCATTTCTGCGGCGTGCTTGATCACCTGCCGCACCTCGTCGTCGCTGTACCGACGACTCGCTGCGAAGACGTCGCCCAGAGCCCGGCCGAACTCGGCCGCGGAGTCGTACCTCAGCTCCGGCCGCATCGCCAGTGCCCGCACCAGGATCTGCTCCAGCGATCCGGATAGCGCATCGAGACGCATCCGGTGGGTGTCTGCGGCGTCGACGAAACGGCCCAGCTTCACCGCGTCGTCACTGAGCCACATGCCTGGTGTCTCCCCGATCAGCATCTCGTAGCACACGCACCCAAGGCTGTAGATGTCGGTGCGTGCGTCGAACTCGCGGAGTCCTGCGGCCTGCTCGGGGCTCATGTAACCGGGTGTGCCGAGGGCTATGCCCGTCTTGGTGAAGGTGGCCCCGCCTGCGGTAGTGACCGCCTTGGCGATTCCGAAGTCCGCCACCACAGGGTGCCCCTCCGCCAGGAGGATGTTCTCCGGCTTGATGTCGCGGTGCAGCACCCCGTTGCGGTGGGCATAGCTGAGTGCGTCCGCAACGCGTGAGGTGATCGTCACCGCCTGCACTGGCTCGAGCACTCCCTCGCGATTGAGTAGGGTCCTCAGGGATGCGCCAGGGATGAAGGGCATGACGTAGTAGAGGAAACCTCCGGCCTCGCCCGAGTCGTGCAGCGGCAGGATGTGTGGGTGGGTGAGGCTTGCCGCGATCTCGATCTCCTGGAGGAAGCGCTCCGAGCCGATCGAGGCGGCCAGGTCGGGGCGCAGCACCTTGACCGCTACTTGCCGGGTGTGCTTCCGGTCGCGTGCCAAGTACACCGTGGCCATGCCGCCGCGTCCGATGACCTGCTCGAGCTCATACCTGTCCGCGAGCGCCGTGCGGACGTCGTCGGGAATCTGGCTCATGAAGGAAAAGGTACCCTACCGAAGTCGAAGGCGCGCCCCGCTCCGGCCGTCAGCGGAACGCGAGCTTCGCTCCCGCCGCCCCCACATCGGCAATGAGACCGCACGCCTTCTCGACCGCAGCCTTGCGATCGAGGAAGACGGGTGCCGCCTGGACGGCGGCAGCGGAGTACGGCGCGCTGATGGAGGTGATGGTGTGCTACTGCTGGGCGGACTTCATGCGCTCGCCGGTCACGATCTCGACGACGACGTCGACCACCTTCTTGCGCGCGTGGTCAACATCCTGCTGCCGCGTGACCTTGCTCTCTAGCGGCTTGAACTTCTCACGCTGGATGATGGAGTCCTCGTACTCCCGCAACGCCTCATTGATCTTGTGCAGGTAGTCCTTGCCGATGCTGGTCATGACATCTCCCCCGTGCGGTCGCTCTTAACTCTCAGATACAGCCGGGGGGCGAAAACGGCAAGCGCCACGGCGGGGATCTCGCGCCGCCCGCGAGCCCGGTTGCTGCCTCGCGGCCGTTTGAAGGCGCGCAATCTGTTGGCTCACATGCGCTTGGGCGTAGCGGGTCGGACGCCCCACCATGGTCACCGCGCGGGCGAGCTTCCCTCGATAGTCAGCGTACAAGCGCTGCCCTTGAGATTCTGCGAGACCAGTGGGAGTTTGAACCAGAAACTGGGTCTGTTGGGCGGTGGGACGCGGGGGATGAACCTGCTGCACCCCAGCGAGTCCGCCGAGCGTGTGTTCCTGCTCGAAGCCATCAACGTGGGGGCGGCCTCCGGTACAGCCGCGGTTCTCCAGCACCAAGCTCTCCCCCACCAGATCGACATGCGCGAGGTCCTCGCGGTCGCTGGCTTCGCGGAACCCTGCCGGAGCTGATCGTCGCCACCGAGTTCGGCCGGCGCGGGTCGAGATGCCACCGAGTTGAGCGCACCGCTGTCGGACGACACGGGCCGCCTTTCGAGCGGCTGGCGACTTGGGGGGCACGTCGCGCACCGCAAGGACTAACGCCAGCGGGTGGGCCCTACATGCACGAGATGAGCATCGCGATGGAGGTGTGTAGCATCGCGGAAGACCACGTGCCCCGAGAGCAACTGGGGAACGTGGTCGAGGTGGGGCTCGAAGTGGGCGACCGTGCCGGAGTCGAGGTAGACAGCCTGCAGTTCTGCCTAGAGGTGCTCCTTACCTCCCCGCCATTTCGCGCCGCCAAACCGGTCATCGAGCGCGTCGCGGGGGACGTGCTAAGGGTGAGCTACCTGGAGGTCGACGATGGCCGTCCGGACGATTGAGGTCCGCGAGCGGGTGATGGCGAAGAACGACGAGCTGGCGGCCGAGGTGCGGCGCCGGCTCGCCGAGGCCCGGGTACCCGCGTTCAATCTCGTGTCCTCGCCCGGGGCCGGGAAGACACTCTTGCTGGAGCGGACGCTCCAGGACCTCGGCTCCAGGGTGCGCATCGCCGTGGTTACGGGCGACGTGCAGACCCAGAACGACGCCGACCGGCTGAGCCGGCACACCGACCAACTGGTGCAGGCCGTCGTTACCGGAGGCGCCTGCCACTTGGACGCGCGGCAGGTCACGGCGGCGCTCGAGCAGATCGACCTCGGCGCCACCGGCCTCGTGTTCATCGAGAACGTGGGGAACCTGGTGTGTCCGGCGAGCTGGGACTTGGGCGAGACGGCGAAGCTGGTCCTGTTCTCCACCACGGAGGGAGAGGACAAGCCGGTCAAGTACCCGAAGATGTTCCAGCAGTCCAGCCACGTCGTGTTCACCAAAGTCGACCTGCTGCCGCACCTGACCTTCGACATTGGGAGGGCCCAGCAATATGCCCGGGAGGTGAACCCGGACCTGGAGTTCCTGTTCACTTCCGCTCGCACGGGTGAGGGGCTCGACACCTGGTACGCGTTCCTCGAGGAGCGCGTTGCAGAGGCAAAGCGGGCGTGACCGCCAAGGCCGCCGCCGAGCACGAGGCGCTGCGCCTCAGCGTGACCGGGGTGGTGCAGGGGGTGGGGTTCCGTCCGTTCGTGCACCGCCTCGCCATGGAGCACGGGCTCGGTGGGTGGGTGCGGAACGAGGCGGGCGAGGTCCAGATCGAGATCGAGGGTCCCTCGCGCGAGGTGCGGGCCTTTCTGCAGGACTTGGTCGCGAAGGCTCCGCCGCTGGCGCGCATCGATTCGCTCGACGTGACGCCGGCCGAGCCGGCGTTTGCCCCCGAGTTCCGCATCGTGCAGAGCGTGGACCAACCCGACCGGCGGCAACCCGTGTCGCCCGACGTGGCGCTGTGTGCCGCGTGCGAGGCAGAGCTGTTCCGTTCGGATGACCGCCGCTACCGCTACCCGTTCATCACCTGCACCGACTGCGGTCCGCGCTTCACGGTGATCGAGTCGATGCCGTACGACCGCGAACGCACCAGCATGCGGGTGTTTCGACAGTGCGACGAGTGCCTGCGGGAGTATCGTACGCCGCTCGACCGCCGCTACCACTCGGAGAGCAACAGCTGCCCCGAGTGCGGGCCGCGGGTGTGGCTCGAGCCGGCGGCCGGCGCGGGCGCGACAGCGGAGAGTGCGCAGGCGTTGGAGCGGGCCGCGGCGGAGCTCGAGGCCGGGCGCATCGTCGCCATCCGCGGTCTGGGCGGCTTTCACCTGGCGGTGGATGCGACTAGCGACGAGGCTGTGGGCCGTCTGCGGCAGCGCAAGCTGCGCGAGGCCAAGCCGCTAGCGGTCATGGTGCGCACGCTTGAGGACGCGCGCCGGCTCGGTGAGGTGGGACCCGTGGAGGAGATGCTGCTCACCTCGCGGGAGCGGCCCATCGTGCTGCTGCGGACGCTGACGGATGCGGACCTGGCGCCGTCGGTGGCACCGGGGCTCGACACGGTCGGCGTGATGACGGCTTACACGCCGCTGCACCAGCTGCTGCTCGACCTGGTGCGGCGCCCCCTGGTGATGACGAGCGGCAACCTGAGCGAGGAGCCCATCGCCACCGCCAACGACGATGCACGGCAGCGGCTGGGTGAGATCGCCGACACCTTCCTGCTGCACGACCGTGACATAGTCGCCCGCTACGACGACTCGGTGGTGCGGATCGCGGACGGCGCACCCCTGTTCCTCAGGCGCGCCCGCGGCTACGCGCCGCTCCCGGTGGAGCTGCCGCTGGAAACGCCCCGGCCTCTCGTGGCCGTCGGGCCGCACCTCAAGAACACCTTCGCGCTGGCGCACGGGCGCACCGCCTACGTGAGCCAGCACGTCGGCGACCTGGAGAACCTGGAGACGCTGGAGCACTTCCAGGCTTCGCTTGCGGCGTTCAAGCGGCTGTTCCGCATCGAGCCCGAGGTGGCGGTGCGGGACATGCACCCGGGGTATCTGTCGACCCGGGTCGCGGCGGAGCTGGGTCTGGAGGAGACGCTCGTGGTGCAGCATCACCACGCGCACGCCGCGGCGGTCGCGGCGGAGTACGGTGTGACCGACCCCGTCATCGGCGTGTCCTACGACGGCACCGGCTACGGCGACGACGGCGCGGTGTGGGGTGCGGAGATCCTGGTGGCTGATCTCTCTGGCTACGAGCGCCGCTGCCAGCTGCGCTACGTGCCGCTCCCGGGTGGCGACCTGGCGGTGCGGCGTCCCTGGCGGGTGGCCCTGGGGTACCTGTCACTCGAGCCCGGGGCGGAGGCGGCGTTTGCGCGGGCGTTCGCGGAGGTGGAGATTGCTGAACGCTCTCTCGCCGAGCAGCAGATCGAGCGCCGTCTCAACGCGCCCCTGGCGTCCAGCATGGGGCGGCTGTTCGATGCGGCGGCTGCGGTCCTGGGCACGCGTCGGGTGGCGTATTACGAGGGCCAGGCCGCGATGGAGCTCGAGGCGCTGGCCGGCAGGGGACGCGCCAAGCCGCTGCCGTTCCCCGTGGTGGATACGGCCGATGGGAAGTGTCTGTTCGACCCGCTCCCCCTGCTGGTGGCGCTCGGCGAGCGGTGCGCAGCGGGAGACGACGTCTCCGATCTGGCAGCGCGGTTCCACGAGAGCGTAGCCAGGGCGACGGGCGTCGCCGTGCAGCGGCTGGCGGAAGCCACAGGCCTCTCCACGGTGACATTGGGTGGGGGGGTGTTCCAGAACGCGCGGCTTCTCGCCGCGGTGCGGGCACTGCTCGAGGAGAGCCGCTTCCGAGTGCTCGTCCCGCGGCGTCTGAGCCCGAACGATGGTGCCATCAGCTACGGCCAGGCGGCCGTCGCTGCCACGTTGATGCAGCGGAGGACCTGATGTGCCTTGGCATTCCCGGTCGAATCATTGAGATCAACCGCGAGGGCAGTCTGCCGATGGGAATCGTCGATTTCGGCGGGGTGAAGCGGGAGGTGTGTCTCGCCTACCTCGCCGAGGAAGTCGACGTGGGCGACTACGCCATCGTGCACGTCGGCTTCGCGATCTCGAAGGTCGACGAGGAGGAAGCCAAGCGCACCTTCGAGATCCTCAAGGAGATGAGCGAGCTGGACGAGCTAGAGTGGCTGAAGGAGGTGGCGGAGAAGAGCCTGGGGACGGGACAGGCCGACGCGTCGTGAAGTACCTCAGCGAGTACCGTGACGGCAAGATCGCACGCGGCCTGGCCGACGAGATCCGTCGGACCGCCACGCGCCAGTGGGTGCTGATGGAGGTGTGCGGCGGGCAGACCCACACTATCGTGAAGCAGGGCATCGACGAGCTGGTGGGCGATGCAGTGGAGATGATCCACGGTCCTGGCTGCCCCGTGTGCGTGACCCCGCTCGAGCAGATCGACCGCGCCATGGCGCTGGCGTCCCGCCCCGACGTGATCTTCAGCTCCTTCGGCGACATGCTGCGAGTGCCTGGGAGCGACTGCGATCTGTTCCAGATCCGCGCCCGGGGCGGCGACGTGCGGGTGGTGTACTCGCCGCTCGACGCCCTGGAGCTGGCCAAGCGGTACCCCGACAAGCAGGTCGTGTTCTTCGCCGTGGGGTTCGAGACGACGGCGCCGGCCAACGCCATGGCCGTGTGGCGGGCCAGGGAGCTGGGCATCGAGAACTTCAGCGCGCTCGTGTCGCACGTGACCGTTCCGCCCGCCATGGTGGCTCTGCTCGAGTCGTCCGACAACCGCGTGCAGGGATTCCTCGCGGCCGGGCACGTGTGCACGGTCATGGGATGGACCGAATACGAGCCGCTCGCCCACAAGTACAAGGTGCCGATCGTGGTCACCGGTTTCGAGCCGCTGGACCTGCTCGAGGGCATCCTCATGGCGGTGAAGCAGCTAGAGGCAGGGCGCCACGAGGTGCAGAACCAGTACGTGCGCTCGGTCAGGCGGGAGGGGAACCGCCCGGCGCAGGAGCTGGTGCAGAAAGTGTTCCGACTGGTGGACCGCCAGTGGCGCGGGATCGGCACTATCCCGTCGAGCGGCCTGGCGCTCAGACCCGAGTTCGCCGACTACGACGCGGAGATCCGGTTCGGCCTGCAGGACGTAACTGCGGAGGAGTCGGAGGAGTGCCATGCCGGAGACGTGCTGCGCGGCAAGCTCAGGCCCAACGAATGCCCCGCTTTCGGCACTAAGTGCACGCCCGAGCGGCCGCTCGGCGCGCCCATGGTCTCCTCGGAGGGCGCCTGCGCGGCCTACTACAACTACGGCCGCTTCCGTCAGACCACGGGACCCGAGGTGTAGCGTGGACGAGACGCACTCGCTGTCCCAAGGCCTCCACTGTCCCGCCCCGCTCACACAGTACGACCGCGTGCAGTTGGGACACGGCTCCGGTGGCAAGATGAGTGCCGCGCTCCTGCGGGAGCGGTTTCTCCCGCTCTTCGCCAACGAGGCGCTCGCGCAATTGGGCGACGCAGCCGTGGTGGACATCGCCGCCGACCGGCTCGCGATCTCCACCGACACCTTCGTGGTACGGCCCCTGGAGTTTCCGGGTGGGAACATCGGCTCGCTCGCAGTTCACGGCACCCTCAACGACGTCGCGATGATGGGCGCGCGGCCGCGCTACCTCACAGCGGGATTCGTGCTGGAGGAGGGGCTGGCTTTCGACTTGTTGGACCGGATCGTCCAGGCGATGGCCGGCGCTGCGAGAGAGGCAGACATCCCGCTCATCGCTGGCGATACCAAGGTGGTAGAGCGCGGCAAGGCCGACGGCGTGTTTATCAACACCACGGGGGTCGGCGAGCTGGACCCCGACTTCGCGCCCGCGCCGGAGCGCGCGCAGGCGGAAGACGCTGTGATCGTGAGCGGGCCGATCGGACGGCACGGCATCGCGGTCATGGCAGTGCGGGAGGGGCTCGAGTTCGAGGTCGAGATCGAGAGCGACTCCGCCAACCTCTGCCCTCTCGTGGAGAACCTGCGGTGGCGCGTGGGGGGCGCCGTGCACGTGCTGCGCGATCCCACCCGCGGCGGGCTGGCCAGCGCGCTCAACGAGATCGCCGCCGCGGCGCAGGTAGGGGTGGAGCTACGGGAGGAAGGGCTTCCGATCCCCGGTCCCGTGCTGGCCGCGTGCGAGATCCTGGGCTTCGATCCGCTCTACGTTGCGAACGAAGGGATCCTGGTGGCGTTCGTGGAGGCGTCGCGTGCGCAGGATGCCGTGGAGGCGCTGCGGCAGCATCCGGTCGGAGAGGGTGCCACAGTGGTCGGGAAGGTGGTCGAGGACCACCCCGGGATCGTTGCCCTCAAGACCCGCATCGGTGGGACGCGAGTGGTGGACATGCTGCCGGGAGATCAGCTACCCCGCATCTGTTGATCACCGCTGATCAGAAGCATCTTTCGTGATGGTCTCCTCCCATTTGCCGGACCCACAACGGCCTGACGTCGCACGCCCTTCGTAATGCGACGACATTACTCCAGTATCTCCAGGTAATACGCACAAACTTCATCCTTTATACCGCAGCAATTAACACAAACTTCATCCTCTTTTCATGCGTCGCTTGAGAGGGTGGCGAACGAGCGCGAGTAAGACGGCTCCGCCGACGGCCTCCCGGCCCCGCCGCCAGAGCGACGCCCCTCCAGAGGACGCCCACCGACGACGAGACGGTTGACCGCCGACGCGAGTCCACGGTTGCGAGGCTGGGGGGACCTTGGGCTTGCTTGCGACTTCTTGCACCCGTCTGAAGCTCCCGAGACGCGTCGCCCGCCCTACGGCGCTCGGTGGTGTCTTACGCCCTGATCGAAATCCCGACGGTGAGCCCCTCGGAGTAGCACGCCCGCACCATGGCGGCGCACCCTCCTCGCCCGTGGCGGTGCAATGCCCGTGAAGAGTGACCCCACGCTACTGGCCGAGATTCGCCAGTACGGTGCGTTCGACACCAGCGCTTGCTACCAGTGCGGCAGCTGCACGATCACCTGCAACTTCGCGGACGAGTCGGCCTCCTTTCCTCGTATGCCGATCCGGTATGCGCTCTTGGGATTGCGAGAGCCGGTGCTCGCCAGCTTGGACCCATGGCTGTGTTACTACTGCGGCGATTGCTCGACGACCTGCCCGCGGGAGGCCGAACCAGCGGAAGCCATGATGACACTCCGCCGCTATCTGGCGACCCAGTACGATTGGACCGGGCTCGCCTCGGCCATCTTCCGCTCCCGGGTGTGGGGCATCGGCGCGCACGTCGCGGTCGGTGCACTCGTGCTCCTGCTGGCGCTGCTCTATCACCTCTATGTCGTTCGGCTGACAGTCTCTGAACTCGTCTCGTTGCCGCTCGGCATGGGCCACATGTTCGACACGATCACGATCTTCACGCGGTCGGTCTTTGTCGTCGCCCTGCTCCTCTTGCTATCCAACGCGGGCCGGATGTACTGGCTCACGATGCACCGTACACCGGCGGTGCGCGTACCGTTGTCCCTGTATTTAGTGGAACTCAAGACTTTCGTGGTGCACGCGCTTACACAGCGCCGTTTTCGCGAGTGCCTTGACCGGGGCCGTTGGATCAAGCACATGGCCCTGGCTGCAGGCTGCATTGTGATGTTCGTGCTAGTGGTGTTCTTCCTGAAGTGGTTTCAGACGGACAACCTCTACCCGATCTACCACCCCCAGCGGTGGATCGGCTATCTGGCGGCTGGTGCCCTGATCTATGTGAGCGGCGACATGCTGCTCGGCCGCGCTCGCAAACGCGATGAGGCACAGAGGTTCTCTGCTCACACCGACTGGATCCTGCCGATACTCCTGCTGCTGACTGCTGTGACCGGAGTTGCGGTCCACGCGTTTCGCTATCTCGAGTTCTCCCTTGTTGCCCATTTCACATATGCCGTTCACCTGGCCGTCGTAGTTCCACTGCTCGTCGTGGAGATGCCATTTGGCAAGTGGAGTCATGTGATCTACCGGCCTTTCGCGGTTTACCTGCACGCCGTCAAACAGAAGGCCCTGGAAAGACGGCCGGCGGAGGCACCTGTTGCAGCAAGTGTCGGGTAGCACCTCGCCTTCCCCGACGGGTGCGGCACTCGTTGTCGGCGGCGGCATTGGGGGCATGCAGGCCGCGCTCGACTTGGCCGCGTGCGGGATAAAGGTCTATCTGGTTGAGAGCAAGCCGTCCATCGGCGGCGCCATGTCTCAGCTGGACAAGACGTTTCCCACCAACGACTGCGCCATGTGCACGATGGCGCCAAGACTCGTCGAGATCGGGCGAAACAAGGACATCCAAATCCTCACGCTGTCGGACGTGGAGCGCGTCACTGGAGAACCGGGCAACTTCACCGTGACGGTGCGAAAGCGAGCACGGTACGTTGACGAGACGATATGCACTGGCTGTGGGGCCTGCCAAGAGGTGTGCCCGATCAATGTTCGTGATGAGTACAACAAGGACCTAGTAGAAACGACGGCAATCTCTAGAAGGTATCCCCAGGCCATCCCGAATACCTTTGCCATCCAGAAGCTGGGCCAATCGCCTTGTCGGCATGCATGTCCTGCCGGGCAAAGAGTGCAAGGCTACGTCGCGTTGATCCGGCAACGGCGCTATGAAGATGCTTATCACGTGATCCTGCGTGACAATCCGTTCCCATCGGTTTGTGGCCGGGCGTGCAGGCATTACTGCGAGGACGTGTGCACGCGCCGGCGTGTGGATGCGCCGGTTTCGATCATGCAACTGAAGAGGTTCGTCGCCGATTGGGCCTACGACAGGAAGCTGAGCCGCAGGGCCCCGGCAGGCGGCGAGGCCAACGAAAAGAGCAACGGCAAGCGTGTTGCGGTCGTCGGCGCAGGACCGGCGGGGTTGACGGCAGCACGAGACCTGAGTGACCTGGGGTACTCGGTGACCGTCTTCGAGGCGGCCGCGGAGCCGGGTGGCATGATGCGGTACGGCATACCGGAATTCCGGCTGCCGAGGGAGCGATTGCAGTGGGATATACAGAACCTCCTGTCGGATCGCATCCGGTTGGAAACGAATCACCGAATTGAGAACATCGACGAGCTGCTCGATGAGGGCTATGGTGCTGTCTTCATCGCAGCGGGGGCGGACGTCGGCAAGAGACTCCACATCGTCGGGAGCGATCTGCCAGATGTGCTCCTTGGGACGGACTTCCTTCGAGAGGTAGCTCAGGGCGAGAGCGTAACGGTCAAACCACGAGTGCTGGTGCTTGGCGGTGGGAGGGTGGCGCTGGATGCGGCCCGCACCGCTATCCGGCTGGGTGCGGAGGTCGCGCGGCTTGCGTGCCTGGAGTCACGCAACCAGATGCCGGCCGATCTGTGGGAAATTGAGGACGCCGAATCCGACGGCGTCACGATCTTCCCGTCCCGCTCCTTTCTCGAGATCACTTCCGAGAACGGCAGGGTCACCGGTGTTCGTTGCGTGAAGGTTCGGTTTCACGGTTTCGATGAGCACGGCAAACCGGATGTCGAGGTGATCGGGGGTACGGCGCATACGATCGAGGCTGACACCGTGATCTTCGCAGTGGGCCAGGCGCCAGACTTACCGTTTCGCGATGCAGAACTTGAAGTCACGAAGTCCGGCACCATCAGGGCTGACGAGCATACCCTGGCAACGCCTAAGCCGGGTGTCTTTGCCGGGGGCGACGTGGTCACGGGGACGAATACCATAGTCGATGCCGTTGCCGCCGGTCACCGGGCAGCTCGGTCGATCGATCTATTCCTGCGAGGCAAGAGGCTGGAGCAGATTGCGGCGCCTGCAGTCCCGGTAGAGTTGACGGACGATCAGATAGCGGACCGGGTGACGAGCAAGAGGGCTCGGCGGCTCTCGACGGTCGTACCGGTGGATGCACGGGAGCGCGGTTTCGCGGAGTTCCGCCAGGGGTACTCTGAGGAGGAGGCCGTGCAGGAGGCGAATCGCTGCCTTCAGTGTGGTATCTGCTCCGAGTGCCTGCTCTGCAAAGACGTCTGCGAGGTCGGCGCGATCGACCATGACATGCCGCCGGAGGAGCTGGTGGAACTCCAGGTCGGCGCGATCATTCTGTCGCCAGGCTATGAGCTCTTCGACGCCAGGTCCAAGGAAGAGTTGGGCTACGGCCGCTATCCCAATGTCATAACGGCTCTCGAGTTTGAGCGCATTCTGTCCGCGTCGGGCCCAACATCGGGCAGTGTCGTACGGCCGTCGGACCGCACCACCCCAAAGCGCGTGGCGTTCATCCAGTGCGTGGGCTCACGGGACGCCGAACGAGACTATTGCTCCGCGGTATGCTGCATGTATGCCACGAAGGAGGCGGTCGTCGCCAAGGAGCATGTCGGTGACGATCTGCAATGTGATGTCTTCTTCATGGACATGCGTGCGTTCGGTAAGGGGTTCGAGGAGTACTATCAACGAGCACGCGACCTCGGGGTCAACTACATACGCTGCCGCCCACCGTCGGTCGAGGAGGTACCTGGGAGCAGGAATCTCCGAGTCACCTTCCTCACGGAAGCCGACCGCAAGGTCTCTGCCGAGTATGACTTGGTGGTTCTGTCCGTGGGCATCCAACCACCCAAGGCCGCGCCCCGCATCGCGGACGCCTGTGGCGTTGCGTTGGGCGAGTTCAACTTCTGCCGCACATCGCCCTTCAGGCCGGTGGACTCGTCCCGGCGCGGAGTGTACGTGGCGGGGCCCTTTACGGACCCGAAGGACATCCCGGAGACCGTCATGCAGGCCTCGGGCGCGGCGTGCAAGGCGCTAGGACTGCTGCGAGATGCCAGAGGGAGTCTGATCGTCCCGACGAGCTATCCGCCGGAGAAAGATGTCCGAGGCCAAGAGCCGAGAATCGGCGTGTTTGTCTGTCACTGCGGGAAGAATATCGCGTCCGTCGTGGATGTACAGCAGGTAGTCGAGTATGCGCTAACCCTGCTGAATGTCGTGTACGCGGAGCACAGCCTGTACACGTGCTCCAACGATACGCAGGAGCGGATGAAGGAGAGAATACGGGAGCATGAGCTGAACCGCGTGGTCGTGGCGTCGTGCACCCCCCGGACGCACGAGCCACTGTTCCGGAGCACGGTGAGGGAGGTGGGGCTGAATCCGTATTTGTTCGAGATGGCGAACATCAGGGATCAATGCTCGTGGGTGCACATGCACGAGCCGGAGCTCGCGACCATCAAGGCGAAGGATCTGGTGACGATGGCGGTGGCCAAAGTCCGGTTGGCGGAGCCGCTGCAACGGCGGACGATACCGATACAGCGATCCGCACTGGTCATTGGGGGCGGCCTTGCCGGTATGACGGCGTCACTTGAATTGGCGAACCAGGGATTCGACGTGTACCTGGTCGAGCGTGAGCGCGAGCTCGGCGGGAACCTGAGACACATCCACTACCTGCTCGACGGTGAGGACCCGCAGCGGGAGCTGCATGATCTGGTCGAGAGGGTGAACACGACCGACGGAGTGCATGTGTTCACGGACGCGGCCATTGAATCGGTGGAAGGATCGATCGGCAGTTTCACGAGTCGCGTAAAGGCAAACGGAGGGGTGAAGGAGCTGATGCACGGCGTGGTCATCGTCGCAACGGGCGCCAAGGAGTATCGCCCAACGGAGTACCTCTATGGTGAGGATGACAGGGTGATGACCCAGCTCGACCTCGAGGAGCGGCTGAGTGGCAATGCAGAGTGGTTGCGCCGTCCCCGCGGTGCCCCGCCGAAGACGGTGGTGATGATTCAGTGCGTCGGGTCTCGGGACAGCGAACGACCGTATTGCTCGAGAGTGTGCTGCGCCGAGGCGATCAAGAACGCACTGAGGATCAAGGAGCTGTCACCCGAGACGAATGTATACATCCTGTATCGAGACGTGCGTGTCTACGGGCTCAAAGAGAGCTACTACACGCAGGCCCGCCGGCAGGGTGTCGTGTTCATGAGGTTCGAGGAGGACCGGAAGCCGCAGGTGTCCAGGAACGGGGCGGCTTTGCAGGTGGAGGTGCTCGACAGGACCTTGGGTATGCCAGTCGCGATAGCGGCAGATCATTTGGTGCTGTCGGTAGCCATCGTACCGCACGAAGGCAGTGATGCGGTGGCCCAGCTGCTCAAGGTCCCGTTGACCACCGACGGTTTCTTCCTCGAGGCACACCAGAAGCTGCGCCCGGTCGACTTTGCCACGGAGGGAGTGTTCCTCTGTGGCCTGGCGCACTCGGCCAAGCGCGTGGAAGAGGGCGTCATACAGGCGCAAGCAGCAGCCGCGAGGGCGGCTACGATTCTCTCCAGGGATAGCATCGAGTTGGAGGCGAACATATCGGAGGTCATTGCTGAGAACTGCGACGGGTGTGCGTACTGCGTGGCCCCATGCCCGTTCAACGCAATCACGCTCGTCGAATACGTGAGGAAGGGCGCAATCAAGAAAATAGTCGAGGTTGATGAGACGGCCTGCAAGGGTTGCGGGACGTGTCAAGCGACGTGTCCCAAGGAAGGCATAGTCGTTAGAGGCTTCAGGCTGGAGCAGATTGGCGCGCAAGTACACGCCGCCTTCGGAGCGCAGTGATGGAAGAACGGTTTGAGCCGGAGGTCATCGCGTTCTGCTGCAATTGGTGTTCGTACGCGGGAGCCGATCTTGCGGGGGTTTCGAGGCTCCAGTACCCGCCCAATGTAAGGATCGTACGCGTCATGTGCTCGAGCATGGTGCACCCGAATCTCGTGATGGACGCCCTGACGAAGGGCGTAGACGGGGTGTTGATGTGCGGTTGTCACCCGGGGGACTGTCACTACCAGGAAGGCAATCTGAGGGCGCAGAAGAGAGCCGAGGCGATCCAACTGATGCTCGAAGACTTCGGACTCGAGGAGGAGCGGTTCCGGCTTGAGTGGGTGTCTGCTTCGGAGGGAGCGAGGTTCGCGGAGGTTGTGCGCGAGGTGGTGGAGACGACGAGGGCGCTTGGCCCCAGCCCCTACCGGGGGTGAACAGGTTTGCAGAGGGGCATGGCGAATCGCCCTCGCGGGACACGGTGTTGGGAGGATCCATGGCAGACGATTCGAAGGTCATCGATGGGAGAAGGTACATGTGGGACGGTGAAGACTACGCCTCCGAGTCGGCTGCCGGCGAGAAGATGGCGAACTACCGCAATGATGGCTTCGATACACAGCTGGTGGAGGAAGATGGGAGGTACTTCGTGTACACGAGGAGAGTGGTAGCCGACGTGCCACCGGAAGGGGCTCCTCCGTGAATGGGGTGACCCGACTACCAGCCCGTACGGCTCGTGCCCGAGCACTGGTATGAGAAACTGACCAGCGGGAGGCTGTCATGGTAAGAGTGGCGGAAGAGTGGCTCAATATCTGTGGGGGATGCGAAGTATCCATCCTCGACATCGGAGAGCAGTTACTCGATGTGCTTCCATCTCTCGAGTTCGTCCACATGCCGGTTCTGATGGATCACAAGTACTTCGGTCAGACCGGCGAAAAGGACGAGCTTGAGATACCCGAGGCTGATGTCGGCATGATCTCCGGTGGAATCAGGAATGAGAAAGAGCGGCAGGTCGCGGAGGAGATGCGGAAGAAGTGCAAGACGCTCATCGCTCTCGGGTCCTGCGCCTGTTTCGGGGGAATCCCGGCGCTAGCGAACATGTACAAGGTGGAAGAGCTGTATGAGAAGGTCTTTCGGGGCTCGGCTACGACGGAGGCGGGGGACACACCCTCGGCAGGGGTGCCGCCCCTGACCGACAGGGTTTACGCGCTGGACGAAGTCGTGGATGTGGACCTTTACATCCCCGGCTGCCCCATGAATCCCGTCATCATCTTGGAGGCCCTCACGGCGCTGCTGGAGGGCAAGCCGTTCGCTTTGCCGGAGCGCAGCGTGTGTGATGACTGTCCAGCGCGACGGGAGCAGAAGAGCGACGTGGGATTGCGCAGGCCGCTTCAGGACGGGGAGTTCCAGGCCGGCGAGTACGAAAGCCTGCGCTGCTTCAACGAGCAGGGCATTCTCTGTCTGGGACCTGTCACCCGCTCGGGCTGCGGCCGGCAGGCCGATCCGGAGGAACAGCAGGTGCCACGGTGCATCAAGGGGTTCATGCCCTGTCGTGGCTGCTTCGGTCCCGTGCGTGAGGGCGCCAATCCGATGGTCGACATGATGGGTGCGCTGTCCAGTATCGGATTGGACGCCAAGTTGGTGGAGGATCGGCGGGCGTTGCTGAACAGGTACATCGGCGGACACAATCGCCTCAAGCCGCTGCCGACCAAGGCAGGGAGGTGAGTCATGGGTAAGCGAATCGTTATCCAGCCGGTGTCGCGGATTGAGGGTCATGCCAAGGTCCTGATTGAACTCGATGATGACGGCAACGTCGCCGACACCAAGGTTTCGGTAGTCGAGCTCCGCGGCTTCGAGAGGTTCTGCATTGGCAGGCCGATCGAGGAGCTCCCGCGGATCGTGACGAGCATCTGCGGCGTCTGCCCGTGGTCGCACCATTTGGCATCGGCGAAGGCGACCGACGCGGTGTTCGGTGCGGAGCCCCCCCCTGCAGGCAGGAAGCTGCGCGAGTTGTGTAATAGCATCGCGTATACCGAGGAGCACATCCTGCACTTCTTCTTCCTTTCGGGCCCCGACTTCGTCATGGGACCCGACGCGGATTACTCGGTGCGCAATGTCATCGGTATCGCACAGAGCAATCCGGATATTGGGAAGACGGTGGTGCGCAATCGGCACCTCGGCGCCCAGATGCTCGAGATCGTCTCTGGGAAACCGATTCACCCCGTGACGGCCGTCCCGGGGGGATTCAGCAAGCCCCTGACGGCCAAGGAGCGGGACGAGCTCGTCCCGATGGCGGAGGAGGTCCTCGAGTTCGCGAAGTTCGCGATGGCCTTCGCCAAAGAGAACATCTTCCCGAGCTACCTCGACGTCGTCAAACAACTCGGCGTGATCCAGACCGGATTCATGGGCACCATCCGCGACGACGGGGCACTGGACCTGTATGACGGGAAGCTGAGGCTCATGAAGCCGGACGGAACGTCCGAGGATTTCGCCTACGGTCAGTACGCGGACTTCATCTCCGAACGCATCGAGGACTGGACCTACCTGAAGTTCCCGTACGCGAAGTCGTGGAACGAAGGATTCTCGATGGATCCCGATGATCCGAAAGGCATCTACAGGGTCAACTCACTCGCTCGGATCAACGTTGCGGACAAGATGGCAACGCCACTGGCGCAGAAAGAGTTCGAGGAGTTCCGTGCACAGTTCGGTCAGCCTGCGCAACTGACGCTGCTGTATCACTGGGCGCGGCTCATCGAGTTGCTCTACAATGCCGAGCGCGTGGTGGAACTGTTGAACGATCCGGAGATAACGAGCACCGAGACGCGTGTAGCGGTGACGCCGCGGGCGGCCCGGGGTGTGGGATGTGTGGAGGCACCCAGGGGCACGCTGATCCACGACTACGAGACGGACGAGAACGGCCTGGTTACGAATGTGAACCTGATCGTCGCCACACAGCAGAACAACGCACCGATCAACATGTCGGTGAACCAGGCGGCGAAGGCCGTGATCAAGGATGGGAAGTACGACCAGGGTGTCCTGAACCGGGTCGAGATGGCGATTCGAGCCTACGACCCGTGCCTGTCGTGCGCCACCCATTACCTCGACGGTCGCCTGGCCGTGCGCGTCGACATCGTGGATGCGGACGGGCAACTGAAGGACAGGTTCGAGAACTAGGAGGACGGTTAAAGGGGTGGGCGACTGGAAGGCGCCCACCCCCAGAACCCTACCATCACCCATCGTGACCGGCTACTGGAATAAAGAGATCCTGGTGCTGGGGTGCGGCAACGTGCTGTTCGGTGACGATGGGTTCGGGCCCGCTGTCGCCGGATACCTGGAGCAGAGCTGCGAAGTGCCGTCCCACGTGGGCGTCGTGAACGCGGGGTCGGCGGTCAGGGACCTGCTGTTCACCGTCGCGCTGAATGAGCGGCGCCCCAGGCTGATCATCATCGTGGATGCTGTGGACGACGGGATGCCTCCCGGGGAGGTCCGGGAGCGCGACATCTCAGAGTTCCGGGAAGTCGCTATCGGGGACTCCTCGATGCATCTGTTTCCCACGACGCGCCTGCTGCGAGAGTTGAGTGACCTCCGGGGCATCGAGGTGAAGGTCATCTCGGTGCAGGTGCTACACGCTCCCCACGAGGTGCGCCCGGGCCTGTCGGATGTGGTTCAAGCGTCGATCCCGGCCGTGTGTGAGAGGATCCTGGCCCTGCTGCGCACGGCGCCGACAACCTGACGCCCGCGCGTCCGGCCCGGGCGCCCTACCGCTCCGCACGACCTCGCGACTGCACCCCCATCACCGCCGCCTCGATCAGACTGTACGCCAGCGAGGCGCTGCTGCCGCACCCCGGCCCCCCGGCCCTACCGGCAAAGCTTCCCGCTGGCGGCCCAGGCCGCCGGGCGCTCGCCCCGCGCAACATGCGACCGGTGATCAGCGTATTGGAGGCATGAGGCGCACGCTGACAGCGGCCGGTCTGTGGCTGGCGACGTGCGTGACGGCTGCTCTCGCTACGCCGCTTGACGGGCGCCCACCTCCTCCTCCGGCTCAATCGGCCGACAGTTTGCCGCGCGGCACGATCGTCGAGCGGGTCGTGTCGTTGTCGGATTCGAGCCAGCGCTACGCTCTCTACCTGCCGTCGTACTATGACCCGGGCTCGAACTGGCCCGTGCTCTTCCTGCTCGACCCACGGGGACGTGCGGTCATCCCGCTGCAGTCCGTCGTGACCGCGGCCGAGCGCCATGGCTACGTTGTGCTCAGCTCCTACAACAGCCGCAGTGACGTGGTGGACGATCGCAACACTGCGGCGATGGAGGCGATGCTCAGCGACGTGCAGGAGCGTTTCTCACCGGATGTTCGCCGGTTGTACATCGCTGGTTTTTCCGGCACGGCCCGTGCGGCTTGGGACTACGCCTTTCGGCTGCACGGATACGTGGCCGGCATCATGGGGTTTGGTGGGGGACCGTCGCTGGGGTATCCCCTCGCCTTCCAGGTGAGACAGAAGGGAACGCCCTTTGCCTTCTTCGGTGGGGCGGGGACGACAGACTTCAACTTCGATGAGATGTGGGACCTGGACCTGTGGCTCGACAACTTCGAATTCGTGCACCGCATGAGGTACTACGCGGGGCCCCACTCGTGGCCCTCCGAGCCCGTGTTTACTGAGGGGCTGGACTGGTTGGAGCTCCAGGCCATGAAGACGGGCTTGTGTCCCCCGGATTCGGTGGCCATCCGGGAGACCTTCGATCGGCGACTCGCGGAGGCGCAGGATCTGGAGGCGTCGGGCCAGCTCTACGAAGCGCTCGTGCGCTATCGCGGCATCGTCGAGGACTTCGACGGCGTGCTCGGGATCGAGGAGCCCCTCGCGCGTCTGGCCGAGCTCAACCGCAACCGGGAGGTCACGCGGCTCGAGGAACGGCTGCACCACTACGTGCGCGCTCGCGGCGAGTTTGATCGGCGGTTCGCGGAGTTTCTGGATGACTTCGCGGCGAGCCGTCCGCCGTCGCTCGAGCGCTCCCTCGAGACTCTAGGGGTGCCGGAACTTCAGCGACGGGCCGCCGAGTCGAGCGACTCGCTCGGCGCTCTAGCGGCGCAGCGCCTGCTGGAGCGTATCTTCGTGCAGACTGCCTTCTACCAGCCGCGCAGCTACCTCGAGGGTGATGACGCGGAGCGAGCGGCCGCGATGCTCGAGATCGCGCACGTGGTGAAGCCCAATGATCCACGGGTGTCGTTCAGCCGGGCACGCGCCTACGTTCGCCTGCAGCGAATCGACGAGGCGCTCGAGATGCTCGAGCTGGTGGCTGCATCGGGGGCGATCGACGCGGACTGGCTCGAAGGCAATCCCGAGTTCGAGCCACTGCACGGGGAGGCAAGGTTCCAAGCGATCCTCACGCGGCTACGGCAGAACCGCCCCGAGTAGCGGCTTGGTTCGGTCGTCTCCCCAGGGACTCGGCGCTTGTGGCAGGGTATTCTCCGGCTACCGCTCCACCTCGCCTCGCGACTGCACCCCCCTCACCGCCGCCTCGATCAGCCTGTACGCGGCCTGTAGAGACTTTCCGTCGGGGTCTCGCTCGTTCGCCGGGGTCGAGGCGACGCCGAGCGCGGCTACCTTCTCGTACGCGAACATCGCGGTGATCGCCGCAGCCAGCTCAGCACTGCTCGGGCCGTCCTGTACCGTCAACGGGTGGCCGGCCACTTCGTCCGGATCCAGCACGTCCATGTCCACGTGCACGTAGATGACATCGGTCAGTTCCGAGAGGCGAAGCATCTGCACGTGGATCTGGTCGGACATCGTGCGGATGTCGTCCACCGAGAGCAGCTGCACGGCGGACGCGTCGAGGAGCTCTCGCTCCAGTGGATCGAGGTCGCGCACTGCGGCCATTACGATGCGCTCGGTCGGGATCGCCGGGTCGAGCCCGGATTTGAGTCTCAGGTTCTCGAGTGCCAGGCCCGCCGCCACCGCCACCGGCATCCCGCCCAACATCCCGCTCAGCGTGGTCTCGGGCGTGTTGAAATCGCCGTGGGCGTCGACGAACACCAGGCCCACCCGCCGCGGCTCCGCCGTCGCGTGCTGCAGGCCGCCGAGCACACCCAGGAGGGAGGTGCAGTTGGCCAGCAACCCGACCGAGAGGTGTCCCTTGCGCGCATTGGCGGCCACGATGTCGGCCAGGTGACCGTTCGCCAGGCCCATGCGGTGCCACTCGCCGTACTGTGTCTGTTCGTCCGCCGTGAGCTCGACCTCGGCGATCCCCTTGACCGTGGCGCCGAGGCGCGCAAGCCGGTCGGCGATGCCGCCGCTCTCCAGGTAGCCGGGCACGGGCGAGAGCTCCGCGACGTTGCGGGCCCCGGTATAGGGCATCTTGACCAGCGCCACCTGCACGGCGCCGGTGGAGTCTTTGAACTGCTGGGCTTGGGTCGTCATGGTAACGAGCAGGGCGAGCGCGAGGCACCCGAGAGTTCTGATCACCGGGCCGCTCCTTGCGATGGTGGTGGGTTGAGGCCGATACCGGCTTGCGGTTCGAAGGTAGTCGTTGGAGCGGCCTCGCGGCCACCCGCCGTGAGCCTTGCGAGCGCAGCACGTGCTAACATCTTGTGGCAAGTAGGGTTAGCTCTTGTCGCCTTTGCGGGTACATCCTCGGCCACACTGGAGGCGTGGCCGCCACCCGTGGACGTGGCCAAGGGGAAATGACTGCGGCAGGGAACCGCCCCACTCCGGCGTGGGTTAGCCAACGAAACCCACAACAAGGAGGCGCCCATGAACAACCGAGAGTGGGCCGAGTGGTCATTCCTGGCCCTGGCCGCGCTGGTCCTTCACGCGGGGACCGCCGTCGCACAGCTCCCCAACCCCGGCATGGAGATCGACCCCGAGCGCACCGCCATCGTAGTCACGGACCCACAGAATGACTTCCTGAGTCCGGACGGTGTGACCTGGGGCGTGGTGGGTGAGAGCGTGACGGAGAACAACACGATCGCCAATATCGACCGGCTGATGCGCGCAGCCAAGGACGGCGGATACGAGCTGTTCGTGTCGCCCCACTACTACTACCCCACCGACCACGGCTGGAAGTTCGGCGGGGCGCTGGAAGTCCTGATGCACAACATCGGCATGTTCGATCGCTCGTCGCCGCTGAGTCTCGAAGGCTTCGAGGGCTCGGGAGCCGACTGGCTCGCGCAGTACAAGGGCTACATCGAGGATGGGAGCACCGTCGTGGCGAGCCCGCACAAGGTCTACGGCCCCGAGACCAACGACCTCGTGTTGCAGTTGCGCAAGCGGGGAATCGACAAGGTAATCCTCGCAGGCATGTCGGCGAACCTGTGCGTCGAGGCGCACATGCGGGAGCTGCTGGAGCAGGGGTTCGAGGTCGCAGTCGTGACCGACGCCACGGCCGCGGCGAAGGTGCCGGATGGTAACGGCTACGCGTCGGCCATGACCAACTTCCGGTTCATGGCGAACACGACGTGGACGACCGACGAGGCGGTCGAAGCGCTGGCCAACGGTCACTAGACATACCGCACCCTAGTTCTGTCGCCCCTCGCCGCATCGCTTAGTGACGCGGTGGGGGGCGCCGCTCTTCAGCCCCGATCTGGAAACCGGACAGATCAGATCAATGTGATCAACCAGAGGTAGAGAAGAGACACCGGCGCAACCACGTGCACGCACGAGGCGTCTTACAATTGGGTGGCTCGACTCATGTGTGGTTGGCATGGAGGGAGTCTCGCACTTGGTGCGGCAAGCCCTTCATGAGTGCGTCGCACGGGGGGTGATCATGAGACTAGTGATTGGAGTCTCCGTCTGCCTTCTCACCGCCGGCTGCATCCAGGCAGACGTGCGGCGATTGGATCAGGCCGTGCGTCCGGCCCGATCACCCGACGAGGTCACGGTGCTCCAGGCGGAGCCGCAACAGCCATACGCGGTCATCGCTGTCGTCGAGTCGAGGACCGATGCGCTGTTCCGGAGTTTCGACGATCTACGCCAGAGGATGATCGCCGAAGCAGCGCAGCTTGGGGGGGATGCCCTTATCGTGGGGCCCGAATCCACCAAGTCGACGTTCATCTTGGTCCCACCGGCCATGATCCGATCAGATCAGAAGCGATTGACCGGGAAAATCATCGTGCTCGAGCGGGGACCGTGACGTAGGCGTCGGGTAGGCCGGAATCGCGACCGCCGCCAGGCTGCTAGCGACGGGACTATCTCCTGCGGGCGCCGCCCCTCCGCGGCCTCACCGACCGTCCCTGGCGTGGCGGCATCTTGGGCCGGTGCTCTGGCTGGATCGGCGCGACGGCCGGCTCGAAGCCCGGCAGGACCTCACGAGGGAAGCTCCGCCCCATGAGCTTCTCGACGTCTCGCATCATCAACCATTCGTCCGGAGACATGAGCGTCAACGCCACTCCCTGCGCACCCGCTCGGGCCGTCCGGCCCACGCGATGAACGTAGACCTCCGGGTCCCTGGGTACGTCGTAGTTCACCACCATGGCGATGTCGTCGACGTCGATACCGCGGGCGGCAACGTCGGTAGCGACGAGTATGCGGGTCGTGCCCTCCTTGAACCGGTCGAGGGCCCTGTTGCGGGCGATCTGCGTCTTGCCGCCGTGCAAAGACGTAACGGCGTTGCCCTGGCGGCGCAGCTGGCGGGTGAGCTTTTCCGCTCCGTGCTTGGTGCGCGTGAATACCAGCGTGCGGCCTTGCGGTAACTCCGCCAGCATCTTGGCGAGCACGCTGCGCTTCTCGGACCTGTCCACGGCTACCAGGACGTGTTCCACCCCGTCGGCGGCCTCGGCACGCCGACCGATCTCTACTGCTGCGTGCTCCTTCAAGGCGCGCCGAGCGAGGCGGTCCACGTCCCCGGAGATGGTGGCCGAGAAGAACAGGGTCTGACGCTCGGCAGGTACGGAATCGAGTATGCGGCGGACGTCTGGCGCGAAGCCCATGTCGAGCATGCGGTCCGCCTCGTCGAGGACTAGCACTTCGAGCTTGGAGCTGTCCACGTGTCCGCGGCCCATGTGGTCCAGCAGGCGTCCGGGTGTCGCGATCACGATGTCGACACCCCTCCTGAGCGCGCGTGTCTGGGGCTCCATCCCGACGCCACCGTAGATCGCGACGGCGTGCAACCCGGTGTGGCGGCCGTAGGCCCGCGCGCTGTTCAACACCTGCTCGGCCAGCTCACGGGTCGGCACCAGCACGAGCGCCCTGAGCGTGCCGCGCGGGCCGGTCTCGAGACGCTGCAGTATCGGCAGCAGAAACGCCGCCGTCTTGCCGGTTCCCGTCTGGGCGGAACCGACCAGATCGCGGCCTTCCAGGCCGACCGGGATCGCTTGCTTCTGAATCGGGGTGGGCTCCTCGTAGCCCTGCTCTTCGAGAGCCCGCAACAGTCTGGGCGCGAGGCCCAGTGATTCGAACGACATCGTTTGGAGACACTCCTCACGGTGTATGCACATGCGTACGGGGCGACACCTGTGTCGCCGGAACGCGATGCTCTCGTTGTCTGAACCTGAGGAGTGAATCGACGTGCGGCGCGCCGCTATCCAATCCTAAGCGGGGACCGTCTGCGGAAGGCGAGAAGATACCAGCTTGCGGTTCGTCTTACGGGGAGAAAGGTACTCGGGAATGTGAGTAGGCGCCAGCCCGCGGGCGTGAGCGACTTCTCGGGTGGGCGTCCCTCACAGCAAGTCGTCGATGGAGCAGCCCTCCACTTGCCCATCGATGATGCGTCGCCCGAACTCACAGCAGCCCGCGATGGCCTCCTCTTCCGTGGCGTACGTGGTGGGGCCGCTGAAGGACCGCACGGCCATCGGACCGCGAATCAGCAGATCGAGCGTCCAGCGTCCGGACCCGCGTATCTGAAACGTACGCGCCGTGATTGTGAAGCCCTTATAGGAGGTAGGAGCCAACAGGAGATCCGAGTAGGGGACACTTGAAGTATACCGCTTGTGTCGGCGGAAGGGTGAGACCGCCGCCACTCACGGCGCCTTGCTGCTATCTTTTGAGGGGTCCACCACTGCTTCACCACACCTTCTGGGAATCCTGCTGATGGCACGCAGAGCCATTGCATTGATCGTTCTGCTGGCGGCCGTTCTCCTCGTCCTCATCGGCCTTCCGGCGCTCATCAGACTCGTCGCGGACTGGTACTGGTTCACGGCGGTTCAATTCGAGTCCGTGTTTTTCACCGCCCTGTGGACCAAGCTGGTGGTTGGGTTCGTGGTGGGACTCATCGTCTTCGCCTTCTTCGTGCTCAACCTCCGCTTCACCCAGCGCGGTCTGGTGCCCGACGGAGTCATCGCCAACCTGCGTGCCAGCCTGCCTCGCGTAGATCTCACGCGGCTGCTGCGACTGTTGGTGTGGCCGGTTGCCGCACTGTTCGCGTTCCTGTTCGGCGCCGCGGCCTCGAGCGCCTGGCTCACGCTGCTGCAATTCCTCCATCGGACGTCGTTCGACGTTGCCGAGCCCGTGTTCGGCCGGGACGTCGGGTATTACGTCTTCACGCTCCCCACGGTCGCGGTAGCCATCGGGCTGCTGATCACGGTCACCGTGATCGCGCTCGCGGTCACGTCAGCCCTGTACTTCATCCGGCGCGACATAGTGATTCGCGGTCGGCGCGTGATGATCGAGCGTTCGGCGGAGCTCCACCTCGCGCTCCTGATCGCACTGTTGTTTGTCGGAACTGCAGTAAATGTCTGGTTTGTGCGGATTCCGTCGCTGCTTTACTCAACGACCGGGCCCCTGCTTGGGGCGAGCTACAGCGACTTGGCCGTGCAGGTACCGATGCTGCGAATCGCGGCCGTCGTGGCGCTGCTCGCGGCGGCGTTCGTGGTGGTCGGAGCACGCGGCCGACATCTGGTACGCAACACTGCTATCGGAATAGTGGCGTACATAGCGGTCGGCATCGTGGGCGCGCTCGCCACTACTGCGATCCAGCGCCTGGTGGTCATTCCCAACGAACTCGTGAAGGAGACGCCCCAACTCCAGCACCACATCGCGGCGACGCAGCGCGCATGGGGGCTCGACGGGGTCACGATCCGCGATCTGAGCGGTGAGTCCAGACTCACGCTCGCGGACATCGAGGCCAACAGCGGCACGATCGCGAACGTCCGGCTGTGGGATCGGGAGCCGCTGCTGCAGACTTTCGGACAGCTGCAGGAGATCCGCACCTACTACGACTTCGTGTCGGTGGATGACGATCGCTACTGGATCGACAACCAGTACCGGCAGGTGCTGCTCTCCCCGCGGGAACTCAATTCGGCGTCGTTGCCCACGCGGACCTTCATCAACGAGCGGCTCACCTTCACCCACGGCATGGGGCTCACACTGGGTCCCGTGAACGCGGTGACGCTGCAGGGTCTGCCGGTTCTGTTCATCAAGGACCTGCCGCCCGCCTCGGACGTCTCGCTCGAGGTCACGCGTCCCGGCATCTACTACGGCGAGATGTCGAGCGACTACGTGTTCGTGAACACCGGACAGGAGGAGTTCGATTATCCGTCGGACGAGGGGAACGTATTCACGGAGTACGCGGGCACGGGGGGCGTGCCGGTCTCGTCGCTGTTGCGGCGGGTGATTCTCAGCGCGCACTTCGGCTCCATGAAGATCTTGTTCTCGCAAGACATCGGGAGCGAGAGTCGCGTGCTGTACCATCGCAACATTCGGGAGCGGGCGGTGAAGGCGCTCCCGTTCCTGCGCTGGGACAGCGATCCCTACCTGGTGATCACCGAGGCGGGACACCTGAAGTGGATCCTGGATGCCTACACCGCGAGCGGGCGCTACCCGTACTCGCAGCGGCTCAGGGACGGCACGAGCTACATGCGCAACAGCGTGAAGGTCGTGATCGACGCGTACGACGGGGATGTGAGGGCGTACATTGCCGATCCCGCCGATCCGCTGATCCAGACGTACGCCAAGATCTTCAGCGGGATCTTCCTCCCGATCGACGAGATGCCGGCCGACGTGCGGGCGCACGTGCGCTACCCCGAGGATCTGTTCCGCGTCCAGACCACGCTGTACACGACGTATCACATGAGCGAGCCGGCGGTGTTCTACCACCGCGAGGACCAGTGGCAGATTCCGGCGCTGGCGCGGGGGGAGGAGGGAAGGGACCGGTTCATGCGGCACATCATCATGAGGCTGCCGGGGGAGACCCAGGAGGAGTTCATCCTCATGACGCCGTTCACCCCGCGGGGGAAGGACAACCTCTCGGCCTGGATGGTGGCGCGCAACGACGGCGAGCACTACGGGCAGATCGTCGTGTACCGCTTCCCCAGGCAGAGCCTCGTATTCGGCCCGACCCAGGTTGTGAATCGGATCAATCAGGACACCGAGATCTCCCGCCAGGTCTCCCTGTGGGACCAACGCGGATCGCAAGTGATCCGCGGCAACCTGCTGGTCATACCCATCGAGGAGTCACTGATCTTCGTGCAGGCCCTCTACCTGCGTGCAGAAGGCGGCCGGATCCCCGAGCTCAAGCGCGTCATCGTTGCCTATGAGAATGAGGTGGTGATGGAGGAGACGCTGGATCGGAGCCTCGCGCGCTTGTTCGGTGGTCTGCCGGCGGGTGAGACGCAGCCCGCGCTGCTAGCCGCGGCCGCCGCCACTGAGGAGGCCCCGGCCGCCGCGGGCGGCGTGACGGATCTGGTGCGACAGGCCGCGCAGCACTATGAGGCCGCCATCGCAGCACAGCGGAGAGGTGACTGGACACGTTACGGTGAAGAGATGCGCATGGTCGGCGAGCTGCTGCGGCGCCTGGCGGAGTTGACGGGAGAGCGCTGAGGGGAGCCGCACAGGACGGCGCTCCGGCCTCGCTCCCCCGCTACTGCGTCGTCTGGCTGGGCGTCACCGGTTGCTCCCCGCCGCCCATCATCAGCTCCAGCCGCTCCAGCGGCACCTCACCCTTTGCCCAGTCTCCGAGCACCTTCCCAGTCCTCAGCACCACGAACCGATCTCCCACCGGGTAGGCGTGGTGGGGGTTGTGAGTGACGAAGACCACAGCCACGCCCTGCTCTCTGAGTCGCGCCACGTAGCGCAGTGTGATGCTGGCCTGCTTAACACCCAGCGCCGCGGTGGGCTCGTCCAACAGCAGCACCCTCGCGCCGAAGTAAACCGCTCGGGCGATTGCCAAGGCCTGCCGCTCGCCGCCGGACAGGGTGCCCACCGGCTGCGAGGTGTCCCGCAGCTCGATCCCGATCTCGGCGAGCTGCTCGCGCGTCACGCGCTCGCAAAGCTCCACGTCGATGCGGCGCGTAGGTCCCCATCCCTTGGTCGGCTCTGATCCCAGGAAAAAATTGCGCCACGCGCTCATGAGCGGGACCATTGCCAGGTCCTGGTACACCGTCGCGATGCCCCGCTCCCGCGCATCGCGAGGGGAGTCGAAATCAACCACGTCACCATCCACTAGGTACCGCCCCGCGGACGGCTTGTGCGCGCCGCACAGGATCTTGACGAGGGTCGACTTACCGGCCCCGTTGTCACCCAGGAGGCACGTCACCTCGCCGCGGCGCACCGACATTGAAACGTCCTCAATGGCGACCACGTGCCCGAAGTACTTGGACGCCCCCTCGACCTCCAGAAGTGGGGTGTCGTTGACCGTCATGTCACATCCAACGCCTTCTTGCGGATGTAGTTGTTGAAGACAACGGCCGTGACCAGCATCGCGCCCAAGAACACCCCGAACCAGTCGGCGTCCACGCCGGTCATGACGATACCTTGTCGCACCATCCCGAAGATCAAGGCCCCGAACAGAGCGCCGATCGCCGAGCCGTAGCCTCCCGTCAAGAGCGTCCCCCCGATCACCACCGCTATGATGGCGCGGAACTCCTGGAGTTCCCCCCGTAGCGTGTCGGCACCGGTGAACCGCACGGCCTGGAGGATCGCGACCAAGCACGCGGCGAGCGCAGTCATCATGAAGAGGCCGATCTTCACGCGTGCCACCGGCACGCCCACGTTGCGCGCGGCATCGGGTGCACCGCCCGCCCCGAAGATCCAGTTGCCCCAACGGGTGCGCAGCAGCACCCAGGTGGCGAGCAGAGCGAGCCCAACCCACCAGATGATCGATACGCGGAAGGGCCCGATCGGGTTACTACCGAACACGGCTTGCGCGAGTCCGTAGCCGGCTACCTCATCGAGCCCGCCGAGTTGGGTGCGCCCGGTGAGAAGTCGGGTCACGGCGATCGTGAGCCCGCGGACGATGAACAGAGTTCCGAGCGTCACGATGAACGACGGCAAGCCGGTCCGCACCACCAGGTAGCCGTTACCCAAACCGATTGCGAGGGCGAGTGCCGCGGTCACTACTATGGCGGGCCAAAGCGTCCACCCGAAGTGCGTGGTCAGTAGCATGATCGACATCGAGGCCGCGCCGATGACCGAGCCCACCGACAGGTCAAACTCGCCTCCGATCATGAGGAGCGCGACGGCGACGGCAAGGATCCCGAGTGGGGCAGCGGCGTTGAGGTAGGATGCGGTACCGGCCGCGCTGCGGAACGGTGGCCCTGCCACGATCGCGAAGAACAACCAGACCGTGAGTGCGCCCACCAGGGCAACGAGCTCGGGGCGGCTCAAGAGCCTTCGCACTATGCTGATCCGCCGTCCGCGTTCGCCGCTCATCGTCGCTGAGGTGGCGGCTGTCCTATCGGACGCCCCGCTCCACCAGCCTCATGACGGCTGCCGCCGTTTCAGCCGTCACGAAGCCCGGACCGGTAGCGATCACCTCGCCGCTGCCGGGCAGGGCCCCGGTCTCCAGATACTTCGTCAGGAACACGACTGCCAAATACCCCTGGAGGTACTGCTGCTGATCGATCGCGAACAGCATCTCGCGGTCCCGCACTGCCTCGAGCACGCGTGGTGAGAGGTCGAACGTTGCTGTCACGATGGTGCCGAGTCCACCTACGTCGTACAGGGCCGCTAAAGTGGGGTCGGCGCCAGCGGGCCCGAGTGCGAGGACGCCGTCAATCGCCCGGTCGGTGCGCAGCGCTCCTGCCACCCGCTGTTGCACGTCGTCCGGGTCGGCGAGGTCTACGGCGAGCACCGCGGCCGATCCGGCCGCTCGCTCGAGTGCGTCTCGGAATCCGCTGCAGCGCAGGTCGAGCGACACGTTCCCCACCTCGTGGTTCACGCACAGCCCGCGTGTCACCCCTGCTCGGGCCATGCGCTCGCCGGCGGCCACGCCTGCTTCGTACTCGCTCTGCCCCAAGTGCGCCAGCACGCCGAGATCCTTGTAGACATCGGCGCCCGAATTGATGGAGAGGACCGGGATTCCGGCCCGGACGGTGGCACGGATCGCAGAGGCCAGGGCGTTGGCGTCCGGGATCGAGACCACGAGCCCACTGGGCCGCGACGCCACCGCCGCATCGATCAGGTTGCTCATCTCCACCATGTCGAAGCGGCCGGGTGCCTGGTACTCAACACGGACGCCCAAGTCCCGCGCGGCGTCGTGGGCGCCATTGGCAACCACCGACCAGAAGGGGTCGGAAGATTGACCGTGGGTTACTACCACGATGCGGAGCTCACGGCGGGCGGCGTCCTCAGCGGTTCTGCCACACGCCTCCGCTACGCATACCCCGCACAGCAGGGCAGCAGGCCACACTAGGTGACTGACTCGCGGATGCATGGATCCAGCGGGGTTCGTCGCGCTGTCTTCTCTAAGCCTACGCCAAGCCCATCTCCTCCACCAACCGCTTGAACCGTTCCTCATGCCGCAGCGGGTCGAGGAGCGGCTCCGTCTTGAGATAGCAGAGCCACCCGCGGCGTTCCTCGTGGGCCCGTTCCAGCCAGTCGAGGGCGGCCTCTCGCTCCCCCAGGGCGAGATGCAGGATCACCAGCGCCACCGGCAGGACGTACTCCGATTGCGCCTTGTCCAGGAGGTCGTCGCGGAGGCGTTTGGCCTGATCCGTCTCGCCGCGCTGGGCGTGGATGTGCCCCAGAGTCGCGCTGGCGTAGGCCGCGCCATCCGAGAGCGCGACCGCCTCCCGCGCCGCGGTGAGGGCGTCATCGAGCAGTCCGCGGTCCGCGTAAGCCAGCCCCAGCAGCCGGTGGTTCTCGTGGGCCGTCGGCGCCATCTCTACGGCCCGCCGCAGGTGCTCGACCGCTCGACCCGGCTGGCGCGCGAACAGGTACTGCCAGCCCAGGGTGCGCCGCACTGACACGGACGCGGGGTCGAGCTCGAGGGCCACCCGCCCCTCAGCCAGCGACTCATCGGTTCGTCCCAGCGCCATCAACACCCAGGAGTGCCACTGGCGCGCCGTCGCGTAGCGCGGGTTGAGCTCGATGGCGCGGCGGAACTCGCGCTCGGCGCCCTGCCAGTCCCAGTCGTAGATGAACGTGACCCAGCCGAGCGACGTGTGCGCCTCGGCCAGCGTCTCATCCAGGGACAGGGCACGGCGCGCCTGGACCTTCGCCCGCTCCATACCTTCGACCACCGGGAGGCCGCGGTAATCGGTCTGGATGGCGTAGCAGTCTGCCAGCCCGGTGTATGCGAGCGCGTAGTCGGGGTCCTCCGCGATGGCCTGCTCGAAGTGCTCGACGGCGGTCGCGATGTCCTCGGGTGTGCGCAGATTCCAGTAGTACCGGCCCTTCAGGTAGTGGTTGTAGGCCGAGACGTTGTCGGTGTAGCGCCGCGCCACGGGGTCGCCAAGGTCGCGCAGGAGCGTGGCGCGCAGCGTGCGGACGATGGCGCTGGCGATCTCGTCCTGCAGGGTGAAGACGTTCTGTAGCTCGCGGTCGTAGCGCTCCGACCAGAGCGTGCCGCCGTCAGCCACGTTGATCAGGGCCACGGTGATGCGGAGCCGCTGCCCCGCCTTGCGGACGCTTCCCTCGAGCAGCGCCGACACGTTGAGCAGCGAGCCGATGGAGCGCGCGTCTCGGCGCTCGCCCTTCAGCGCGAACACCGAGGTGCGCGACGCCACGTGCAGGCCCTCGACCTTGGCGAGGGCGTTGATTAGCTCCTCGGTGATGCCGTCGCTGAGGTACTCGTTCTCGGGGTCGGGACTGGCGTTGACGAAGGGCAGCACCGCAATCGTGCGGCGCGCGTCGACCACGGGAACGACGGGGGCGGTGCCGGTCTCCCGTGCAGCGAGCGCCTCTGCGAAGTCGCCCGCGGTGGCGAGGCGATCCTCCGGCACCTTGGCCAACGCCTGCGCCAGAGCCCGTTCGACGGCCAAAGGCGCATTGGGGCGGAGCGTACGAACGAGCGGCGGCGGCTGGGTGGCGTGCCGCGCCATCGTCTTGATGGGGCTCTCGTCGGGGAACGGCGTCCGGCCGGTGAGCATCTCGTAGACGACGCAGCCCAGGCTGTAGACGTCGCTTCGGGCGTCCAGCTTGTCGTCGGCCGCCGCCTGCTCCGGGCTCATGTATGCCGGTGTGCCGATCGCAAACCCGGTCTCCGTAAGGTCGCCCAGGTCGTCGCAGCACGCGGTGATCGCCCGGGCCACGCCGAAGTCGGTGACCATCGCCTGTCCCTCGCTGAACAGGATGTTCGCCGGCTTGATGTCCCGGTGCAGCACGTCGCGGCGGTGCGCGTAATCCAGCGCCGCGGCCACCTCCCGCGTGATGCCGACCACGTCCTCGACGGCGAACGGCCCGTCCTGCCGCAGGCGGTCCCGCAGCGAGCCACCCGACACGTACGGCATGATGTAGTAGAGGAAGCCCTCGCACTCGTCGGAGTCGTGTAGCGGGAGGATGTTGGGGTGGGTCAGCGATGCGACGATGCGGATTTCCCGCAAGAATCGCTCCGGGTGGTAGCCCGCCACCGCCAGCTCGGGGTGCAGCACCTTGAGCGCGACCTCCCGATCGTGCTTCACGTCGCGCGCCAGGTACACCGTGGCCATCCCGCCGCGGCCGATCTCGCGTTTGATGGTATAGCGGTCGCGCAGGGCGGTCTCGAGGCGGTCCAAGTGCTTCGGCATGGGGTCTATAAGATGGGGCCTGGGGTGGCGATCGGGGAACGGCCCGATGGGGTGATGTAGCAAGGCGGAGCCGCCTGGCCGAGCCAAGAGGCTCACGCAGCCAGGTATTTCGCGGAGCTGGGTCCCCGACGGATCTTTGGAGCCGAGCCGCCGGTTCTCAGCCTAACCCGCCATCCCCCTGCGCAGCAGCGTCTCGGCCAGCTCGGTCTTCTCGTGGTTGCTCGCCTCGGACCACCTGGAGGCGAGGTCCTCGGTCGTCTTCCCCTGCGGCAGCACTAGCCAGCGGTGCTCGTAGTCCGGTCCCACTGCGGTCAGGATGATGACGCGCCCGCTGGGGCCCGCCGGCGTGCCGTGCAGGTAGTAGGAGATGCCGCCTTCCTTCCAGGCGGCGAGCTGCTCCAGGCCGAGGTGCTCCTCAGGGCTCATTGGCTTGGCGGGCCTCGCGGTCGAGGATCTGCTGCAGGAATTGTAGCACCGCCACCTCCTCCCTCCGCAATGCTGCGGCCGTGCCCGTCCGCTTGTCCTCGCCGTTGGGCGGCGGGGGCGGCAGGGGATCCATCACCTCGTCCCGCATGTAGGCCTCGAGGATCGCGGGGTGTACGTAGTACTTGCGACAGACCGCCCGGGTGTTCCCCAGGTGCCGTGCCACCTCGTCGACCGCCTGCACCACGTGCTTCTTCGCCTGTCGCTCCGAGGCTGCCGTGCCGAGGCGGCTGAGTTCCACGGCCGCGAGAATGGTACCCGCCCAGGTGCGGAAGTCCTTCGCGGTGATGTCGCGCCCCGTGATGTGTCGCAGATACTCGTTGATGTCGTCTGAGTCGACCTTCTGGCGCCGGCCGTGGTCGTCGAGATACTTGAACAGCTCGTGGCCGGGAAGCTCCCGGCAGCTCTGCACGATGCGTGCGATCCGGCGGTCGGTGATGGAGGCCGTCCGCGTGATGCCGCTCTTGCCGCGGAACTCGAAGCGCAGCATCGCACCCGTGACCTGCACGTGGCGCCGCCGCAGCGTGGTGAGCCCGAACGAGCGGTTGTGCCGCGCGTATGCGATGTTGCCGACACGGAAGAAGGTGCGCTCCAACAGCCATACCACGGTGGCCAGCACCTTGTCGCGGGGGAGGCCGCGGCGCCGCAGGTCGCGCTCCACGCGGTCCCGTACCCTGGGCAGGACCTCGCTGAAGGCAAGCAGCCGCCCGAACTTCGACTCGTCGCGCTTCTCCCGAAAGCGGGGGTGGTAGCGGTACTGCTTGCGGCCCTTGCTGTCCCGGGCCGTGACCTGCAGGTGGCCGTTGGGGTTGGGGCAGATCCACACGTCCGTCCAGGCCGGCGGGACCGCCAGCGCGTTGAGCCGGCGGCGCTCGCGGCGGTCCCGGATGAGCGCGCCGCCGGGCTCGTAGTAGGCCCACCCGCGGCCCACCCGTTTGCGGCGGATGCCGGGCTCGGCGTCTGTCACGTACTCGAGGCCTGCGGCCCTGGCGGTCTGGACGTGGGGGACGGCGGTCTCAGCGCTCATGGCCCGCAAGAAAGGCCGAGCGCCGGGAGGGCCGCTGTGACGCACGCCTCGTCGGCAGGGTCTGGGCGGCTTGCTGATCGTCTCTTGGTTTCCTAGTATACCACTAAATAAAATCGTGACGAGGCCTTCGATGGTGGGACGCGTGGGACGGCCAAAGAAGCAGCTGCCCCGGGCCAGGCACCTGTTGACGCGGCGCTTCCGCGCCCTGATGCACCTGGCCCACGAGGGGAACCTGGGGGAGGCGAGCCGGGCCACCGGCGTCTCCTACCCGACCCTGCGGGACCTCTACGTGGGGCGGACAGTGAATCCCAGCTTCCGCACACTCGAGGCCCTAGCCGACACCTACGGGGTCGCCCTGCAGTGGTTCCGCGACGAAACGGAGCCCGAGGAGGTGCCGGTGGAGGGCAGGGTCGGCTACCTCCCGCCCCACCCCCATGCCTCGGCCGGGCGGCCGCACCTGCGCGAGGTCGTGATCCCCTTCTCGGCGTGGCCAATGTACCGGGTGTTCTCGGTGCTGGAGCGGCGCCTGAGCCTGGGAGAGCCGCGGCCCGATCGTCCGATCGTGGGAGAGGCCACCGGCGACGCCCTGACCTTCCGGCTCGCCACGTTCCTGTTTCAGCCCCTACTCGCAGCGGAGAAGGCTGGGCTGAGGCAGGTAATTCCCGAGGGGGCTGGCGGAGGAAACCCGGAGTGGGTAAGCCGCCTCAGGACCCTGGGTGCCATGTGGGAGGTGGTGCTCCGCGAGATGCTGGGCTAGCGCTCAGGGGGCGTGGCTCTGACACGCTCCAGCCCCGGGTTCCAGTGCCCCTCCCCAAGCCGGTTCGCAATGCACTGCGCGCCGCACAGTGAGTGATGCTCGCGGCGCGCGGAGGTTGCGTGGGCACGGCCCATGACTGATTCTCTAGTGGATCTGTCCCCGTGCAGCGAGCGGGGTCTCGGCCACAAACCGTGGATGTGGAGCCTGGACATGACCGAGCGCGATCTCACGCGGCGCGACTTCGTGATGATGGGCGCCGCCGGCACGGCCGCCCTGTTCCTCAACCGACGGCTCTCCCTCGCGGGGGACCCGCCCATGCCTGAGCGGCCGCTGGGCCGCACCGGACATCGGGTGCGCCTCTTCAGCCTCGGCGGCCAGGCGACACTGGAGGAGCCGGACAGGGATGCCGAGGCCGAGGCGATCATCAACCGCGCCATCGACCTGGGTGTGAACTACATCGACACCGCGGCCCGCTACGGCCGCGGGGTGAGTCAGCGCTACATCGGGAAGGTCATGGCGACGCGGCGCGACGAGGTGTTCCTTGCGACCAAGACGCACGACCGCACGCGTGACGGGTCGCTGCGCCTGCTGGAGGAGAGCCTGCAGTCACTGCAGACCGACCACCTCGATCTCTGGCAGCTCCACAACGTTCGGCGGACGGACGAGCTGGATGCCATCTTCGGCGAGGACGGGGCGATCGAGGCGATGCTGCAGGCGCGCGATGAAGGGATGGTACGCTTCCTCGGGATCACGGGGCACGCCGATCCGGTGGTGCTGGTCGACGGCCTCAACCGCTTCGACTTCGACACCATCCTGATGGCGCTCAACGCGGCCGACCCGCACCACCTCCCGTTCGTGGATGAGCTCCTGCCGCTGGCCAACCAGAAGCAGATGGGTGTCATCGGGATGAAGATCCCCGCTCGCGGCCGCATCTTCCGCGAGGGCGGGATCACCTCCATGCGTGACGCCATGCGCTACACGCTGACGCAGCCGGTGAGCACGGTGATCGTGGGCGTGGACGACGTCGCGCAGCTCGAGGAGAACGTCGCCATCGCCGCCGAGTTCGAGCCCCTCACGCGGGACCAGATGGCCCACCTGGAGGGGCTCACGAGCGACTACGTGAGCGAGGCCTCGTGGTTCAAGCGGGGGGCGCGCGGCTCCCGCGGCGACGAGGACGATCAGGACATCGATTAGCGGGCGTAGCGGATCACAGCGACCGTACTACGGCAGCGGAGCGACCCAGGAACAGCTCCCGCTCCATGTCGGAGTTGACCAGGTTCGGCGAGATCCGGACGGTGTTGAGCCCCTGAGTCTGGAACGGGCGGAACACGAACCCGTACTCCCGATGCATCCGCTCGAACAGGTCCCTGCTGGTAATCCCCTGCACCTCGATTGCGTAGAGCGAGGCCGAGAGCTCCCAGGAGGTCGGCGAGCGCCACTCGGTGTGGGCCGCATTGTCCACCGCCCTGCGCCAGCCCTGCCACATCGTGCGATAGCGCGAGGCCTTGGCATCCTCGCCGAGCGAGGCCTGGAAGTCGAGCGCATCACCCAGGGCGATGACCTCGGGCAGGTTGCGGGTGCCGTAGTCCTCGAAGATCCGCACCGTTCCCGCCCAACGCTCCTGCCCCCACGTGACCCACATCGGTCGGAGTGTGCTCTGCACGTCGCGCTTCAGGTAGAGCAACCCGGTGCCCTTGGGTGCCTGCACCCACTTGTGCGGGCTCGCCGCGTAGAAGTCCACGCCTGCCTGGGCCACGTCTACGGGGAGCATCCCCACCGTTTGAGCGCCGTCCACGGCGACGAACTCCACCCCGCGCGAGCGGGCCAGCGCGGTGAGCTCCTTCATCGGGTGTCTGAGTCCCACGATGTTGTCCACGTGAGGGAAGACGAGCACCCGGGTGTTGGCTGAGATCTGACGATCGTGCAGGTCCAGCACCTCGTCGAGAGTGAGGTTCGGCATCTCGCCCACCGGGAAGTCGAACTGCTTCACGGTGAAACCCTTCGCCTCGGCCTGGTGGAACCAGCAGATGCTCGCCCCGGGGTGGTTCAGCGAGGAGAAGACCACCTCGTCTCCCCTTCCGAGAGGAAGCCCCTGTGCCAGGATGTTGAAGCCCTCGGTAGTGTTGTGGGTGAGGGCGACCTCGGCGGCCTCACACCGCAGCAGCCGTGCGGCCCTGGCTCGCACCGCCTCCCGCGGTTCCTCCCACTCGCCGCCCCACATGTAGGCCCAAGGATTGGACTCGCACAGCTCCAGGTATCGCGCGTGCGCCTGCTGCACGGCGCGGGGAATGGTGCCGGTGGAGGCGTGGTTGAGGTAGGTAATGTCGGGATCCAGGGTGTACACTCCTTCCTGGCCCCCGGGCAACGCGCTCCCAGCCTTGCCCGCCGCCTGGGCGATGCCTTCGGCCACGGCCCGATCGAGTGCCAACAGGCTGCCGACGCTCGAGGCGCCGACGACCGCAGCCATCCGTTTCAGGAATGCGCGACGGTGGTTCATGGCTACTCCCGTGAGGCGAAGCGCTCCAGGAAGGCGCGCTCGTCGGGCGTGAGGCTGTTCATCCCCTTGGCGCTGATCTTGTCGAGGATGCGGTCCAGCTCATCCCGGTTCACCTGGTGCATATCGTCGCGGCGGATGCGCTGCCAGCGCTCCAGGTCGCCGCTGCCCCCCGACCTGGGCTTCGGCTGGACGGCGGCCGCCTTCTTCTTGAAGCGTCGCGCTGGTGAGCGCCAGTCGAGCCACTTGATGTAGAGGAATCCGCCCAGGAACCCGCCGAGGTGCGCAAAGTGGGCTACGCCTCCTCCGCCGGCCCCGCCGCTGAAGCCGCCGAACAGAGCCAGCGCGGTGAGCAGCGCCACCAACCACCGCGCCTGAATGGGGAGCACACCCCAGATGTAGATCAGATCCTTGGGCCAGTACAGCGCGTAGCCGAGCAGCACGCCGAACACGGCGCCGGACGCCCCGACGATGGCCGCGTAGGGCGTGAAGATGAGCGACACGAGCGCCGCGACGATCCCGCTAGAGAAGTACAGACCTGGGAAATGACGCCGGCCGAGCCGGACCTCGAGCCGGGGCCCGAAGAAGTACAGGGCCAGCATGTTGAAGAACAGGTGCAGCAACCCCGCGTGCAGGAACATGTAAGTGATGATCGTCCACGGCCGCAGCGGGATGAGGATGGGCCTGAGCCAGAGCAGCCGCACCGCCTGCGGGAAGATCTGGATCAGCAGGAACATCACCACGTTGGCAATGAGCAGCCGGGTCACCCAAGGCGTCATGGCTAGGAAGCCTAGAGGGTTGGTCCGACGTACGCCAGCGGTGGGCCGCTTCCCGCGCGCCAGGCGGAGAGTATCTTAGGAATCCGCATGACCGAAATCGAGCTCAAGAAGAGACGACCCTCACAGTCCACCGCGGCAGGGGGAAGCGGTAAGCCCCTGAGTCTGCCGCCGGACGTCGTGGAGAAGGCCGGACGGCGGCTCGGCATTGCTGCGCTGGTGTACGCGGTCACGTACACCCTGGCCTACGGCACGGGCCGGATCACGGCGAACTGGAGCGAGTACTGGGAGGACGCGAGCTTCCCGGCGTCCCCGGACTTCGTGGCTGCCGGCTTCGTCGCCGCCTCGATTGCGCTGTTCTTCTTCGTGCGCAGCCGCGTCGTCAGCGGAGAGTGCGTGCTGAACTACGGTCTGTTCTACGAGGTCGTGGCGGCTGCGGGGATCGACGTGCATCTGGCGTTCGGCATGTGGCCGGAGGGGATGATCGTCGGAGGCATCTCGTGGGTGTCCGTGTGGCTCGTCTTCTTCCCGCTGATCGTGCCCACCACGCCGGGGAAAGCCGCGGTGGCGGCCCTGGCGGCGGCCTCGACGAGCCCGGTGCTCTACGCGATCGGCGTCGCCCGGGGGGGTCCCCCGCTCGAAACCGGCCATCTCGTGCCATTCATACTGGCCAACTACATCTGCGCCGGCATCGCCGTCGTGGGCTCGCGGGTGATCTACCGCATGGGCACCGATATCAGTCGCGCCCGCCGCCTGGGGAGCTACCTGCTGGTGGAGAAGCTGGGCGAGGGCGGGATGGGCGAGGTGTGGAAGGCGGAGCACCGCATGCTCGCGCGCCCGGCGGCGATCAAGCTGGTGCGCAGCGGCCTGGGCACCGGTCCCGGCCGCTCGGGGGGCACCGAGCATCACCGCTTCGAGCGGGAGGTCCAGGCCACGGCCCAGCTGCGCTCGCCACACACCGTCGAGGTCTACGATTACGGCCTCACCGAGGAGCGCAGCTTCTACTATGTGATGGAGTTGCTCGACGGTCTGAGCCTGGAGGAGCTGGTGGAGCGGTACGGCCCCATGCCGCCCGAGCGCGCCGCGCACATCCTGCGGCAGGCGTGCCACTCCCTGGGTGAGGCCCACGCACGCGGCATGGTGCACCGCGACATCAAGCCGGCCAACATATACCTCTGCCGCTACGGCCAGGACCTGGATTTCGTGAAGGTGCTGGACTTCGGTCTCGTGAAGCGGGCGGGCACCCCGGCCCTGCAGGACGTCAGGCTGACCGATGTCGGGACATTTACGGGGACGCCGGCGTACGGATCACCCGAGGGCGCCGCCGGGGAGGGAGAGGAGGTCGATCCGCGCAGCGACCTCTACTCCCTGGGATGCGTCGGGTACTGGCTACTCACGGGACGGACCGTGTTCAGAGCCAATTCGCCGATGCTCATGCTGGTGCAGCACATTCACCAACAGCCCGAGCCTCCTTCGAGATACACGGAGCTCGAGATCCCACCGGAATTCGATGCGCTGATCCTGGATTGCCTGCAGAAGGACAAGACGGAGCGGCCGCACTCGGCGGAGATCCTCGCCTCCCGGCTGGCCGCGCTCAGCTTCGCTAGCGGCTGGTCGCCCGAGCGGGCCCGGCAATGGTGGGACACGCATGAGCCCCGGAGCGTGTACGAGACCCCTCCGAGGGGCGAGGCGAGCCCCGAGGTCGACGCGCCGAACGTGGTCAAGCTGTAGGGGCTACGGCGCCCTCCACTCCGACAGCACCTGCGCCACCAGCTCTGCGTTGTTCTCCGTGCGCTCCATGAGGCGCAGCAGCTCCTGCATTGCATCGGCGGAGGGAGCGGTCGCGAGGTGATGGCGCAGCGTGCGGGCCGCCTCGAGCGCCTCGGGTGAGAGCAGGCGCTCCTCCCGCCGCGTGGCGCTGGCGTTCAGGTCGATGGCCGGATAGATACGCCGCTCGGCCAGCTCGCGGCTCAGCACGATCTCGCTGTTCCCGGTGCCCTTGAACTCCTCGAAGATCACCTGATCCATCTTCGATCCGGTGTCGATGAGCGCGGTCCCGATGATGGTTAGCGAGCCGCCGCCCTCGCGTGGAACGATGTTGCGGGCGCTGCCCAGGAACCGCTTGGGCTTCTCCATCGACTGCGCGTCGAGCCCACCCGAGAGCGTGCGGCCGGAGCCCTTCTCCAAGGTGTTGTACGCCCTGGCCAGGCGCGTGATGGAGTCGAGGATTATGACCACGTCCTCGCCGAGCTCGACGCGCCGCCGCGCGCGCTCCAGGGTGAGCTCGGCCACCGCCGCGTGCCGGCTCGCCGGGAAGTCGAAGGTGGAGGCGATGACCTCGCCGTAGCCGCACGACTCCATCTCCGTGACCTCCTCCGGACGCTCGTCCACCAGGAGGACCAGGAGCGTGGCATCGGGCCGGTTCTTCGCGATGCCCTCGGCCAGCGCCTGGAGCACCATGGTCTTGCCGGCCTTCGCGGGCGCCACGATCATGGCTCGCTGCCCCAGTCCGAGCGGGCAGATGATGTCGATGATGCGGTTGGTGTAGTCGGGCCCGCCGAGTCGGGTGAGCCCGCAGTCGAGGACGAGCTGCTCGCTCGGGTGGATGGCCGTTAGCTCGCTGAAGCGAGGGCGGCCGTTGACCTCTCCGGGCGGCCGGCCAATCACGCTGGCGACGCTGGTGAGGGAGCGGCTCTTCCCCCGGCCCTTCGCCTTGGCCGTCTCGCCGGCGAGCTCGTCGCCGGTCCTCAGGCCGTGCTGTTGAATCAGCCTGCGGCCGACGTGAATGTCGCCGCTGCCGGGCAGGTATCCATTCCCCCGACGGCGGATGAAGCCGGCGCCTTTGGGCGTTACGTCGAGGATGCCGAGAGAGTTCTGATCTGTCACAGATTTAGTCCTATCGCACTTCGATGTTGAGCTACTGGGGCAGGCGCGCCCGCCCAATCGTGTTGGCGTCGGTCCCGAACCAGACCGTGCGCGTCTCCTGGTGGAAGTACATGTGCCGCACCGTCCCGCCGCCGCTCTCGATCTCCGTCACGCTGAAGAACTCCTGGGTGGCAGGGTCGAAGCCCACGAACCGGTTGGGATCGGGGCCCGACTCCACGAACCAGAGACGGTCCCGGTCGTCTACGGCCATGCCGTAGGCCCGGGCGCTGCTGCCGCCCGGCGCCGCCCAGTTCTGCACCGAGCCGGTCGTCGGGTCGAGCCGTCCCAGAAAGCCGAGGCTGTAGTCCACGTACCACACCATGCCGTCGGAGGTCACTTCCAACCGCCGCGGCCGTGACTCCTCCATCGGGAGGACATACTCCCGCAGCTCCATTGTCGCGGGATCGACGGTGGCGATCTTGTTGGTGCCGAACTCGGCTATCCACGGACGGTTCTCCGGGTCGATGACGATGCCGTAGGGCCGCGTTGCGGGCTGCGGCATCGGTATCAGCCGTACCGCGCCGGTGCCGACGTCCAGCTTCCCCACGAAGCCGCCGTTCTGCACAGTGAACCAGATGTCGCCGTTGTGGTCGAAGACCAGCGTGTGGGGATCGCGGGCGGCGAGATCCGGCATGGGGTACTTCGTGATGGACCCGTCTTTGGGATCGAGCTTGCCGATGTGCACCGCCCGGTTCCCGGCATACCAGACGTCGCCGTCCCCGTCCACGATCAGGTTGTGGGGTCCCGCGCCGGCGTCGAGCTCGAACCGGGTGAACTCGCCGCTCTCCGGCTCGAGGTAGGCGACGTAGTCGGCGCGCTGCCCCACGAACCAGACCCGCCCCTGGGGGCCCACGTAGGGATCCCGGGGCCGGGTGTTCTCCCAGGGCACCTGCCATTCGGTGATCTGCACCTGCGTCACGCCCGGGTCCGGGAGGTGACTGGGCCACAGCGCGACCACGAGTAGCAGCGGCACGAGCAACTTCATGCGACGACCCTCTCGTCTGTGGTTACCATGGAGGCTGACCGGCGCCACGTGGCGCGCTCATCTGCGTGTGCGCCCGCGTGGAACCCCACCACACGCCGTGCGGCCGGTCTGGAGCACGGCGGGGTTCGTTCTCGGCGTTACGGAATCCGGCGCGCCAGGCCTGCGCACCGCATCCACAGCTCTTGATCGACGGCTAGCGCCTCGGGACTACGTCTTGTGTCGGAAGGTGATTCGCCCGCGCGTGAGATCGTACGGCGAAACCTCGACCGTGACCCGATCACCGGCAAGCACGCGAATCCGGTGTCGCCGCATCCTTCCGGCTATCGTCGAGAGCACGGTGTGTCCGTTCTCGAGCAACACGCGGAAGGTGGCGTTGGGCAGAACCTCCGTCACCGTCCCTTGCAGTTCAATGGCGTCTTTCTTTGCCATGCTGCGGATCAAAGAACGGGGCCACCCTGCTCGCGCAGGGCGGCCCCACTGCTCCTACGATACCGCTTCACTCACTGAGCCTGCTGCGGTTGTTCGCTGAGCTTGACGACGTTCTCCGCCGCCGGGCCCTTCTCGCCCTGAACCATCTCGAACTCTACCCGCTCGCCCTCCTTCAGCGACCGGAAGCCGGAGCCCTGGATCGCCGAATAGTGGACGAAGCAGTCCTTCTCCCCCTCGTCGGGCGTGATGAAACCATAGCCCTTGCCATCGTTGAACCACTTAACTACGCCGGTGATAGGCATCGCTGCTACACCCTCGTGCTACTGGTCACACGCGGTTCCAACCCCCGCGCTGGGCTGCCGTCATCCGATCGCCGTTGCACCGTGCGCCGGCGATCCCGTTCCGGCCACTAGCTCCAAATGGAAAAAAGGGACCAGCGCGTGAGCCAGATCCCTTTGAGTGTTCCCTGGTCTTGCCGCGTATACCGCACTTCGCCTGCACTTTCGCCGCCACAGAAGGTAGCGGCCTGTCCACTTCCTGTCAAAAGGCCGGGGCCGGTCGTCACCCCCGCCGCCGCTCCTGCCACCAGCCCACCGCCGGAGGTAGCCAGCAGAGGTTTGCCACGATCGTCTCGAGGGCGGTGAGCACCTGGGTGGTGGGGCTGAAGCCCACGACCCGGGCCAGCAGGAGTGCCGCCGGCACCGCGAAGATCACCGCGAGCCCAGCGAGCATCACGGGGTGGCGGAAATAGGCCGCCAGCCCGGTCCTCCATGATCCCTCGCGACGTATGAGGAACGCGAGGCCCGACGCATTGCCACCGATCTGGTCGGACATGGCGTAGAAGTAGGGGATGTAGAACCCCGCCACGCCGTAGACGTCCACCCCCAGCAGGCGGCTCCCCCAGTCGATCCACCAGGGCACGGTCATTCCGAGGAGCTTGCCCCAGCCGTAGGCCTGGGCCATGCTCGCCGCCCGGCCGGCGAGCCGCTTGCGCAAGGCGAACAGTCCCTCGAGAATGCTCTCGCCCTCTCCCGCCAGCGTGCGCACCAGCCACTGGCCCACGGCGCTGCGCTGGAAGCCCAGGGCGTCGAGGATGCCGCCCAGGACGAGCCCGCCAGCCCAGCCGGCGGCGGTGTACCGGATGAGCTCACCGAACTCCTCGGATTCCCCGTGGTGTGCCTCGTGCCGCTCGCCGGGCTCGTCAGCCACCGGCGCTCGTCTCCTGTTGCACCACCAGCACTGCCGCACCACGCACGTTGCCGCTGCGCAGGTCGTCGAGCGCCTGGTTGGCCGCGCTCAGGGGGTAGGGCTGCACCTCGGTCTGGACGGGGACCTGCGGCGCCACCTCGAAGAACTCCTCGCCGTCGCGCCGCGTCAGGTTGGCCACGGAGCGCACGAGGCGCTCACCCCAGAGTGTGTCGTAGGAGAAGGGGGGGATCTCGGACATGTGGATGCCGCCGCACACCACGCTGCCGCCCTTGACCACGACGCGGAGCGCGGCGGGGACGAGACTCCCCACGGGCGCGAAGATGATGGCCGCGTCGAGGGACTCGGGCGGCGTCTCATCGGAGCCACCGGCCCACTCGGCGCCGAGGCTGCGGGCGAAGGCCTGTCCCTCCGCATCCCCGGGCTTGGTGAAGGCGAAGACGCGCCGACCCTGGTGCCGCGCGACCTGCGTGATGATGTGGGCGGCGCCCCCGAAGCCGTAGATCCCGAGCCGCTCCGCGTCGCCGGCCGCGCGGTAGGAGCGGTAGCCGATGAGCCCGGCGCACAGCAGCGGCGCGGCCTGGAGGTCGGGGTAGCCCTCGGGGATGGTGAAGCAGTAGCGCTCGTCGGCGACCGCGAACTCGGCGTAGCCCCCGTCGAGGTGGTAGCCGGTGAACCTGGCTTCGTCGCACAGGTTCTCGCGCCCCGTCCGGCAGTACGCGCACGTGCCGCACGTCCATCCGAGCCACGGGACTCCCACCCGGTCCCCCACCGCGAACCGCTCCACACCGTTCCCGACCTCGACTACTGTGCCGACGATCTCGTGTCCCAGGACCAGGGGGAGCTTTGGATCGGTCAGGTCGCCGTCCGCCACGTGGAGGTCGGTGCGGCACACCGCGCAGGCGCGCACCTCGAGCAGCACCTGCCCGCGTCCGGGACTCGGCGTCTCGATGGTTGCCTCGCGCAGGGGCGTTCCCGCGCCCTCGAGCAGCATCGCGCGCATCTCATCCCCCTCGCTTGAACCGGTCGATCAGGCGGCGTTCCTTCTTGGTCGGGCGACCCTTGCCTTCGAAGGTGGCGGCCGGCTGATGCTTGAGCTGAGCGCGCAGCGTTTCGCGGGCGTGCACACTCTCCGGTGTCTCCTCATACAGGGTCTGAGCAACCTTGGCGGGCCCGCGATGCTCGGAGAGCGCCAGCACCGTCACGATGAACTCGTAGGGCGGCTTCCGGATCCGCAGCAGGTCGCCGACCTCGATGAGCTTGGATCGCTTCACCCGCGCGCCATTGACCTGTGCCTTGCCGCCGTCGATGGCCTCCGCCGCCAGCGAGCGCGTCTTGTAGAATCGGGCGGCCCACAGCCAGCGGTCCAGACGGACCTTGTCCGGGCAGGGCTCACCAGTCATCCTTACTCACCTCGTCGTCGGCTGCATCGGTCGCTTCCTCCCTCCCGGCCGCCGGTGCCCGGCGATGCGACCCGTAAAGATACGGGCGCACAACTGGTTCAGCATATCTGGAGGAACTTCTCGATGCGGCACCGTCGGATTATGCTCGCTCTCGGCGTGGGCCTCGTGGTCTGTGCGACCGGGGCGTCGGCGCAGACGTTCCCGGTGGACGATCCGGTGATCGAGCGCATGTGGCAAGAAGGGATGGAGGAGAACTCCCAGGCGTATCGGCTCGCGCAGGCTCTGATGGACTCCGTCGGGCCCAGGCTCACGGGATCCCCGGGCTACAGGGCGGCCAACGAGTGGCTGGTCGCGATGTTCCAGAGTTGGGGCATCGAGGCCCGCAACGAGCAGTACGGCACCTGGATGGGATGGGATCGGGGCATCACCCACATCGATCTCGTGGAGCCCAGGGTGCGCACCCTCGATGGGATGATGCTGGCGTGGAGCCCCGGTACACAGGGGAAGGTACGTGGCCCGCTCGCCGTGCTGCCGGAGGTGGCCGACTCGGCAGAGTTCGCGGCGTGGCTGCCCCAGGCCGCAGGGAAGTTCGTCCTGGTCTCGTATCCCGAACCGACGTGCCGCACGGATGCCAACTGGGTGGAGTATGCCACCGAGGAGTCGCTCGAGCGGGTGAAGGCGGAGCGGGAGGCGGCGCGCGAGGCGTGGGACGCGCGCGTCGAGAGCACCGGCTTCAGCGACCGGACGCTCCCTGGAGCGCTGGAGGGCGCGGGAGCCCTCGGCGTCGTGTCGTCGAGCTGGCCCGGGGCTTGGGGGGTGCACCGGGTGTTCTCGGCACGCACCGAGCGGGTGCCCTCGATCACCCTGAGCTGCGAGGACTACGGCCTGCTGTACCGTCTCGCGACGTACGACCAGGGACCGGTGCTGGAGGTCGAGGCGCAGGCCACCTTCGAGGAGGGGGTCCCGGTGTTCAACACGATCGCCGAGATCCGGGGGAGTGAGAAGCCTGAGGAGTACATCGTGCTCTCGGCCCACCTGGATTCGTGGGACGGTGCGTCGGGCGCCACGGACAACGGCACCGGCACCATCACCGTGCTGGAAGCGATGCGCATCCTCAAGGCGGCCTACCCCAACCCCAAGCGCACGATCGTGGCGGGTCTGTGGGGCGGTGAGGAGCAGGGGCTGATCGGCTCGCGGGCCTACGCGGCCGACCACCCCGAGGTCGTGGACGGCCTCCAGGCGCTGTTCAACCAGGACAATGGTACTGGGCGCATCACGCGCATCTCCACACAAGGACTCACCCGGGCCGGGGAGTACTTCGCGCGGTGGATCGCGCAGGTCCCGACCGAGATCGGCCGGCACATCGACCTGCAAGTGCCGGGACGGCCGGGAGGCGGCGGGAGCGACTATGCCTCGTTCCTGTGCTACGGGGCTCCGTCGTTCTTCCTGTATGCGCACAGCTGGAGCTACTTCCCCTACACCTGGCACACCAACCGCGACTCGTTCGACAAGATCGTGATGGACGATCTCAAGAACAACGCGACGCTGTTCGCCATGCTGGCCTACCTGGCTGCGGAGGAGCCGGAGCGAGTGCCACGTGACCGGCGGGTGCTGCCGATCAGCGAGCGTACGGGCGAGCAGATGACCTGGCCGCAGTGCCGCGAGCCGAGACGGAGCTGGGGGGAGAGGCGCTAGTACGACAAACGGGGGACGGGGAACGGGGGACGGTGCGGCCCGTGGCCAGGAGGAGCCTCGCCGGCAGACCGATGCCTGGAGGGTCTTCCCATTCCCCATTCCCCGCCGTGGTCCTACCGCACGATGCTCCCAATCGTGTCGTGATGTGAGTGCATCAACGTCCGCAGGTACGTCCCGATCCGATTCGCGGCTTCGAACCCCGCCGCCCGCGCCGCGGCGTCGGCCTGCTCCGGTGGGACGGCGTCCCCCTCCGCGTAGTGTTGCAGGTCGCGGTACACCCCGATCGTGAACGCGTCCCACGCCGCTCCGGCGGCGCGGGTGAATATGAGGTTGGTCGGGCGGCCCAGGGCCGCGAGGTAGGCGTTCTCCATCTCGCGCTCACGCAGCAGCTCCTGACGCTTGCCGGGTAGGGCGAGGAATATCTCGAGGTGGAACAGGGTTCCGCCCTCCATTAGGCCTCGCACGATCTCGGGCGGTGGCCCCTTAACGTAGAGCTCCTCGCGCCACGCTACTCGCTCGAGCACCCGGCTCTCGAACTCCTCATCCGACACCCCCGAGCTCGCCGCGGCCGTCGCACGCCGCTCCACCTGCTCGACTGACCAGTGGTGAGCGAAGCTCCGCATCGGCCAGAGGTACATGACGTCCCACTGATCGCCTTGCCGGTGCCGCAAGACGACTGGGCGAGCCGCCCCGGCCTCATACACGGGCATGCGGTTCTGGTACAGCTGCATGACGCCGAGCAACTCACCGGGGGCGGCCCGCACGAAGAGCGCCCTGTAGAGGTAGGTGGTGTCGGCGTCGGTGGCGGCGGCCATGAGGGTGGCAGCCAGGAGCAGGAGGTGCATGTCGGACTCCAGGGTGAGGGTCGATCGGCGGGACTAAGATATCTCATTGGCTCAAGGAGCGGTTGGCGCACACCGTCAAGGCGAACCTTGGCGACTGATTCACTCGGTCAACTTGCCCGTGTCCTGACCCGCTAGGTATCATGCGTCCACCATCCACGCCCTCCCAATTGGAGAGACGATGCGCCGGGTCTTGAACCTCTACCGCTCGTCTGTCGGCAAGAAGATCCTCATGGCCGTCACGGGCGTCATTTTTGTTCTCTTCGTCATCGCACACATGATCGGGAACTTGAAGGCGTTCATGGGTCCCGAGCACTTCGACGAATACGCGCACTTCCTGCGAGAGGTCGGGGAGCCGGTGTTCCCGTACGGGACGCTGCTGTGGTTGTTCCGCATTGCGCTGCTGGCATTCCTCGCGATTCACGCCATTGCAGCGCTGCAGACATGGCGGACCAGTTCGGTGGCGCGGCCAGTGAAGTACGCGCACGGCCTCGAGTCTGAAGAATCGACCTTCGCGTCCCGCACGATGCGGTGGGGCGGGATCGTGCTCTTCCTGTTCGTGGTTGCGCATCTGTTGCACTTCACCACCGGTCACCTGCACCCGGAGTTCACGCCGGGGGCAGCGTACAACAACCTGGTGATCGGCTTCCAGGAGTGGTGGGTAGCGGCGCTGTACATCGTCGTGATGTTCGTGCTCGCTCTACACCTGTACCACGGAGTGTGGAGCAGCTTCCAGACGCTGGGAATCAACCACCCGCGGTACAATCGCTACCGGCGGCCGCTCGCCTTTCTGGTGGCGATCGTCGTCTTCCTCGGATTCATCTCCGTCCCGGTAGGGGTGTTGACCGGGACGCTGTCATAGGTGGAGGGGGCTATGGAGCTCGATCCGAAAGTTCCTTCCGGACCGGTTCAAGAAAAGTGGGACAAGCGCAAGTTCGAGCTGAAGCTCGTCAACCCCGCCAACAAGCGGAAGTACGACATCATCGTGGTGGGGTCCGGCCTGGCCGGTGGGGCTGCCGCGGCGTCGCTTGCCGAGCTGGGCTACAACGTGAAGTGCTTCTGCTATCAGGATAGTGCGCGTCGCGCCCACAGCATCGCCGCGCAGGGTGGGATCAACGCGGCCAAGAACTACCAGAACGACGGCGACAGCGTGTGGCGCCTGTTCTACGACACGGTGAAGGGCGGCGACTACCGCTCGCGCGAAGCCAACGTGTATCGGCTGGCGGAGCTGTCGAACAACATCATCGACCAGTGCGTGGCGCAGGGCGTGCCGTTCGCGCGTGAGTACGGCGGGCTGCTCGACAACCGCTCGTTCGGCGGCGCGCAGGTATCGCGCACGTTCTATGCCCGCGGGCAGACCGGTCAGCAGCTGCTGCTGGGGGCGTACCAGGCGCTGGCGAAGCAGGTGGGGCTCGGCACGGTCCAGATGTTCCCGCGCACCGAGATGCTCGATGTGGTGCTGGTCGACGGCCACGCGAAGGGCATAGTGGTGCGCGACATGGTCAGCGGGAAGGTCTCGTCCCACACCGCGCACGCTGTCGTGCTCGCGACGGGCGGGTACTCTCGCGTGTACTTCCTCTCCACCAACGCCATGGGATGCAACGTCACGGCGGCGTGGCGGGCGCACCGGCGCGGGGCGGCGTTCGCGAACCCCTGCTTCACGCAGATCCACCCGACCTGCATCCCGCCGAGCGGCGACTACCAGTCCAAGCTCACCCTGATGAGCGAGTCGCTGCGCAACGACGGCCGCATCTGGGTGCCCCAGAACGCAGGAGAGACGCGGCCCGCCAACGACATCCCCGAGGGCGAGCGCGACTACTACCTGGAGCGTCTCTACCCGAGCTTCGGGAATCTGACGCCGCGCGACATCGCATCGCGGCGCGCCAAGGAGGCGGTGGACGAGGGGCGCGGCATCGGCGAGCTCAGGAATGGCGTATACCTCGACTTCCGCGACTCCATCCAGCGGCTCGGCAGGGGAGTGATCGAGGAGCGCTACGGCAACCTGTTCGAGATGTACGAGCGCATCACCGGCGAAGATCCCTACCAGGTGCCGATGCGCATCTACCCCGCGCCCCATTATACGATGGGCGGGCTCTGGGTGGACTACAACCTGGAGAGCACCATCCCTGGGCTGTTCGTGCTCGGCGAGGCGAACTTCTCCGACCACGGCGCGAATCGACTCGGAGCGAGCGCGCTCATGCAGGGCCTGGTGGACGGCTACTTCGTCATCCCCTACACGATCGCCGACTACCTCGCCCGAGTCGGCCCCGCCAAGACGGATCCCGAGCATCCGGCGTTCGGCGACGTGGAGCGGGAGGTCAAGGGGCGTACGGCGATGCTGCTCAACGTGAACGGCACTCGCAGCGTCGACAGCTTCCACCGCGAGCTGGGCAAGATCGTGTGGGACAACTGTGGCATGGCCCGCAACCGCCAGGGTCTCGAGCAAGCGCTGCAGGACATCCCCGTCCTGCGAGAGCAGTTCTGGAAGGATGTGCGGGTGCCCGGTGACGGGGAGGACTTCAACCAGTCGCTGGAGCGGGCAGGGCGGGTGGCCGACTTCATGGAGTTGGCCGAGCTGATGTGCCGCGATGCCCTGGACCGCGAAGAGTCGGCCGGCGGCCACTTCCGGGAGGAGTATCAGACGGCAGAGGGCGAGGCCAGGAGAGACGACGAGCGGTTCGCCTACGTGGCCGCGTGGGAGTGGACCGGGCCGGATTCGGAGCACCGGCTCCACAAGGAGCCGCTCACCTTCGAGTACGTCCCCCTGTCGCAGCGGAGCTACAAGTAATGGACCTCGTACTGCACATCTGGCGTCAGGCCAGCCCGAGCGATAAAGGAGGCTTCGTCCGCTACGAGGCGAAGGACATCAGCGAACATGCCTCCTTCCTGGAGATGCTCGACATTGTGAACGAGCGGCTCACCGAGAAGGGGGACGAGCCCTTCGCGTTCGACAGCGACTGCCGCGAGGGCATCTGCGGCATGTGCGGTCTGGTGATCGACGGCGTGGCGCACGGCCCACAGCATGGAGCGGCGACCTGCCAGCTCCACATGCGGCACTACAAGGACGGCGACGAGATCTGGATCGAGCCGTGGCGCGCCAAGGCGTTCCCGGTCATCAAGGACCTCACCGTGGACCGCGGCTCCATGGACCGCGTCATGCAGGTCGGGGGGTTCATCTCGGTGCGCACGGGAGCGCCGCCCGACGCCAACGCGATCCCGATCCGTAAGGAGAACGCCGACCTGGCCATGGACGCGGCCTCGTGCATCGGCTGCGGGGCCTGCGTTGCCGCCTGTCCCAACGCCTCGGGCATGCTGTTCGTCTCGGCCAAGGTGATGCACCTGGGGCTGCTGCCCCAGGGTCAGCCCGAGCGCCGCGAGCGGGTGCTCAGGATGCTTGGGCAGCACGACGACGAGGGGTTCGGCACCTGCACCAACCACGGCGAGTGCCACGCGGTGTGCCCGAAGGAGATCAGCCTCGACTTCATCGCACGGCTCAACCGGGATCTCTTTGGGGCGGCGGTCTCGGCCAGCAGCATGTAGCCCGGGAGCCCCCGCCCGGCGGCGGCAGGAGGCGGACGGAGCGGATTGAGCAGGGCATCCGCCACCCGTCCGCTTCGCGCATACGGTGCCACCCTCGCCCGCCGGGGTCCTGGCGGGTAAGTTATTGATATCAAGTGAGTTGGACCCCCAGTACCCGGGCCATCCACGGCGCGGCGGGCCCGCGGGCAGCGTTTCCGGGGCTTGCCGTATCTAACGGGTCGGAACTAAGCGGCCGCGGAGCGGAGTGCGAACACTGACCAGCGACCTCGAGCGGGCCCGGACGGACCGCGATGCTATCGACGTGGAGTTCGCCGTCAGCGGCGACAACCAGGCATTCGGGCGCCTCTACCGGCGCCACGTCGGACGCATGACCTCGCTGGCCCGGTGGCTGCTCGGGAACGACGACGTCGAGGACGTGCTCCAGGAGATCTTCATCCGCGTGTGGGAGAAGCTGGGCACGTTCAAGGGGCAGTCGGCCTTCTCGACCTGGCTGCACCGCCTCGCGACCAACGTGATCCTGCGGCGGCGGCAGGAGCGGCAGACCTGGGCGTCCCGCCACGGCGGCTCCGAGTTCGACCTGGCTGGCGCCGCAAGCGGGCGGATGAGCCCGGGACTCAAGGTGGATCTGGAAACGGCAGTGGACCGACTGCCGGCGAAAGCGCGCGAGGTGTTCGTGCTACATGACATGGTGGGCTACAAGCACCACGAGATTGGAACGATGCTGGGTATCACACCCGGCACCTCGCGCTCGCAACTGCACCACGCGCGCATGTCGCTGCGTGAGTACTTCGAGGCCTGAGGAGCAGGACCATGAGTGACCAGTGGACCGATCGGTTGTCGGCCTACCTGGACGGCGAGTTGGACGGCGAGGAGCGTGACGCGCTGACGGCCCACCTCGCGCGCTGCGAGGAGTGCCGCACGGCGGTCGCGCAGCTCGAGGGAGTGCGGTCATGGGCGGCCACTTTCGAGGGCCGGCCGCCGCGCGTGGATGTCTGGCCGCGTATTGCCGAGTCGATCCGGGCCAGGCGAGGCCGCACGGCACGTCGGCAGTTTGCCACCTTCCGGGTGCCGCAGGCGCTGGCGGCCGGCATTGTGCTCGCCGCGGTCGCCGGCGGGAGCTGGTGGATCGCTCGGGCGACGGCCCCAGAGGCGGCGCCGGTGGTGGTCGCGCGGGTCGCGCCCGCGGCCGGGCCCGCGCAGCATGCGGCCGTATTGGCGGCGGAGCGCTACGGTGGCGCCATCGCCGACCTCGAGCGCGCGCTGCTGGAAGACGCAGAGGGCCTCGACACGGCGACTGTGCGGGTGCTACGCGAGAAGCTGGAGATAATCGATCGAGCGATCGCGGAGGCGCGGGATGCGCTGAACCGCGATCCCAGCAGTGAATACCTGGCGGATCACTACGCCGGGATGATGCGACGGAAGCTGACACTCTTGCGGAGCGCCTCCTTCGCGGCGGACGCTCAGCAGAGCTAACGAGGGGCACGACCTATGCTGACACACATGCTATTGACCGGAGCGCTCCTGGCGCTCACGCCACCGCAGGACACCGACACGACGTTCGCCGTCGATCCCAACGCGCGTCTGTCGGTGAGCAACTTCTCCGGCGAGATCATCGTCCGGACCTGGACCCGGAACGAGGTGCGAATCCGTGCGGACCACTCGCGGCGCGACGGCATTTTCGTGGACCAGACGCACCGCGGGATCCTGGTCCGGGCCCAGTCGTGGCGGCGCTGGGCCGACCAGTTCGATGTGGACATCGAGGAGGATCAGGTGCACGTCGAGTACAATACGCCGCGTAACCCGTCCATCGTGGACTACGAGATTACGGTGCCCGCGTCGATGGCGCTGGACCTTGGCGGGCCATTCACCGACGTCACGGTGCACGGGGCCCAGGGCCAGGTGACGATCAAGGTCGGTGAGGGCGACGTGGACCTACTGGGCGGCCGGGGACGCGTCACCGTCCGGGCGGTGGAGGGAGACGTCACGCTGGAGGATGCCGGCGGCGAGATCGATGTGATCTCCATGGACGGCGACGTCCACATCGAGAACTGCTCCGGGGACATCACGGCGGAGACCACCGACGGCGACATTTGGCTCGGCAACGTGGAGTCGGCCAACGTCGAGGCCCTCTCGGTGGACGGCGATATCTGGTTCGGCGGAATCCTGGCGCCGCAGGGAGTCTATTTGTTCAACACCCACGACGGCGACGTCACGGTGCTGATCCCGCAGAACGCGAGCGCCCGGGTTACGGTGGCCACCTTCGACGGCGACTTCGTGTCCGACTTCGAGATCACGCTGCCGGAGCGCTTTCGGGGCCGGCGCCTGACGTTCACGCTGGGTGACGGCAGCGCGCAGATGGAGATCGACGCGTTCGACGGTGACATCGAGCTGCTGTACCTCGAGCGGGGAATGGACTTCGAGGACCAGGACTGCTGCAACTAGCAGCGCCAGCATAGGTCGGATCGCTCGGCGAGCGAGGCCCCGCGTCCCGGTAGGACGCGGGGCCTCTTGCTTTCCCGGCGATCGGTGCAAAGTTACGGGCCTCATGAGCCAGCGTTCCCAGGATCGCGTCGTGAGCTTCTGGGCCCACTTCGGGCCGGGCCTGTTGTGGGCCGCGGCCGCCATCGGGGTGTCGCACCTGGTGCAGTCCACGCGGGCCGGGGCCATGGCCGGTCTCGGCCTCGCCGGAATCATTCTACTCGCACTGATCCTCAAGTACCCGTTCTTCGAGTACGGGCCGCGCTACGCGGCCGCCACCGGAATGAGTCTGGTGGAGGGCTATCGGCGCATCGGTCGCTGGGCCCTGTGGCTCTACTTCTTCATCACGGTGTCTACCTCGGTGGTCATTCAGGCCGCGGTCATCCTGTTCACGGGTTTCCTGCTGAACTACGCCTTCGGGTTGAACTGGCCCATCCCCGCGGTGGGCGCGGTGCTGCTCCTGGGCTGCGCGGTGATGCTGTGGGTGGGGGAGTTCCCGCTACTCGATCGGGCGGTGAAGGTGATTCTCGCCGCGCTGGCGGTCTCCACCGTGGCCGCCGCGGTGGTTGCCCTGCGGGGTGTGGAGCTCTCGACTCTCTCGTTCCTGCCGGAGATCGGCGTCGAAGCCGGCGCCGTGTCCTTCGCGTTCATTCTCGCGCTGGTGGGGTGGATGCCCTCGGCCATCGACATCGCGGTGTGGAGCTCCCTCTGGACACTGGCCAAGAGCCGGACGGCCGCGGCGAGGGCGAGCGTGGCCGAAGCGCGCCTCGACTTTGGGATCGGCTACGTGGCTACGGGGTTCCTCGCCTTCTGCTTCCTGATCCTGGGTGCGGGGGTGATGTTCGGCTCCGGGGCGGAGTTCAGCGGGGCCGGCCCGGTGTTCTCGACGCAGCTCGTGCACCTCTACAGTACCACCCTGGGCCAGTGGATGCGCCCCATCGTGTTGGTGGCGGTGCTCACCACCATGCTCTCCACGTCCATCACCGTGGTGGACGGCTTTCCGCGCGCCATCGAGCGGGCCGTAGTGAACCTCCAGCCGGGACACACGGATGACCGCGGCGTGCCGTCGGCGGGGAGGATCTACTGGATCGCCCTGGTGGCGCTGGCGCTGCTCACGATAATCGTGTTGGCCCTGTTCGTCGGGAATCTCACCACCATGGTGGACTTCGCGACCATCGTTTCCTTCCTCACCGCGCCGCTGCTGGGCTACCTCAACCTCAAGGCCGTGACCTCGACCGAGGTGGCTCCCGAGCACCGCCCTTCCCGCCGCATGCTGGTGCTCTCCTGGGTCGGATTGGCCCTACTGGGCGGCACGGCGATCGTTTACCTGGCTACTCGCTTCTCGTGATCTGAGTTACAGAGGCGGACCCTGCCGGACGGCATCGTTGGGCTGTCCGATCCGGCTTGGTGCCGTGCGCGCTCGAGGTGCGACATGCCAAGCCGTTCTACACCACGGCAGGGGAAGGAGAGAAACCGTATGAAGACGCTGCGTGCGTTGTGCGCCTGCACCGTCCTCGCCGCCGTCGCGGTGGGGTGCAGCGACTCGACCGCTCCCGGCGATGTGACGCTGGACGACCTGGTGGGAACCTGGACCGCCACGTCAGCCGTGTTCACGCCGGTTGGTGGGGGAACCGGGGTGGATGTCGTTCCTCTCGGGATGGGTCTCACCATCACGATTGCGGCCACGGGGACCTACACGCTGACCGTGACGGTACCCCTAGAGACCCCTGAAGTGGAGACCGGCACGATGACCGTCTCCAATGGGGTGATCACCGCGACGCCGGATGACCCACTCGAGGATCCATTGGCTATCGACATCGTGTCGCTCGAGGGTGACGTACTCACCCTGTTCTTCGATGACGAGGAGTGGGACTTCGACGACGACGGTCAAGATGATCCGGCCACGATGACCGTGGTGATGGAGCGGCAGTAACGCGCGACGCTCCAGCTGTTCGGGTCAAGGGGCCTCGCCGGTCAAGCCGGCGGGGCCCTTCTGTTTCACATGACGTCGATCGGGATTCTGCCTGAGTTCCCCCCAGGACCGAATTGACAGAGTTCTCCTTGTCGCCGAACTTGGCGCCAGGAGGCCGATCCCGTTGCCCTAGAGGTGGGAAGGAGGCAGGACCATGAAGCTGCAGCGGATGATGGGCGCTGGCATCCTCGCCATCACGCTGACCGTGGGGTGCGGCGACTCCAGCGAGCCCGAAGTCGTCACCATCGCAGATCTGGTGGGGAGCTGGACCGCCACTTCGATGCTGTTTACTAGCCAGGCCAATCCCTCTCTCATGCTGGACCTCATCAACCCCTTCGTAGGGGGGCACCTGAGCATCACCATTGCGGCGGACGGGAGCTTTCAAGGCACGTTCAGGGAAAGCTCGCAGGCCGCTGAGGAGAGCGTCTCCGGAACCATCGCGATACAGGGCAATACCATCACGATCACGTTCGTCCAGGGTCTCGACGAGGACGTCTCGGGCACATTCACGCTCGTTGGTGATGTCTTGACGGTCTCCGGGACCTTCCAGGAGTTTGACTTCACCCCTACCGACGGGGTCGACGACCCGGAGCCCGCAGACCTGGTCTTGGTGTTGCAGCGGCAATAGTCGGGGGTCAGGCCTCGCGACCTTCCCGCTTCTGCATCGCCGCGAACAGCTGCTCAGTATCCTCCGGTGGCCGCGTCAGCCAGCTCACGGCCACCGTGACGAGCAGCGCGGCCAGGAACGCCGGCACCAGCTCGTACATGCGTGAGGCGAGGTAGGGGATCTTCTCCCACGCGATCGTCACGACGGTGCCGGTCACCAGCCCCGCCATGACCCCAGCGCGGGTCGTGCGCCGCCAGAAGAGCGCGAGGATCGAGGTGGGCCCGATGGCCGCACCGAGCCCCGCCCAGGCGAATAGCACCAGCCAGAACACCAGCTGCTCGGCCAGCACCCCGAAGATCAGCGCCCCTACCACCAGCAGGACCACCATGATGCGGCTGTAGAGCACGAGGCGCTTCTGCGGGACCACGTCGTCGCGGTGCAGGATCTTCTCGTAGAAGTCGCGCACCACGCTCGAGGCGGCCACCAGCAGCTGCGAATCGGCCGTGGAGATGATCGCGGCGAAGATCGACGCGACGACGACGCCGAAGAACACCGGAGGGAGCTGCTGCTGGGCGAGGATCGGGTAGAGCTGCTCGGTGTCACCCTCCGGCAGCATGGCCAGGTCGGGAAAGTAGGCCCGTCCCACGAGCCCGATGAACAGCGCTCCCCACGCCATCACCACGTTCCACACGGTTCCCACCACGGCGGAGAAGCGTAGCTGGTCGGGGTCGGCGATCGACATGTAGCGCACGATGATGTGAGGATTGCCGGGCGAGCCGAGCCCGATGCCGAGGAACCCGATGCCCACGCCCGCGGCCAGGGCGAACGGATCCACCAGCGTCGGGTCGAACGACTGGAGCTCGCTCAGCACCGCCGTGAGCCCCCCGCGGTCCGCCAGCGCGGTTGCCGGCACGATCACCAGCGCCGCGATCATGATGCAGGCCTGAAGCGTGTCGCTCAGGCTCACCGCGAGGAAGCCGCCCACGCTGGTGTAGACCACCACGATGGCGGCGGTGAGGATCACGCCCGTGGTGGGACTCAAGCCGAAGCTGCCCGCGAAGGCCTTGCCGCCTCCCACGAACTGCGCCGAAACGTACCCCACCATGAAGATCAGGATGATCACGATGAGGATGGTGCGAAGCGCTCCGCTACGATCGCCGAACCGGGCGGCGTAGAAGTCGGGCACCGTCACGCAGTCGTAGGCCTCGCTGAAGCGCCGCAGCCGCTTGGCGTAGAACAGGAAGAGGAACATCTCCGCCACGATGTAGCCCACCACGGCCCATACCGCGTTGGCTCCGATGGAGTAGGCCATGCCGGTCACGCCGAGCAGGAGCCAGGCGCTGCGCCCCGACACGACCGCCGAGAGGGCGACCACGAAGCGGTGCATCTTGCGGCCACCCACGAAGAAGTGCCCTACCCCAGTAGACGAGAAGCGGGCCGAGATCACGCCGATGCCGATCACGATGAGCAGATAGACAACGAACGAGGCTACGGCGTATGGGTTGGCCGTGATCTCGATGGTCGTGGCAGCCTCCTGCATCAGTCCTCCCGCTCCTTGGTGAGCTGCGCCAGCACGACCGCCGTGAGGATGATGGCGGCCGGGAGGACGAACATGGCGAGGTAGAAGCCGGTCATGGCACGATCTGCTCCGTGTGCGTTGCGGTGCCCGTCGCGCGTGGGAATGTTATGCAGTCGGTGACACGACGCCAACCGGAGCCGCCATGTCCATGATCAGAATCCTCACGGCCGAGGATGTTCGTGCGGCCCTCCCCATGCGCGACGCCATTGATGCGATGCAGGAGGCGTTCGGCCAGCTCTCAGCGGGCGCGGCCGAGCTGCCGTTGCGCACGAGCGTGCAGGTGCCGGAACGCGACGCCGTGACGCTGGTAATGCCGGGGCGGTGCGACGTCCCGTACGGTCTGGGTGGGAAGCTCGTCTCGGTGTTTCCGCCCAATGCCGACGCGGGCCTGCCCGTGGTGAATGCCGCGGTCGTGCTGCTGGACCCCCGGACGGGGCAGGTCGCGGCGCTGCTGGAAGGGGGGGCGCTCACGGCGATCCGCACCGGCGCCGCGAGCGGGCTCGCCACGGAGCTGCTGGCGCGGCCCGACGCCAACCGCGTGGCGATCATCGGCGCCGGGGTGCAAGCCAGAACGCAGCTGGAGGCCGTGTGCTGCGTGCGGAAGATCGAGTCTGTGGCGGTGTATTCCGTGGCCGGTGCAGAGGAGTTTGCCGCGGAGATGGCGGGCACACCGGGGGTGCCGGATACGGTTCGGGTGTGCGCGTCGGCGGGGGAGGCGGCGCACGATGCGGATATCGTGTGCACGGCGACGTCGTCGTCGGAGCCGGTACTGCGCGTGGATGACGTCGCACGGGGTGTCCACATCAACGCCATCGGGGCGTTCACGCCGCAGATGCGCGAGATCGATCCCGCGCTGGTCGGGACCGCCCGGGTAGTGGTGGATCAGCGCGAGGCCGCGATGGCGGAGGCGGGAGAGGTGATCGCGGCGGTGCGCGCGGGGCTCCTCGCGGAGGCCGATCTGGTGGAGCTGGGTGAGGTCGTGAGCGGCGATGCCACGGGGCGGGAGGACGCGGATCAGGTCACGCTGTTCAAGTCAGTCGGCGTGGCGACGCAGGATCTGTGCGCGGGGGGGAGGGCGGTAGAGCACGCGGAGCGGGAAGGGCTTGGCGCGGTGGTCGGGCTGTAGCCGCTAGGGCTTGGGCTCCATCAGCTCCAGGTAGCGCGGTTCGTGCTGCAGGCTCTCGAGGTTGGTGTCCTGATGTAGCTGCATGCTTCCCTGGGGATATCCCTGGCCGAAGGCCTCACGTAGCAGTGTCACGGCCTGGCCGGCCTCCCCCAGCACGGCGGCTATCGTGGCTCGGTAGTACGTGTGCCCGCCGAACCGATAACGGTCTTCCAGCTGGGCCAGCCACGCCTCGACCTCGCCCGCCGCAGCACGATCGCCGCGCCGCGCGGCGATGAGGCCGAGGTGCGCGCGGTACCTGATGTCATCCGGGTGCTCGGCCGCGAGGGCGGACGAGAGCGCCTCGGCTTCCTCCCAGCGCTGCAGCGCGTATAGCACTCGGGCGTGGTCCCAGCGCTCCCGCGTCTCGAGGACCTCCGGGGGCTGCTGCTGGTACCAATCTGCGGCTCGCTCGAACATCGCCCGCGCCGCCGCGGCGTGGCCGTGGGCCCGTAGCTCGCGCGCAGCCGCCGAGATCAACGGGCCGACCGAGCGCCCCGACTCATCGGCCCGTCGGGCCTCGGCGAGCAAAACGTCCACCGCAGAGGTCTCGCCCAGGGCGGCCCGGCCCCTGAGTTCCAGCTGGAGTGCCTGGAGCACGTGCCTGGTTCCTGCAAAGAGCTCGCGCGCGCTCTGGGCGGTCCGCAACTCGTGTCGGAAATCCCCTTCGACGTGGTACGTGTTGGCTAGGATGCGCCAGTACGTGAACCAGCCCCGCATGGGCCCGTGCTCCGGGTCGAGACTCTCCAAGATCTCACGGGCTTCGCGCAGGCGATTCTGCTCCCAGGCAACCAGTGCGTGGTTGAACACCGCCTTGGAACCGGGCGCGATCTCGGCGGCCCGCCTGACGGCTCGCAGCTGGGTCTCGCCGTCGCCGGCCAAGAAGGCCAACCGGTAATCCAGGAAGTGCCGCAGGTATGCCGTGAGTTGATCCCGGTGCCGCGCCGCTATGTGCAGGACCGAGTCCGCCTCGGCATACGCTCGCAGGTTGGAGTGGCTCACGGCCTGGTACAGCAGCGCGCGAATGAAGTTGGAGTCGAGGGCATACGCCTGGGCGAAGTGCGGCACGGCGGCTGCCCACTCCTCATCAACGTAGTGGTCCATGCCGTCACTGAATGCCCGGTAGGCCTCGTAGTCCGGCGGACGGCTTCCGGCTCCCACCGACGGCGCCAGACGTGGATCGAACGTGACCGCCAGTAGCCCCCGGATCTGGTTCTGGAGCCCGTCGACCGCCTGGCTGGGATCGGCGACCGGCCCTTGCGTGGGCTGCACTGAGCCCAGGGCGCGGCCCCGGACGACATCGGTCACCTCCGCCTGCAGGCGCACGCTGTCGCCGACGCTGTAGTACGACCCGGTCACCACGATCCCGGCGCCGGTGGCCTCGGCGAGGGCCCCGATGGGGTCGTATGCCTCTCCTTGCTCCAGCCGCTCCTGTACGAACTCCCACGCGCCCCGTGCGGTGGGGGGCTGCACGACGTCGAGGATGTCGCTGGTCATGAGGCCCGAGGTGATCCTGTCCGCGGCGATGCCCCCGAGCTGCCTCAAGCTCGGGTCGTCTGACTGGTCCTCGAACACCGCCACGACCACGCGATTCGGCTCTAACTTCACGCGCGAGGCCTCGCGAATGAGCTGCACGGCGGCGGCGACGGCGATGATGCCGACGATCGCCAGCAGTGCGAACCAGCGCTGCCGCTGCCGCACCGCCCGCAGCTGTGCCGACTTGCGCATGCCCGATGCCAGCGCCTCATGGAACTCGTGTGCCGTGGAGTACCGGTCGGCGGGGACCCGGGCGAGCGCCTTGCTGATCGCCTGCTCGATCTCCTCCGGCACCGTCTCACGCACCGTGCGCAGGCTGGGGAGCGGCTCGGCGGCCTTCCTCGCCAGGATGGCCTGGGCCGTGGGTCCGGTGTGCGGCGGATCGCCGGCCAGCATCTCCCACACGCAGCATCCCAGGGAGTAGATGTCGCTGCGGCTGTCCAGGTCGGCCTCGCCGGTCCCCTGTTCGGGACTCATGTAGAGCGGCGTGCCCACGGCGATGCCGGTCTCGGTGATGTCCTCACCGCCCGCCACGCTCACGGCTCTTGCGATGCCGAAGTCGCTGATGACGGCGTGCCCCTCTTGCAGGAGGACGTTCTCCGGCTTGATATCCCGATGCACGACGCCCTTGCTGTGCGCGTAGGCGAGGGCGTCGGTGAGCTCCCGGGCAATGTCCCACACGGCCTCGAGCGGAAGCTGTTTCTCCCGGTTGATGCGCTGCCGCAGTGACTCACCCTCCACATAGGGCATCACGTAGTAGAGCAGCCCATCGGCTTCGCCCGAGTCGTGCAGCGGGAGGATGTTGGGATGGGTGAGGTTGGCTGAGATCTCGATCTCCCGCAGGAAGCGGTCACCTCCCAGGCCCTCGGCGATCTCGGGCCGCATCACTTTGAGTGCCACGCGGCGCCGGTTCTTGAGATCGCGCGCCAGGTAAACGATGGCCCACCCGCCACGACCGATCTCCCGCTCCGCCACGTAGCGGCCCTCGAGCGCTGTGTTCAGGCGGTCGATGAGATCTGACAGAGGCCGGGCCCCCCGGGGAGTGGTGAGAGCTGCGGGGTCTACAATAGAGTGCCCGGGGCGAGGGCGCCAGGAGTCGGGCGGTGGTCTGCGCTCTAGCCGGACCTCGGGTCGCGCCGTAATTTGGCGCCTCGTCTGCCACCCCGAGGTCCCCATGCGGGCCCCGGGGCGATCAATTATCACCCCTGAATCAGGAGGCCGAGCATGGGAGTCCACGAACCGAACTTCAGGCTGGTGTTTGAGTGGAGGAGTCCCGTACGAGCCTACTTCGAGCTCCACATGGAGGTGCCGATTGCGGAGGCGGACACGTCGAGCTCCTCAGAGGTAGAGAGGCTCACGCAGGAGGCCATGGAGCTGGCGGGCTACCTCAACGACGAGAACTGGACAGAAGCGGCTCGGTTCGTGAGCGACCGCACTGAGGACCCCACGGGCAAGGAGGTCATCCAGCGAGTCTTCGAGATCAGATCCGGGAAGGAGGCGTCGTAGCTCACGCGGTCGCCATCTGCTCCACGAACTCTCCCGCGCTTCCCTGGCGCTGGCAGGGCTCCTTTGCGAGTGCGGCCTGCATGGCGGCCTCCACGTGCTCCGGCAGCTCGGGCCTGATCACGCGGAGCCTGGGCGGCCGCTCCTTCACCTGCCGCGCCATGATGGACTGGGTGGTGCGCCCGGTGAAGGGGGGCTCACCGGCGAGCATCTCGAAAACCACGCACGCCAGGGAGTAGATATCGGTGCGGTGGTCCAGCTCCGACTTGCCGCGCGCCTGCTCGGGACTCATGTAGGTCGGGGTGCCGACGACGAGGCCGCTGGTGGAGAGACTCTCCCCCCCGGCGCGCACCAGGGCGCGCGCCACCCCGAAATCGCAGATCACCGCCCGACTCTCGTGGAACATGATGTTCTCGGGCTTGATATCCCGGTGGATCACCTTCTGGGCGTGGGCGTGATCGAGCCCGTTGGCCACCTGGCGGGTGATGTCGAGGGTCTGGTCGAACCTCAGCCGGCCCTCACGGTCCATCTTCGGTCGGAGTGAGCCAGCCACCGCGAACGGCATGACGTAGTACACCAGGGTACCGGCGATATCGGACGCGAGCAGTGGCAGGATGTTGCGGTGCTGGAGGTTCGCCAGGATGTCAATCTCCCGGCGGAAGCGGTCGCCGACGATGGTGGCGGCGAACTCCGGTCGGAGCACTTTGATGGCCAGCTGCCGGTCGCTCCCCGGCTCGTGCCCCAGGAAGACGGTGGACATCCCACCCTTTCCCAGGACCCGCTCGATCTCGTACTTGTCGGCCAGAGCCTCTTGGACGAACTCGAGCTTCACCGCCACGGGAGGTTACCTCGGCTGCTCAGCCCCCCACACGATAGCCGTCTCCCTCGTCCCAGGCCAGAGCTAGAGCCGTGCCGTCTCCTCGAGCTCCCGCTGGGAGGTCTCCGGAAGCAATGCCAGGATCAGTATGAGGGCTGCAATCACCGCGATCGCCGTCAGAGAGACCGCGTTCCCCCAGCCAATGTACCCCGCCGTCCACCCGACGATGCCCGGTGCGATGACGTATCCGATCCGCCCCAGGAGGTTGTTGGACCACGCGAATGCGTCGGCCCGCATCTCAGTGGGGAACAGCTCGGTCGTGTAGGTATTGAGTAGCGCCAGCAGAGCGATGGCCGCGAAGATCGCCGCCGTGAGACAGAAGGTGAGCGCCCAGAACCCGTGCAGCTGGTAGGCCAGCACTACGAATACGGCGCATACGCTGTAGATGAACACGGCGCCCATACGCCGCCCCCAGTGGTCCAGCAGCTTGCCGATGCTGAATACGAAGGGCAGCGCCGTGAGCGATGCGATGGCGACCGCCTTGCCCACTTCGGCATCGGTGAATCCCCGCTGCCCGACCGCGAACTCCTTCCAGAAGAGCACTGCCGTGTTGGTGCAGATGTAGGTGAGCCCCCAGATGAGGGCCATCTGCAACACGCGGGTGCGGTAGGGGCTGCGCAGAATGGCGAAGATGCTGTGCCTGGTCTCGCCGCGCTGTGCGGCGTACTCGGCGTAGCGGCTGGTCTCCTTGAGGCCGCGCCGCGCGTAGGCGAGGAGCAGCAGGGGGATGACGCCCACGAAGTACACCATACGCCAACCGGGTGACGTCTGAAGCAGAAACGGTGCCACGGCAGCGCAGGTGATCGAGCCCAGCGAGTTGCAGGCCTGGATGACCCCGATCACGAAGCCGCGCTTCTCGGCGGGGTACTCCTCGGCGGCGATCACCATGCTGAGGGCCCACTCGGCGATCAGGAACACCCGCGCGATGAACTGGTACAGCGCGAGGTCGTAGGGTGAGCGGGAGAGTCCCGTGAGAAAGGTGAATGTCGCGTAGCCCAGGATGGTCAACGCCAGCACCCGGCGCCGTCCCCACCGGTCGGCCAGACGCACGAGGACGAACGCCACCACGGTGCCGAGGCTGATCACGGAACCGAGCAGACCGCCCTCGGCCTCCGTCAGCCCCATGTCGGCCCGGAGGTTGGGCAGGATCTGGCTCAGCGCCATGAAGTCGTAGCCTTCGAAGAAGGTCGCGACGCTGAGAAAGACGAACAGCCGCTTGTGGTAGCTCGAGAGCGTGCTCAACACCCCTCTCCGCGGCGCGCCCGGCGCGGGAACACCACGGCGCTCTCATTCCCGTCCGGTCCCACGGCGGCGACACCGAAGAAGTAGTTGTCGATGATCAGTCCCTCGAACGTGTACCCCGTGACATTTCCCACCCACCGCGAGTGGTCCCAGGTGGGCGAGTCGGTGAGGCGCCAATACACGCGGTACCCGGCAGCGTTGGCGGTGTCGGCGGGGGGATCCCATGCCAACCGCGCGCTCGGCTGCACCGCACCACAGATGCGCACCTCACTGGGCGGTCCGGGCGCCGCGGCGAGGGCGGCCAACGTGGCGGCGTTCAGCGCCGTGAGCTTCGCGGCGTAGTCGAAGTCCACGCCCTCGATCACGTCACCGTAGGCGATCCCGTCCTCCATCCGGATGTCCTGATGTTGCCGGATGTAGTTCTCGTTCGTCTCCATGATCCGCACGGCCGGGAAGCCCTCGTTGGCAAACGGGGTGTGGTGCCCGCCCCGGCCGAATCTGTCCAGGCGGTAGACCATCATGACGTCGAGGTTGGTAACGTAGCGGTCGGCGATGGCGTCTACGTAGCGAGCTAACTGGCGGGAGATTCCGTCCACCTCGCCGCCCGTGAAGCGCCTCGCGTTGCGCTCCTGCTCGGTCTCGGTCGGCGGGGTGCCGTCGGAGAAGACGCGGGCGGTGGTGTTGTCGACGACGCCGTTAACGCCCTCGACGTTGCCGATCATGTCGTTGTTCAGCACCGCCTGGAGGTTCCAGGTAGAGTCCGCCGCCATCCGGGCCACCGTGCGACCGCCGTACAGCCCCTGTTCCTCCCCGGAGAGTCCCGCGTAGACGATCGTTCCGTTGAAGCGGAACCGGCTGAGCACCCGGGCGGCTTCGATCGTGCCAGCCATCCCACTGGCGTTGTCGTTGGCGCCCGGCGCGGAGTCGGTGAAGTTCATGCCGTCGCTGATGCGGGAGTCGATGTCCCCGCTCATCAGAACCATGCGGTTGGGATCGGTCGCGCCCCGCTGTACGGCCACCACGTTCACGATGGTGGTTGGCTCCGCTGCGCGAAGGCGGCGGCTACCGGCGGGGAACGACTCGGAGAGATACGACACCTCCAGGCATCCGCCGCACGCTGCGGAGATTCGCTCGAACTCGGCCTTGATCCAGCGTCGGGCGGCGCCGATGCCCCGTGTCGCGGAGACGGTATCGGACAGGGTGTGGCGCGTCCCGAAGCTCACTAGGGTGCGGATGTCCGCCTCGATGCGCTCTGCCGACACGCTTCCCACGATCTCATCGATGCGCGGGTCGCGCTGCGAGGGCGGCTGCTGGGCGACGAGTGGAGCAGTGATGACCACCGCGAGGACGACGACCAAGCGCATATGCACCTCCGTTGAGCGAAACGGCCGGCTCGCGGGGACCTGCTCAGCCGACCCGCTAGAACGGCGGCGGCTGCCCCCGCTTGAACCGTACGTACAGCCACGACATCGGGATGATCAGCACGCCGGCCGCGACGACTGCGAGCCCCACGACGAGTGCCGCGGCAAACTGCGACTGCTGGTAGCGGGCGGCCGCCTGGAACAGGGCGGAGTCCTGGCGTGCGGTCAGCACGATCATCGCCGCTCGGCCGCGTGCGCCCAGCTCCGGACCCCATCCGGGGTCCTCCCCGGGGGCGTCGAGGTCCTCCAGGATCTGGGCCACTAGCCTCTTGTCCAACGAATCTGTGACCTCAGCCTGGAAACTCAACAGCTCGCCCCGCAGGGCCGTCGCGATGCTGTCGCGCATCCGGGCTTGCTCGGGGAAGCGGAACTCCGACTCGGGCATGGTCGCCATCTTGCGCCAGACCTCGAGCGCGGCGTTGTAGGAGTGGAGCGCGCGGATCGTGCCGCGGCCTTCTGCGATGGCCGCCCCCGACTTGCCGAGCATCACGAACAGGACGGCACCGACGACGATCGCGGCGACGAGCGCCAGCGCCGCGATCGTGATCGCGATCCCCGGGCGGGGGCCCTTGTAGTCCTCCAGGGCGAGCGCGAGGGAAGAACGTGTTTCAGGCATGGCAGGCATGAGCAGTACCGGTTGGCAGGAAACAATGAAGGGGCGGAGTGTCGCTCCACCCCCAGCCGAAATCGTCGGGCAAAGTGGTATAGCCCGTCCGCCGTGCCCGGGACGGCGTCAAGCTCGGGCAGTTGCGTGGCGTTGTGCTTCATCATCCCTCAGCGGCGGATCTCACCACCCAACCCACCGCCACGCAGAGCCCGCCGCCGGTTGGCACCGGCGGCGGCCGTCGTCGTATCTAACCCTGATGCACCACTACATCCCCGGTGGGATACCGCGCTTGTACCGCACGTACATCCACGACATCGGAATGACGAGGATGCCGGCCGCTAACACGGCCAGCCCGATGATAACCGCCGCGATCCACTGGGACTGGTGGTACTGCCGCGCGGCCTGGAACATCATCGAGTCCTGGCGGGCCGTGAGCACGATCATCGCCTCGCGGCCCAGCTGCCCGAGCGCGATTCCCGCCGCCTCGGCCTCCGCCGCTGGCTGTTGGAGATCAGACAGCACGTCTCCCACGAGCTCCTTGTCCACCGGGTCGTCGAGTTCCTCCTGCAGGGCCGAGAGCTCCAGGTTCAGGGCGTGCTGGATGCTGTCGCGCAACTGGGCCTGCTCCGTGAACTCGACCTCGCCGGAGGCAAGCTGGCGCCACACCTCCAGCGCCGCGTTGTAGCTGTGGAGCGTCCGGATGGTGCGTTGTCCGTCGTCGATCACCGAGCCCGACTGGCCCAGCATCACGATGTGCACGAAGCCCACCACGATCGCGGCGATCAAGGCGATCGCGGCGATGGTGAGCGCGATGCCGGGACGGGGGCCCTTGTAGTCCTGGAGGGCGATCGCGAGTGAGGAACGTGGACTGGTCATGGGCAATCCCGCTGTGGTAGTGGTGCGAAATGGCGAGTTACGCTACGCCTCGGTGCGCATTGACGCAAGTGCGCCGGTCGGTAGCTTATTGACAAGGGGCACACGCAACGGATCGAGGAAGGGGGCGGACATATGGTGCGGTCGAAGCTGGTGCTGGCGCTTGTGTGCGCGGCGCTCGTTGCCTGCTCGCCGGAGATGACGCAGCGGGAGCGGATGGTCGAGCAGCAGGTGGTTCAGGAGCGGCTCGTCAGCTGGGTCAGGCACATGAACAACGCCAAGCTGGACAGCCTCGCCATGATGTACTCCGATGCGCCGGACGCCCGGGTTCTCTGGCCGGACGGGCGTCGCAGCGTCGGGAAGGACGAGGTGCGGCAGGTCACCCGTGAGTTCTACAGCTCGATCCAGTACATGAACTTCGTGATGACTGATCCGGTGGTGGAGGTATTGACCCCCACCGTGGCCGTCGCGACGTTCTCGCACTCCACCGACGTCGTGCGACTGGGAAGCCGACAGGTCGAGGCCGGGCGGGGGACCGTCGTGTGGCTGAAGGACTCCGCGGACAACCTGTGGAAGATCCACGTCCAGCAGGTTGCCGTTAGCGCTCCGCTGCAGAACTAGCGTTCCCCGATCCGCCGTTTGCGGCCCGTCGTCGGAGCCTGCGGTCGCCGAGAGGCCGCCGCGAGCGTCGACTGCGGGCCTTTTCTTGCGTCGCGCGGCCGCGCAACCGCTTGTGCGAATTGCGGTTGCGTTTTATTGTTGCCCAACCCTCCACCGGAGGCCCGGCGGATGTCGGACCCCTTCCTCAGTTCGGACGACCATGCGGAACGTGCCCACCAGCTCTACAACCAAGGTCTCTACGAACAGGCCATTGCGGAGCTCCGGGCAGGGCTAGCGTCGTTTCCCAACGCTCCGGAGCTGCACGTCGGCCTCGCATATGCGCAGCTCGCGGTAGAGGAGTACGCCTGGGCTAGGGAGGGGTTCGAGCGTGCTCTCGCACTCGACCCCAACAGCGAGGAAGCCCTGGCCGGCTTGGGGGAAGCGCTCCTCAAGCTGGGTGAGCGCGGGCACGCGCTGCAGTGCTTCGACCGGGTGCTCGCACTCGGCTTCCGCGAGGACCACGACCTCATGTTGCAGATCGGGCGGGCCCTCTTTCGGGAGGGCATGTTGCGGCACGCCCGGGGGTTCTTCCAGGTCGCCGTCGAGCACCACGCCGAGTCGTCCGAGGCGGCTGCTTGTCTGGGCTACGCGGCCCACCGGTTGGGCGATGAGGACGCAGCGCTGTACTGGCTGCGGCGGGCACTCGATCTGGACGAGACGCATGCCGAGGCGCGTGTTTACCTCGGCAACCTCCTATACGATCGTGGCGAGTACGAGGCCTGCCTGTTTCACTTCGAGCAGACCGACCCCGCGGAGCACTTCGACGAGCTGGCGCTGTGGCGGACCATCGAGCTGAAGAAGTCGATCTACCGGCTGCCCAGCAACGACCCGGAACTCGCGCCGTGGCAGCGACGACTGGGCGAGCTGGTGAGCGAACAGGATCCCGTGGACCGGTTGCTGGCGGAGATCTCCGCCATGCAGCCCGACGGGACGTTCCGCGATCCGCGGCAGCTGGAACTGTTCGGCACCCTGCTGCAGGAGCTCCAAGGGATGCAGCGCCGGCCTCAGGCGGATCATCGCGTGAAGACTGCGTCGGGCGTGACCTACGCGGGCACCTGGGAGGAGATCGTTTTCCAGATGAAGATGGACGACCGGGACGGAGCGGGTGCGTCCCTCGCCCAGTACATGGAACGGGTGGCGCAGCGGAGCCGGATAGAGACCGGAGTGATCGTCCCGGTGACGGATGCGGAGAGCTTCGTGGAGGGAGCGGCCGCCGCGGGGCTCCTCAAGATCCTGCGCTGACCAGCCGTTCCGCACCGGGCACTTCGCCTCATCACGCACCTCACCCACCAGGGTGAGGTGTTCGATATTGCCCCCCAGCTAGTGTAGTTGCCATGTCGTGGACCGGCGGCGTCGCCAAGCAGGTACTCCCCAACGGGCTCACCGTCCTGGTGCAGCGGGACAGCGCCGCCCCGGTGGTGGCGGTGGTCACCCATGTGAAGGCCGGCTACTTCGATGAGCCCGACGAGTGGGTCGGAATCGCCCACGTCCTGGAGCACATGTACTTCAAGGGGACCGCACGCCGGGGCCCGGGTGACATCGCCCGGGAGACGCAGCTGCTGGGTGGCTACATCAACGCGGGAACGATCTACGACAAGACGGTCTACTATACCGTCCTGCCGTCGGCGGCCGGGGGGCTCGAGCGCGCGCTGGACGTGCAGGCCGACGCCCTCATGCACGCCGCTCTCGATGGCGAGGAGCTGCGACGCGAGCTCGAGGTCATCATCCAGGAGGCAAAGCGGAAGCTGGACACCCCGGGCGCGGTCGCGGCGGAGGGCTTGTACGCGTTGCTGTTCAGGGTGCATCGCATGCGGCGCTGGCGCATCGGGACGGAGGATGTGCTGCGACGCCTCACCCGGGACGACGTGCTGGCGTACTACACGAGCCGCTACGCGCCCAAGCGGGTCATCGTGGGCATCGCCGGGGATCTGGACCCAGAGCGGGCGGCACGCCTCGCCAGCGAGACCTATGGCGGCTGGGATCGCCCCGCCGTGCCGGTCGAGGGATCGCCGCCCGAGCCGGACGGCCCGCCGCCGGCAGTGCAGGTGGAGCGGGGTGACGTGGAGCGTCCCCTGGTCGATCTCGGCTGGCGCACAGTGGGGACGCTGCATCCCGATGCGGCCGCGCTCGATATGGCGGCGACGATTCTCGGAGGCGGCCGGGGCTCGCGGCTCTACCGGGGGGTGCGCATGCCGGGGCTCGCGGCCAGCGCGCATGCGGGGCACTACACACCAACCGAGGTCGGCGTCTTCGAAATCGGGCTGGAAGGGGAGGCGGGGCGGCTGGATGCGGCGGCGCAGCGCACGATGGAGCTGGTGCAGGGGCTGCGCGACGGTGGGCCGGCCGACGAGGAGGTTGAGCGCGCCATGGCCCTCACGGCCACCCAGTGGTCCCGGCGCTTCGAGTCGATGGACGGGCGGGCCGCTGTCCTGTGCGGGGCGGAGGCGCTGGGCGACTACCGCCTGGCCGACGAGCTCTACCGGCGCGACATGGCGGTGACGGCCGCCGATGTCCGGCGAGTGGCCGAGGAGTACCTCGCCCCTGCAAGCGCCGCGGGGTTCTTCTACCTGCCCGAGGGGGGGACGACGCGATTCGAGGGTGCGTGGCCGCCGAGCGACCGCAGGGGTGCGACCGAAGTGGCGGCGGTAACGGCACGGGTGGTGGGAGACCGGCCCGAGGCACCATCCAGCGACGCGAGCGAGTATCCCGGTGGGCTCACGCTGCGTTCCTATCCGGGCGCCGACGTGCTGGTCCGGCCCAAGCGAGGAGCCGGACTGGCCACGCTGCTGGTGCACGTCCCCGGCCTTACGGTGCGTGAAACGCGCGCCAACGCGGGGATCTCCTGGCTGCTGGCCCGCGCAGCGCTGCGGGGAGCCGGGGGGCTCTCCGCCGAGGAGCTGGCGCAGGCGGCGGAGCTGCTGGGCGGGGGGCTGGCACCCGGCGTCGGGGCGGAGACGCTGGGCTGGAGCATGACCGTGCGTGCGGAAGCGGTCCGCAGCGCAGCGGAGCTGCTGCGCAGGGTGGCCTTGGAGGCCGAACTCCTGGGCGAGGACGTAGAGGTGGAGCGGGCGCTCCAGGCGAGTGATGCGCGCCGGGCGCGGGACGACATGTTCGGCTACCCGCTCCAGCGGGCCCTGGGGGAGGCGTTCCCCGAGGACGCCTACGGGCTCCCGACCCTGGGAGAGCCGGAGGTGATCGGGACGGTGGATGCGGCCGCCGTGCGGCAGTGGGCGCGAGGCGTGGCGGGCCGGCGTGCGATTGTCGTGGCCGTCGGAGACCTGGAGCCTGAAGAACTGCACGACGCCGTGGAGCCGCTAGGTGCGTGGCCCGCGGGGGAGGCGGTGGCGGAAGACGTGGACCGCACGCCGGCCTGGACCACTGGGCGCTCCGACGAGACGCGGCGCAAGGAGCAGACCGCGCTCGCCATGGCGTTTCCGGCCGCACCCTTCGCCTCCGCGGACCGCTACCCGGTCACGGTGTTGGGAACCCTGCTGAGCGGTCTCGCCGGGCGGCTGTTCGAGGAGTTGCGGGAGAAGCGCTCGCTGGCCTATACCGTGGCGGTGCTGCCGTGGCTCGCGCGGCGGGCCGGAGCGGTGCTGAGCTACATTGCCACATCACCCGAGCGGGAGGCGGAGGCCCGGGAAGCGATGCTCGCCGAGCTGGGACGCGTCGTCTCCGAGCCGCCGGTTCTAGCGGAGCTCGAGCGGGCTCGGAACTATGCGGCGGGACTGGTCGAGGTGCGGCAGCAGAGCGGTCGGGCGGTGGCGGCCGAGATCCTGGAGGCGTGGGTCCACGGCACCATCGCGGAGCTGCACGAGACGCCGGCGAAGCTCCGGGCGGTGACCGCCGACGACGTGGTGCGCGTGGCGCAGCAGGTATTCGACGCCGACCGACGCGCGGAGTACGTGGTGCGGGGCGGCAGGTGACGCCGGTGGCGATGCTACGGGCGGTACCGTCTGGTGGGGTGCGGCGCGGGACGGCTAGAACATCGACATCGCCAGGAACGACCGCAGATTGTCGTTCGTGATCCGTAGACGCTCGCTCAGCATGCGCACTACCGACCAGAGGACCTTGTAGGCGAGGTCGCGGTCGAAATCGAGCAGCATCTCGAAGTCGGACCTGGTGATTGTAATGAGGCGGCAATCTGTGTTCGCGATGGCGTCGGTGGACCGCTCGGAGCGGTCAAACACGGCCATCTCGCCGAAGCAGGCGCCCTGCTTGAGGACGGTCAGGGCTTCCTCGCCGGAGCCCGGGACCTGCCGCGAGATGCGCACCTCGCCCTCGGCGATGATGTACAGCCGGTTGCCGGGATCGCCCTCCTTGAAGACGGTCTGGGCGGACTGGAACTGTTGCTCTTTGCAGATCTCGGCGACGCGCTCCAGCTCCTGGTCGTCGAGATCGATGAAGATGGCGGATTGCTTGATGAGCGAGACGTCCATACGGCCTCCCGCGGCCGCACGCGGCCTGGCGCAGTGCAAGCTACAGGCATAGTGGAAGGCCGGCAACCGAGACCGCTGGTTCGGGCGCCGGATTTCCTCACGGCGCTGCGGGTGCCGCTGGCCGTGGCCTTCGTGGTGGTGGATACCGCTGTGGGCCGGTTCGTCATCCTGGCGCTCGCCTCCGTGAGCGATTTCTTCGACGGGATCTGGGCGCGGCGCATCGGAGGCTCACGGCTGGGCGTGGCGCTGGACCCGGTGTGCGACAAGATCTTCATCGTGGCCGCGTTCGTGGTGGTGATCCGCAGCGGGGTGCTGAGCACGTGGGAGATCCTGGGCGTGCTGCTGCGCGACATTGTGGCCGTGATCGCCTTTCTCGCGACCTGGATGCTGCGGCGCCCCACGACGCTCCCGGCGCGCGCGGGCGGGAAAGCGGTTACAGTGTGCCAGCTCCTTACGCTCCTGGCGTTCCTGGCGGGCTCCGATCTGGTGCGGCCCCTCGCTTGGGCTACGGCTGCCATTTCGGTGTACGCCATCGCCGACTACAGTCGTGCCGCGTGGCACCGCTGAGATGGCCACGCGCGCATGACGGGACTCGGACTATGCGGATCGTTCGGGCGCTTCTCACGCTGCTGATCGCCGCGCCGCTGGCGGCGCAGGAACCGGGGCAGGAGCCGTTTCAGCCGGACACCATTCCCGAGGAGATGCGCGCCCCGTGGATCAAGCTCGGCGTGTTCGGATTCGGTGCCCGCATCGGGGTGGATTTCGAGGGTGAGGGCCAGGCGGTGGCCGGCCTGGCGCTGGATCTGGGATACGTGGCAGACGAGCGGCTGCGCCTTCGACTGGTGGGCGAGATTGGCATCCTAAGTACCGACAACACCTACGTGACGAGCCTCGAATTCGCGTACCGCTTCATGCCTGACAGTGCCAGGGCGATTCCCTACGTGGGAATGGGAGTGGGACTGTTTGGGCGGGCCGAGTGTGAGACCGATCCCGACTGCCCGGCGATCTGGGCGCAGTTCGTGTTCGGGTTCGAGATGCGGCTGCGGGAGCAGATGAACTGGCTGATCGAGTACCACCCGGAGGATACGTTCCGCCGGCACCGGCTGTTCATCGGACTCACCACGCGGGAGAGGTCCTGACATGCCCCAGGTGCGATCGGTGGCGCTCACCTGGTCGGGTGAGGGGCTGCGGTTCTCGGGTGGCGGCACCGAGCCCGCCACCCCAGCCATTGCCATCGACGGCGACGCTGAGGCCGGGCCGAGCCCCATGCTGGCACTCCTCCTGGCGGCCGCTGGCTGCTCTGGGTCGGACGTAGTGGTGATCCTCAGGAAAATGCGGGTGGGACTGCGCGAGGTCGCAGTGGAAGTCGAGGGGACACGGCGCGACGAAGAGCCGAGGCGGTTCATGTCCCTGCGATTCCGCTTCCGCCTCGCCGGTGAGGGACTGGATCGAGCTAAGGCCGAGCGGGCGGTGGAGCTCTCCCTGGAGAAGTACTGCTCAGTGGTACATACGCTGGATCCCGACATCGACATCGAATACCACGTTGACGTTGCGTAAGAGCCTCCTCCTGCTGCTCGGGGCAGCGGCGCTCGGAAGGCCGACCGAGGCGCAGCAGGCCCACGAGCTACAGGCACAGGCCGTGGCCACGGTGACCGCCGCTCAGTTCATCGGCGGCGGAGTGGGCTACGCCTATCGCACCTCCGGACGGCTGCGTCTCGGAGTGCTGGTGAGCGTGGGGTCCTGGGAGGGCGATGTCGCCGGGAGTGCGGAGGCGCTGGTGTCGTACCACCTCAGCCCGTTTCGGCAGCGGGGAGTGACCCCATACGCCGGTGGGGGCGCGACCATCACCTTCTCGGACGTCGAAAGCAGCGAGTACATCCTGCTCGTGGCAGGTGTGGAGTCGAGCCCGGGCGGGCGCAGGGGTTGGTTCGTCGAGGTGGGTCTGGCGGGAGGCCTGCGGCTCGCGGCCGGACTCCGCTTGCGGCTCCGCACGGGCCGCCGGTAGGGCCTGGACCGACGAAAAAGAACCCCGCCGTGGGAGCGGGGTATTCCACCTACTACCTGCGGTGGGCCAACGTCAGCTCGTGGCGCCGACCGGCGGGCTGTGCCGGATTACCGGCTGGCAGTACCGCTCGCCGAGGCGGCGGAGCTTGGTCAGCTCCTCCTCAGAGAGCGTGGGGTACCGCTCGGCCATGTACTCGATGGTGTCGTCGAACCAATCTCGCTGGTGCTCGGTCTGGGCCTGCAGCACGCCGCACCGCAGGATGTGGCTGTACAATTCGTCCCGGGCCTTGTCGAGGGCCGATGGGTTCTCGGTCTTCCGCTGCTGCGTACGCTTTCTACTCATACACCTGTTATTGTTTGTTAATGGGCGCCTGTGCTGCGTACCAAACGTAAACGGTGTTAGCGCCGCATGCAAACCGGTCCAAGACGGCGAGTACGTGAGTAGATTGCACCGATCAATGATGAGGTCAAGCAGAGGAGTGATGGATGCCTGAGCCGACGTACGACGACGCCCGCAGGGGGCGCTTGGTCGAGCTCCTGCGTGGTCTAGCCGCGCGGATCAGGGAGCTAACCGACGATGAGAAGCTGCTCGCGGCGGGCCCCGAGCTGATCAGGCTCATGGGCGATGCCCGGAGCGAGTTGTTCCACTATGAGGTGCGTTCCACGTACGATACTCCCGAGGTCGCCGACAGTCGCCGCATAGTGGAGCAAGCGCGTCGGCGGCAGGAGTCGCCGGAGATCGGCGATGACCAACCGGACTTTCCCGACGAGGAGGGTAGTGAGCCATGGCGCAGTCAATGAACCTGAAGCCGTTCTACCTCGGACTCGGGTTCCTGGTGGTCGCGGGAGTGGCGGCGATCTGGTGGGCCCGCGCGAGCAGCCGCAGTGACTCCGCGCCGCGGGCGGTGGACCCTATGCCCGTGAGTGCGACAGCGTTCGATGGCTATCAGTTGGGTTCGGACTCCGCGCCCGTCGAGATCATCGAGTACTCCAACTTCGAGTGCCCGTGGTGCGCCCGCTTCGCCATTCTCACCAAGCCGGACGTCAGGCAGCGGCTGATCAATACCGGCGTGGTGCGCTGGAAGTACCGGGACTTCCTGCTCGGCGACCACGCAGCGGGCAACCTGGCGCACGAGTCTGCGGCGTGCGCCGGTGAGCAGGGGCTGTTCTGGCCCATGCACGATCAACTCTACTTCAACCAGAGCCGCTGGATGCAGGATCGGCGTCCGGGTCGGACCTTTCGTGGCTACGCCCGAGACGTCGGCGTGAACCTCGATCAGTACGACGACTGCATGGATGAGCAGCGCTACCTCGGGCGCATCGCTGCCACCAGGGAACAGGGGGTCGCGCTCGGGGTGACGGGGACGCCCACGTTCATCGTGGGTGGGCTGATGGTGTCTGGGGCGATTCCGTACGACAGCCTCCGCGCGCTCGTGACGAGGGCAATGCCGCCAGAGGGCCAATGACCCACCGGATGGCCGTCGCCGTTCTCTCGGTCATCGGGTTCTTCATCAGCCTCTACCTGTGGCTGTGGAAACTGGGCTTTCTGGGCTCGCTGATGTGTGGGGACGGCGGCTGCGAGACGGTACAGCTCTCCGACTACGCCGACTTCCTTGGGGTGCCGGTGCCCTTCTGGGGCATGGTAGGGTACGTGGTGCTCCTAGCGCTGAGCCTGATCGGACTCCAGCCACGCTGGATCGAGCGCCGGGAGCCCACCGTTGGGATGGCGCTCGTCTCCGGCGTCGGGTTGGCCTTCACCGCATATCTCACCTACCTCGAGGCGGCCGTGATCCATGCCTGGTGCCGCTGGTGCATCGCTTCGGCGGTCATCATCGCACTGATCTTCGTGGCCGCGATCGCCGGGCTGCGGACCGCGCGCGCGGCCCCACGGGCGGGGTGAGGGCCCCGGCCGCCACTCTCCCGCTGCTTCGCACTCCCGCTTGAGCGCGGCCCCCACGCCCGGGTCGGCGAGCGTGGCGACATCTTCCAGCATCGAGTGATCGGGAGCAGAACGGTCGAGATACGATGCGTGGAGAAGGCGCCCCGGGGTGCAGTCCCTTGAGCCGGAGCGGAAGGCGGGGCACGTCGAGGTCGCGCTGAACGGCGGCACCGTGAGGCAGCCGTGAGGCGCTCACGCGCTAGAAACCTGTGACAAAGTACCTGGCAGCCACCGATCGCGCTTTCTTACTTGGGAGGGCAAGGCGCGGCGCGCGTTCGGCGCCGCCCCGGAGGTGTGGCCCAGTGACAACCCGTGCTCGCAGGGAGCAGGTGCTGGTGGCTCCCGAGCGCCTCGACCTGGAGACGTGCGATGCGTTCCGGCGAGACGCCGTGGAGCTCATGGACATGCTACGCGAGGGCAAGGGGAGGCTTGTGGTGGACATGCGGGCCACACACCACGTGGACAGCGCGGGGCTGAGAGCCCTGATCATGGTGCGCCGCCGGGCGCACCCGGCCGGGCAGGTGGTGCGCCTCCGCGGGCCCAGCGAAGAGATCCGTGCCGTTCTCGTCCTCACCAAGACGGAAGGGCTGTTCGAGATCGAGGAGGCAGAGCCCGCCTGAGCCAGCGCCCTGTGCTATATTGCAGCCGCTTGGGTTCAGCACAGGTATGGCTCCCACAGACGTTCGCCGCAGGGTCCTGTTCATCGAGGACGAAGCCGACCTCCGCAGCGCCTACCGGCGCGCCTACGAGGCCCGGTACGACATGGCGTTCGCGGGGACGGGGGCTGAGGCCCTCCCCCAGCTAGCCCACTTCGAGCCGGATGTCATCGTGCTGGACATGCGGCTCCCCGACACCGACGGTATCGACTTGTTACGCCTGATCCGCTCCGATCACCCCGATCTCCCGGTCGTGATCACCACCGCGTACGCCAGCATCGAGCCGCTGGTCGAAGTCCTGGGCATGGGACACAGCGGGTATCTCCTCAAGCCGTACACGCTGGACGAGCTCGCGGAGCGGATCGATGCCGCAAGCTGATCCCACGCTCTCCCTGCACAGCGTCTTCCGCCGTTTCGGCTACCGCTGGGTGGTCCGGGACGTGTCACTCGAGGTGGCCCGTGGCGAAGCGGTGCTGCTCGTGGGGGGCAACGGTGCCGGCAAGACGACCCTGTTGCGCGTGATCTCGGGACTCCTCAAGGCCTCGAAGGGAAGGGTCGAGCGTCACGGCGCCGTCGGAATGGTGGCGCATCACACCATGATGTACGACGCCCTCACGGCGCGAGAGAACCTGCGCTTCTTCGGCCGACTCCACGGGACGAGCGATCGGACCCGGATAGACGCCCTGTTGGATCGGATGGGCCTGCTGCACGTGGGTGACGAGCGAATCGGGACGTTCTCCCGCGGCATGCTACAGCGGCTCGCCATCGCCCGCGCGCTCCTGCCGGAGCCCCGCGTGCTCCTGCTCGACGAGCCGCTAACCGGCCTCGACGACGCCGCGTCGCACACCGTCATCGACGTGCTGGCGGAGCTCAAGTCGGCCGGAGCGGGAATGATGATCGCGACCCATCAGCTCGTGGAGCTGGTGGGTTCCGCGGAGCGGGTGGGCTACATGGTGAACGGACGGATGGCGGCGCTGGAGTCGTGCGGCGATGCGGAGCAGGTGGTGACACGATACCGGGAGCTGACGGCCCGTGGGTAGCTACGCCACCCTCCGGGCTACTCTGGCGATCGCTGCCAAGGACCTCCTGGTCGAGCAGCGTACGAAGACGGCGTTCTTCTCCTCGCTCGTGTTCGCGATCCTGGTGCTCACGATCCTCTACTTCGCCCGCGATGCTACGGCGGTGAGTGATCTAGACCTCGCGCCGGGCGCCCTGTGGGTGACGTTTACGTTCGCGGGGATGCTGGGGCTCAACCGGGCCTTCCTGCTGGAGCGGGAGAACCGGGCGGTGGACGGGCTGCGGCTCAGCCCGGCCACCCCCACGGCGATCTTCCTGGGCAAGGTGTTGGGGAACCTGGTATTCGTGGGCGTCGTGGAGCTCGTGTCGCTCCCGCTGTTCATCCTGTTCTACGACGTCCCCATCTGGCGCCAGTTGGGGCTCCTGCTCCTGGTGATCTTCCTGGCCACCGTCGGCTTCGTGGCGGTGGGAACGTTGTTCAGCGCCATCGTGGTGCGCACGCGGTTCTCGGAAGTGATGCTTCCGGTCCTGTTGTTGCCGTTTCTATTCCCCCCGATCGTCGCGGCCGTTCAGCTCACGCGGCGCATCGTGGCGCTCCGTCCGTTCGATGAGCTGACGGGCTGGCTTAGCATGCTCACCGCCTTCGTCATTATCTTCTTCACTCTCTCACTTTTCCTCTTCGAGGCGATACTGGAAGAATGACACGCCGTGAACGAGCGATCCGGTCCGCGCGTACTGGCACCGTGATCACCGCACTGGCGCTCCTCGGGCTGTTGGGGGTGTACATTCGCGCCCTCGTCTTCACACCGGTGGAGCGGCTTCAGGGCCCTGCGCAGAAGATCTTCTACATCCACGCTCCGGCCGCCTGGGCCGCGCTGCTGGCCTTTGCGGTGACCGGGCTGCTCAGCCTGCTCTATCTGATCACTAGGGACCGCAAGTTCGATCTCGTCGCGAGCTCGTCGGCGGAGGTCGGCGTGGCGTTCTCATTGGTGATGCTCACGACGGGGCCCCTCTGGGGGAAGCCGGTGTGGGGCACGTGGTGGACGTGGGACGCGCGGCTCACCTCCACGCTGTTCATCTTCCTGCTCTTCGTGGGCTACCTCGTGCTGCGGGGCGCATTCAGCGATTTCGAGATCAGGGCCAGGTTCTCAGCGGTACTGGGCGTGATGGCCCTCGTGCTTGTGCCCTTCATCCACGTCACGGTGTACTGGTTCCGCACGCTGCACCCGGAGCCCGTGCTGCTGAAGCCGGAGCGCCCCTCGCTTCCGGGCGTCATGCTGGCCACGCTGCTGATCTCGATCGGGGTTTACACGGCGCTGTACATCGGCTTTCTGATGCAGCGCCACGCGCTCACGGTGCTGCGCGACATACGGGAGGAGGAGACGGTCAATGCAAACGCCTGATAACGCCGGCTATATGGTGGCCGCGTACATCGTCACGGCGGTGGTGGTCCTGGGCTACGCTATCTCACTGTTGTATCGGCTGGCCAAGTTCAAGGATCGTTAGGCACCGCCCGCCAGTCGCCATAGCGCGAAGGCCACCGCGGCTCCCAGCCCGGTGGCCGCGAAGTTCACGCCGTCGTTCCCTAGCCACGCTAGCCCCCGCACGGGTCGTGCCCGCTCGCCACAGGCGTGCACGGCTGACTCGGTCTGCACGGCGCAACGATCGCAGTAGTACACGCCCTGGAGGGTGGCCCCGAGGAGCGAGTCGGCGAGCATACCGAGCGCACCGCCAGCGGCTGCTGCCGCAGCCGCAGCCGGCGGGATCCCGAGCAGGAGCGCTAGCGCGCCCATCGCGGCGGCCCCCAGGAGCCCACCGGCAGTACCCAGCGGGGTCACTCCGCCCGAGGTGCCGGGGGTGACCGGCCGGCCCGACGTGATGAGCCGCGTCGGGCGGCTCGAGCGCACGCCGATCTCCGTGGCCCAGGTGTCGGACTGTGCGGTTGCCAATGCACCGGCCAGTACCGCCCAGCCGCCGTCGGTGAGCGTAAGGAGCACGGCCCCGGCCGCCGCCCACCCGCCGTTGGCGAGCACCTGACGCCCCGTGCGGCCGCCCCGCTGAGCGGCGGGCCACTGCGCGCGGGCGCTGCCGATCGTGTAGGTGAGGAGGCTTGCGGAAACGAAGAACAGGGCGAGGAGGGCGGCGCCCGGGATCCCGGCGCCAACGAGAATCGCCGCGCCCACTAGGGCGGCGGCGAGAGCACCACTCGGCGTAAGCCAGCGGATCGCGCGTCCCGCGAAAGCGAGCCCGGCGGCCAGCAGGACCGCGGCCCCCGGGGTCACGGCGCCTGGTGTTCGCCGGTCTCGAACAGGAGCTCTTGGAGAATCCGCTTCTTCAGCGCGTCGGGGGCGCTCTGGACTCGCGTGCGGGCCTCGATGAACCGAACGTAGGCGTCCTCGAACTTGGAGACCGCGAGGCACGGGGCGCACTCCTCGAGGTGGAGTCGTACCTCCGCGGCGCGTACCGGGGTGAGCTCCTCGTCGATGTACTCGTACAGGCGATCGAGGGCCTCGCGGCAATCGATGTCTCGAGGCTGTCCGTCCGTCATTCTTCTTCTTCCTTACGCCCTTTGATGTACCCCATCTCCACGGCGTAGTCGTAGAGCTCTTTCTGGAGCGCTTGCCGCGCCCGAAAGAGACGCGACTTCACCGTTCCCACGGGCACCTCCGTGATCTTGGCGATCTCGGCGTACGGGAGTCCCTCCACGTCGCTCAGCACGAGGGTCTCCCGGAACTCGTCGGGCAACCGGTCGATGGCGCGCAGGATGTCCTCGTCCACGATCTGGCTGAAGAACGTCCCCTCGGGGTCGGAGTCCTGCACGTGCTCGAACACCGTGAACGGCTCGATGTGGGTGACGTCTACCTCGATCGCGGCGCGCTTGGCCTTACGGTACTCGTTGATGAACGTGTGGCGCAGGATGGTCAGGAGCCACGCCCGGACGTTGGTGCCGGGCCGGTACTGATGCCACGACCGGAAGGCCTTGAGCATCGTCTCCTGGGCGAGGTCCTCGGCCTGGGCTTCGTTCCCGGCCAGCCGGAGGGCTACCCGATAGACGGTGTCGAGGTGGGGCAGCGCTTCTTCCTCGAAGCGGCGCCGGTCGGCTTCGGTTGCCACAGTGTGCGGTGTGCCGTTTCGGTCTGGTTCTGCCGCATACAATCGCCCCGCGGCGCGCGCGGCGCAACGGCTCTGGTATCGCGCCAGGCGTTGGGCTAACTTGCGCGCCGGACTTACCGATCTACGCACTACCTCCATGAATACCCAAGCCGCGCGTCCGGTTCACGCCATCGTGCCGCTGTCGGTCCTCGAGGCGATGCAGTATGTGGACTCACCGTCGGCCGGGGAGTCGGACGAGTTCCGCCGCGAGGTGGCCACCAAGCGGCTCGGGACGAGCCGCACGGTGGCGATGCAGATCGATCGCTTTCGGCGGCTGGCCCGCAAGAACGCGCGGGTGGATCGCGCCGAGGCGGTGGCCCTTCTGCGGCTGGCGGGGCGCCGCACCGACTCCGGACTGGTGTTCGCCGACGCCGGGCGGCGGGCTGCACGACACGCCACCGGGCGGGTGTCGCTGCTGGCACGGGGGCTCAGGCGAATGCTGCCGCGCTTCCTGCGCAACCGGTTCGGGATGAGGCTCGTGCGAAGGGCGGTGTGGGAGGTGTTGGGCGTCGACCTGGAGAGCGGCGAGGACCAGCTTCTCGCGGTGGGGGACGATGCACCCTCTGCCGACGCCACGGCGGACGGAAGCGCGTGCGGGCTCTACGGATCCGCTATGGCGGCCATCCTGCGGACATTCACCGACTTCGATGGGGCCGTGCTGCACGATACCTGCCGCGCCAAGGGCGCGCCGACCTGCCGCTGGCATACCGCGAGCGCCCCGTGAGGACCCTCCGATGACCACACTGCGGAACTTCGATCTCGACGCCCTCGGCGCGACGCTCAAGCAGCGCGGCCTGGATGGGTGGCTGGTGTACGACTTCCATGACAGCAACCCGGTAGCACGGCGGATGCTTGGCGAGACGGGCATGCTCACCCGCCGCCTCTTCATCTGGCTTCCCGCGGTTGGGCCGGCGCACCTGGTGGTGCACTCCATCGACCGGCCGGCCGTGGGCGATTTCCCCGGCGAGTATGACACGTACACCACCTGGCAGGAGCTGCATCAACTGCTCACCACGCTCGTGCGCGGGCGGCGCGTAGCGATGGAGACCTCGCCGCAGAACGCGGTGCCCTACTTGGATATGGTGCCCGCCGGGGTGGTGGAGCTGCTCGAGCGCCAGGGCGCTACCATCCTGCCGTCGGCCCCCCTGGTGACGGAGTTTGCCTCGCGCTGGTCGGCGGAGGAGCTGGAAGACCACCGCCGGGCGGCGGGGACCATCGCCGACATCGCGCGCAGCACGCTGCGGCGGGTGATTGGGGAGGTGGGAACGGCCACCGAGGTGGCGGTGCAGCGCAGCGTGCTCGACCAGCTCGCGGCCGCGGGGCTCGAGACCGAGGACCCCCCCATCGTGGCCTTCGGCCCGCACTCGGCCGACCCCCACTACTCGCCCGAGGAATCGAGCAACCGCACGCTGGCAGCGGACGAGGTGGTGCTGCTCGATCTCTGGGCCCGCCTCTCACCCAAGACGGTGTGGGCGGACCAGACTTGGATGGCGTTCACCGGCTCGCCACCCGCGGAGGTGGTGCGGGTGTGGGACACGGTGCGGGGGGCGCGCGACGCAGTGGTGCAACGGCTGCGCCGTGGCCCGCGGCCAGGCGAGAGGCTGAGCGGTGCGGCGCTCGACGCCGTGTCGCGGGAGGTGATCACCCAGGCCGGCTACGGTGACGCGTTCACGCACCGGACCGGGCACTCCATCGATCTCGATCTCCACGGCTCCGGGCCACACCTGGACGATTTCGAGACGCACGACGTGCGGGAGCTCCTCGAGGGGGTGGCGTTCTCGGTGGAGCCGGGGATCTACCTGCCGGGACGGTTCGGCGTGCGCAGCGAGATCAACGTGGTGATGCGAGCCGACGGACCGGAGGTCACCCCGGCCGAGCCGCAGACCGACCTGATCGTCTAAGGAGATCCCGACCAGGCGCTCCGGGGGAGCGCTTGCCAGGGTCCGTGGGGAGTGTCGAGGCCAGGCGTGGTGCCCGGCCTCGGCGCGTCAGCTTTCGGACCGGGCCGGCTCCGGCGCGAGCACCGCGGCCGCTGCCAGCCACATCAGGTAGACCAGCCCCACCCAGACCGCCGTGCCCAGCGCCGCGTGCACCGCTCGCCACACCGGTTGGAGCAGCGACAGTACCATGATGGCGCCCACGATCACCTGCCCCACACCGAGGGCCACGACGATCCAGGCCGCCTCCTGCACGCGCGGCGCGGCGTTCTTGCGGCGCAGCCCCAAACCCATGCCGATCAGGTGGAAGAACAGCGCGTAGGCTAGCAGGCGGTGCGTCCAGTGGATGTGGGGCAGGCCCGTCTCAGTAGCGGTGGGCCAGAGCTGCCCGCTGCACAGCGGGAAGCCCTGGCACGCCGGTGCTGCCCCGGTGGTGGCGACCATCCCCCCCATGAGGATCACCGCCGCCGTCAGCACCGCCGCCCCGATGATCCCGCCGCGACCCGGCGTCCCTCCGGGGGGCGGCTGCGTCACGCCACCGTGGACGCCGGCCCGCAGGCCCAGCACCACGAGCGCGGCCAACAAGGCGAGGCCGGTGCCGAGGTGGAGGACTACAGTGTGCGGGGGCAGCTCGAGCTTCACCGTCACGGCGCCGAGCAGCGACTGCACGACCAAGAGGATCACGGCCCACGCCGTGGGGCGGAGAGTCCCCCCCGGGCCGGATCCCCCGGGGGAGCCGCGCAGCCGGTAGGCGTACCACCCGATAACTAGAGTGAGGGCGGCGAGCCCGAGCACCGCGAGCCGGTGGACGAACTCGATCACCGTTTGCGCGCTGTCGAACGATGGGATGAGCCTGCCATTGCACAGCGGCCAGTCGTCGCCGCACCCCATGCCCGACTCGGTAATGCGGACCACGAACCCGAGCACGATGATGGCGTAGGCGAATGCCGCCGTGACGTATGCGAGAGTGCGGAGTGTCTTCATCGAGGGTCCCCCCCTCAGCTTACAGCACGAACCCGAATGTAAGGAACAGCACCGTTGCGGCCCCCGCTGCCAGCAGCGCGTACGGGAGCTGCGTGCGCACGTGGTCGATGTGGTCGGTGGCCGACGCCATGGAGGCCACGATCGTGGTGTCGGAGATGGGCGAGCAGTGATCGCCGAAGATGCCGCCACCCAGCGCCGCCGCCACCGTGAGCGGCGCGTTGATTCCCAGCAGCTCCACCATGGGGATCACGATCGGGATCATGATCGCGAACGTGCCCCACGACGTACCGGTGGAGAAGGCGATGAAGCAGGCGAGGAGGAACACGATGGCCGGGATCAGTCCGGTGTGGAGCGTCGCCTGCGCGGCCTGAGCCACGAACACGCCCGTGCCGAGCGCCCGGGTCGTGGCGCCGATGGCGAACGCCAGTGACAGAACGATCACCAGCGGTACCAGCCCCTGGATCCCCTTGATGATCTCCTCGGTCGACTCCTGGATGGTCAGGATCCCCTGCAGCCGGTAGGACACGACCGCCACCAACACGCCCACGATCACCCCCCAGAGCACCGCCTGGGAGCCGCTGCCGCTCGAGAGGTCTCCGTCGCCGGTGAGCCACAGGACTAGGGGTACGGTGAGCACCATGGTCACGATGGGCAGCACCATGTTGATGGCTCGGCGCGGCACTCCCTCCTTGGCGCGCTCCATGGAGACTTCCTCGGAGATGAGGGGCCTGGCGCCGTCCCGCAGGAGCTTGCCCTCTTCGGTCACGCGCCGCTCGGCCTCGCGCATGGGTCCCAGGTTCCACCCGGCGAGCACCACCCCCACTGCCAGGAGCAGGGCGAGTACGCTGTAGAAGTTGAGGGGCACCGCCGCGATCAGCAGCGCGCTCGGCCGCTCCACGTCCTGGGCCACCAGCAGGGCAATGACGTACGCTCCCCAGGCGTTCAGCGGCAGGAGGCTCCCGATGAGGATGCACTTGGGCGAGCATGTGGCATCGATGATGTAGCTCAGCTTCTCTCGCGAGATACGGGACTTGTCGAACAGGGGGCGCGCCACCGACCCCGACACCAGCAGGCCGAAGTTGGACTCCAGGAATACCGCCATGCTTACACCGACGGTGAGCAGCCCCACCGAGCGCCGCGAGCGGGCCACCCCCCACCGCTCGACCCCCTGCACGAAGCCCTCCATGCCACCGGAGGCCTGAGTGAGCGTGATCATCGACCCGATCAGCACGCTGAACATCAACACCCGCGCGTTGTCGAGGTCGGTGGCGGTGTCGAGGTAGACGTTCACCGACTGGATCAGGCCCGCCACGGGGTCCCAGCCGCTCATGATGGTCCACCCCAGCCACACGAAGAGGGCGAGGGAGAGGTAGACCTGCTTGGTCTTGATCGCGAGCCCGATCGCGACCACCGGCGGGAGAATGGAGAGCCAGCCGTACGATGCCATGTGCGTCCCCGGTGAGAGGGTCCAGGCGAATTGCCCCAAGCTAGTGGCCGGCTGGTGGTGCTGCCAACCGGCCGCGTGGGGTGGTAACTCCTGGTCACGATGGCCGCAAGGTGGCCGCGGCACGCGGGGACGCAGCACCGCGCAAGCGCTGGGCGGGGGGCAGCACAACATCACGTTCGTGTGGGACGTGTTCAACGTGCTGAACCTGCTGGACAAGGACTGGGGTCAGGTGAAGTCGATCGCATTCAACAGCGACGACATCCTGCGGACGGTCGGCTACGACACGGCCAATGACCGCCCGATCTGCCGGTACCAGGGACCGTCACCGACCTCGAAGTTCAACTTCTCGAACGAGTTCTCCCGCTGGCGCATGCAGTTCGGCCTGCGGTACGACTTCTAGCCGGGATCGGGAGAGAGGAAGACAGCGGGGGCTCGCACGAGCCCCCGCTTTGCTTGTGCGGCCTGGGCGCGCGGCCTAGGTCGGCGCCCGCCTGAACATCCACAGCCCCGTCGTCCCGAAGGCGATGTTCGGTACCCACGCCGCGAGGGTGGGTGGGATGAGACCGCCCGAGCCGATGGTGCGGGAGAGCTGTACCAGGACCAGGAACACCACGGCCGTGCCGAGGGCCACCGCCACGCCCCAGGCGCCACTCACCCGGGGGCCGGCGGCCACGAACGGGATCGAGAAGAACGCGATGATGATACAGGTGACGGGCACGGCGATCTTGAGGGCCAGCTCGACCCGCAGCAAACGCCCGTCGCCGCCCGAGCGCTCCAGGGCGTCCACGTAGCGCGTGAGCTCTGCGTAGCGCATCTCCTGCGGCTTCTTGGGCTCCACCAGCAGGTCGGCGGGGTGCTCCACCAGGCTGCGCAGCCGCATCGAGTCGAAGGCGAAGGCGATCTCGGTTGACGCTCCCGTGATCACCCGGAAGCGGCCGCTGCCGAGCGTCCAGCGCGCCTGCGTGGTGTCCCACTGCGCCCGGCGCGCCTGCACGGCGAGCGTCGGGTACTCCGGCCCCGTCCCCTCCCGCTCCAGCACCACGTCGCGCATCTGGTAGCGCGTGGTGTTGAGTTGCCGCACCGCGTACACCCAGCCCTCTTCGGCCCGGTACACGAAGTTGTAGCGCGACGTCGACTGGGAGCGGCGCTCCTGCTCCTCCAGCAGCTCGAGCTGGCGGCGAGTGGCTGGCGGGGCCAGCTCGCCGATCACCAGCCCGAACCCCGCGGCCAGCGTGGCGGCAAGGAGCACTGGGAGCACCGTGCGGTACATGCCCCGGCCCGAGGCCTTGGCTGCGGTGAGCTCGGAGTGGCGGTTCATGTTGCCCACGCTGAACACGGTGGCGAACAGCACCGCGGCCGGGAGGATGAGAAAGATCCGGTCGGGCATGCTGAAGAAGTATCCCAGAGCGATGGCCGAGGGCTCCAGGTCCTTCAGTAGGTACTCGTCGAGCTTCTCCGCTAGCTCGATGATGATGACGAACAGCGGCAGCCCGAACGCCGCCAGCACGAAGACCTTCAGCCACTCCTTCAGGAGGTACCAGTCGAGGATACGTGGAGTCACTTGGCGTTGCGTCCCCTGAGCAGCCGCCAGAGCCGTACTGGCGCAGGAGGTGGGGGCGTGGTCCCCTGGCGTCGCACCAGCCAGAGACCCGCGACCCCGAGTGTGCCCATCAGGATGTTGGAGGCGTACATGGCGATGAAGGGCGGCACGATCAGCCGGTTGGCGAGTGACTCTCCGGCTATGAGCCCGACGTAGTACACTGCGAAGATCGCCATACCCGCCCCGAGGACCAGCCCCATGCCGCCGCGCGGGAACCGCAGGGCGAGGGGGACGCCCACCAGCACGAACACGATGCACGCGATCGCGATCGATCCCTTCTTGTGAAGCTCCACGAGGTAGACCGCCTCGCGGGTCTGCGAGGTCTCGGCCCGGCTCCGCATGAGCCGCACCTGGTTGGAGCGGTCGCGCGGGCGCACGCGTCGCACGATCTCACCGCGGGCCGCCTCATCGGCCTGTGTGCGGACCGTCTGCTCGGCCGCATCGCGCTGCGGTTCCTGCGCCTCCAACTCGGTCGGCGCCAGCCAGCCCGTGAACCACGCGAGGGCCCGGCAGTAGAGGTTCGGCCGTGCGGCCGGGACCGCGGTGTCGGGAGGGATCTCCGGCAGCCCCACCAGAGAGCGGAGGCCGTTCAGCTGGGCGGCGTCGGCCTGGATCTCGGCGCGGCGTCGCTCCCGCCGGGCGGCGAGTGCGACCTCCTCGAGCTGGCACACCCCCATCTCGCGGTCGCCGCGGTATTCGCTGGTCTCGCGGCGGACGAACTCCCTGCCCACGCCCCGCACGAGAATCACCTGCGTCGTGAAGTCGGTCAGCTGGAACGTGCGGGGGTCATCGCGTTCGAACTCGTGGATCGAGCCATCGAACAGCGTGAGGTGTAGATCCTCTTGATTGGGCGCGAAGGCGAGGTACCCGCTGTCGGCGTAGACCGTCCGGTTGCGGACCTGCTCCTCCAGGTTGTAGAGGGTGACGTCGCGCAGCTGGTACGTTGCCGGGTCGATGTGCGCCGTGCGGAGCATGACGCGCCCCGCTTGCACCTCGTTGATCACGTGCACCTTGAGGGAGAACGTGGGCTTGGTGCGGTAGATGTCGGTCATGAGGCTCCGCAGCCGGTGGTTGGTGCGGGGCAGTATCTGATCGCCGAACAGGAACGAGACGAACGCCACCAGGGCGCCGGCCGCGAGGAGGGGTCGCAGCAGCTGCCCGATGGAGATGCCCCCGGCCCGCATGGCGGTCAGCTCGCGGTCGCCGCTCATCGTGCTCATGGTGTAGAGCACGGCGACCAGGACCGACATGGAGAGGGTGACGGCGATGAGGAATGGGATCGTGAGCAGGAAGTACTCCAGGATCACCGTCCATGGCAGGCCCTTGCCCATGAGGTCGCCCAGCCTGCGGGCGATCTGGCGAATCAGCTCGAAGGCTGTCAGGGCCGACAGGGCAAAGAAGAACGGCCGCGCGTGCTGTTTCAGGAGATAGCGGTTCAGGATCTTCATCTGGGGCCGTAACTTACTTGCCTGTAATGACTTGAGCCGGCATTATATTGCGAAACTTCCCCACATACAAGGCTTACCCCGCTGCCTGGTCGAGAGTGTCCCGCCGCCGCGTAGTGCTAGCCCTTACGACTTTGTTCGTCGTGGCGAGTCCGCTCGTGGCACAGGAGCCGGTCGCGCCGCCGCCGCGGCTCCGCATCCGACTGTCCGACGAGCCGCTCGCGCTGCGCCGCAGCGTCGCCCTGGAGCCCGGGGGCTGGCTGGGGCCGCGCACCACGCCCGAGCTGGCCGCACTGCGCTGGGAGCTGGCCACGCGGGAGCGCATAGCCCGGTCGCGCCTGACGCGGCAGCATGCCCGTCTCCTGGCGAGTGTGGCCCCGCCCCCGCGCGCTCCGCAAGACACCGTGCGGCGGCGCCGCATCGCGATCCCCCGCCCGGAGGAGCTGGCCGAGCCCGAGGAGGAGCCGGCCACGCTGGAAGCCCTGGGGCGCTACGCAGACCTGAGCCTCGACCTCCAGTCGCGGTTGGTCATGAAGTTCGACCGGCTGCGCAACGCCCGCTGTACCGCCGCGGACGTCAGCGCCCCCGGGTCGGGGTGCCAGGGCGGCTTCCCCACGCCCAGCTTCGACGAGGACTTCCGCGTGCTGGCGAGCGGTGTGGTGGGCGACCGCTTCCACGTGAACGTTGACTTCGACACGAAGCGGGAGTTCAGCGTCAACAACAACATCAACGTGTGGTATCAGGGGCTCGAGGACGAGGTCCTCCGCCGGGTGGAGCTGGGCAACGTCACCTTCCGTGCTCCGCCCTTCCGGTTCATCACTGCAGCGATCCCCGCCAACTCGTTCGGCATCCAGGCCGAGGCGCAGCTGGGTCCCATGGAGCTCACCACGATCTTCGCCCAGCAGAAGGGCTCTGCGGTGCGAACCCGCACCTTCCGCGTCGGCGACGCGACCACGCAGCCCGTGAGCTTCGAGGCACGGGACCTCGACTTCGAGAGCGGCCGCTTCTTCTTCGTGGTGAACCCGCTGGCGCTCCCGGATTACCCAGACGTGGACGTACTCGAGATCGACCCGTTCACCCTGCCCGACACGTTGCGCCCCACCGGCGTGCGGGTGTACCGGCTGCGGGCGCAGGTGGGACGGGAGGAGGATAACCCCAACCTGGGCGGCATCGAGGCGGTGGCGCTGCGCGACGACAGCCCGCAGCGGGTCGGTCCCTTCACGTGGGAGCTGCTGGTGGAGGGACGAGACTACTACCTCGATCCGTCCGGCGTGTGGTTCGCGCTCGCCAACCGGCTCGGCACCGACGACTTCCTCGCCGTCTCCTACACGAGGGCATCGGGCGACACGGTGGGCACCTTCCCAGCAGTGAACGGGGACGGGGACACCCTGCGACTCGTCTATGAGCCCCGACGGGGTACGGACGTCCCCACCTACTTCTACGAGATGCGTAATGCGTACCGCATCGGTGGGAGCGGAATCACCCGCACCACGATCCGGCTCACCGTCGTGGTGAACGAGTCGGAGCGGCCGCTGGACGGCCAAGGTACGTACCTATCGCGGCTGGGGCTCGCGCTCAGCACCGACCCGTCCACGATCGATGAGTTCAACCGGGTCTTCCCCCGCACACGCGATCCGGGCAACGGGGCGCCGGTAAGGGACTTCTTCGTGGTGTACCCGCACCTCACGCCGTTCGCCGACAGCGCCGCGCTGGTCGCCGGAGACCGCAACGACTCGCTGTACCGCACACCCACGTATCTGCTGGCCACGGAAGCCCCGCCGCCCCGCTTCCACCTGCGGTTCCGCTACGAGGCGAGCGGTGCGGGCGACCGCTCTACGCTGAGCCTCGGCGCCATTCAGGTGCGGGACGCCAGCGAGAAGCTGTTCATTGGCGACCGCGAGCTGGCGCGCGGCCGCGACTACGAGATCGACTACGAGCTGGGGCAAGTGCGCTTCCTGAATCCCGACTCCCTGTTCTTCGGCCCGACGGAGATCACGGCCCAGTTCGAGGAGAACCAGCTCTTCGACTTCGCGCCCAAGACCATTCTGGGCCTCGCGGCCACCTACAACCTCGGAAGCGACAGCCGGCTGCATGCCATCGGCATGTTCCAGCGTGACCGGACCAGCCTGACCCGGCCGCAGCTCGGGTTCGAGCCGCAGGCCGGGTTCATGGGAGGTCTCGGGGCCGAGCTGCGCTTCCGGCCCGACGGCCTGACGCGCGTGCTGGACGCGCTGCCGCTCATCGAGACCACAGTGCCCTCGCGCCTCGACGTCACCGGTGAGGTAGCCGTGTCCAACCCCAATCCGAACGCCACCGGGATCGCCTACGTGGAGGACTTCCAGCAGGAATCGGCCTTCAAGGTGTCACTGGTGGAGCGGGAGTACCAGCTGGGGAGCATGCCGGCCTCGGGTCTCGGTCTGCCGCCCAACTACCTGGGGGCGGGCGGTGAGTTCTCGGACCAGGACGCCGTCCCGCTGGTGTGGCAGAACCTGGTGCGGACCCCCGGCGGAGAGGTGCTGGAGTTCCGGCCGCAGGACATCGACAGCACGATCGTGCTGACCGGAACGGGGATCGCGGTGGAGCCGGTGCTGTGGCTCACCCTCAAGCCCGACACGGTGGGTGGTGCCCCCGATCCGTTGACGGGCGCGCCGCGCTGGTTCCTACCCCACACGCCGGGACCGCGCTGGCGCAGCGTGACGCAACCCTTCGGCTTCGGGTCCGGCGTCGGGATCGACCTCTCCCGCTCGGAGTTCCTCGAGTTCTGGGTCCTCGAGGACGCCGACATGAAGGCCCGCCAGCAGAACGCCATGCTGGTGATCGACCTCGGGACCGTGTTCGAGGACGTGGTAGGACCCGCACCCACGTCGTTCCAGGTGCAGGGCGGCGACACCCTGTTCAGTGGGCTGCAGCTCGAAGGCGTGGGTCGGCTCGACACCGAGCGGGATTCGCTCACGGCCGTGTACAACGCCCTGGTGGACGACCGCGGGATCCGCGGGGATGTGGTGGACACGATCCTGGACGAGACCGCCAACGAGGTCCGCTTCGAGCTGCCGCTGTGCGACCTGCAGGACGTAGTCGGGCTGCCCACCTTCGGGCTGGGCAACCTGCGCGCGATCTGCTCGCGGCGAAACCGCCGGCTCGACACCGAGGACCTCGACGGGGACAACCGTCTCGACATCCTAGTGGGCGCGACTGAGGAGCACCTCTTGCGCTACACCTTCGTCGTCGGGGACCCTCGTTACTTCGTGCGGTCGGGGGGGACAGTCGTCGACGACGTGGGACGCCCCATGACGTGGCGGCTCTACCGCATCCCCCTGCGTCTCGACTCGGTGCAGGTGGGGCAGCCCAACGTTCGCCAGGTGGAGGCGCTGCGCCTCACGGTAGTGGCCCCCGATCAGGTTGGGGTCGAGGAGGAGTTCTCCATCGCGCTTGCCAGAATGCGGTTCGTGGGCGCGCCCTGGGTAAAGCGGGCGTCCACGCCCATCGCTGGCATCAGCGGAAGCGACGGGGAGTTCCACGGCGAGGTGAGCGCGGCCACGGTCAGCACCGAGGACGAGCATCTCGACTACGAGTCACCACCGGGCACTACCGATGCCCCGGAGGAGACGAGCCAGGCGTTCCAATTCGGGGTCACGCAGGTGAACGAGAAGTCGCTGCGCGTGCTGGCGGAGGATCTGCGTGAGGGCGAGCGGGCGGAGGCCCTGGTCCGCTTCGCCGTAGAGGCGGATAAAAACTTCCTCGCGTACGAGCGGCTGCGGGTGTGGGCGCGGGGGCGGGGCCCGGGGTGGAGCGAGGGCGACCTGGAGTTCTTCATCAAGGTCGGGCAGGACGAGCACAACTTCTATCAGTACCGCACGCCGGTCCGCACCGACAGCTGGGAGCCGGAGGTCCTCGTGGACCTGGCCCGCTGGCTCGACCTGCGGGCCGACGTCGAGTCGGCGTGGCTGTCGGGTGCGCCGCCTTCCGGTGCGGCCACCTGCGGAGGCGACACCACGGCGTACGTCGCGTGTGACGGTCCTTACCTGGTGCACGTCAGGGATCCGGCGATCTCGCCTCCCAACCTGGCACGGGTCTCGGAGGTCGCCGCGGGCATCCTGCGGGTCCAGGAGACCACGGCCATCGCCGTGGCAGAGCTGTGGGTGGACGACATTCGGCTGGACGGAGTGGTGGACGACGCGGGACTGGCTGCGGCGATCGACGTGCGCCTCGCCGCCGCCGACGTGGCGGAGTTCGACTTCGGCTACTCGCTGCGGGACGATCGGTTCCGCCAGTTCGACCAGCGTCCCAGCTACGTGACCGACGCGGCCACGAGATTCGGCATGCTCTTCCGCCTGGACAAGCTGCTTCCCCAGGCGTGGGGTCTGAGCATGCCGCTCACGTTCCGCTACACGAGCAACAGCGCGGATCCCTTCTACCTGAGAAACACTGATATTCGCGCGGACCGGCTCGCCAACCTGCGGCAGCCCGAGGGCTCGGCCACATCCTGGGACGTCACACTGCGGCGCGTGAAGCGAGGCGAGAGCACCGTCGAGCGGGCCCTGGTGGACCCGGTCACGGTGCAGGTGCGCGGCAACACCGCTACGGCCGCGACGTCGTTCAACAGCTCCGAGACCCGCCACCGGGGCGCGCGGGTCGTGTACGACAACGTTCCTGGCAGTCGCACGGTGCAGGGGGCGCCGACCTTCTTCATCAACTTCGTCAACTCGCTGCCCGATTGGATCAGCGAGAGCGAGTTCGGCAAGGCCCTGCGGGATTCCCGGTTCCGGTGGAACCCGTTCCGGCTCACGTACGCATCGACGTTCACGAACACCAGGACGGAGCGCCTCACCTTTCGGGTGCCTGTCGAGTTGGAGGCCGACACCGCGCTCGCGCCACTGCCGAGCATCGTTCACACGTGGCGCAACGAGTTGGGGTTCGACTTCCGGCCGTACCAGTCCTTCGCGATCCGGGTGAACTGGGCCAGTACGCGCGACCTCCAGGACTACGGCGACACTACGGTCGTGGGCCGCCTGATCGAGCAGGAGCGGGGGGAGCTGCTCGGCTGGGACACAGGCTTCGAGCGGTGGCGTACGCTCACCACTGGCCTGAACATCGCACCGGTGGTGAGCAGCTGGCTGCGCCCCCGCTTAGTTTTCACCACCAGGTATCACTTCACGCGGGACCCAAACCAGAGCCAACCCGTGCGCGCCGTCGAGGACACGACGCTCAGGCCCCCGGAGACCATTGGGAACGCGCGGCGCACCGAATTCGGTGCCTCCCTCGATTTGGCGCGGCTGGTCCAGGGCCTCGCCGGTGACTCGGGCTTTGTGACGGAGCTGTTCCGGCTGTTCCTCCCGGCCGACTTCACCTTCGCCCGGGACCTCCGTTCCAGCTTCGATCGGGCGCCCTTCGATGCCGATCTGGGGTACCGCCTGGCCCTCGGCGGGTTGCAGGATTTCCGCACACGGCATGGCGTACCGGCCACCGCCACGGGTGAACTCGAGACGGTGATCGCGGCGGCCGGACTGCGCCTGCCGTTGGGCGGCCTGTTCCGGCTGGGCTACCGTGACCTCACCAACAAGGCGTGGTCCCGGCGCGGCGACGTGCAGACGCAGGTGACGCAGCGCAATCGGGAGTGGCCGTCGCTGAGCTTCTCGTGGGCGTACAGCCCGTCCTCCGGAATTCGCTCCGTGCTTTCGAGCGTGTCGGCGGGCCTGCAGTATCGCGTCGTCAAGGCGTCGAGCGTGCAGCCGATCTCCGCGCTGGGTGGGAGCGACAGCGTGGTCACGGAGAACAACTCCCGGTTCCTGGCGCCGACGATCACCCTGTCATGGTCACCGGGCATCACCACCGCTGCGCAGTTCAGCCAGACCAGGACGGAGGTGGTGACCTCCGGCAACCGGACCGACAGCGAGCGCCGCGCCTGGGGGGCGAGCGCGAACTTCGGGTGGAATCTCCCCCGCAGCTTGGTGCCCAGCGGGAATCGCGTTCAGACGAGCATCGCGTTTAATTCCTCTACCCTCGCCGTCTGCCTCCTGCAGACGGGCGCGGCCGACTGCCGCACCGTGTCCGACAGCCGGCGCGACCAACTGGACATCCGGATGGACACGGGCTTCACGCAGACCCTGCGGGGGGGCATGACGTTCAGCTACGTATTGACGGATCAGCGACACACTTCGCAGACCCTGTCGCAAGTCGTGTTCACCATCTACGCGGACATCAACTTCGTCTCGGGGCAGATCCGATGAGGTGGGTTGCCGGTGTGATACTCATCGCTGTGGGCTGCGGCGCCGGTGCGGGCCAGGGGGAGTTCGACGGCGAGGCCGCGCTGCGCTACGTGGAGGCGCAGCTCGGCTTCGGCCCTCGGGTCCCCAACACTGAGGGGCATCGTCGCGCGGGAGACTGGATCCTGGAGCAGCTTCGCCGGCGGGCCGATTCGGTGGAAGTGCAGGAGTTCACGCACGTCACGCTCGACGGCGACACGCTGCGGTTGCGCAACTTCATCGGCCGGTTCCGGCCGGAGGTGCGGGAGCGCATCCTCTACGTGGCGCACTGGGACACCCGCCCCCGCGCCGACCGCAGCGCCAATCTGGGGCAGCAGCGTCTGCCCGTTCCCGGTGCCAACGACGGGGCTTCGGGGGTGGCCGTGCTGATCGGCGTGGCCGATGTGCTGCGCCTGCGTCCTTCGGAGTTCGGCGTCGACCTGGTGTTCGTGGATGGAGAGGACTACGGCGACTTCGCCGCAGACGCTGATGTTCTGCTCGGGTCCCGTCACTACGCCGCCTCGCTCGACACCGACGCCCTGCCGCTGTTCGCCGTGGTGTGGGACATGGTGGGTGACCGCGACCTCGAGATCTTTCAGGAAGGCAACTCGGTGGACCGGGCGCCCGAGGTGGTGGAGCGGGTCTGGAACCGCGCGCGAGAGCTGGGACACGGCCGGGTGTTCCGGTCGTCGGTGGGATACACGATGACCGACGATCACATCCCGCTGCTGGGTGTCGGGATCCGTGCCATCGACGTGATCGACTTCGAGTACCCCCACTGGCACACTACCGAGGACACGCTCGACAAGGTGAGCGCGGCGTCGCTGCAGATCGTAGGCGACGTCGCCGTGGCGCTGCTGCGGTAGCCGCGAACGCCACAGCGGCCGCAACGATCCGCCCCACCGCTCGCCGAAACGCCTATGCGGGACCGGGCGCGTGGCACAGCGTGGCCCCGTGTCTTCCTCGGACGACCGCAAGGCTGCGCTCATCCTGCTGAGTCTGGCTGCCGCCGGCCTCCTGATCAGAATGTTCGTCGGTGGCGCCACCCCGCCGGGCGCGGTGGCCTACCGAGGGGCGACGCCGTCACGGCCGGAGCGCGACTCGGTAGCCGAGCAGGCCGCCCGCCTGGCGCGCCCTCTGGGTCAGGGTGAGACCGTCGACGTGGACCTGGCGCCCGCCGCCGAACTCGCTCGGCTGCCGCGCATCGGTCCGGCGCTCGCCGCGCGCATCGTCGCGGATCGGGAGGAGCACGGTCCCTTCGGCTCGCTCGAAGAGCTGGATCGGGTGCCCGGTGTGGGTCCGGCCGTGCTGCAGGCCGTTAGGCGCCACGTCGTGTTCTCCGCGGCCGCCGCCCGACGGCCCACGACCTCCCAAGTGCCCGAGATTGTGACGCTTAACACGGCTTCTGTCCGGCAACTCGCTAGACTTCCCGCCATCGGGCCAGCCAAAGCCCGGGCGATCGTTGAGGATCGGCGCCGGCGCGGGCCGTTTCGGCGACTGGAGGATCTCACCCGGGTGCGGGGAATCGGGGATGCGACCGTGGCACGATTGCGCGGGCTGGTACGCGTCCCTTGACACCCTTTGGGGTGGTCATACTTTAACCGTTACCTCGTTGCGCCCAAAGGACTTGCAGTGATCTTCGACGTTTCCCCCCAAGGCAGTGATGACGTCCGCACCGGCGAGTACTGAGCGTCTCGGCGATCTCCTCGTAAGTGAAGGGCTGATCACCCGCGAGCAGCTCCAGCAGGCGCTGGAGCAGCAGCGGGGCTCGGGCATGCGGCTGGGCTACACCCTGGTCAAGCTGGGGATGATCCAGGAGATCGAGATCACCAAGATGCTGGCTCGGCAGTACCGGGTACCGGCCGTCGATCTCTCACGCTTCGAGGTCGACCACAAGATCATCAAGCTGGTTCCCGGTGATGTGGCGCTCAAGCACACGGTGCTTCCGCTGAAGCGGGAGGGCCGCTTGCTCACCGTGGCGATGGCGGACCCGACGAACCACACCGTTCTCGACGACCTCAAGTTCATCACGCGGTTCGACATCTTCCCGGTCATCGCGGGTGAGTTCACGCTGCGCACGGCGATCGAGCGGTACTACGAACAGACCGACGCCCAGCTTGAGAGCCTCCTCAAGGACATGGAGGAGGACGAGGACCTCGAGATCGTCGAGGAGGAGGAGGAGGAGGAGGGAGGAGTCCAGGTCGTCGACGACGCCCCGGTTGTGAAGCTGATCAACGGCATCATGACCGATGCGGTCAAGCGCGGCGCCAGTGACATCCACATCGAGCCATTCGAGAAGGAGATCCGGGTGCGCTACCGGATCGACGGCTCGCTGCAGGAGATCATGAAGCCGCCCATCAAGCTGAAGGCGGCGCTCACGAGCCGCGTCAAGATCCTGTCCAACCTGAACATCGCCGAGCGGCGGGTCCCCCAGGACGGACGGATAAAGATGAAGATGGGGGACCGGGTGATCGACTTCCGTGTCTCCACCCTCCCCGTGATCTTCGGCGAGAAGATCGTGCTGCGGATCCTGGACAAGGGGAACCTGACCCTCGATCTGACGAAGTTCGGGTTCGAGCCCAAGGCCGAGCACGATCTCATGCGCAGCGTCCTGAACCCGTACGGCATGGTGCTCGTAACCGGACCGACGGGCTCGGGGAAGACGACGACCTTGTACTCGGCGTTGTCGCGCGTCAACACGATGGAAGTGAACATCATGACCGCCGAGGATCCCGTGGAGTACAACATCCACGGGATCAACCAGGTCCTCGTGCGGACGGAGATCGGGATGACGTTCGCGGCTGCCCTGAGGGCGTTCCTGCGGCAGGATCCCAACATCATCATGGTGGGTGAGATCCGAGACCTCGAGACGGGCGGCATCGCGATCAAAGCTGCGCTCACCGGTCACCTGGTGCTGTCGACGCTGCACACGAACGATGCCGCCTCGACCATCACCCGCATGATCGACATGGGCATCGAGCCGTTCAACGTGGCGAGCGCAGTCAATTTGATTGTGGCGCAGCGGCTGGTGCGCCGGATTTGCGAGACCTGCAAGGAGGAGCACGAGTACAGCGAGGAGGAGCTGGCAGCCCTGGGTATCTCGCCCAAGGAGGCCAGTGAGATCGAGTTTCACAAGGGCGCGGGGTGCGACGCCTGCGGCAGGACCGGCTACAGGGGCCGGCAGGGCCTCTACGAGGTCATGGCGCTGACCCCCGAGTTGCGACGCATGATTCTCAGGGGCGCGTCGTCCGCCGAGTTGCAGGAGACGGCAATCGATGAGGGAATGCTGACGCTGCGCATGGACGGCATGATGAAACTCAAGCGGGGCGTCACGACTCTCGAAGAGGTGGTCAAGGAAACCGCGGGGTAAAGTATGACGGCCGACGCAGGCAAGGGCGGGGCAAGTGTCAACCTCCGGGAGCTTCTGGAAGAGATGATCCAGAGGGAGGCATCGGACCTGCACATCACCGCGGGCGAGCGTCCCAAGATTCGGGTTGACGGGGATATCACCAACTCGAAGGTGGAGCACGTGCTGACGCCCAAGGAGACGCTGCAGATAGCCTACTCCGTGCTGACCGACAACCAGAAGAAGCGGTTCGAGAACGAGGACGAGCTCGACTTCTCGTTCGGGATTCAGAACCTGGCCCGATTCCGCGGCAACTGCTTCAAGCAGCGCGGCTGCGTCTCCCTCGTCATTCGACAGATCCCCTTCAGCATAAAGACCTTCGACGAGTTGGGCCTGCCTGCGGTGCTGCGGAAGCTGGCGGAGCGGCCCCGGGGGTTGGTGCTGGTAACGGGGCCGACCGGCTCAGGGAAGTCCACGACGCTGGCGGCGATGATCGACAAGATCAACCAGGAGCGGAGAGGCCACATCATCACGATCGAGGATCCGATCGAGTTCATTCATCGGCACCAGGGCTGCATCGTGAACCAGCGCGAGGTGGGGACCGACACCAAGTCGTTCGCCAACGCGCTCAAGTACGCCCTGCGGCAGGATCCCGACATCGTGCTGATCGGCGAGATGCGCGATCTGGAGACGATCTCGGCCGCGCTGACGATCGCCGAGACCGGGCACCTCGCCTTCGCCACCTTGCACACCAACTCGGCGGCGGAGACCATCAACCGCATCATCGACGTCTTCCCCTCGCACCAGCAGTCCCAGGTCCGGGCGCAGCTCGCGTTCGTGCTGGAGGGCGTCGTGACGCAGCTGCTGCTGCAGAAGACCGGCGGCAGGGGCCGCGTGATGGCGTGCGAGATCATGGTGGCGACCCCGGCCATCCGCGCCCTGATTCGCGACGACAAGGTTCACCAGATCTACTCGGCGATGCAGGCCGGGAAGAAGCACGGCATGCAGACGCTGAACGATTCGCTGTATCAGCTGTACATGGGCCGGCAGGTGTCGTTGGAGGAGTGCCTCAGGGTGGCGCCGGACCAGAACGAGTTCCTGCGCATGATCGGGGAAGACGTGCCCGACGAGGAAGGCGCGGGGGCCCGGGCGATGGCGGCCCGGCGGTAACCGCGGCGGAGGAGAGCACCTATGCCAGTTTTCGAGTACACCGCGCGCACGGCGACAGGCGAGGAGACGACAGGAACGGTCGATCTCCCGTCGCGGGAGGACGTCGTCAAGCACTTGCGGCAGAACCGGATGATGGTGGTCCGGGTCCGCGAGCAACAGAAGAGGAAGAGGGGCGGCCGGATCCCGACGCGCGACACCGTCATATTCACCCGGCAGTTCGCGACGATGATCAACTCGGGACTGCCCTTGGTCCAGGCCCTCGACATCCTGGCGCAGCAGACCGAGAACAAGCACCTCTCCGGCGTCACGCGACAGGTCGTGTACGACGTCGAGAGCGGCCACACCCTTGCCGACGCGTTGGACAAGCACAAGAACGCCTTCAGCCAGCTGTACGTGAACATGGTGGCGGCAGGCGAGGCGGGCGGTATTCTCGACACGATTCTGCTGCGCTTGGCGACGTTCCTCGAGAAGAACGACGCCATCGTGCGGAAGGTGAAGGGCGCAATGATCTACCCCGCCGTGATCTTCTCGGTGGCGATCATTGCGGTCGTGGTGCTGCTCATCTTCGTAATCCCCACGTTCGAGAGCATGTTTGCATCGGTGAACCTCGAGCTGCCGCTGCCGACGCGCGTCGTGATCGGCATGAGCCAACTCTTGCAGGGATGGTGGTGGCTGATGCTGCTGGTCGTCATCGGCCTTTTCTTCGCGGTCAAGCAGTACTACCAGACGCCCGGAGGCCGGCTCAACATCGACCGGGCGCTGCTGCGCATGCCGGTGTTGGGCGACTTGCTGCGGAAGTCTGCGGTGTCGCGCTTCACGCGCACGCTCAGCACGCTGCTCTCTTCCGGGGTATCGATCCTGGAGGGCCTGGAGATCACGGCGCGAACGGCCGGTAACCAGGTGATCCACGACGCCGTCATGCAGTCTCGGGGCTCGATCGCCGGTGGTGAGACCATCGCGGCCCCGCTCGAGAAGTCGGGTGTATTCCCGCCAATGGTGACGTCGATGATCGCGGTGGGTGAGGCCACCGGCGGTCTGGACGAGATGCTCAGCAAGATCGCCGACTTCTACGACGATGAGGTGGACGCCGCCGTGAGCGCCCTCCTCTCGTTGATGGAGCCGATCATGATCGTGGTGCTCGGCGTGGTCGTGGGTGGCATGATCGTGGCCATGTACCTGCCCATCTTCGACATGATCAACGCCGTACAGTAGGGAAGAGAACGAGGGAGCCCGCGTCCCGCTGACGCGGGCTCCGTTTGCGTAGGGGTCGCGCACTCGACGGTTGCCGTCCTGGCCGGCGCGACCAGCCCAAAGCGGGGGCGTGAGACCGCGAAAACACCGCAGCAATCAGCAACGGATGGGGGAGCCGTGATGCGTGCGACCGGAAAGGTGAAATGGTTCAACGACGCCAAGGGCTTCGGCTTCATCACCCCGGACGAGGGCAATCGTGATTGCTTCGTCCACTACTCGGCCATTCAGGGCGCCGGCTTCCGGTCGCTGTCTGAAGGGGAACGTGTCGAGTTCGAGTTGGTGGAGGGTGAGAAGGGGCCGGCGGCGCAAAATGTTACACGGCTGTCGGAGTAGCGGCAGCATCACGATGTAAAAGAGATCAGGCCGGCCCGCGAGTGGGCCGGCCTCGTCGTTCGCGGCCGCGGCGAGCGGCCTTCCCGGGCGGTGAAATGTTCGAGGCGGCGGAAGTCGGCAACGAGCTCGACAAGGCGACTTACAAGCAGGAGGTGCCCGTCCTGCGGGCCGAGCTGCTCCAGGTGCAGCGGGACGTGGCCGCGTCGCAGCTCGGGCCGATCGTCATCATCGGTGGTGTCGAGGGGGTCGGAAAGGGCGAGGTGATGAACACGCTCCTGGAGTGGATGGACGCCAGGGGGGTGGAGGCCCATGCCTTCGGCGATCCTACCACCGAGGAGCAGGAGCGGCCGCCGTATTGGCGCTTCTGGCGCGTACTCCCACCCCGCGGCAAGATGGCCATCCTCCTGGGGTCGTGGTACACCGACCCAATTGTGGATCACGCGTTCGAGCGCATCGACGACGTTGCCTTCGAGCGCGAGATGCGCCGCATTCGCGACTTCGAGCGCATGCTCGCCTTCGAGGGCGTCCCCGTCCTCAAGTTCTGGCTGCACCTGGCCAAAGTGGAATACCAGAAGCGCCTCAAGAAGGCCCGCAAGGACCCCGAGAAGCGCTGGTTCATCTCCAAGCGCACCTTGAAGTTCGCGAAGCGGTACGACGAGTTCCGGGCGGTCTCGGAGACCTGCCTGCGCCTCACCAGCACGGGAGTCGCGCCGTGGCACATCGTGGAGGCCGCAGATGCCCGGTACCGCGATTACACCGTGGTCACCACGCTCATTCGGGGGCTGCGGGAGGCGCTCGACGAGGCGGCCCGTGTGGAGCCCGTCGCCGCGGCGCCCGACCTGCCGCAGCCCCCGAAGATCAACGTCATCCGGCAGCTCGATCTCGGTCTCCAGGTTAGCCGCGAGGAGTACGTGCAGAAACTGAACCGCTACCAGGGAAAGCTGGCGCGTCTCGCGAGGAGCCTGCACGAGTCGGATCGCTCGGTGATCCTGGTGTTCGAGGGTCCCGACGCGGCCGGGAAGGGCGGGACGATCCGGCGCCTGACCGCGGCGCTGGACGCGCGGTTCTACCGCCTGAAGTCCGTGGCCTCCCCGACCGACGAGGAGGCGGCGCACCCCTACCTGTGGCGCTTCTGGCGCGACCTCCCGCGCCACGGGCACGTGACGATCTACGACCGCTCGTGGTACGGCAGGGTGCTGGTCGAGCGCATCGAGGGCTTTGCGGGTCGCGAAGACTGGCAGCGGGCCTATGCGGAGATCAACGAGTTCGAGGCCCAGCTCGCGGAGTCCGGGACCGTCGTGCTCAAGTTCTGGCTGGCCATCTCTGCCGAGGAGCAACTCCGCCGGTTCGAGGACCGGCAGACCACGCCCTACAAGCAGTACAAGCTGACCGAGGAGGACTGGCGCAACCGCAAGAAGTGGGACGCCTACGAAGCCGCCGCGTGCGACATGCTCGAGCGGACCAGCACCGACCAGGCGCCGTGGGTCCTGATACCGGCGGAGGACAAGCGTTGGGCCCGCGTCGAGGCGCTGCGGGCGGTGTACAAGCGGCTGCGGGCGGAGTTGGAGTAGCGGAACAGAGCGCCAGCGACCCCCAGCGCACCCTCAGCAATGCGCTAGAATGACTTGACTTACGGCGTTGGCGCCCGGCGAAGCGCGGGCCGCCCCGCCATCTCGGCGAGCCCCCCGGAACCCGCTGTCAGACAAGGAGATCGGTGTCGCGATTGTGGCGTATGACACCGACTCGTGGGGCAGATTGCGAGAGCTTGGGTCTGGCATTTCGAGCGGTCGGGGTATTGCATTTTGCCAGAGTCACTGAAGGTTTGAAGCCATGCGCTGGATGAGCAGAAGATCCCGCTCCGCCGGGTCTAGGCGGCCCGGCGGCAGCGGGATTCCGTCGCCCCGCGGGATCCTGAGGTGGATCTACCTGGGCAGGGTGACGGTGGCCATCGTGGTCTTCGTCGCCGCCGCCTTCTACTTCAAGGCGGTTCCCCCCGAGACGATCCTCATTCTCGCCGTCGCAGCGATCTCGAGTCTCATCGCCACCTCGCTGTCGGTGTGGTATACCCACGTGCGGGGCGTCGAGCCGGGGATGACCTTCCTCTACTCCCAGGCGCTGTTCGACCTCGGGCTGGTCACGACGGTGGTGCACGTGACCGAGGGGCCCGCCAGCCAGTTCCCGGCGCTCTACGTCCTGGTGATCGCGGTGAGCGCGGTGGTGATGCCGCTGGCATCGAGCTTGCTGATAACCGCCCTCGCGAGCCTGCTGTACCTGGCCGACATCATCTGGTGGCAGCCGGTGCAGCTGTCTGTGGCGGTCTGGCTCCAGATCGCCGTGTTCGTGGTCGTGTTCATCGCCACGGGCTTGATCGCCAGTAGGGTGCGCGTCATGGAGGCCGAGCGAGACATCCTGCAGCGAGAGGTGCGGCGCCTCACCCTCGAGGCGGCCGACATCCTGCGCAACATCACCAGTGGCGTCGTGACCGTGGATGGCGAGAGGCGCGTGCTCTACGCCAACCCCGCGGCGGTGCAGCTCCTCGGGCTCGGATCTGGGAACCTGGTGGGCCGGAGCCTGGATGAGCTGGTGGGCGGCCGGGCGCCGGAGCTGCTCAAGACTATCGCTCTCACCCAGAGCGGTGGAGCGAAGACCCTGCGGGCGGAGGGCCGCGTCCAGCGCGACGAGCGGGCTTTCCCCATCGGGGTTACTACGACGAGCATCGAGAACGGTGCAGCTACCCCGTCGGTCACGGCGATCTTCACCGACATCTCCGACCAGAAGCGGCTCGAGGAGCTGCACCTGCGCGCCGGACGCCTCGAGGCGGTGGCGGAGCTATCCGCGTCCCTGGCGCACGAGATCAAGAATCCCCTGGCCTCGATCCGCTCTTCGATCGAGCAGCTGGCCTCGCCTGCGCGCGGCGACGAGGACGAGCGCTTCCTGTCACAGCTGGTGGTGCGGGAGAGCGACCGGCTGAGCCGGTTGCTCACCGAGTTCCTCGACTTCTCGCGCGTGCGCGTCACCGAGCCGCGTCGGCTCGACCTGGGTACGGTGGCCGAGAAGGCCGCCGCCGTGGTGCGCGAGCATCCCGACTGTGGCGAGCGCGCCCTGATCGAGGTCGTGCGCCAGCCGGCGTCGCTCGAGGGGGACGAGGATCTGTTGCACCGGGTGGTAGTGAACCTGGTGCTCAACGCGGTGCAGGCCACCGACGGAGAGGCGCGAGTCAGGGTCGAGGTGCGGCAGGCCGAGCCCGCCGAGATGCCGCAGGGGCTGCCGCTCGGCAGCGCGGTGCTCCTGCGAGTCTCCGATGAGGGGCCGGGGATCCCCGAGAGCCTCAGAGAGCGATTGTTCGAGCCGTTCGTGACCGGTCGCACGGGTGGCTCGGGGCTCGGGCTTGCCATCGTGCAGCGTGCGGTGGAGGCCCACAGGGGAGTGATCCTGCTCGACTCCGCGCCCGGGCGGGGAACGGTGTTCAGCGTGTTGCTGCCGACTAGTGGGACCACGGAGGTGGCGGCATGAGGTTGTCCCAGCCGAGCATTCTCATCATCGACGACGAGTCCGGGATCCTGGAGACCCTGCGGATCCTGCTCAAGAACCAGGGCTTCCGGCCCGAGACGGCACAGGGGGGCAGGGCCGGGCTGGATGCCCTCAGGGCCTCGCCGCCCGACATCGTGCTGACCGATGTGCGGATGCCGCAGGTCTCGGGCATCGACATCCTGGAGGCCGCCCGACAGCAGGACCCCGAGCTGCCCGTCATCCTGATGACGGCTCAGGCCTCCCTGCAGTCGGCGATCCAGGCGGTGAACCAGGGCGCGTTCTACTACATCCAGAAGCCCTTCTCCAACGATGACCTGATCGCCATCTGCCGGCGCGCAGCCGAGTACCGCCAGCTGCGCTCGGAGAACAAGAGTCTCAGGCGCGAGATCCGGAAGCGGGAGCGGTCCAGGTCCATGAAGCCTATCGGCAATGCCAAGCCGTTCCTCGAGGTGTTGCAGCTGGCCGAGCAGGTGGCACCGACGGAGTCCACCGTGCTCATCCTGGGGGCGAGCGGCACCGGAAAAGAGCTGGTGGCGCGCTACATCCACGAGCTGTCCGAGCGAAACGAGGGGCCATTCTTCTCGATCAACTGTGGCGCGCTCCCCGAGAGCCTGCTGGAGTCGGAGCTCTTCGGGCACGTGAAGGGGGCGTTCACCGGAGCGGTGCGCGACAAGCAGGGGCTGTTCGCCGCCGCCGGCGGTGGCACGTTCTTCCTCGACGAGATCGCCGAGATGCAGCCGTCGACCCAGGTGAAGCTGCTGCGGGTGCTCCAGGAGCGCGAGGCGCTTCCGGTGGGCGGCACCGAGCCGGTGCCGGTGGATGTGCGAGTGATCGCGGCCACCAACCGTGATCTCGACGACGCGATCCGCCAGGGCACGTTCCGCTCCGACCTGTACTACCGGCTCAACGTGATCTCGATGCGGCTGCCGCCACTGCGGGAGCGCCGGGAGGACATTCCGATCCTGGCTGAGGCGTTCCTCAGGCGGATTGCCGAGGACCGAGCGCAACCGGTCAAGACGCTGGCGGCCGACGCGCTCGAAGCGATCCTGGCGTACGACTGGCCGGGCAACGTACGGGAGCTCGAGAACGCGCTGGAACACGCGGTCCTGCTCAGCGCCAATGACGTCGTCGAGGGCGGTGCGCTGCCGGACCGAGTGACTTCACTCGAGGTGCAGCCGCTCGTTGCGGAGCGCGCACCGCACAACCCCACGCTGGAAGCGATCGAGCGGGCCTACATCCTCTGGGTGCTGCAGACGGAGGGGGGCAACAAGACCCGGGCCGCCGAGGTGCTGGGCATCGATCCGTCCACTCTCTACCGCAAGCTGGCGCGGTACGAGGCAGGAGGCCTCGCCGTGCGCTGAGGAAGACTTCGTGCGACTTCTTCTTTACCTCGTCTTCATCCTCTCCGGCGCGGCCGGGCTGATGTACGAATCGATCTGGGCCCGCTACCTCGGCCTGTTCGTGGGCCACGCGGCGTACGCCCAGGTTCTGACCATTGGGATCTTCCTCGGCGGCATGGCCCTCGGGGCCATGCTCGTGGGGTCCCGCTCCGAGCGCCTCGCCGATCCGCTGAAGTGGTATGCCGGCGTCGAGCTCGTGGTGGGAGCCGTGGGGCTGTTCTTTCACGAGATCTATGGCGGCGTCACCGGGTTCGCCTACGCGACCCTGTTCCCCGCGTTGGGGGGCGGAGTATCGCTGACCCTCGCGAAGTGGATCATCGCCGGTGGTCTGATCCTCCCCCAGTCCATTCTTCTGGGCACCACGTTCCCACTGATGGGGGCTGGGGTGCTGCGGCGCCACGCGGAACAGCCCGGCCGCACGCTCGCCATCCTGTACTTCGCCAACAGCTTGGGTGCTGCGGTCGGCGTGCTGGTTGCGGGCTTCTATCTGCTACGGCTCGCGGGGCTGCCGGGCACGCTGCTGGTCGCGGCGATGCTGAACCTGGTGGCGGCGCTGGGTAGCGGGTTCGTGGCCCACCAGCGACCGGCGGGCGAGCCGGTGCGCGAGACCGCTCCCGGCGAGCCGGTGCGGGTCGCCGCGACGGACGCGGCCGCCCTGGGGCCACAGCAGCTACTGCTCTTGCTGCTCGGCGTGAGCTTCGGGACGGCGGTCGCGTCGTTCATCTACGAGATAGCCTGGCTGCGGATGCTGGCGTTGGTGCTGGGCAGCGCCACCCATTCGTTCGAGCTGATGCTCTCGGCCTTCATCCTCGGGCTGGCACTGGGGTCGTTCTGGGTGCGGCGCCGGGCCGACCGCTGGAGCAAACCCCTCCGTGCCCTGGGGATCGTGCAGTGGATCATGGGCTGCTCCGCCCTCGCCACGCTGCCGCTGTACGTCCAGTCGTTCTCCTGGATGGCGGATCTCATGCAGTCGTTCGCCCGTACGGACGGGGGATACGAGGGGTTGACCATCGCCCGCTACGCGCTGTGCCTGGCGGTGATGCTGCCCTCCACGTTCTGCGCCGGCATAACGCTCCCGCTCATCACTCGCACGTTGCTCACTAGCGCTACCGGAGAGCGGGCCATCGGCTCGGTCTACGGGGTGAACACCCTGGGCTCGATCTTCGGTGTGGCCCTGGCGGGGCTGGTGCTCATGCCGCTGTTGGGCGTGCGGCTGCTGCTCGTGGCCGGGGCGGCGCTGGACATGGCGATCGGCGTGTTGATCCTGAGGACGCTGGCGCCCTCCCCGGGCAGAACGCGCAGCTTGGCGTACGCGGCGCTCGCCGCCACGGTTCTAGTGGCGCTAGCCGCGAGCGTCCCCGGGGGTCTGGACGAGCGGGTCATGGGAAGCGGCGTCTTCCGGACGGGGCGGCGCCCCTCGGACGACGTCGAGCGGGAGTACCTGTTCTATCAGGACGGGCGAACCGCGACGGTCGCCGCCTGGCGGCGTGGCGATGACAGCACAGTAGCGATCGCGACCAACGGGAAGGTGGACGGCAGCCTCCCGGGGTTCTGGTTGGCCGGATGCACGGACACCACCGCGCGACGGCCCCTGGCGGGTGACTACGCGACGCAGTCCCTCACGGCGCTGTACGCGCTGGCCCACGCGCCGCGGGCGCGGGCGGCCGCGGTGATCGGCCACGGGACCGGAATGTCGTCGCACTTCCTGCTGGGCGGCCCCTCGCTCGAGGAAGTGGTCACGATCGAGATCGAGCCCGAGATGGTGCTTGGCTCGCGAGTCTTCTATCCCGCCAATCGCCGGGTGTTCGACGATCCGCGCTCCGACATCGTGATCGAGGACGCGCGCACCTACATGGCCTCGGCGAACAGGCAGTTCGACATCATCCTCTCCGAGCCGTCCAATCCATGGGTGAGCGGCGTTGCCAGCCTGTTCACCAGCGAGTTCTATGGTCGCGTCTCCCACTGGCTCGGTGACGGCGGGGTGTTCGGTCAGTGGTTTCAGCTGTACGAGCTGAACGACGGCCTGGTTCTCAGCATGTTGGCCGCCCTCCACGAGCACTTCGCGGATTACGAGATCTTCCTGACCAACGGCGGAGACATGCTGATCGTGGCCACCACGGCGCCTGCGCTCCCGCCGCCCGATTGGTCGGTGTTCGAGCTGGAGGCGGTCAGGGAAGACTACTGCCACACGGTGCTGCCGAGTCCCGAGGCACTGGAGGCGGCACGGGTGACCCACCGAGCGGTGCTGCTTCCGCTGCTGGCGGGCTTTGGACAGCCTAACTCCGACTTCTACCCGGTCCTCGATCTGGGGGCGGAGCGCGCTCGCTACCTGGCGCGGACGGCACGGGGGTTCGCCACCTTCGCCACTGAGCGGGTCGACATCGGAGCGCCGGTGTCGTTGCGCCGCTTCGGACCTGCCACGTCGGCCAGCGCGTCGCTCGCCGCCGTCCCGCGCCAGCGGGCCCTCGCCCTGTCGGCGGCGCTGCGCGACTCGGGGGCCGCCGCTGCCGTGGACTCCTTGGCGTTGCCCCGTGGTTTGGACGCCGCCCGCTACCGGGCCCTGCGCTGGGGCGAGCTGCTGGGTGCCGGGGAGCCGCCCAGCGATTGGCGGTTCTGGCTCGCCGAGATGCGCGACGTGGAGCAGGACCTACACCGCGGCTCCGCCGGCTTCGTGGACGAGTCGTTCTACACACGCGTGCAGCGCATACTGGAGCGCCACGACGGACCCGGTGAGGCCCGCCGGGTCGTGGAGTTCTATCGGGGGCTCAGGGGTTGGGACTTCGGGATCGCGGCAGAGGCGGCGGATGCGCTCATCGCGAGCGGTGCGGCGGAGGACGGGTGGATCCCGCGCAGGGAGCTCCTGGAGGGGGCGGTGGTGGCACGGCTGCGTGTCGGAGACTTCCAGCGGGCCGGCGAGATCTACGACGAGTTGGCGCCGCCGGACATGCGCGCCGGAGCAGATCTGCGGCTGCAGCTGCTCGGCGCGTACGTGGACGTGGTGCTGAACGGCGCGCGACGGTGATGGGGAGCAGACCGCGGGGGGGTGAGTCGCGCGAGGCTGGTTCTCGGCGTCTGCCCCAGGACCCGGACGGGATCGTCGTGACGGCGGTGATGGCCGCCTACAACGAGGAGAGCACTGTCGAAGCGAGTGTCCGGCGGATCCGCGAGGTGCCGCTCCAGGTGGAAATCGTGGTCGTGAACGACGGCTCGACGGACGGCACGGGCGAGGTGCTGGATCGGCTCGAAGCAGCAGGGCTCGTCGATCGGGTCATTCGCCAGCCCAAGAACCTGGGGAAGGGAGCCGCGGTGCGCGCTGGGGTCCAGGCCGCCAGCGGACACGTCATCGTGATCCAGGATGCCGACTTGGAGTACGACCCCATGGAGTACCAGTTGCTGCTCGATCCGATCCGGCTCGACAGGGCCGACGCCGTCTATGGGTCCCGGTTCCAGTCGGGGCCGCGCCGGGTGCTCTACTTCTGGCACTCCGTCGGGAACCGCTTCCTCACCCTGCTGTCCAACATGCTCACCGACCTGAACCTGACCGACATGGAGACCTGCTACAAGATGGTGCGGGCGGACCTCATGAAGGCCCTGCCGCTGGTCTCCAATCGGTTCGGGATCGAGCCCGAGCTCACCGCCCGGCTGGCGCGCGCCGGCGCCCGAATCTGGGAGGTGCCCATCAGCTACAGCGGCCGGACCTACGCCGAGGGCAAGAAGATCGACTGGCGTGACGGGCTGGCGGCCATCTGGCACATCCTGCGCTTCAACCTGTTCACGCGTCAATCGAAGGTGCGGTGGCACCGGCGCTGACGCAGGCCCTGTGGCGGGCGATCGGGGTAGGGATCTTGGTCCTGCCCCTGCTGGCCATACCGCGCTGGGTCGGCGCGCCGGATCGCGGCCCCGATTGGGGGATGCACGCCTGGGCGTGGCTCATCGGCATTCTGGTCGTGACGGTCGCCGGCGCGCTGGTAGGGCGCCTGGCTCGCACAGTGCAGTGGCGCGCCCCCGAGTGGCCCGCCTGGGGCGACACAGTGCTCGTAGGCGGCCTCGCCGTGCTGCTCACCGGGGCTGCTGCCTACACCATGCGGGTCGCCTTCGCCGCCAACCCCCACCTGATAGACGAGGTCGCCCAGCTGTTCCAGGCCCGCGTGTTCAGCTCGGGGAGCGTGGCGGCGCCCGCTCCCCAGCCACCCGAGTTCTTCCTGTTCGCCAACACCTGGATCACAGGAGCGGGATGGGTGTCCCAGTTCCCTCCCGCGCACTCCATCGCGCTCGCGATCGGCATGGTGCTGCGTGCCGAGTGGCTGGTGAACCCCCTGCTGGGCGGTGGGGGAGTGGTGCTGGTCTATGTCACGACGCGCGGCATGTTCGACGCCCCTACGGCCCGCATCGCGGCGTTCCTCTGGGCCGCGTCGGCGTGGGTGCTCTTCATGTCGGCCACGTACATGAATCACGCGCTGTCGGTGACGCTGGTCCTGGGCGCGTGGGCGTGCGTTTTCGCGCCCGCTCCCGGCGTACGACACTACCTCGGCGCCGGACTGCTGCTCGGCGCGGCGCTCGCCACTCGGCCGCTCGACGCGGTGGCGGGGGCGCTCCCGCTGCTGGTGTACCTTGGACTCGCGCGCCGGCCACGCGCGGTGGCGGGCCTGGCGGTCGGCGGGCTCCCGCTGGTGCTCGCGCTGGGCTACTACAACTGGCGCCTGTTCGGCGGCCCACTCGACCTCGGGTATACCCTGCTGTGGGGGGAAGCACACCAGCTCGGGTTCCACCTCGACCCGTGGGGCCGTCCATACACGCCGCTCATCGGACTCGCCAATGTGGTCTCGGCGATCCGGCGCCTGCACATCTACCTGTTCGAGTGGCCCGTCCCCGCGCTCCTCTTGCTCGGCATGTGGGCGGTCCTGGCTCGGAGGCGCGAATTGAACGACCTACCCCTCGCTCTCGGAGTAGTAGCAGGGCCGGCCCTGTACTTCCTGTACTGGCACTCGGGCTTCTACCCCGGCCCCCGCTTCTACTACATAGCCGCGCCGTTCCTCATCATCGCCACTGCCCGGGCGGTGCGCTGGCTCTGGTTGGCGGCGCGTGGCCATCCGGATCCGCGCATCCGGTGGGATGCGGCCGTCGTAGGTGCGTCCGTCCTGGTGCTGGCCTGGGGGTGGGTGGACCTCCTGCCGCGGCGCTTCCGCGTGTATCAGACCGGGCTGCCGGCGGCCCTCAAGCAGCACCCCGAGCGCGCCCTGGCTCGCGCCGGCGTGGACCGGGCGCTGGTGCTCGTGCCGGAGAGCTGGGGAGCGCGGATCATCACAGATCTGTGGGCGCTGGGAGCCCCTCCCGGCCTCGTCGAGCGGGTCTATCACCGACTGGACGCCTGTGAGCTCCACCTCCTGGCCATGCAGGCGCGGTCCGAGCAGCTCCCGGCTGAGGCCGTGATCGCGCGACTCGAGCGGCGCTACGCGGCGGCCGATGCCCAGGCACCGCTGGTGGGCGGGTCACGCGATCCCACCCTGCGCCTGTGGCCGACGCGGCAGCTGGCCGCCGAGTGTGTCGCGGAGCTGGAGCATGACCGGGCCGGCTTCACGCTCTACGGCAATCTGGCGTGGCGCAATCCCGTCGGGCTTCACAGCGGCATCGTGTTCGCCCGCGATCGGAACGAGCGCAACCCGCTCCTGCTCGGCCGCTACGCCGGCTGGGAGGTGTGGCGGTTCGCCCCGCCCGTGGGTGATCCGGATGGCGTGCCGACCCTGAGCCGCTTGGGCCGGGCGGAAGAGCTGCTGGAGCCAGCGGAGCTGCCGTGACCCGGGCGCAGGAGCGCGCGCCGCGGTGGACCCGAGCCGAGCGACTCGCGCTCCTCACCTGCGCCCTCCTGGCCCTCGGCGCCTTCGCCGCCAGCGTGGGGCACGAGTTCGTGTACGACGACGTAGCGGTGATTGTCGGCAACACGACGCTCCACTCGATCGCCAATTGGCTAGCCATCGTGACCGAGCCGTGGAGGGGTCCGGAGCTGTACCGTCCGGTCACCTCCCTCACGCTCGGACTCGACTGGACGCTGAGCGGCGGCAACCCCCACTGGTTCCACGCGGTGAACGTGGTGCTGCATGTGGCCGCGAGCGCACTGGTGTTCCTCCTCGCGCGGCGGTGGCTTCCGGCCTTCGGCGCCGCGGCGGCCGGAGCGATCTTCGCGGTTCATCCGGTGCACGTGGAGGCCGTAGCGAGCGTGGTGGGGCGGGCGGAGGTGCTGGCCGGTCTCTGTGCCGTTGCGGCCGCGCTCGTGTACCGCTGGGACGGAGCGCTGGCCGAGCGGGACGATCGCTCGTGGCGCCGCTGGCTCGCCTCCGGCGGGTGCCTGATTCTCCTGCTGCTCGCCCTGGGATCGAAGGAGAGTGCGTTCGCCACGCCGGGGCTCCTCCTGCTCGTGGATTGGCTCGATGCCAGGAGCCGCGGCGAGCGCTTCGCCAGTCGGTTCGAGCGGCATTGGGTACTCTGGGCCGCCACGGTGGCGCTCACGGCCGAGTTCCTGTGGGTGCGCGCATTGGTGGTCGGCGGGCTCGCGGGGGTGAGTGCGGCGCCGGGGCTACAGGGTGAGGGTCTGGTGGGACGCGGCCTCGTCATGGCACCGGTCGTGCTGCAGTACCTGCGCCTGCTGGTCTTCCCTCTGAGGCTGTCGGCCGATTACTCGCCCGACTTCCTGCGGGTGACGCCGCAGCTCTCAGTGGCGGGCGTGATGGGGCTGGTGGCGGTGCTCGTGGGCGTCGTGGTGGCGGTTCGGGCGAGGGCCACCGTGCCACTCGTCACCTTCGCGCTCGCCTGGGTGGGCGGCACCCTGCTCGTTGTCTCCAACGTGCTCGTGCCGAGCGGCACCCTGCTGGCCGAGCGCTCGATGTACCTCCCATCGGTCGGTGTGGCATTGCTCTGCGGCTGGATCGCGAACCAGCTAGCCCAGCGACGCCGGATGGTCGGCGTCGGGGTGGTCGCCCTCGCGGTCTCGCTGGCCCTGGCCCGGACCCTGACACGGGTGCCCGTTTGGGCCAGCGCGGAGCCGTTCCGCTCCCGGCTCGTGACGGACGCCCCTGACTCGTACCGTGCGTACCGGATCCTGAGTGCCTCAGCCTACGCCCAGGGCGAACGGCAGCGGGGCGAAACGCTGGCGCTGCGCGCCCTCGACATCGTGCCGACCTCACCCAACCTGTGGGATTTCCTGGCGCGGCGGTACGAGGAAGAAAAGCGCTGGCTCGATGCGGGACGGGCGCTACGGAGCGCCTTCCGGCTCGACCCTACCAGGGCACGCACGGCGGGGGAGGCCGCGGTGCACTTCGTGCGCGCCGGAAGCCTCGACACAGCAGAGGCTCTGGCGCGGGCCGCGCTCGCAGACGATCCCCGGAACCACTTCGTAATGATCGCGCTCTCCGACGTGGCGCTTCAACGGGGTGATCCCCTGGAGGCCATGACGTGGCGGCGCCAGGTAGCGTGGCGTTTCCCCGGCACCTGGGAGTACTGGTATCTCACGGCGGATGCCGCCTTGCAGGCGGGGTACTGTCCCGAGGTGGCGCGGTCGCTCGCGCGTGTCGCTGAGCTCAGGCCGGATCTCACACCCGAGCAGCTCCCGGAGGGGGCGGTGGAGAGCGGGTGCGTGCCGCGTCGCTGAGCCTGGCGCCGCTGACGGCGGGGCGGGCCGCCGTCATCGCCGCACTGGCGGCGGTGCTCGTGTATGCGAACGCGCCGCGCAATAGGTGGGCGCTGGACGACGTGGCAGTGATCTGGGACAATCCCGCGGCGCACTCCGTGTCCGCCGCATGGGAGGCTCGGTTCTCCACCTACTGGCCGGGGGGACGGGGACATCACGCGGGGCTGTACCGGCCGGTGGCCATCATGTCCTACGCCGTCGACTGGAGCCTGTCGGGGGGAGAGCCCCGCTGGTTCCACGTCCACAACGTGCTGCTCCACGCGCTGGTCTCTGGCCTCGTCGTCCTGGTGGCGGCTGCGTGGCTTCCGGCCGCGGGCGCGTTGGCCGCGGGGCTGGTGTTCGCCGTCCACCCGGTGCACGTCGAGGCCGTGGCCAACGTCGTGGGGCGGGCGGAGCTGCTCGCGGCGCTCGGTCTGCTCGTGGCGCTGCTGGCGTTTCGCCGGTACCGCTCGGCCGCCGGCCGCCGCGAGGGCGTGGCATGGGGTGGCGTGATGCTGCTCTCGGTGCTCCTGGCGCTGCTGTCCAAGGAACACGCCGCGGTCGCGGTCGCGATCCTCGCGCTGGACGCCTGGCTGGTGCGCGGTCCAGGGCGCCGCCCCGTGGCTGGACCGCTCCTCGCGGTTGCCGCACTCACGGTCGTGTGGCTCGTGATCTGGCACGCCGTAGCGGGTCCCTACGTGGCGGTGACGGTCGCGCCCGCCCTGAGAGACTCGGCGCCGGGCGAGCGGCTCGCGACCATGCTGCCCGTCTACCTCGACGTGCTCCGGCTGCTCACGTGGCCCCTGCGGCTCGCGTACGACTACAACCCCCAGGTCATCCCGCGGCGCGCTGCGTTCACCGCCCTGGCGGCATTGGGGCTGCTCGCGATGGGGGCGATCGTGGCGCTTGGCCTGCTGTCCCGCCGGCGCGCGCCCGCTGTGGCTTTCGGCATCTTTGCTGGCCTCGCCGCCTACGCGCCGACCTCAAACCTGGTGTTCGCCTCGGGGACCGTGCTGGCGGAGCGTGCCCTGTACCTCTTCGCCCTGGCGCCGGCACTGGCAGCTGGATGGGTCCTCGCGCAGGCCGTGGGCACGCGGTGGCAGCGGGCCACGGTGATCGGCGCTGGGGCGCTGCTGCTGGTGTACTCGGTACGCACCTATACCAGGACGCCGTTCTGGTCGGACAGCCGCACCGTCCTGGTCGAGAGCGTGGTGGCGTACCCCGAGAGCTACCGCACCCGGATGGAACTGGGGAGGCAGTTCGAGCTCGTGGGCGATTCGCTCAGAGCGCTGGCCGAGTACCGGGTAGCGGGGGCGCTGTTCGAGCGGGACTTGGATGTGGCGGCGGCGACGGCCCGGCTGGCTCTCGCCGTCGGGCTCGAGACCACGGCCCTTGAGGAAGCGCGCCGTGGTTGGGAGCTGGAGCCGGGCCACGCGGCGGTTGCCGAGCAGCTGGTCGAGGCGCTGCTCGCCGTCGGCATGAGCGACTCGGCACTGGCGGTGGCGCGTGAGGCGGTGGAGCGTCGGCCGTGGAGCGCCCGGGCCGCCGAGGGCTACCTGCGCCTGCTGGAGCGGCTCGCCGCGCGCGAGTGGCAGCGGCACGTTGCACGGGCGCGGTTGTTATGGCTGCAGGGCCAGTCGGTGGCGGCTAACGAGGCCCTGGGCGCCGCCGGCGCCGTGCTGGAGCGAGCCGAGAGCCTGGACGGTGTGTGCTGGGAGCTAGACGCCGTCACGCCGGTCGCGCAGGCGCTGCGGCCCGAGTTCCTTGAGCGGGCGCTCGAGCTGGCGGCCTGGGCGGGAGAGCCGTGCGGAGGCTGACGTGCATCGGGCCGGCGCCCCACCTTGCGTCCAGCGGTGCGCCTTGCAGATTGAGGCTTCCGTAAGGGTTCCGGACAGGGGCCGGAGGAGCCGTAGCATCGCATCAAGTCGTTGTTTTAGAAGTACTTAAGCAGCGTGTGGGAGTCGTGGCACGGGGCTTGCTCAATTCCTAGGCAGATACACCTGCCCAGCGGTCAGGGCAGGACGGTTCGGTAGTTTCACAATCCGCGGAGGTGTGTAGATGAACCGCAAGGGTTTCACCCTGATCGAGCTTCTGATCGTGGTGGTCATCATCGGCATTCTGGCCGCCATCGCGATCCCGAAGTTCGCGAACACCAAGGAGAAGGCGTACATCGCGTCGATGAAGACCGACCTGCGTAACCTCGTGAACGCGCAGGAGAGCTACTTCGCCGACTACATCACGTACGCCCCCGACGGCGACGCCAAGCTGTTGTACAACGAAAGCGCCGGCGTGACAGTCACGATCAACAACAACGACGGGAAGGGCTGGGACGCGTCCGCCGTGCACACCGGCACGAACGTGAAGTGCGGTATTGCGGTCGGCACCGGCGTGAACTCGGTCGATGCCACGGCCAGCGAGGGTGAACCGGCCTGTCTGTAACGGCCTGGCTCACGGCCTAGGGCAGAGGCGGCGGGGGGTTGCCCTCCGCCGCCTCAGCATTATCTAGAGGAACCGCATCAGCGAGGGTGCGTACGATGTGCGGCAAGCGGCGGGGTTTCACCATCATCGAGCTCCTCATTGTTCTAGTCATCGTTGGGATCCTGGCGGCGATCGCGATCCCCAAGTTCGCCAACACGAAGGAGCGTGCGTTCGTCGCCGCAATGAAGGCCGACCTGCGCAATCTCGTCACCGCGCAGGAGAGCTACCTGGCCGACTACCGGACCTACGCCGGCGATGGCGATCCGAAACTGCAGTACACCTCCAGCTCCGGCATCACGGTCACGATCCAGGACGAGAGTGGCTCCGGCTGGGGGGCCACCGCGAATCACACGGGTACCAGCAAGGTCTGTGCGGTGTTCTACGGGTCGGGAGCCAAGGTGCTCCCGCCGGCCACGCAGGAGGGCGAGCCGGCCTGTCAGTAGCGGCGGGTGGTCCATGGATGGCCGCCGCCCACATCGCTCCAGCCAACACCGGCGCCCGCCCTGGGGCGCCGCGTCGTATCTCAACACTCCCGGCCCGCGCAGGCCCCCCGGCGCCGGCTCGGATCATCTCCCGCAATATCCGGCCTAAACGCTGAACGCTTCGTGACCGCCTCCGAGCGGCCGCGTGCGTAACTTCGGGCCGCACCAGAGCCAGGAGCTGTGATGCGGCGCGACGGGTTCACGATCCTCGAGGTGCTAATGGCCGTGCTTGTGCTGTCCCTGGGGTTGGTGGGGATCACGGGCGCAACGGCGTCCACGACCCGCATGATTGCCGCTGGAAGGTGGCACGTGCGGGCGAGCGCCCTCGGTATGCGGCTCGTGGAGTCGCAGCGGAGCGGTGCGTGTCCACCCGTGGGGGCGGGGGAGGCAGTCGAGGGGCCGCTCCGGGCGCGCTGGACCATCTCGGCCGCCGCCGGAGGCAGGGCCCGTCTCGTGGTGGCGGTGGTCGAGACCCCGGGTTCCGGGGGCGCGGGTGTGGACACCATCGCGGCGACGATCGGCTGCTGAGCGGCGCGCGGAGCGCGCCGGAGTGACCCTGGTGGAGCTCACGCTCGCGTTGGTGCTCAGCGGGATCGTGGCGTCGGCGACGCTGGGGCTGGTGCTCGCCAGCGAGCGGGCGTATCGGCGCCAGAGCGCCACTGTGGCGGTGTCCGGCACACTGAGGGCGCTGGCCGCGATGCTACCGCTAGAGCTTGCGGGCCTCAACGCGGGGGACACGGCGGCGAGCGACATCGTAGAGCTGGGTCCCGCCGCTCTCTCTTTCAAGGCCACGCGCACGCTGTCCTTCCTGTGTGCTCCCCCGCGGACCACGGGTCCACGCGCGGGCTCGGTGACGGTCGCCCGGGAGCCGCGCTACGGGATGCGTCCGCCAGATCCCGGGAGAGATTCGGCCCTGGTCTACGCGGAGGCAGACCCTGCTGACCCGGATGACGACTACTGGCTCCGGGCCGACCTGGCGGCGCTCCGACCTGGCGGGTCGTGCGCGGACGGAGCGAGCGG
>CAYGBV010000065.1:0-7401 GCA_964348295.1 uncultured Gemmatimonadaceae bacterium
TGAGACGCTCGGTCGTGAGCGTGACCAGCGGCATGGCCCGGGGTGCCGCGGTCGGCGTCAGCGCGTCGTGGAGGGCACCGTGGGGACCTGACCGGCTACGGCGGTGAAGCTGCCGGTAAGTTGCACCGACTCCGCCGTCACGTTGCCGAACAGCAGGAACGCCGTGGCGGTGAAGTCGAACTCGCCCCGGAGGGTATCGGCGCTGGCCGCGGAGATCGTGAACGAGCCGCTCTCCGACAGATAGGTGCCCACGTCCACCTGGGTCTCCTGGTGCACGTAGGCTCCGGAGAAGTCGTCCTCGGTGCACGTTGGGCAGAGGCCCGGCTCGATGGGGAATGTCCCGGTGCCGGGGGCAGTGGGGTTGTCCCGGCCGATGAACACGATGTCCGAGTTGTCCTGCCCGAGCAACCCGTCCATGAGGGCGATGACGAAGCCCGTATCGCCCCCCTCCACCTGTGTGCCAAACACGGCCAGACCGCTGAGGCTCAGGCTGAGGTCTCCCGAGACGGTGGCCTGAAACGAGCCCTGCGCGGTGCTGTCGTCGCCGGGGCCCGTGCTCTCCCCGCACGCGGCCAATAGCACGATCACTGCGGTCGTGGTCGCACTCAGCAGTCGCTTCGCTCCATCAGATCTCATGATGTCGCTCGCTCATTTCTCGAGAAACTGTGCCACCGCCGCCCTGAAATCGGGCGTGGCGCGCGCCGTGGCGTTTACCTGAGCACCCAGAGCGATCGCCTCCTCGAAGCTCCGCCCATCGATCTCATAGAGCTGCCGCTTGATGAGCGCCAGGGCAGACCCGCTAGAGGCCGCCAGCTCCGTCAGCAGGCGCGCCACGTCCTCGTCGAAGCTGGCAGCCGGCAGCACCCGGGCCACCAGGCCCAAGGCCATGGCTTCCTGGGCCGATAGCAGATGTCCAGTCCCCACCAGGTCGAATGCCGTCTTTTCGCCCACGCCCCGTCGTAACATTGCCATGACCATGGCCGGGACGAAACCCCGTCGCACCTCCGGATAGCCGAAGCTGGCATCGGCGTGGGCGAAGATGAGGTCACAGGCCGTGGCCATGCCACACCCGCCGGCCAGTGCCCGCCCATGCACCACGGCGACCACCGGCTTGGGCAATCGCCGCATCGCGATGAAGACCTCTCCCAGCCGGCGCGCGCTCGCCTCGTTCTCCGCCGCCGGCTGATCAGCCGATGCCAGCAACTCCGCCAAATCGGCACCCGCGCAGAAGTCCTTCCCCGCACCCCGAACTGCCACCACGCCGACCTCGGCATCCAGATCGGCACGCTCCAGCTGCTGCAACAGCTGCTCTACCATCGGCGTGTCGATGGCGTTTCGCTTGTCAGGCCGGTTGAGGGTGAGGGTGAGCACCCGTTGCCTCAGCTCGGCCAGTACCCGGTCAGTGGACATTGAGACCTCGCGGTACCGGAATCTCCATCCGCAGCAGGGCGGTCGAGAACACCTTGCCCTGCGCGTCGGTCTTGAGGGAGAGCGTACCGCCCCCGCCCAGGGCGCCGTGCAGCAGAAAGTTCAGCGCTTTCAGGTTGGGCAGCTCGTAGCGCTCCACCCTTCCCTTGATGATGCCCCGGAAGTGCCGCGCCACGCGAGCCGGCGTGACCTCCCGCTCGAGGATGGGGTAGTACTCCGGCCGCAACGCGATGAGACCGATGTTCGCGGTATCTCCCTTGTCGCCGGAGCGGGCGTGGGCGAGCCGCAGCAGCGGGACGCGTCGCTCCCCGCGCCGCGCCCTGCCCTGCGTCTTCTTCGTACGGGTAGCCTTTCGCTTGGGCGCCATCGCTACGCCTCGAAGATCTCCACGTCGGCCTCGATCTCCGACTTGGGCACCAACGCCGGCCAATAGGCGACGATCTCTTCGACCTTGGGCCTGCCACCGGCGAAGCCCGTGACGCTGGGCGGGCCGTTGAGGATCAGCGGAGCGATCTCTCGGGTGAAGCGCCGCACCGGTGCCGCCTCACGGGCGCGTACGCCAATCCTCAGCTGCACCTCGGCGATGTCGGGGTCGGGCTCTCCGGCCAGCCGGCCGTGGGTGGCGTTCACGCCAACGTACTCGGTGAGAACCTCCTCGAACTCGAGGCCCAGTCGCTCGAGCCGCTCCCGCAGGATCCTGTCCGCCTTCCTGGCCTTCTTGTACGCGTCGGGCCAAGCGTATACCAGGGTCCCCACGGCCTTGTATCCGTAGAGGTAGGAGATCGAGACCTTGAGCGACTCCGTGGCGGGCTGGCCCCGCACTCCCGAGACTTGGACCCGGTTCTTGCCCTCCTGCTTCAGCTCGATGGTCGTGAAGTCGGCAATGCCGTCGGGGGTGATGTAGTTCTGCGGATCGCCCATCTCGTAGAGCAGCTGCTCGGTCACGCTCGCTACCGTAACCCAACCACCGGTCGCGTCGTGCTTCGTCACCACGAACGTGCCGTCCTGTGACGCCTCGACGATGGGATAGCCGGGGTCCGCCATGTCGGGGATCCGCTCCCACCCCACTAGACAGTTCCCGCCCGTGCATTGGGCGCCGCACTCGTTGATATGCCCCGCCACTGTCCCCGCGGCGATACGGTCCCAGTCGTCCTGCGCCCACCCGAACTCGTGGATCATCGGGGCAAGGGTGAGGCCAGTGTCCGTTACCCGTCCGGTGATGACGATGTTTGCACCGCGCTGCAACGCCTGTACCACGGGCCAGGCTCCGAGGTACACGTTGGCGCTCTGCACGCGGTCGCGCACCACCGACAGGGGCTCACCCGTGTCGAGGTTGGTGAGCGCGTGTCCCTGTGCGGTGAGGGCATCGAGGCGGTCGAGGATGTCGTCGCCGGTCACGACACCGACCCGGACCTTGCCCGCTAGCCCCACTGCCCGTGCACGCTCCACCACCTCCTCGGCGCAGGCGCAGGGATTCACCCCGCCGGCGTTGGACGTGACCCGGATGCCCCGTTCCACGAGGTCAGGTAGGAGCTGCTGCATGAGTGGCACGAAGTCCTTGGCGTACCCCACCGCCGGGTCCCGCGCCCGTTGCTTCTGCATGATGGACATCGTGACCTCGGCCAGGTAGTCCATCATGAGGTAGTCGATGGGGCCACCGCGCACCTGACGGGTGGGAGCCTCCAGCCAGTCTCCCCAGAAGCCCTGGCCCGAGGCGATCCGAATCGTGCGCATGCGGCGCCGGTGGCCGGACTAGTGGCCGACTGGCCCTCGCCGCACGGCGGCGGGTCCCGTGGCAGGGTCGCAGGTGACTTCGACCAGCGGTACGTAGCCCTCGGGGAGCTCGAACTCAGGGGGCACCGGCGTGAACTGGAGGCCTAGGCTGCGCGCCGGTGCCAACTCGATCACGGCCGGAGCGCTGTGCCCCAGGGCTGGGAGCACACGGGACTCAGGCGCCAGGTAACTGATGTGTACCTCCGCCGTCCACGCTGCGGGGGGCTCGAGCCGTGCGAAGGCTGGAAACAGCTCGATCGCCAGCGTACCGCCCACTTCCTCCTCGGTTAGCTCGAGCGTGTGGCGTCCGTATGCGTAGTCCAGGGGTGAATCGGAGCGACGCGCGCCCAACGAGTCGAACACCGTCACCCCGAAGTCGGTAACTGCGTGCCAACTCTCGATCGGCAGGGCTACGTCCAGTACCATCGTGGTGGCCCACGACGGCACCGTCGTCTCGATGATTAGCGGCTCGTCGCCCGTGCCCCGCAGCTTCTCCTGGCGCACCGCCCCCACGAGATCGGCGGTCACGGTGGCCGTCACCGGCTTTGGGCCCGGGTTGTGGAACGTCGCCGAGGGACCCGTCCCAATGCCCACCACACTCATGGCCGGAAGCGCCGCCGAGAACCGGTAGCTCGCCGGCGACAGCGGCGGGGCGACCACGACGGCCTCGTAGACGCCCGGCACGAGATCCCCGCCAGACACTGTGATTGCCACGACGGTGGTGTCCCCGCCGCCGGCCACCTGGCTGGCGCCGCCGCGGAACGGCTGACCCGTGGGCTCGAACAGGTAGAGCGTCGCCTCGTCTACCCGGTGCGGAACGGTGAGCTGCACGGTCAGCCCACCGCTCTCCTCGGGTACGGCGAGGAAGTAGCGCGCGGCAGCGCCCGGGGTCAGCATGCCGCGTGTCTTGAGGGGCTCCTTCAGCTTGTGCGGGACGACCACCGTGTTGCTGAGCCCAAAGGACGGACCGGCCGTGGTGTCCGTTGCCGGTCGCGCCCAGACGGTGCCCACGTAGAGACCCGGCTCCGCGAGCTGCGTGGGGTCATAGGTGAGCTGCACCGTTACCGGGCCCCCGCCGGGCTCGATCACCGGCGGCGCCGCGATCCATGGCGCGTCCGACTCGAGCAGCAGGCGGGCGGCCGGCTGTCCACCCACCGAGCTCACCACGAAGCGTTGTACGGTGTCTCCCGGTGCGATGAGGCCAGCGCGGCGGTAGGCGGCCGATCCCCGCGATGTGTTGCCGCCGTCGGCAAGCGCGTGGACTCGATAGATCCCCGTCTGGTGCGACGCGCGGAGCCAGCGATAGGCACCGCTCAAGTCGGGCACGCCGGCCCCCTCGTCGAGCACTGTGGTTCCGGCCAGCGGTCTGGCGGTTGCCTTGAGCGACTGTTTCAGGTCGATGGCACGCACCTCACCGTCGTTCTGGTGGATGCCGGAGAGCAGTAGCGCCGCCGCTCCGGCGAGCTGAGGCGCCGCCATCGAGGTTCCTCCCGAGATCTCCTCCCCGGTTTGCCACGCCGGCACGTTGGAGTACGCGACCCCGGGGGCGCATACGTCGGGCTTGGCGATCTCCCCGCCTCTGGCGCTCCACCAGCCGAGGATGTCGTCGGGCGGTGGCCTGCCTGGCCTGGGCGGGGCGAACACGCCGGGGAAGAGCGCGCAGACGGAGAGGGCGTACTCGGCCGAGCCCGGGAATCCGAGGGTCGAGAGACCCGGGCCGTCGTTGCCCGCGCTGATCACGAAGAGCACATCGGGGTGTTCGAGTGCGAATGCGTCGATCAGCGAATCGATCTGCGCCGCCCCCTCGATCTGGTTCCCCACGCCGAAGCTCAGATTGAGCACCAGGGGAAGACCGCGCTGGCTGGCGAAGTCGGCTGCGTAGCGCATGGCGCGGAGCATGCTCCCGGTCACTGAGATGCCGCCGCGGGCGTTGTTGGAGATCTTGAGGCCCAGGATCTGGGCGCCGGGCGCGACGCCGTTGAAGCCCTCTACGCCGAACATGTTGTGGCCTGCCGCGATCCCGGCCACGTGCGTGCCGTGTCCCGAGTTGTCCACGTACAGGTCGAGGACCGGCAGACCATCGGCTTCCGAGAAGTTCACCGCAAAGGTCGTTGGCCCGGCGTCACCCCACGGTGTGCGATAGGTGAAGGTCTCTGCTGCGATCGCGTAGTCGTGTACGGGCTGCTCGTCGTCGAGCCAGCCGTCACCGTCGGTGTCGGTCACGACCACCCACCCATCGCTGGCCCGGGCCACGACGAGAGGGAACTCGTTGGTGATGGACCCATCGGCGTTGACGTCTGCGGCCGGCGCGGCGCCCAGCACGATCTCCCGAAACAGCCCACCGTAGTACGGCGCGCTGGCGATGCGGGCCACCCTGCCGAACCCCTCCAAGCGGTGCCCCAGCACGTACACGCTGCCGTCGCGCGCCGGCGCGATGGCGGCGAGCGCCACCCGCCCCTCGCCCGAGAAGTCCCTCAGGTCGAGCACTTTGTGGCGGCCCGTGGTGGTCATCTGCAGTCCCGGCTGGCTGGGATCGAGGCCGCTGTCGAGGATGCCGATCAGCACGCCACGACCGTCATACGTGGGGTGCTCGAGCAGGAACCGATCCACCCCCAGGCTTCGCAGGGGCATGAGCCCGGCGAGCATCGCGAGCTGCGGCTGCAGCACCGGCTCGCGAGGCTCGCCTGCCTTCTGATCGACCGGGGCGGTGGCTTCAGCCGTAGGCGGCTGTTCCGCCGGTTGCGGGTCAGTCTGTGGCGCGGCCGTTCCCGCGCACCCGGTGCCCAGGATGACGGTGAACAACGCCTCCGTCGCCCGGCGCCAAGCCGTTAGTCGTGTCACGAGGTCACGTAGTCGATGGGTGGTAGGACGAATGCTCCGAGGTGAGGTCCTCGGTAATGCTGCGTAGCGCCCAGCGCGAAGGCCAGCATGGTGCGCGTCTCCTCGGGCGCCACGATGGCGTCCACGAAGCCGCGGGCCGCCGCGTACTTCGCGTCCAGATTGTGCTCGTAGTCGGCCCGCATCTTCTCCACGGCGTCGGCCACGTCGGGGTCGTCCACGCGGTCGCCGAACACCGCGTTCACCGCCGATTCCCCCTCCATGACGCCCATGCGTCCCGTGGGGAGGGAGAAGATGAAGTCTGGGTCGAAGCCCTGGCCCGCCATCGCGTAGTAGCCGGCGCCGGACGCATGGTTCACGGTGAGCACCAGCTTAGGCACCACCGCCGCAGCCATTGCCTCAACGAACATGGCGCCTGCGCGGATGATTCCCGAGTGCTCTGCCTCGGGGCCCACCATGAACCCACTCACGTCCTGCACGAACAGCAGCGGAATCCGCTCGCGGCTCGCCGTATCGATGAAGTAGGCAACCTTCTCCGCGCTCTCGGTGTACACGATCCCACCCACGCGGGGCGCCTCCCCGGGCTTGCGGATCAGGCCACGCTGGTTGGCGATCACCGCGACCCGGTACCCCTCCACGGCGCCGTGCCCGCAGAGCATCTCCTCGGCGATCTCGGGCTGAAACTCGTGGAACTCTCCATCATCCAGAATGCACTGCAGGACGTCGTGCATGTCGTACGCCATGCGGTGATCCGGGGGGAGCAGGTCGTACAGCTCGGCCGGAGGACGGGCCGAAGGACGCGGTGCGACGCGGTTCCCGCTGTCGGGCGGGTGCGGCGGGCCCGGCAGGCGCTCCACGTACTCCCTGATCTGGTTGATGCAGTCTGTGTCGTCCTTGGCGCGGTAGTGCGCCACGGCGCTGATCGTGGTGTGGGTAACCGCCCCGCCCAACATATCACCGTCCACCTTCTGCCCCGTCGCACCCTTCACCAGGTTGGGGGCGCCCAACCCCATGAACGAGGCGCCCTCCACCATGAAGATGACGTCGGACAACGCGGGGAGATACGCCCCGCCGGCCACGCACATGCCCATTACCGCGCTGATCTGGGGCACGTGCAGGTAGCGTCGCATGAGGGAGTTGTAGTAGAAGATGCGGGCCGCGCCGTACTGGCCGGGAAACACTCCCTCCTGGTACGGCAGGTTCACGCCAGCGGAGTCCACCAGGTATATGATCGGGATGCGCTCCCGCATGGCGACTTCCTGAGCCCGGAGCATCTTCCTGATAGTCTCGGGCCACCACGATCCGGCCTTCACCGTGGCGTCGTTGGCAACGACGACGACCTCGCGACCGCTGACGCAACCG
>CAYGBV010000066.1:0-34825 GCA_964348295.1 uncultured Gemmatimonadaceae bacterium
CGCGCGGCCGGCACCGCCACCAGCACAACCAGCAGGGCACAAACGGGACCGAGCTTCTGTTGATTCACGGGGGACACTCCTGGCTGACGGTCAGAGGTACCACGTAGTATCTTTACCCACGTTACCAGTCAAAAGGGGTGGAGGTATAAGGAGGAGAGGCAGCATGGCGACGCTCAAAGAAACCCTGTATAAGAAGATCGAGCAACATCGTCCTCGGACGACGCGGCTCCTCAAACAGTACGCCGACACGAAGGTCGGAGAGGTCACCGTCGCTCAGGCCATCGGTGGCGCCCGCGGCGTCAGGTGCCTGGTAACGGACATCTCGTACCTCGATCCGCACGAGGGCATTCGGTTCCGCGGCAAGACAATCCCCGAGACCTTCGAAGCGTTACCCAAGCTGGCAGGAAGCGACTATCCCTCCGTGGAGGCCTTCTGGTTCTTCCTGCTGACCGGCGACGTGCCGAACAAGAAGCAGGTAGAGGAGGTGATGCAGGACTGGAAGACGCGCCGGCAGATCCCGCACTACGTGATCGACACGTTGCGGGCGATGCCGCGCGACACGCACCCCATGACGCTGTTCTCGGCGGCGATCCTGGCGATGCAGCGTGAGTCCATCTTCGTGAAGCGGTACAACGAGGGCATGAGCAAGATGGACTACTGGGAGCCGATGCTGGAGGACTGCACCAACCTGCTGGCCAAGCTACCTTCGATCGGCGCGTACATCTATCGCATGAAGTACAAGGCCGACTCGCACATCGCGCCGGACCCCGACCTGGACTGGGGCGGCAACTTCGCACATCAGATGGGGATCGGCGCGCCGTACGACGACGTAGCGCGCATGTACTTCATCCTGCACTCGGACCACGAGTCGGGGAACGTGTCGGCCCACACCACGCACCTGGTGGCCTCGGCGCTGTCGGACTGCTACTACGCGCTGTCGGCCGGCATCAACGGCCTCGCGGGCCCGCTGCACGGCCTCGCCAACCAGGAAGTGCTGCGCTGGACCATGAACTTCCTGGACAAGCTCGGTAAGGAGGACTACACCGAGGACGACGTGAAGCAGGCGCTGTGGGACACGCTGAACAGCGGTCAGGTGATTCCGGGCTACGGCCACGCGGTGTTGCGCAAGACCGATCCGCGCTACACGGCGCAGCGGGAGTTCTGCCTCAAGCACCTGCCGGACTTCCCGCTCTTCAAGCTGATCAGCACGATCTACAAGGTCGCCCCACCGATCCTGCAGGAGCACGGGAAGGCCAAGAACCCGTGGCCCAACGTGGACGCCCAGTCCGGCGTGATCCAGTGGTTCTACGGGCTCACCGAGTGGGACTTCTACACGGTGCTGTTCGGCATTGGCCGCGCCCTCGGAGTGCTGGCGAACATCACTTGGGACCGCGCGCTGGGTTACGCGATCGAGCGTCCGAAGTCGGTCACGACGACGATGCTCGAGGAAGTAGCCGGCGTGAGCTCCGCCGAGCTAGCCGGCGCCGCCAAGTAGGCGGCCGGTTTCGACCGGAAGTGCGCAGGGGCACCGTTTCGGTGCCCCTGTTTGCATCTCCCCGCCGGAGCCCGCCCGTCAGGCGATCTCGTGCACCCGCCAGTGTTCGTCCACCCACAGCGCGACAATCGGGATCGCCGGAAACCGCTCGCCCAGTAGCCGAAGACACGCGCGCAGCTGTTCCTGCTGCCGTTCCGGCGGCACCGCGTTCCCTGCGCAGTCGTGGTGCGCCGCCACGGCGAGCCCCCGCGACCCGTGGCGCTCGAGCGAGAGCATGACCCGCTCGTGGATCCCCCGGACCGCCGCGGCATCGGCCGGCCCGGTGAGCGCCGCGACGGGCCCGGCCTCCGTTACCGTGTCCACGTACGCCACACCGAAGCGTTCGCGCAGGTAGGCATTCACGGGGAGCTGGACTCGGCCGTCCATGCAGTTGATCGCCGTACAGAACGTGACGGCGCCGGGCTCCCGCGCGGCGTCAGCGCTCCTCACCGGCCTCCGGTCCCTCCCCCAGCGACTTCACCAGGCCCGCGTAGCGCTTCTCGATCTTGAACCCGTGGGCGTAGAAGTACTCGGGCCGGAAGAATCCCGTCGTCACCGCCTTCACGCCGGCCGCGCGCAGCCGGTTGAAGAACTCCCTCATCAGCCCGTCGGCCACGCCTTTGCGCCGGTAGGGCTCCGCCACCACGATCTTCTCCAGGTGAGCGCGCTCGCCGTCCTCCTCGATCTCGTAGTAGATGCCACCGATGATCTGGTCCCGCTCGTTGATGCCCACCAGGTAGCGGTGCTCGGGGCCGAACTGCACTTCCAACCGGGCCGAGACGAACAGCCGATGCAGGCGCTCCACCTCCCGTGGCAGGAGGGCGTGGCGCACTCGGAACAGTCCGCCGTCGGCATCCTCGAGGGCGACCACGATCTCGCTCTGTGAGCTGCCCGCCAGATCGGCCGAGACGAAGTCCACCGCGTCCTCCGGCCGCAAGTAGGCGAATGGGATGCGGGCCAGGAAGTAGTCGTCGTCGGGATCCACACTGAGCCGCTGGCGCAGGTCTGCCACGACGCCCGGTAGCTCGCCGTTGCGGATCTCGTCGGCCCGAACCTTGGCGATCAGCTCGTCCAGCCCGCTCTGCAGCTCGCTGGCACTGTCACGGAACACGGTCTCGCGGAAGAAGCGCAGGCGCACCTCGGGGTACGACATGGCAAGCCCGTCGAGGTCATACGTGTCGTACAGCTCCTGCAATGTCGCGGCACGGGCCTGTGGCATTGCACCCTGGTTGAGCTCCGCCCAGCGGCGATACCTCTTGCCGGCGAAGTAGAGCCGTTTGGGGAGGAAGCCGCGCCGCCGCACGGTCGAGAGGTACTCCTCGAGCGCCTGGCGCAGCTCCGCGGGCGCGTCGGGCTCAGCCGCGAGCGCGCGCTCGTAGGCGTCCAGCCCGCCCTGCTCACCGATGACCTCGAGCACCGCCGAGAACACCACGTCCCAGCCGACGACCCCCTGCAACTCGGCATACTCCCGCTCCACCGTCTGGACGAACTCCTCCTTGAAGGAGCGCACCAGGGAGAGGAGTCCCTCGTGCGACCGCCGGGCCGAGAGGGAGACGATGCGCGAGCCCCGGTGGTAGTCGTGCGTCGGGAGCACGATGTCGGCCGGGCTCAGCTCTGAGATCTCACAGCGGCGTCCAGTGCGATCCCAGAAGTCCACGTAGGCCGCCAGCGCGCTCCACGCCAGGAACGGCCAGAGCTGTCGCAGTCCCTCGTGCTCCGAGACGCGGCGGGCCAGCCGGCGCATCTCCCGATCCAGCGTATCGCCCGTGACGAACTCCTCGCTCCACAGGTCGTGCTCGGGAATGTGCCCGCCGAAGTCTTCCACGACCGGATCCCGCGCGCCGCCGGCGCCGCACAGGATGAGCCAGTCGATCTCCTCGTGCACCCGCTCGGCGCCCATCTCGTCCACCAGGTTGGCGGCGATTTCGTACGTCTCCTGCGCCCGCGTCTGAATGGTGACGCGATACACCGACTTGCCGTGCCGCGAGCCGAGCAGCCGGATCCACACCCCGCCCGGAGGCACGTCGTGGAGCCGGACCATGGTCCCGCGATAGAAGAGGAACACCGCCTCGCGCAGGAAGGGAGTGCTCTTGATGGCAGCGAGCAGGCGGCGCCGGTGATCTTCGGGGGTCGACTCCTCGAACACCACGACATCGTCCCAGCGATACTCCTGCCCCGTCTCAGTATCCACCGCGATCTTGGACGTGGGTCCCAGCCACTGGCGGAAGCCGTTCTCCAGCGTGACCCGCGCGCCGCCCGCGTGCACCCGCAACACCTGGGTACGGGCGAACAGGCTCATCCGCACCAGGAACGCCCGGATCGCACGGAACCGCACCGGATGCCCGGCACCGTACTCGGCCAGGAAGTTGAGCAGCGACAGAGCCAGCTCGTCGTTTCCGGCCTCGCTCATGCAGGCGTTGTCCGCGTACGACATGAACGCCTCCACCTTGGCCTCCGGCAGGCTGCGCTCGCACAGGAAGGCCGAGGTCTCGGCATCGAGTAGCGCGGGATCGTGGGAGAAGAACTGCCGTAGCGTGCGTTGGAAGTGGACCAGGCGCTCCACCGGAACCAGGGTCTGGAAGGCGCGCCGCCTGACCTCAGCGAACCCGACGGTCGCCGCCCGCGCGAGAACGAACCGCGCCGGGTCGGCGAGCGGGCCCTCCTCGTTCATCAAGACGCGCTCCAGCAAGCGCACCGCGTCGAGCGCCGCGTCCTCTTCGGTCGAAGAGAGCAGCCGCGCGGCGCGGTCGATGTCCGACAGGCTCCACTCGGCATGCCGGGTAGACTCCTGCAGCGCCTGGCGCTCGGCGGCGCTCGGCTTGTACGGCCCGGGCCGACCGGCCCACTCGATGCCTTCCTGCGAGCGACCGGGCCGCTGGCGCTGGTCCGGTTGCAGAGGCGCGAAATCCAACAGCTCCTCATTCCCCAGCCACAGCCGCGGCGTGGCCAGGAACGCTCCCAGGTTGAGGGTCTGGCGTTCCGTCTCGTACAGCCCGGCACCGATCTGCACGCGGGTGTCGCTCAGTCGCCGCACCTCGAGCGTGGATCCGACGGACGGCAGGACCAGCTCGCCCTTGCCGATCTCCACTTCCTGTGCAGTGAGACCGAGGTACTGGAACAGCCAGTTGGGCAGCGTCAGCTCCACCCCGCCCACGTGCAGGTGCGCACGCCGATACAGCGATTCGATGACGTCCGCGAAGTTCTCCACCACTGCCTTGCGGCGCGGCGTGCCCTTGGGAGTCAGCTCTCCCCGGTCGGCGTCGAGGTCACGGTCGATGACGTAGAAGTCCACTATCCGCTCGAACGGCGCCACGAACCTGTTGACCGACGTCACCAGCGACCGGAAGTGCTCTCGGATCTCGTATATCGAGAGCGACGAGAAGTCGAGACTCTCATAGTCCGGGTTGGGATAGATGAGCAGGGTGTTGTACTCCCGGTTATCCCCCACCAGGAACGCCCGCCCCACCGACTCGAACTCGCGAAACAGGTTCTCGATCCGCTGTGGCGCGATCGTCTGGCCTTTGACGTTCTTGTAGATCTCCTTCTTGCGGTCGACCAGCTGGATGTGCCCGTCCCCGTCCATCCGCATCAGGTCGCCGCTGTGCAGCCACCCCTCCTCGTCGAATGAGGGCTCCCCGTCGGGCGGATCGAGGTAGCCCATCATCACGTAGGGCCCGCGCATCAGGAGCTCCCCGTCCTCCGCGAGGGCGAGCTCGATGCCGGGAAGCGCCACACCGAGCGAGTTGTCCTTGTACTCGTTGGGGGGCGTCATGGTTATGCCGCCCGTGGCCTCGCTCATGCCGAAGCCGCTCAGGAGCTGGATCCCCTGGCGGTGGAAGAACCGGAAGATCTCCGGGTCGAGGTAGCCGGCCGCCGACAGCCCCCAACTGAGGCGCCCTCCCGTCACGTCCGCCGTGGCCGCGTGCAGCTCCTCGTCAGACGCCTCCAGCGGATTGGCGCGCTGCGCGATGGCGTCGTACATCTGCATCCACTTGCGGGGCACGCTGATGAACACGGTGGGACGGTAGCGGGACATGCCGTCCACCAGCGCCCCCATCGAGGGATCGAGCAGGAAGCAGTACTTGGCACCCCAGAAGATGCAGCCGAGCATCTCGAGGTAGCGGCCGAACGTGTGGAACAAGGGGAGGTAGGCGAGGAACACGTCCCGGTCGCCGATCTCGGGCAGGGCCAGTCCGCGGGCAAAGCGCTTGAACACCAGGTTGCGGTGGGAGTACTGGATCCCCTTGGGCATGCCCGTGGTGCCCGACGTGTACATCACGGTGGCCAGGTCCTCGATCCGCACCGCTTCGCTGCGCCGTTGCAGCGCCGCGCTCGACACGCGGCTGGCCCGCCGCTCCAGCTCCCGCAGGCCGATCACCTCTGACCCCTGATCCTCCAGCGTGTCCATGCTGACCACCCGCTGGAGCTCGGGCAGCGCCTCGCGATTCTTGCGCACTTTGTGGAGCTGCTCCCGTCCCGAGACGATGACCGTGCGCACCTTGGCGTGCCGCAGGATGTAGCCCACGTCCGCTTCGGTGGCGTTGGCCGGCACCACCACGTTCACGAGGCCTGATGTGAGGCAGGCGAGATCGACCAGCGGCAGCTCCAACCGGTTCCCCGACAGGATGGCGATGGGCTGGTTCTGGTCGGGATCATCGAGGGAGAGCAGCCCTCGGGCCAGCGCTTCTACCCGGGCCGCGACCTGCTGCCAGGTGAGCCGGTGGCTCTTTGCGCCCTCGGGGATCTCGAACAGTACCCTGGGCCCGTAGCTCTTCGCGCGCTGCCGGAACAGCGGCCCCACGGTGAGGTGCGATGCCTCGACCGCGGCCAGCATGCGCTGGGCCCACTCGTCTACCGCCGCTCGCTCGATGCGGCGGGACACCGCGGGGCGCCGCGCCAGATCCAGCGCATCCCAGGTGAGCACGCGCAGCTCACGGTCGGGCGGGCCCGCCGCTACCTCGCACCGTTTGCTGCAGCGAGCGAGCAGGTCAGCGATCAGCCCCACGTCCATGCCCTCGAGCACCGACTCGGGATGGGGCGCATCGCGCACTGCGGTCACCGCCGCGCGGTCGAGGCGCAGTGCCTCCTCCGCAGGCATGTCGGGCCCGCCGGCCTCCTCCAGGGCGGCCGACACCCGCGCCGCCACCTGATCGGCGGGCAGGCGCGAGAGATCCTGGAGGTCGGCGACGCTGGTCATAGGTCTGAGTTCGCTGGTTCAGGCAATCTAAGATGGCTCGCCCACGGGGGGTGCTACGGAATGCGGAGGCCCCCGGGGAGCCGCCGGGTGAGACGCTCCACCTCCCGCTCGAGCTGCTCCCCCACTTCCCCCAATGCCTCGAGCGCGCCGTCTATCTCGTCCCGGAACTTCGTCTCGAGACCGGCCACGCTGCGCCGCGCCCGCGCCACCTCGTCACTCACCAGCGCGTCCACCTGCGCGCGCGCCTCGCGCTCGGCACGCTGGACCTCGCGCCCCAACTCGCGGCGCAGGCTGCCGGCGATCGCCTCGCCCACATTGGATCGCACGGCGAGCGCGGGTCCCTGCACCGCCCCCGTGAGCTGCACCTCGATGCGCACCTCCCGCAGCCCCGACACCGTGCGCCACAGGAACTCCTCCGCCCACTCCCGACTCCCGATCTGCGGTGCTTCGGTTCCCGGTTCCCTGTTCTCCGTTCCCGCGAGTCTCTCCCACGTCGCTCGCGGGGAGCTGAACGTGAGCCGCGCCCCGAGCTCGTCGCCCGTGCGCGCAAGCGCGAGCCGCGTCGCTCCCTCACCCAGCACCAGGCGCGCTCCCAGCGCATCGAGGTCGAGACTGGGGAGGGCGAATCCGTCGAGCGCCAGGTCCAGCGAGTCGATCACCGGCGCGGTAACGTGATCGAGCAGCGCGCGCAGCCGAATGTCCCTGGGCCCGACCGCGGCTTGGGAGCGCTGCGCCACCAGCTCCAACGGCTCGCCGTACAGCGAGGGATCGGACGTGAGCCCCGTGACGCGGGCCAGGTAGCTGCCGGCCGCGACACCCTCGCCGGCCAGCTCCAGACCCAGCTCCCCGTGCTGCACCAGAAACCGCGGCTGCGACGTCTCGCTCGGGAACTCCACCGTCGTTCCCGGATGGCGCGGCCGGTCCGGCCCCCGATAGCGCCGCGGATCGAGTCCCGGCGGGAGGTACTGCTCGGCGAGTCGGATCCAGTAGAGCACTGGCCTCACCCAGGCGATCGCGGCGTCACCGAAGACGGCGGGCGAGATGTCCGGGGCGTCGAGGGGCGGGAGCTTCAGGAGGCCGCGTGCATACCCGTAGTCTGCGCGGCGGGCCGCATCCAGGGCATTGAACTGAGCCCGTACGTCGGCAAGACTCGCCTGGGCGGTCTGGCTCAGGGCATCGACACCGTCACGCAGCGTGCCGAGGTCGGAGATCGCGGAGCGCACGTCGCCGGCGAGTCGCGTCGCGCCGATCACGTTGAGCCGGCCAGGGTCGGTCTGCTGGAGACGCTCGACCAGGGCCCGCGCGGAGTCGATGTGGGGTTGCGGGTTGAGGGTGGCGAGCGCCCGATCCCACTCGGCGCGCACCGCATCGGCTCGCCCCGCCAGCGCCCGGGCCTCGCTCAGCGTGCGCAGGCTGTCGGGATCGACGGCGGCCACGTTCACCGCCTGCCCCAACCCCTCCAGGCTGAACGGCGGGAAGCGCGCGCCCTCGGCCCACGCCGACACCTCCCGTGCCACCAGACCGCTCTGCGGACTGGGGTCGTCCAGCGCGCCCGACTCCTGTCGCTCCGTCCCGAAGCGCATGCCCCGCACGGCGACCGTGTCCACCGCCACCTTCTTCTCCAGCAGCGGCAGCCACCGCACGTCGGCCACGATCTCCTCGGCCTCGAACAGGTTGGTCATGGGAGCGCCGGGATTGGTGACCGCGAGGCCGCGCAACACCACCGAGCCCTCACGCAACCGCACGTCGGCACTCTCCAGGTCCACGCGCGCGCCCACGAGATACGCGCCGGTCTCCTCGATGCCGCGCTCCACTACCCGGTCCAGCAACAGCAGCCACGCCAGCACCATGAGCACCAGCAGCAGCGCCAGAGGCCCGATGGCCCGCCACCGGAACAGGCTCTTCAGACGCATCACGCCTGGAACCAGCGATAGAGGTTGTACAGCTTAGTGGCCTTCACCGCCCGCACCGCTCTGGAGCGCTCGATCCGCGGGGCCAGGGTTGCCCGATAGCGGCTCACCCCCGCGCGCGCCAGGAAATAGATCGGCAGCGCCACGGCCAACCACCCCACGAGGCTTCCCAGGACCACTGTGTTGTTCACGCTGCTGAGCGACAGCACCGGGGTGTTATAGATCCCGGTCCACAGCGGCCGGAGCTGCCCCGCGTCGAGCAGCAGCGCGCTACCCACGGCGTCGAACAGCGGGTCGAGCAGGAACCCCATCGGCAGCAGGATGAGCCAACCCAGGATCGCGCCCGGCACCGACACGCGGAGCAGAAACACCGCTGCCACGATGGCCAGGTTGTGCAGGCTCGCCAGCGGCGTTAGCCCCAGTGCGGCTCCCAGCGCGAATCCCGCCGCGACCTGCTGTGGCGTGCCCTCGGAGTGCAGGGCGCGGAACAGGGACTGGAGGAGCTTGAGGAGCGTGAACATCATCTCAATTGTCCGACGAGCCGGGGGGATTGTCTAGAGGGGAACGGGAAACGGGAAGCGGGAAGCCGCTGCCCCGCCCGGCCACCGTTTCGCATACCGCGATCTGTTGCCTGCGGGCAGCCTGTCGTACGCTTCCCGCTTCTCGCTTCCCGGCCCCGCAATGCTAGATTCGTACACCATGTCTTCCCTCGACCCCATCCTCCGACCCAAGTCCATCGCGGTGATTGGAGCGTCGCGCCAGTCCAACACCATCGGCTGGCAGATTCTCGACAACCTGCTGCAGAACGGCTTCCACGGTCCGGTCTACCCCGTCAACCCGAAGGCCAAGGCGATTCACTCGATCCCGGCGTACTGCTCCATCGCCGAGGTCCCGGGGTCGGTCGACCTCGCTGTGATAGTGGTCCCCAAAGCCCACGTTCTCGACGTGACCCAGCAGTGCATCGACGCAGGCGTCAAGGGACTCGTCGTCATCTCGGCGGGCTTCAAGGAAGTCGGCGGCGAGGGCGTCGAGCGCGAGCGGGAGCTGACGGAGCTCGTGCGAAGGGCGGGCGTGCGCATGGTCGGGCCCAACTGCCTCGGCGTGATCAACAACACCCCAGCCGTCGCCATGAACGCCACGTTTGCGCCGGCGCGGCCGCCCACCGGATCGGTGGGCTTCGTCAGCCAGTCGGGCGCGATGGGGGCGAGCATCCTCGACTACGCCGAGAGTCTGAACATCGGGATCTCCATGTTCGTCTCGAGCGGCAACAAGGCCGACGTGAGCGGCAATGACCTTATCGAGTTCTGGTGCGACGACCCGGACACCAAGGTCGTGCTCATGTACCTCGAGAGCTTCGGGAATCCCGCCCGGTTCGTGGAGCTGGGACGCGAGTTCACGCGGCGCAAGGGACCGATCTGCATCGTGAAGTCGGGCCGCACCGGTGCGGGCGCCCGCGCGGCGGCGTCACACACCGGGGCGCTGGCCGGCACCGAGCTCGCAACCGACGCCTTGATCGCGCAGGCCGGCGCCATCCGCGCAGAGAAGGTAGAGGACCTGTTCGACCTGGCGATGGCCTTCGCCAACCAGCCGCTGCCCGCCGGCAACAGGGTGGCCATCGTGACGAACGCGGGCGGCCCGGGCATCATGGCGGCCGACGCGTGCGAGGCCCACGGGTTGAACGTGGTCCACCTCTCCGCGGAGACCGAAGACCGTTTGCGCTCGAGGCTCCCCGAGGAGGCCAGCGTCAAGAACCCCGTGGACCTCATCGCGAGCGCCAAGCCGCAACACTACGAGTTCGCTCTCAGCTGCGTGTTCGACGACCCCAACGTCGACGCCGCCATCGCCGCGTTCGTCCCGCCCCTCGGCATCCACACCAGGGATGTGGCATCCGCCATCGTCCGCGTGAACGAGCAGCACCCCGAGAAGCCGCTGCTCGCGGTATTGATGGGGCGGCAAGGTCTGCCGGCGGGTCTCGCCCAGCTGCACGACGCGAGCATTCCTGCGTACATCTTCCCGGAGTCGGCGGCCCGCGCCCTGGGCGACATGTGGCGCTACCGCCAGACCGCCGCACGCCCCAAGGGCAAGACGGTGACCTACCAGGCCGACGACGACGCCGTCGAGGCAGTCATAGACGCGACGCTCGCCGCAGGGCACGAGAAGCTGAGCGAGCCCGACGCGATGCGGGTGCTCGAGGCCTACGGCATCCCCGTGGTGCCGTGGCGATTCGTGTCTCAGGGCGGGACGCGTAGCCTCGCAGCGGCGGCGACCGAGGCGGCCGGCGACGTTGGCCTGCCGGTGGCGCTCAAGATCGTGAGTCCCGACATCACCCATAAGACCGATGTCGGTGGCGTGGCGTTGGGGCTCGAGAGCAAGGCCGAGGTGGAGCGAGCCGTGCGCGCGATGGTGAAGCAGGTCACGCAACCGCCCCCGCGGGTGCCGCAGCGCAAGAGGGCCAAGAAGAAGGCGGCGAAGAAGTCCGCAACACGCGAGCCCAGCATCGAAGGCGTCCTGATCCAGCAGATGGCCGAGCAGGGGATCGAGACCATCGTCGGGCTCACACGCGTGCCCCGAGTCGGTGCGCTGGTGATGTTCGGCATGGGGGGCATCTTCGTGGAGGCGCTGCGCGACGTGGTGATGCGGCTCAGCCCGCTGCACGACAGCGACGCCGAGGAGATGATTCGCGAGGTGAAGATGTTCCGGTTGCTGGAGGGCATACGGGGTCAGGCTCCCCGGGACCTCGCTGCGCAGGCGGAGGCGATCCTGCGCATCTCCCAGCTGGCGGAGCGGCACCCGCGGATCACCGAGATGGACGTCAACCCGCTCATCGCGCTCGAGCAGGGGACGGTAGCCATCGACGCGCGCCTGCAGGTCACCGCCATCCCCGAGGATTAGCCGCCGCGGTCCCCAGCACGAAGGCCGCGGCTCGCCAGGAGCCGCGGCCTTCATGCACCCGTGCTCGAGCGCTCCGCCCCTACCACTCGTACGGCGCGTACCGTGCCGCCGATTCGATCGCCGACTGCGGCCCCGAGACCACGGTGAGCTGGTCGAGCCAGTAGGCCTTGTCGTCGCGCTGGGCCACGATCATCTGGCCGTAGTCTTCCTTCAAGTAAGCGCGGTGATACCGCATGAACAGGTGGCGCTCATCGACCCCGAGAATCTCGATCTTCCCCGTGCGGTGCGACATGGCGAAGCGCGCCCGCTTGGCCAGCCCCGAGACGTGACGGTTGGCCTGCAGGAAGATGCCGAGGCCCTCGGTGATGGGGACCTCGTAGGGCTCGTTCCCGGCGGTGGGACGGCCCTGGAACACGTAGTACTGCGGGCAGCCCATGAACGACAGCTCGCGGAACAGCGATGCAAACGTCTGGGGGTTGTCGTTCACGCCGCGCACGATGGGGCACTGGTTCACCGTTTGCGCACCGGCCTCGCGCAGCAGCCTGACCGCCTCCCGCGCCTCGCGCGTGAGCTCGCGGGGGTGATCGAAGTGATTCATGATGTAGATCTGCGTCTTGCCGTTGCAGTGCTCCTTGATCAGCCGCAGCAGGCCCGGGTCGTCCAGGATCCGATGGGGATTGAATGCGGCCATCTTGGAGCCGATCCGGATGATCCGTACGTGCGGCACGGCGGCCACGTCGCTGATGATGGGCTCGAGCCGGCGGGTGGACATGATCATGGGATCGCCGCCGGTGAGCAGCACGTTGGTGATCTCCTCGTGCTCCGCGATGTAGTTGAGTCCCGGCTGGTAGGCGAGGGTGGCGTCGTCGTTGTCGTTCATGAACAGCCGCTTGCGGAAGCAGTAGCGGCAGTACGCGCCGCAGACCTCGTTCACCAGGAGCAGGGCCGTGTCGCTGTACTTGTGCTGGCAGCCGCGGACCGGCGTGTAGCTCGCCTCGTTGCTGGCGTCGAGCTGGCCCCAGTCGCTGAGCTCGCCCTCGAGGGGCACGACGAGTCGCCGCAACGGGTCGTTCGGATCGTCCCAGTTGATGAGGTCTTTGTAGTAGTCGTTGAGCCGGAAAACGTAGCGCTCGGCTACCGGCGCGAGCCGACGACGCTCTTCGTCAGTGAGGCCGTCGAGCTTCGATAGGTGGGTGATGTAGCGAACCTTCATGTCCCCTCCTAAGGAGCTCGGGGTGAGGTGTCTCTTCGTCCCTGTGCTGTAGCCAACCCTCGAGTTGGTGTTGCCGTGGGGTGACAGGTTTTTCAAGCTATCAGGCGGTACAGACGTTGCCAACCGGCGTTCCCGCCTTAGTGTAGTAACACGCAGGGGTGCAAGGGGTTATACGTGCGCGTTTTCATCACGGGTGGCACGGGGTTGATCGGCTCCCGACTGGTGCAGTCGCTGCTGGAGCGGGGCGACGAGTGCGTGGTGGTCTCCCGCGCGGGGCGCGACCCCTGGGGCCACGAGCGAGTCCGCATGTTGCGCGGTGACCCGGCTACCGCAGGCGACTGGCAGCGCGCGGTGTCGGGCTGCGACGCGGTGGTCAACCTCGCCGGACAGCGGATCGTGGATCCCCCCCACCGCTGGACGACGGCCCGCAAGCGACTGCTGCGCGACAGCCGCGTAGAGACCACTCGCCAAGTCGTGGCCGCGATCCGGGCGGCCAGCGCGATACCCCGGACCCTCGTGAGCGCGTCGGCGATCGGGTACTACGGCGACCGCGGCGACGCAGAGATCGACGAGTCGTCGAGCCGCGGCAGCGACTTCCTGGCAGAGGTCGCGGTGGCCTGGGAGGATGCGGCGCGCGCGGCAGAAACCGTGACGCGCGTGGCGCTCGTTCGCACCGGTCTCGTGCTCGATCGCTCGGGCGGCGTGCTGGCGCCGCTGGTTCCGCTGTTCAAGCTGGGGCTCGGCGGCCCCTGGGGCGACGGCTCCCAGTGGTGGTCGTGGATCCACGTGGCCGACGTGATCGGCCTCATCCTCTGGGTGATCGATGGGGAGGCCGCGGGGCCGCTCAATCTCACCGCACCCAACCCCGTCACAGTGAGCGCGTTCGCGCGGTCGCTCGGGAGCGCCCTGGGCCGACCGGCCGTGCTGCGCCAGCCGGCCTTCGCGTTGCGCCTCGCCATGGGCGAGATGGCCGACGCGCTGCTCGCCTCGCAGCGGGTCGTGCCGCGACGTGCGCTGGAGGCCGGCTATGCGTTCCGCTTCCCCGAGCTGGCCGGCGCGCTCGCCGATCTCTTCGGATAAGCCGATGGCCGAGCGACGCAAGGGACGCGCGCGCCTCGTGTTCTGGGCCTTCCTCGCCGCGCTGGTCGTCGCGGCCGTATGGACCACCCGGCTCGGCACCCGCTGGCCCTCGATCTACTACATGACCGGGCCCTCGATGGAGCCCACCATCGCGGCCCAGGAGTACTTCCTCGCGTGGAGCCCGCCGGGCGCGCTGCGGCGGGGCGACCTCGTGATCTTCCGCTTCGTGGACGAAGACACGGAGTTCCACGTGCTGCGGCGCCTCGCCGGCCTGCCGGGCGACACCGTGCAGATGGAAGACGGCGTGGTCTTGGTGAACGGCGTACCCCAGGCATGGCCGCACCAGATCCTCACGCCGGCGGTTGACCGGTCGGAGCTCGCCATCACGTATCGGCTGTTCACCTGGGGGCCGTGGGTCGTGCCACCCGACTCAGTACTGCTCCTCGCCGACACCCGCGACATGGTGGGCTGGCCCGACAGCCGGTTCATCGGCTACGTGCCCCGGGGGGAAGTGCTCGCCCGGGCCACGCGCACCCTCAAGGGGCGTCGTCTGCGCTAGAACAGCTCCGAATCGGTAGGGAGGTAGCAGAGATTGGGTCGCGGCAGCGCCCTAGCCGTGCTCCAGGATGTGCCAGGCGGAGTCGCGCCGCTCCTCGAAGGAGCGTCGCTCGGTGCCACTGCGGCGCTCGCTCCGCCGCCGGTCCCGCCCGTTGCGCCGCTCGGGACCCCGGTGGCGGGCGCTCGCAATGAGCCGGCGCTCCCCCTTGCGGCGGTCCCCACCAGAGCGGCGATCCCGCGCCCGCCGACGGTCCGTTCCCCTCCGACGGTCCACGTTGGGTGGACGGGGGGATTGGTCGAATCCGAACGGCTCGTCGTACATCGGTGGCTCCGGTTCCGAGGCAGGCTGCCGGTGAGGTTTGAAACTACCGACCGAAAACGCCGCCGCAAGGTCGGAGCCGCCCAACTACATACCCGGCAAACGCTTAACATCCTTCTGGCCCTGCCGCACGCCCGCTCCCACGCCCACGCCAAACAGGACGGCGGTGCCGGCTCCAAGGATGGGCAGCACCCAAACCACCGGCGCCGCCACGAGGGCGGCCGCCGCCCCGGCCACGACCGGCGCCACCGGCCTCTGCGCCTTGTCCACGAACCGCAGCCTGTTGCGCACATATCGGCGGGATTGGATGAAGCCCCAGGCGCTCGCCACCCCGGTGACGCCTAGCCAGATGAGATCCACGAATTCCATGCCGTTCTCCTTTGTGTCTCACTACGAAACATCAGGGCCGGGAGGTTTCAGACCAGCCCCAACGCCGCGGCGGCCCCTGCGACTGTCGCACTAGCCGGCAGCAATGCAGTTTGGTGCAGCAGCCGATGTGGCAGAGCGTCCGCGAGGACGCTCGGACCGGGAAGGAGGCGACGATGACGTGGCTGCTCTTGCTGCTGGCCGTTCCAGCGGCGTTGGTCGTGGCGCTCGCCACCCTGTGGCTCATCGGCGAGCGGGGCCACCTGGTACTGCCATCCACCAGAAAGGCGACGCTCGAGCGCAGCCACGGGCGGGGATCCCGGGCTGGGGGCCACACGCGAGCGAACGGCGGCCTGCTCAACGCCCTCCACGGCTACGTGTATGGCCGCTGGCCTTACCAGTACATAGACTTCTGCATCCACAAGCTGCTGCCCCACGCCACCCCGAAGCTCAAGCGGTGGTGGGCCGATCGCTACCACGGCAAGGTGCTGCCCACCGAGCTGGCCAAGGCGATCATCACGCTGGACCACGACATCCCGCGCACCGATCTCGAGCAGATCATCCCCTACCCCACAGCGCGCGACATCGTGCTCAAAGGCCCGCCGAGCGTCACCCTGCTCGACTGTCCCTGCCGGGCGGCCCGCGAGGAGCCGTGCCAGCCCACCGACGTGTGCATGATCATCGGGGACGGCTCGTTCGTGACCGAGCACCACCCACACCGGTCGCGGCGCGTCACGCAGCACGAGGCGCTCGAGCTGCTCCAGGCCGAGCACGAGCGGGGACACGTCCACACCGCGTACTTCAAGGACGCGATGGCCAACAGGTTCTACGCCATCTGCAACTGTTGCGCCTGCTGCTGCGGCGGGCTCGAGGCCATGGTGCAGCACGGCGTGCCGATGGTGGCCTCGTCGGGCTACGTGGCGCAGGTGGACGAGCTGAGTTGCATCGCGTGCGGCGACTGCGAGGCTGCCTGTCCCTTCGGGGCGGTGCACGTGAACGGTCGCTCGGTGGTGAGTTGGGAGAAGTGCATGGGCTGCGGCGTGTGCGTGGGCCAGTGCCAGACGCAGACCATGACCCTGGTACGCGACGAGCGCAAAGGGGTGCCGCTCGACGTGCGGGAGATCGGGGTGGAGGCAGTTACGGTCTAGCACAGGGCGGCGAGGCACCAACACGAAAGAAGCCCAGCGGTGCTGGGCCCTTCGAGAGCCACCGGTCGGAATCGAACCGACGACCACTCGATTACGAATCGAGAGCTCTACCGCTGAGCTACGGTGGCCTTGGGGAATGCCCTGGCCCGGATTCGAACCGGGACGGCTTGCGCCACTGCCCCCTCAAGACAGCGTGTCTACCAGATTCCACCACCAGGGCATGGGGAGGCGTAACCTCGCGCAGGGGAGGAACCTACAGGGTCCCTGGCGGAGGGTCAAGCGGGCCGCGAGAGCCCCCGTCAGCGAGCGCCGCCCGCGGCCGCGCCCGCCCTCAACTCCTCGATGAACCCCGCGTCGATCCAGTAGATGTCGGCGTTGCCGTTCTGCGGGCCCTCGTACAGGCCAGTGAGGAAGTCGTACGTAATCGAGTCCGGCAGCGCCGCGGCTCCGGCCCGGCGCGTGGACATGAAGAAGAAGTAGCGTCCGTCGGGCGACACGTAGGGCGAGAACTCGGCCCAGCGGCTGTTCACGGCCTCCCCCAGGTTGATCGGCGCGCTCCACCGGTCGTTCGCGGTGCGGAACACCACGTAGTAGTCGGATCCGCCCAGGCCATCCTCCCGGCCCGCTGTGCAGACAATGAGATAACTCTCGTCGGGGGCGATGAAGGCGTTGTACTGCGACGGCGTGGAGTTGACCTCGGGCCCGAGGCGCTCGGGCTCGGTGTACTGTCCGTCCACCAGGCGGGAGCGGTAGATGTAGCTCTCGCGCGAGCCCACCGCGTTGCGCGTGAAGTACAGCGTCCCGTCGCGCGTGACGGACGGGAAGTACTCCTCGTCGTCGGTGTTCACGGGCGGGCCCAGGTTGTAGGGCTCGCTCCAGCCGTCGCCCCCGCGATCCATCACCCAGATGTCCTGGTTCACCCACGCGCCGATCTGGTCCTCGGGCACGGGGCCGCCGCCGCGCGGCCGGGTCGAGAGGAAGAAGAACCGCCGCCCGTCGGGCGAGATGTGCGGCTCGAGGTCGAGATACTCCGGGTTCCGGGAGAACGGCGCCACCTCGGGCCGCGTCCAGCGTCCCCGCACCCGCTTGGTTTGCATGATCACGCTGAGCCCGCCCACCATCACGCCGTAGTAGATCTCGCTGCGGTCGGGCGTGATCGCCATGTCGCGCGTGTACATGCCGGTCGTGACGATCCCGGGCGCGAACAGCTCAGCGGTATCGCCCGGCGGCGTCTGTCCCAAGTACTCGCCACCGAGGACTGGGAAGTCGTCCATAGTCGGTGGTGCGCACCGTGCCATGCCAAGGCAGCACAGCGCCACGACGGCGAGCAGGCGAGTGACCGGCCAGGGTCTTGAGGCCGGCCGCACCCCAGGCAGACCCACTAGTTCTGCCCCCCAGGCAGCGCGCCCTGCTCCCCCTCCGCCCTGCCCCGCGTCAGCATCCGCTCGGCGAACTCGACGCGCTCGTGCAGATCTACCATGCCCTCACGCAGCTCGCGCACTTCGTCCCGCAAGGACTCCACGGCCTCGGTCAGTTGCTCGACCTCCGGCCCGGTTCCCTTCGCGAGCCTCGTGTGCCGCAGATGGCTGTACCGCATCTTCATGCCGATCAGGATCATCGTACCGACTGCTCCGAGCCCCAGGACCGGCGCGATGAGCTCCATGATCTGTGGATCCATGCATCTGCTCCTTGGCCGGGACGGCAGGACGCCGCCCTCCCTCCCTACGGACCGACCCGTCTCGGGGTTTTGGGCGCCTCCCGCCTAGAACCCCCCCTCCATCCGCGGGTTCACCACGTTGTTGAACTTCGAGCCGAACCGGAAGCTCAGCCCGACATGCAGCCGGGCACGGAACTCTGTTCCCCGCTCCTGCTGCTCCGTGAGCACCTCCTCCGGGGAGGCCTCCTCAGCCGGAAGATAGATCTGATCGCGCACCCGGGCGATGCTGCCGAACAGGTCGAACTCGAGCCCCCAGAAAGAGAGGTGCCGACCCATCGGGCCGGCACCCCTCCGGCTTCTCACCCGCGGACGGCCTCTGCCAGCCTACCCCGGCGAGGCCGTGATGTACGGATCCGTTCCCGCCGCGTGGTCGGTGATGTCCCGGATACCCTTCACGCCGGGAATCGTGCGCTTGAGCGCGGCCTCGATCCCCTGCTGCAGGGTCATCTTGGCCATGCCGCAGCCCTGGCAGCCGCCCAGCATGCGGACGATCACCACACCCTCCTCCACGTCGATCAGGTCGACCTTGCCGCCATGCTGCGCAACGGCCGGGTTGATCTGCGTCTTGAACAGCTTGTCGACCGCTTCGAAGATTTGATCGTCGGTCATCAATGCCTCCGGCTACAGCTTCGACACCACCCGATCCCCGCACACAAGTAGCATACCGAGGGCCATGGCCATCGGGCAACCGCCAGCGCTTCAGCCTCCTTGCTTGAGGATCACCGCCGGCACGTCCCGCTCAGCCACGAAGGCGTTGAATGCCGGGATCTCGCTCTCCACGATGACCTTCAGACGGTCGAGCTCCACCTGCAGCAGCGCCGACAGCTCCTCGAACACCGCGTACGATTGGTCGGTCGGCTTGGCAGCGGCGCTCGCCACCGCCCCGGTCAACGCCGCGATCTTGTTGTTGAGGCGGATCGGGTAGTTGAGCGGATCCTGGCGGCTGCGGTTCTTCGTCTGGTAGATCTCCGCCTCGACCGCGCCCAGCCGCTCGATCATGTCCTTGCACCGTGCGTTGATCGTGTCGGCGTCGGCGTGCCCCTCGACCCGCGCCATCACATCGTCGAGCTGCTGCTTGATGTCGCGGATCTGGATCACCGCCTCGTTCGCCTCAGTTACCCGATCGCGGATCCGCATCAGCAGCGCGAACTGCTCTTCCAGGTCGGCCTGGCTCACCTCGAGACGCGGGTCGGGCCGCAGGGTGAAGGTCTCGGTGTGGGACCAGTCGCCCACCGTGAGACGCACCTGGTACTCGCCCGGCACCGCGACCGGACCGGTCAGCGAGCCGGCCCACATGATCATCCCCTGGAAGCCCTTGGCGTCGGGGTAACGCCCGTTCCACACGAAGCGGTTCATCCCCGCCTCCACCTCGAGCCGCTCGTCACGCTCCTCGGCCTCAGTGGAGAACGTCTTGATCGCGTCGCCGTCGGCCTCCAGGAACTCGAGCTTGACCTCACCCTCGGGCTTCTCCTCCAGGTAGAAGAAGACCCACGTGCCGCTGGCCGGGTTGGCGCCCACGCCGGAGGCGGCGAAGCCGAACCCGCCGCCGCGGAAGCGCACCGGGTCGCGCGGCCGGAAGAGATGGTTGTCCGCCTGAGCGACCTGGGCACCAAGCTGATGCAGTGGGGTGAGGTCGTCCAGGATCCAGAAGCTGCGGCCGTGCGTCGCTACCACGAGGTCGGTGCCCTCCACCACCATGTCGTGGATCGGCACCACCGGCAGGTTGAGCTGCAGCGACTGCCAGTGGGCTCCGCCGTCGAACGAGACGTAGACCCCGAACTCGCCGGCGGCGTACAGCAGGCCGGGGCGGGATAGGTCCTCGCGCACCACGCGGATGAAGTGATCCTGGGGGATCCCGTCCGCGATCTTGCGCCAGGAATCCCCGTAGTCGGTGGTCTTCAGGATGTAAGGCCGGAAGTCGTCCAGCTTGTAGCGGGTGGCGGCGATGTACGCCGTGCCCGGATCGTGGGGTGACACCTCGAGGATGCTGATGAGAGCCCACTCGGGGAGATCACGCGTGCGCGGGGTGACGTTCTGCCAGTTCTGTCCGCCGTCGCGTGTTACGTGCACCAGTCCGTCGTCGGAGCCGGCCCAGATGACGCTCGGGTCGTGCGGCGAGGGCGCCAGCGCGAAGATCGTGCCGTAGTACTCGACGCTGGTGTTGTCCTTGGTGATCGGCCCGCCCGACGGCCCCTGCTTGGCCTTGTCGTTGCGGCTTAGATCGGGGCTGATCGTCTCCCACGACTGCCCCTCATTGGCGGTGCGGTGCACGTGCTGCGAGGTCACGTACATCACGTCGGGATCGTGCGGCGACAAGATGATGGGGAAGGTCCACTGGAAGCGGTACCTGAGGCTGTCGGCGCCCCACCCCATCGGGTTGTCGGGCCATACGGCGATGATACGGTTCTGCCCCGTGCTCAGGTCGTGCCGCGTGAGGTAGCCACCGTAGGAGCCGCCGTAGGTGATGTTGGTGTTGTCGGGGCGCACCGCGATGTAGCCGCTCTCCCCGCCGGCCACGCGCGCCCAGTCCTGCTGCGTGATGCCACCCCCCGTGGTGCGGCTGGCGATGCACATGGTGCTGTTGTCCTGCTGGGCACCGCACACTCTGTAAGGAAAGTCGGCGGTGGTGATCACATGGTACATCTGGGCGGTAGGCTGGTTGTCCTGCCGGGTCCAGGTCGTGCCGCCGTTGTAGCTCACGTTGGCGCCGCCGTCGTTGGCGTTGACCATCCGCTGCCCGTCGTCGGGGGCGATCCACAGGTCGTGGTTGTCGCCGTGGGGCACGCGGATCGTGGTGTACGTCTTGCCGCCGTCCACCGACTTGTGGAACCGCACGTTCAGGACGTAGACCGTCTCCTCGTCCTGCGGATCGGCGTAGATGTGGGTGTAGTACCAGGCGCGCTGCCGCAGGCTGCGGTCGCTGTTCACCTTGGTCCAGGTCTCGCCGGCGTCGTCCGAGCGGAACACACCGCCCTGGTCCGCCTCGATGATGGCCCAGACGCGGTCGGGGTTCGCCGGTGAGACGGCGATGCCGATCCTGCCGACCGTGCCCTTGGGAAGCCCCTCGTTGCGGGTGATCTCGGTCCACGTGTCACCGCCATCGGTGGACTTGAACATCCCGCCCCCCGGTCCGCCGCTCTCCAGCGCATGCGGCATGCGGCGCACCTGCCACAACGCGGCGTAGAGCACCCGCGGGTTTGAGGGATCCATGATCAGATCCACGGCGCCGGCGTTCTCGTCCCGGAAGAGGATGCGCTCCCAGGTCTGACCACCGTCCCCGGAGCGGTACACCCCGCGCTCCTCGTTGGGGCCGAAGATGTGGCCCAGGGCGGCCACGTAGACGAGGTTCTCGTCGCGGGGGTGAACCACCACCGCGCCCACCTGTCCGGCCTGCGGCAGCCCCGCGCGGCTCCACGTCTTGCCCGCATCGGTGGACTTCCACATGCCGTTGCCCGGCGAGACGTTGCCACGGGGGCAGGCCTCGCCCGTTCCGACGTAGACCACATTGGGATCGGAAGCCGCGACCGCGATGGCGCCGATCGAGCCGGCCATGTCGGTCTGGTCGGTCATCGGCTCCCAGCTCATCCCGCCGTCCACCGTCTTCCAGACACCACCCCCGGTGCCGCCGAAGTAGTAGACGTAGGGCTGGTCGGGCACGCCGGCCACGGCGGTGGAGCGGCCGCCACGGTAGGGGCCGATCATGCGCCATTCGAGGACGTTGTAGAGCGTGGTGTCGTAGGGGACCTGGGCCTGGGCGGCCTGGGGCAGCACGCCCTCAACGACCAACAGGCCCACCACGTAGAGCGAGGAAAGGGAAATCAGCGGACGCATGGCGGCTGAGCTCCGTTGAGTCGGAATGTGATTGCGCGAAGTTCGGTGATGTTACGCGGCGGTACCGGTAGACGGAAGGTCCACGCGCCTTGCATCCGCACTGCATCCGATTTCCCTTTCAACGGCCATCGAGCCCTGAACAACGTCACTGCAAGACCGAATCACATTGCGGGAGATCTCTACCCATGACCACTGCGGTTCGTACGATCACGCGCACCCTGAGCGCGATCCTGACCCTCGCGCTCGTCGCCTGGAGCACGGCGGCGGCCCAGGTTGATCCCTCGATCTTCGCAGGGATGGCGGCCCGGAGCATCGGACCGGCCGGGATGAGCGGCCGGATCGGCGCCATCGATGCCGTGCACTCCAACCCCAACATCATCTACGTGGGCGCGGCCACCGGTGGGCTGTGGAAATCGGTGGACGGCGGCGTCATCTGGCAATCGCTGCTGGACGACCACCCCGCTTCCTCCGTCGGTGCCGTGGCCATCTACCAGGCGGCGCCCGACATCGTGTGGGTCGGCACCGGCGAGAAGGGGAGGCGCAACAGCGCCGGCTCCGGCACGGGCGTCTACAAGTCCATGGACGGCGGGAAGAGCTGGGAGCTCCTGGGGCTGCGGAACACGGGCGCCATCTCCGAGATCATGCTCGACCCCGCCGACCCGGACGTCGCCTACGTCGCCGCGCTGGGGAACACCTGGGGCGAGGGACCTGACCGCGGGGTGTACAAGACCACCGACGGCGGCACGACCTGGTCCAAGATCCTCTACGTGGACGAGAAGACCGGAGCGGCGGATCTCGTCATGGATCCCGCCAACCCCAACAAGCTGTTCGCCGCCATGTGGGAGCACCGGCGCTGGCCGTGGTTCTTCAACTCCGGTGGCCCCGGCAGCGGTCTGTACGTGACCTGGGACGGCGGGGCCAACTGGAAGCGGCTCACCACCGACGACGGCATGCCCGAGGGTGAGCTCGGCCGCATCGGGTTGGATGTCTCCCGGAGCGACCCCAGGGTCGTGTATGCGCTGGTCGAGGCAAAGCGCAGCGTGCTGCTCCGCTCCAACGACGGTGGGCACAGCTGGGAGACGGTGAACCAGACCCGTGGCATCGCCAACCGGCCGTTCTACTACGGCCAGGTGAGCGTGGATCCCGAGAACGAGAACCGCGTCTACAACGTGGCAGGCACTGTGACGCTGAGTGAGGACGGCGGCAAGACTTTCCGCCCGTTCTCCGGCTACCCGCAGGGCGTGCACGTGGATCACCACGCCTGGTGGATTCATACGCGGGACGGCCGCCTCATCATCGACGGCAACGACGGCGGCGTATACATCTCGCGCGACCGCGGCGGGTCGTGGAGCTTCGTCCACACGCTCCCGCTGGCGCAGTTCTACCATATCAACGTGGACATGGACACGCCGTTCAACGTGTACGGCGGCCTGCAGGACAACGGCTCGTGGATGGGCCCGAGCTCGGTGTGGGAGAATGGCGGGATCCGGTTCTACCACTGGGCCGAGGTCGGCTTCGGCGACGGTTTCGCCACGGTGAGCGACCGGAACAACCCGCGCTACGGCTACGGCATGTCCCAAGGCGGGAACATCTACCGGTTCGACAAGGAGACCGGCGAGCGGAAGACCGTTCGGCCGGCGCACCTGGACGGCGTGGTCCTGCGGTTCAACTGGAACGCCGGGATCGCAATCGATCCGTTCGACGGTTGCGTCTACTACGGCAGCCAGTTCGTCCACGAGACCTGCGACATGGGGCACAGCTGGACCATCATCAGCCCCGATCTCACGACGGACGACCCCGAGAAGCAGAAGCAGCTCGACAGCGGCGGCCTCACTTACGACGTGACCAATGCCGAGAACCACACCACGATCATCACCATTGCGCCGAGCCCCGTGGAACAGGGAGTGATCTGGGTGGGCACCGACGACGGCAACGTGCAGGTCACGCGGGACGGCGGCGCCACCTGGAACAACGTGGTGGGCCGCGCCCGCGGCGTGCCGCAGAACACCTACGTGCCGCACATCGAGCCGTCCAAGTTCGACGGCGGCACGGCGTTCGTCACGTTCGACGACCACCGGCGGGCCAACAACACGCCCTACGTGTACCGGGTCACGGACTACGGCAGGTCGTGGACCAGCCTCGTCACCGACGCGATCGAGAACTTCAACTTCGTCCACGTGATCGAGCAGGATCCGGTGAACGCCAACCTGCTGTTCCTCGGGACCGAGTACGGCATGTACGTCTCGCTGAACGGCGGCACCGGCTGGTTCCGCTACGAGCACGGCCTGGGGCGGTTCCCGCACCGGGCGCTCATCGTGCACCCGCGCGACCACGACCTGGTGATCGGCACCCACGGGCGGGCCGCCTACATCCTGGACGACGTGCGGCCGCTGCGGGCGTTGGCGTCGGACCCGACGATCACGCAGCAGGCGCTCCACCTGTTCGAGATCCCGCCGGCGATCCAGTACTACGAGGCCCAGGTGGGCGGTATCCATTTTCCCGGCCAGGCCATGTTCATCGGCGAGAACCGGCCCAACGGCGCGCTGCTCACCTACTTCGTCCGGGAGGGTGACGACAGCGCCCAGGTGACGATCGAGGTGCTCGATGCGGACGAGGAGGTCATCCGCACGTTCGAGGGTCCCGCCAAGACCGGGATCAATCGCGCCGCCTGGGACCTGAGGCACGACGCCTTCCGCCGGCCAGGCGGCGGGCCGCCGAGCCAGTTCGAGCCAGCCGGCCCGGCGGTGCTCCCGGGCACCTACAGCGTGCGGCTGAAGCACGGCGACGCTGCGGCCTCGGCGACCGTCGCGGTGAGCCACGACCCCCGGTTCGACATCCCGCTGGCCGACCGCGAGGAGAAGCATCGGTTGCTCATGGTTGCCGGGCGACGCTCCGAGGTGGGCACTGAGGCCGTCGAGCGCATCCGGAACACCACCAAGGCCGTCGACCAGGTGCTGGCGCAGGTGCGCTCCGAGCAGGACAGCACCTCCCAGGCCCTGGCCGACGCGGGCGAGCGGCTGAAGCAGACGATGGAGGCGCTGGAGGAGCGCTACAGCGGCCGGCGGGACGTGCAGGGCATTCGGCGCGACCCCAACACGGTGCGATCCAGGCTCTCCGCCGCCTACAGCTCCATGCCGTCCACCTGGGAGCGGCCCACCGGGGCGGAGCTCCTGCTACTGGAGCAGGGCCGGCAGGCCCTGGCCGGGTTCCTCGAGGAGTTCAACCGGGTATTCGCGGAGGACGTGGCGGCGTTCCGCGAGCAGGTGCGGGCCGCCGAGCTGGAGCTGTTCCCCGAGAAGGAGCCGCTCACACTCGACTGGACACGCGAGGGTCGCTGACGAGAGAATTGACGTTGATCCACTACCTCGAGACCGCTGTGACGGTACGGACGAGGCGGTAGACAATACGGAGGGGATGGACGGCGCAGAGATGCACGCGCACGTCCGTCCCCTCCTTCACTTCGGAGGCGTCACATGAAGCGCATCGTGATCGCGTTCGCCCTCCTGGCGCTCATCTCCCCTGCAGTGTTCGCACAGGTCGATCCCTCCCTCCTCGCCGGCATGAAGGCCCGCAGCATCGGGCCGGCCGGCATGAGCGGACGGGTGGCGTCGATCGACGCAGTGGTGGCCGATCCGCGCACCATCTACGTCGGCTCCGCTACGGGCGGCGTGTGGAAGTCGGTGGATGGGGGTCTCACGTGGAAGCCGGTGTTCGACGACCAGCCGGCGTCGTCCATCGGGGCCGTGGCCATCTTCCAGCCCAACCCCGACATCGTCTGGGTCGGCACCGGTGAGGGGAACCCGCGCAACAGCGCCGGCGTGGGAAACGGCATCTACAAGAGCGTGGACGGGGGCCGCACCTGGACGCGCCTGGGCCTGGAGCGCTCCGAGCACATCCACCGCGTGGTGCTCCACCCCACGAATCCCGACATCGCCTACCTCGCTGCCATGGGCCCCACCTGGAGCGACGGTGAGGAGCGGGGGGTGTTCAAGACGACCGACGGCGGCCGCACCTGGCAGCGCGTCCTGTACGTGGACCAGCGTACGGGCGCGGCCGATCTGGTGCTGGACCCCTCCAATCCCAACAAGCTGTTCGCCGCCATGTGGGAGCACCGGCGCTGGCCCTGGTTCTTCGAGTCGGGCGGACCGGGGAGCGGGCTGTACGTCACGTACGACGGCGGAGAGAACTGGACCCGCCTCACGGAGGCCGACGGGCTCCCACCCGGCGAGCTGGGCCGCATCGGTCTCGCCGTGGCCCATAACGAGCCCACCGTGGTGTACGCCCTTGTCGAGGCGACGCAGAGCGCGCTGCTCCGCTCCGACGACGGCGGCCATAGCTGGCGCACCGTGAACGACGAGCGCGGCATCGCGCCGCGGCCGTTCTACTACGCCGACATCCGGGTGGACCCCCAGAACGAGAACCGGCTGTACAGCATTCACGGGCGCTGCACGGTGAGCGAGGATGCCGGCAAGACGTTCCGCACCGTGGTGCAGAGCGGGATCATCCACGGCGACGTGCACGAGCTGTGGATCCATCCCACCGACAGCCGCATCCTAATGATGGGGAACGACGGCGGAGTGGGCATCTCGTACGACCGGGGCGCCAACTGGCGCTTCGTGGAGAACCTGCCGCTGGCGCAGTTCTACCACATCAACGTGGACATGGACACGCCGTTCAACGTGTACGGCGGCCTGCAGGACAACGGCTCGTGGTTCGGGCCGAGCGCCGTGTGGCACGGCGGCGGCATCCGGAACTACTACTGGACCCGCGTGGGTAGCGGCGACGGCTTCGGCACCATGGTGGACTTCGGCGACCCCCACTACGGCTACAGCATGTCGCAACAGGGAAACCTACGGCGGTTCAACAAGGCGACCGGCGAGCGTAAGGACATCAAGCCGGTCCACCCCGACGGCATCGAGCTGCGGTTCCACTGGAATGCCGCCATCAACGTGGATCCGTTCGACTCGACGACCGTCTACTTCGGGAGCCAGTTCGTGCACAAGACGAGCGACGGAGGGAACACGTGGGAGATCATCTCACCGGACCTCACCACGAACGACCCCGAGAAGCAGCGTGCCGGCGAGAGCGGCGGGCTCACCCGTGACGCCACGGGGGCCGAGAACCACACCACCATCATCGCCATCGCCCCGAGCCCGGTGGAGCGGGGCGTGATCTGGGTGGGCACCGACGACGGCAACGTACAGGTGACCCGCGACGGCGGCGCCACCTGGACCAACGTCATCGACCGCATACGCGGCGTGCCCGACAACACATGGGTGCCCCACATCGAGCCGTCCAAGTTCGCCGGCGGCACCGCCTTCGTGGTGTTCGACGACCACCGGCGGGGCAACTGGACGACCTACGTGTTCCGCACCACCGACTACGGCCGCAACTGGCGTAGCCTCGCCACCGCTCAGATCGACGGCTTCGTGCACGTCATCGAGCAGGACCCGGTGGTGGAGAGCCTGCTCTTTCTGGGCACCGAGTTCGGGATGTACGCGAGCCTCAACGGAGGCCAGAGCTGGTTCAAGTGGACGCACGGCCTGCCCACGGCGCCGGCCCGGGCGCTCATGGTGCACCCGCGGGATCACGACCTCGTGATCGGCACGCACGGGCGCGGGGTGTACATCCTCGATGACGTCGGGCCGCTGCGGGCGCTAGCCCGGGACGCGGCTCCGACCCAGTCGGCGGTGCACCTGTTCGATCCACCGCCCGCCATCCAGGCCGAGTGGGCCGACGCAGTGGGCTACCGCTCAAGCGGGCATGCCATGTTCAGCGGAGCGAACCGGGAGTACGGCGCGTTGCTGAGCTACTGGGTGCGCGACGGAAGTGATAGCGCCAAGGTGAAGATCGAGGTGCTCGACGCTGCAGGTGGGGTCATCCGGTCGTTCGAGAGCCCGGCCAAGCCAGGTCTCAACCGCACCGATTGGAACCTGCGGCGCGACGGCCCCAAGGTGCCGACCGCCACGGGCACTACCGACTCCCCAGGGCCCGAGGTCCTGCCCGGAACGTACTCGGTGCGGATCACAATGGGTGACGCACAGGCAAGCGGCACGGTGGAGGTCCGACCCGACCCGCGGCTCGACGTGCCCCAGAGCGAACGGGAGGCCAAGTACGCCGCGCTCATGCGGGTGCAGCAGCGTACCGAGGTGGCCACCGAGGCAGTGGTGCGGCTGCGCGCCACCGGGAAGGCGGTCGACGCGGTGCTCGAGCGGGCCGAGTCGCTGGACGAGACCACGGCACAGGCCCTCGAGGAGTCGGGCACGGCGCTCAAGGGGCGGCTCGAGGAGGTCTCGGCCACGTTCATCGACCCGCCTAACCGGGGACAGGGCATCTTCGGCTCCAGCACCACGGTGTCCAGCCAGCTGCGGCGCGCGGCGTCCTCGCTGCGATCCTCGTGGGACGCGCCCACCCAGGCCCAGCGGCTCACGCTGGAGCTGGCCGAGGCCGCCCTCGACGCGGCGCTGGATCAGCTAAACCAAGTCTTCGCGGAGGACGTGGCGGCGTTTCGGGAGCAGGCGCGGGCCGCCGAGCTGGCCCTTATTCCGGACTACGAGGCGTTGTCGCTGGACTGGCGGCGTGAGCGGTAGCCGGCCGGTCGCTACAACGCAGAGGCGGATGGTGGCCGTACGCCACCATCCGCCTGCATTTGCGCCCCACCAGGATGTCGTGGCCGACGCTACGCCGCCTCCCTTCCCTCCTTGCACAGCAGCAGCAGCCCGAACCACTCCCGCTCGTCGGTGAGCACGCGCTGCGTCACCAGCCCGAAGCAGGCCAGGTACCGCTTCGCGTCGTCCAGCACGAACTTGCGGCTGATCTCGATCATCACCATGTCGCCCGCGGGAATGTCCACGGCGAGGTCGAGCGGCGCGATCCGCACCGATTGAGCAGTGCGGAACCGCCCGAAGATCTCGATGCGCTGCCAGTCCTCGTTGTAGCGGGCCACGTGCTCGACCTGGTCGAGGTCGATCCCGGCATCGAGCTCGCGGTTCATGCGGGCGAACAGGTTGTTGGTGAAGGCGGCGGTCACACCGGCGGCGTCGTTGTACGCGGCCTCGAGCACCCCCTTCTCCTTCACCAGGTCCACGCCCAGCAGGAAGTAGTCGCCGGGCGTGAGCGCGTCGGACACGCGTCGCCAGAACGCCTGGGACTCGCCGTGGTTGAAGTTCCCGATGGTGGAGCCGAGGAACAGCACCATGAGGGGCGAGTGCTCGCGGAACGATGTGAACGACTCCTCGTAGCGCCCCACGATCCCGCTGACCCGCACCGTGGGGTGCTCCCGCATGATACGCTGCCTGGCGAGGTCCAGCGCCGAGGGGCTCACGTCCACCGGGATATAGTCAACCGTACCGTCGGCTTCCGCGTAGGCGGAGAGCAGGTGGCTCGTCTTGACGGAGCTGCCCGAGCCCAGCTCCAGTAGGCTCACCGGGCCGGTGGCGGCGCGGATCTCGCCGGCGTGGCGCTCGAGAATGGCCGCCTCGGTTCTCGTGGGATAGTACTCGGGCTGGCGCGTGATCTCCTCGAACAGCCCGCTGCCCCTGGCGTCGTAGAGGTACTGGCAGGGAAGCCACCGCGGGGTGTCGGTCAGCCCCACGGCGGCCGCACGGGCGAACTCCAGCACCCCCCCGGGGTCGGGGCTCCGGCGCGCGCCGGTGGCGAGGCGCGCCAGGTGACGCAGGAGGTGCGGCTTACTGGGCCCGGACGCTGGGACGGTGATGCGGCACCCCTGGGCGGCTGGCTCACGGCGGGCGAGAAAGGCCCCAACTTAGCGGCCCCCGACCAATGCTGCAACCGAAACGCCCCACCCCCGGGACCGGTTCCCCCCTTGGCAGCAGCCCCACAGGCGGACCCGCCATCCCTGGGGCGGGATCGGGGGATCCCCCAGCCCTTGCGTACTCTGGGGCCGTGGCCAGATTATTAACGTGATTATTAAATGACCGGGTTTCTTAAGGGGATCTTGGCCGAATCTTCAGGAATCCCGGTGAAACGTTTCTCCGGAGCGGACCCGCGTCGCGGGGACGCGGGTGCCCGCATCTCCTCTTGGGGGGCTTCCCTCCCATCGGCCCCCGGGGAGTTCGACATGACAGGGCGGAAGTGGCCATCGCGGATCGGCGCCTCGCCGGCGCCGCGAGTGGTGCGGTGGATGGGGCTATGCACCATTACTCTTGGTGCGCTCATCGGCGGCACGGCGACGGCTCACGCCCAACAGGTGACACCGGCGCAGCCCGGCCCCTCCGCCGTCGGCTGCCAGATCCTCACTCCCGAGCAGCTCGAGCCATACGCCAGTGTGGCACTGGCCCTGCGCGGCCAGGTCACCGGGCTCAAGCTGTTCGAGACCAGCGGGCAGGCCGGCGCCGGCAGCAACGTCATGCTGCGCGGCCCCAACAGCATGCAGGGCTACACACCGCTGGTGTTCATTGACGGAATCAGAGTCACCGACACCCCCGACGCGCCGGGCCAGGCGATCGGGGCACTCGACCAGATCAACCCCGCCGATGTCATTCTCATCGAGGTTTTTCGCGGCCCGTCGGCCACCACGCTGTACGGCACGGAGGCTGCGGGCGGGATGATACGCGTCTACACCTGGCACGGGTCCGCCGAGTCCAACGTCATCGACGACGTCAAGGCACGGTGCGTGCCATAGACGCAGGCGCCGGGGCAAGTCTCAGGCGCCGATGGGCCACTCCTAGAGAGGAGGTATCCCATGAGTAGGTGGAGTGTTGGACGCTTCGGCCTCGGGAGAGCGGGGCCGACCAACCTCGCCGCGCGGCTGGCTAGCGTCGGGCTGGCGTTGGGGGCATGGGCGGTGTTAGCCGTGCCGGCCCACGCCCAGACCGGCGAGATCTCCGGCCGCGTGGTGGACGCCGCGACGAATGAGCCCATCGAAGGGGCGCAGATCGTCGTGGTGGGTACCAATATCCGGGCACGCTCGCGCTCCGACGGCCTGTACAACTTGGTCGACGTCCGAGTGGGCACGCACAACGTGCGTGCGGCCATCATCGGCTACGCGACCATGACGGCCGAGGTGAACGTGGGCGCCGGGCTCACGACCACGGTGGACTTCGCCCTGAACCAGGCGGTGATCTCCCTGGACGCCATGGTGGTGACCGGGACGCCTGGCGAGATCAGCCGCCGCGAGATCGGGAACACCATCTCCCAGGTCAGCAGCTCGGAGTTCGAGCGCCTGCCGACTTACACCGTGTCCGCCATCCTACAGGGGACCGCGACGGGAGTTACGGTGATGGACGCCTCCGGTCAGGTGGGCGCCGGCAAGCGCATCCGCCTGCGCGGGATCAACTCCGTCGAGATGGGAAACCAGCCGCTGATCTACGTCGACGGCCAGCGGATCTCCAACCGGGAGCACCCGGACGACGCCGAGACGGGGAACCAGGCACTGCGGCCCATGGACGGCATCAACCCGGAGGACATCGACCGGGTGGAGGTCATCAAGGGCGCGGCCGCCACGACCCTGTACGGCACCCAGGCATCGGCCGGCGTGATCCAGATCTTCACCAAGCGTGGAACCACCGGACGGCCCCGCTGGTCGCTCTCCATCGACCAGGGCATCAACTCGATGCGGCACATGGGCCCGGACAAGGAGATCAACCCCACCGGGCTGGGAATGAACTGCAACTTCACCGGGAACGATGACTGGCCCGCTGGCGATCCGTACTTCCCGCCCGACTCGAGCTGTCCGCCGAGCGGCAGCTGGCTCAGCAACGGGTGGCTACAGCGCTACAACCTCGGCGTGCGCGGCGGCGGGCCGGAGCTGAACTACTTCGTGTCGGGCCGCTGGGGTCGCGAGGAGGGCGTGATCGAGCCTCAGTACGCTGAGGACTGGAGCCTCCGCGGCAACTTCGGCTTCTCGCCGACCCGCACGTTCACGGTCGCGTTCAACACCATGTACGCCCGCCGCAAGATCCGCTGGATCCCCGACGGCGACAACGCGGAGGGCATGCTGCTCAATGTGTTCCGCGGCGAGAACGACTACACCACGGGACACCAGGACTCGCTGGTCCTGACCATGAAGCTGTGGCAGTGGTCCAACCACTTCACCAGTGGCTTGACGTTCAGCTGGGATCCGATCCCGGGCATGACGCACCGGATGAACGTCGGGATCGACTTCGCCGAGTCGGACTGGAACGAGGAACGGCCGTTCGGTTTCTTCCGCGTCCCGCTGGGCAACAAGCAAGACCGGGAGTACCAGGCGCGCACCATGACCCTGGACTATGCGGCCTCGTGGAGCTTCCGCATCAGCCGGAACTTCTCGTCCCGGTTCTCGGCCGGCGCCCAGCTGTACGACGAGCAGCGCTACACTCTAACCGGCTGGGGCGAGGACTTCGCCGGTCCGGGAGACAAAGAGGTCGACAACGCCGCCCGCACGGAGGCGTTCGAGTACCGCTTCAGGCAGACCAACGGCGGCTTCTTCCTGCAGGAAGAGATCGGCTGGCGCGACCGCCTGTTCTTCACCGCCGGCATCCGGTACGACGGCTTCAGCACGTTCGGTGAGGACTACGGGATGGCGGCCTATCCCAAGCTGTCGGTGGCGTACAACATCGCCGACGAGAGCTTCTGGCCCGGCTGGTGGGAAGGCCTCAAGCTGCGTGCGGCCTGGGGTGAGTCGGGTCGCGCGCCGGGCGCCTTCGACGCGCTGCGCACCTGGGATCCGATCGCGGGTGACGAGGCGCGCCCGGGGGTGACGCCGGACAACCTCGGCAACGCGGACCTCGGCCCCGAGAGGTCCAGAGAGCTCGAGCTCGGCGCCGACGGCTCGATGTTCGGCGGCCGCGTTGGCTTCGAGCTCACCTACTTCGACCAGCACACCCTCGATGCGCTGATCGCCGTGGATCAGATCCCGTCCACGGGATTCTACGGCAGCCAGCTCGAGAACGTGGGTGAGCTGGAGAACACCGGGCTCGAGGTCGGGGTCAACCTCGCGGTCCTGCGCACCAACTCGTTCGACTGGGACATCGGCGTCCGGTATGGTAACAACACCAGCCGGGTCATCGACCTGGGCGGCCTCGAGGACATCTACGTCAGCTGGCGGCAGCGGATTCGCCCCTGCACCATTACGGACATGGATGGTGTCGAGTGGCTTTCCAACGAGGCATACCGGCAGCTCCAGTACCTCCACGGCATCACTATCCCAGCGGACGACCGCAAGCCCGCGGACGTGAACACGTACGGCGGCAAGATCGAGTGCCCCGTGCCGGGGCTGTGGCAGCAGAGGATCGTCAACGACTCGGCGCCGGGCTTCACCGCTCCAGGCACCCGTGCGGACATGGAGGAGATGTACCTCGGCCGGACGTATCCGAGCAACACGTGGGGCTTCAACACGAACTTCCGGATCGGCGGCTGGCTCGCCCTCGACGCGGTGGGCGAGATGCAGCTCGGGCACACACTGTACTCAGGGGTCGCATACCAGAACGCGCGGCGCAGAGTGTGGCCGATGTGCCGTGAGGAGCAGGCCAAGTACGATGCGGGCGGCCGCGATGCGCTGACGGCGTGGGAGATGGCCCGCTGCATTCGCGGGACGACCACGTACGGCATGTGGGCCGGGGACGCGGACTTCTTCAAGCTCCGCACCATCTCGGCGTCGCTGTTCCTGCCGGCGAAGTGGATCCCGGGAAGCCGCTCGGTGACGCTGCTCCTGCAGGCGAGGAACCTGCTCGTCATCACCGACTTCTGGGGTGTGGATCCGGAGGCGTCGGAGGGCGGCAGCGCCGACGAGATGTACCGGCAGGAGTACTACAACCTGCCGCCGTACAGGTCGTTCATCGCCAGCCTGAAGATCGAGTTCTAGGGGAAGAGGAGAACAGCCATGATTCGCACAAGACTGCTTGCAAGAATCGGCGCCGGGCTCCTCGCCCCTGCCCTTGCGGCACTGCTGTCGGCGGGCTGCGAGGTGAAGAACCCAGGCGCGATCCTCGACGAGGATCTGAACGACGAGACGACCATGCTGTCGCTCGTCGTCGGCATGTCGTCGGACTTTTCGACCATAGTAGACGACCTCTCGTGGGACCAGGCCATCGCCAGCGGCGAGCTCACGGGGAGCGGCAGCTACTTCGAGACGGGACTGCTGCGCACGGGCGTCGTGAACCGCGAGGACCAGAACTTCGAGTGGGGCGGCATGCACCGTGCCCGCTGGGTGGCCGAAGACGGCATCCTGCGGATGCGGGAGGTGTTCGGCCCGGAAGGGCTCGGGAACTACGACGGGCACCCGCTGGTCGCCCGCGCGTACCTGTTTGCGGCGCTGGGGCACCGCTGGTCGGGTGAGAACCTCTGCTACGGCGTGCTCGACAGCAGCGCCGTGATGGACCGCAGCATTCACTTCGACAGCGCGCTGGTGCGGGCCGACAGCGGGATCTGGCACGCCTCACGGGCCGGCGTGGACACCCTGGCGACCACGTTGCACGGCGTCAAGGCCCAGGCGTACGTCGGGCTGGGCAACTGGACCCAGGCCGTCGCGGAGGCCGCGTTGGTCCCCACGGACTTCGTGTACGTCGCGTTCTTCGACGACAACTCGTCGCGCGAGGAGAACGTGATGGTCGACGAGACGCACGGGCGGGCCGAGATGTCGGTATGGAACTCGGTGGCGGGCCAGTTCGCCGAGCCGGGCGACCCGAGGGCCCTGTACATCGATTGTACGGTGGTCCCGATGCCCGCGGCCTGCAACTCGCAGCAGGGCGCCGACGGTGAGACGGACCACTGGATGCAGATGAAGTACCCCGACCTGGGAGCCGACATTCCCGTGGTCAAGGGCACGGAGATGCGGCTGATCGAGGCCGAGGCGTTCCTGAGGAACAACGACCTCGCGAACGCCGTGCTCAGGATCAACGAGGCGCGCGACGAGTACGGCCTCGCCGACATCGCGCCGGCCCCGGCGGACATCGACGAGGGCTGGCTCCTGCTGGACCAGGAGCGGCACCTCACCCTGTGGATGGAGGGACGCCGCTGGCACGACATGTTCCGGTGGGATCACGAGGGTCGGACGTCCATGCCCGCCGTGTCGTACCTCTACGGGGGCGACTTCTACCTGTATCCGACCGGCTCCATCACG
>CAYGBV010000067.1:0-96872 GCA_964348295.1 uncultured Gemmatimonadaceae bacterium
CCCAGCTTTCCACCGGTGGACTTTGCTGACAGCTGGAACTTCACGTCCAGTGATATGCAAAAGCTAATCAACCATGTCGCGTTTGCCGCGTCTACAGAGGAGAGCCGTCCTATCCTGAACGGAGTATTGTGGGAACTGCGTCCGGAGCGGATGCGGATGGTGGCGACTAACGGTCACCGCCTGGCGAAGATGGATGTCCCCACGTCGCGTGAGGGTGCCACGGTGGACCTGATCATACCGCCCAAGGCGCTCGACCAGGTGCGGCGTCTCTTCGGGCCATCTGACGAGATCGAGGTCGCCAAGAGCGACAACCACCTGGGGTTCCGGACCGGCTCCACCCTTGTGTTTACCCGGCTGATCGAGGGACCTTACCCGAACTACGAGCAGGTCATCCCGCGGGAGAACGACCGCGCCTGCACCGTCGAGAAGGATGGTCTCGCGTCGGCGTTGCGCCGCGTGGGCGTGGTGGCGAGCGACCAGACACACCGAGTCCGCCTGCAGTTCACCGGCGGCGCCCTCAAGCTCAGTGTCAGCACACCGGATCTCGGCGAGGCCCAAGACGAGATCGCGGTGACGTATGACGGCGACGCCCTGGAGATCGGGTTCAACGCCAACTACCTGCTGGAGATCCTGAAGTACATGCCCACCGACGAGGTGCGCCTCACGTTCAAGGCCCCGGAGCGGGCCGCTACGGTGGAGCCCGTCGGGTGGGATGATCCCGCCGCGTATCTCTGTCTGGTGATGCCGCTGCGACTGGTCGACTGACCGATCCCAGGATTGCCGGGCCGGCTAGGGGCGCTGGCTCGGTGGTCGCCGACTCGCCACTCCCGTGAGGCTGAACCGCTCGAACCGTGCCGAGGACGACGTGGTGGGCTGCGCCGTGGCGAGCAGGATGCCACGGTCGTGCCCGCCGACCGTGATTCCGATGTTCCAGCGGTCGATCTTCAGGTTGCTCCCCAGATCGAACGTGACCACACCCCCGATGGGGATCTTGCCGCCGCTGCCGAACTGGAGGCCGGCGCGGTACACCGCCTCGAGGTCGGATACCTCGGTGCGCTCGGTGATGAGGGCCTCGGCGGCGATCAGCAGGTGGCCCGGGAGCGGCAGCCAGCCCAACCCGACGGCGCCCGTGAGGGGCAGCACGCTGTCGCGCACCTCTGGGCGCCCGATGTTGCGCAGCACGACCCCGACGCTCAGCGGACTGGCCAACAGGTAATAGAAGCCGACGTCTCCAGCACGGGAGTTGTCTCCCTCACCGGTGAACCACGACACGGAGCCGCCGAGTGCCCCGCGGGTGAATCCCAGGCCGGCCCCGAAACGCCAGATGTTGTTGCTGGTGCCGTCTGCAAAGCGGCTTTGCTGGAAGGCGATCGAAAGGCCGCGGGAGTTGAACCCGAGTGTCCACTGCCCGATTCGAACGTCTCCGTCGACGGGCCGGTCCAGGGCCAACTCACCCATCACCGACGCTTCCTTCACCACGCCGAGCCCTGCGGGATTCAGCCAGGTCGCCCGCACATCGTCCGTCGTGGCCACGAACACGTAGTCGCTCGAGCGCGGTCGCGTGTCCTGGCCGGCGGCCTGCTGGGTGATGCAGGCCGTCGCGAGCAGGGCGCGGAGCAGTGCGCGCGTCACTTTACGGTGTGACGGTGAGAGTGTCGTAGCGGATCTGCGTCACCGGAATGAAGCCCCCCGTGGCCGCGACCACGGCGGTGCTCTGGGACGTGTCCGCGGACGTGCCTCCGAGGTAGCGCCCGTCGTGCGCGAGGTAACGGTGCGAGTGTTGCACCCCGCTGCCGTCAATCGAGATCTGGGTGCCTCCCTGAGTGCCCTCACCCGACAGGGTGTAACGCGCCACGCTGGCGATGTGCAGCGCCCGCTCGCCGAGGTGCTGGGTCCAGTTCACTGCTTGGTGATCCACCAGCACCCTAACGATCAGATCGAGACCCGCCCCGGGGCTCACCGTCTCCACCGTGTCGGACCACTGCTGCCCCGGCGCCACTCCCCCCTCGGGGAGCCGGGGGAAGATCCTCGCCAGTCCGGACGCGAGCTGCCGCACGAGGGCGATGGTCGTGTCCCCTCCCGCGAATTCGCGGATCGCTCCATCTGGGCTGAGCATGCCGGTGAAGGTCGTGCCTGCGGTCCGGGCCGCTTCAGTGAGCGAGAGCCCGGCGCCCTCGACTTGCGGCACCGAATCGATGGTCAGCGTGAGGGCCATCGCGTCGCCTGCGGGCACTGCCGCGGCGGAGACGTAGTACCGCATGCTGAACTCGCTCACCATGAGCTGGCCGCTGAAGTCCTGCTCTACGCGCCCGAGCGAGCGCGCCACGTATCGCGTGGCGAACGGTCGGTACACCAGCAGCTGGGGTGCAGTGGGTGGCGCCGCTGCCGCTCTTCCTCCGCCTCCCGAGGTGCTGCAGCCCGCGAGCGCCGCGCTCGCCAGCGCTAGCAGTGCGATCCGCGTCAGCCCCTTCATGATGCCACCCCCTGCCTGGCCAGGAGTTCTTCCTTGGTGCGGCCGAACACCGCCAACATCTCCCCCGTCCTGGAACTGACCTGTAACAGCTTCCACCCCTTGCGACGCATGTCGCTGCGCCAGCCGATCAGTCGCTGCCACCGCTCTGCGGTGGTGCGGAAGACCCGAAGCTCGGCGACCTGCTCCCAATCGATGGGATACGGACGCTCGTCCAGCTCCGGCGTGTCGCGTGGGCGCTTGGGCATGCCGTCGGTTGGAGGGTGTAGGGCTGCGCAATGATATGAAAGGCGGGCGTCCGGGGCCAGAGGTGGTGGAGCCGTAAGCCGAGTTCTGTTCGACGCGGAGCGCCGGAAGGTCATCTGTCTGGGGTGGCGGTCACCCGCCACCTCTAGCGGCCTACCCGCGGCTCGGGCGGCCCGGGCCGGGCCTCGCCGCCTATTTGGCCTTGCTCCGACTGGGGGTTGCCGTGCCACGGCTGTTACCAGCCGCGCGGTGGGCTCTTACCCCACCTTTTCACCCTTACCCGCCGAGGCGGGCGGTGTGTTTTCTGTGGCCCTGTCCGTCGCCTCACGGCGCCCAGGCGTTACCTGGCAGTCTGCCCTGCGGAGCTCGGACTTTCCTCAGCCCACCCGCAGCGGGCCGCGACCTGTCACGCTCCACCACCCCTCGGAGAAAGATAGCGCCGCACGATCCTGCACCACAGGGCGACGTTTGAGAGCGGGTTGAAGGGGTTCGGCCATCCTCGCGCCCCTTGTTGGCGAGGAGAGTGCAATGGCATACCGGGCGAGCTCCATGGTGGCTACCGTCGTCGAGCCCGTCGAGCGGCCCCGTCTCGAAGCCGGCGCGAGCGGTCGGTTCGCGGTGATCCACAGCGACACGCTGCGCGAGGCCCTCCGTACGGTGCGGGAGCGCCCGGTCAACGCGGTGTTGGTCTCGCCGCGCTGCGTGGGCCGGGACCAGCTCTCCAGCCTCGCCACGCTGGTGCACGGCTTCCCTGGGATTGCCACGGTGGCGGTGCTCTCGCGGCATGACGCGGTCTCGAGCGAGCGGTTGCTGCACCTGGGCGCGTGCGGTGTGCGCCGCGTCGTGGACCTCAGCGTGCGGGACGGGTGGCGGCGGCTACGCGACCTGGTGGTGCAGCCTGCCGGCGCCACCGCCTCGATCGTGCTCGCGAGGCTCGTTCCAGCGCTGGGCGGTGCGCATCCGAGCTGTCGCCGGTTCTTCGCGGTCCTGGTGCGGCAGGCGCCGAGCGTCACCACGGTCCGCGCGCTGGCCGGCCGCCTGGGGGTGGGGGCTAGCACGTTCATGTCGCGCTTCTTTCGGGCGGGCCTTCCGTCCCCCAAGCGCTACCTGGCGGCAGTGCGCCTGGTCTATGCGTCGGGGCTGCTCGAGTCGCCAGGCCTGTCGATCGCCGACGTGGCGTATCGTTTGGAATACTCCTCGCCGCAGAGCTTCAGCAGGCACCTACGCACGGCGCTGGGTGTGACCGCGGGGGAGTTTCGAGGGCGCTATGCCTTCGGTGTCGCCTTGGATGACTTCATCTCGCGTCTGATCGTCCCGTTCCGGCAGCGGTTCCGCACCTTTCAACCCCTCGATTCAGGGGTAGGCGACCACGGACACGACTGGTGATGGTGTGGAGTGCCGAGGGGCGGTCAGGCGTGGGATTTGCTCCTGCACGTAGCCTTGACAGCCGCTGGCCGGCCTGTAGCTTGTGTCGGGCCGGCGCGCGGATTGTGAGGTAGCTCACGATTTTCGGGTGGCGGACATCACCCGTCGGTGCGAGTCGGCTCCACCCTCCACCCCGACGCGAGAGGATGCGCCCGATCATTACGAGCACTCTCGAGCCACAGCCGGGGGGTGGGATTTCCCTGCCTACGCAACGGTATCAGTTACCCACAAAGGAGGAGTGTATGCATTGGCGACCCCGCAGGATAGCGCCGCTTGCTATCCTGGCCGCAACTGCCATGTGGTGGAGTTGCGGCCAGGACAAGGAGGCTCTCGTCGCGCCCAGTGAGGACTCGGCCCCGGGTCTGGAGCCGGGTCCGCTGTTTTCCTCAGTCAGGACGGGCCAGGGGCCGACAGGGGCCATCTTCACGACGACGCCCGACGGTGGGATCGTCAATGAGAATGTCCGCTACGGGGCGAAGATCGAGGTCTACCTCGACGGTGGCCCGCCCCCCAACGCCCCAGTCACTTCGGCCGGCCTGGATGCCGGGTTCTACGTGTTTCAGGTAACGAACCCATCCGGCTGGGTGCTGCTGTCCCAGTCCCCGGCGAAGTGCCGCGTCGTTGAGGTGAGCAGCGATGGCGTGATAGTGCGCCGCGTGCCGGTTGGCGACCTCGGCCTGGCTGACGGCTACGACCAGCCCGAGCCCGGCAAGCCGAACAACACCACTTTCATCCCGAACTGTCACGTCGACGACGACCCGCCACACCCCACCGACCCTGGGGTGGCCGGTGCCAGCGGTCACCACGACACCAATGTCGACGTGGACCACGGGAGCGACTTCGGCGCCATCGTCGTGCAGTTGATGCCGTTCCTCGACACCCCGAACCCCGGCGGCGTCTACAAGGCGTGGATGATCCCGATCGAGCGCTACGCAGCCAACGGTGGCGACCTGGAGGACGTCCCCGGCGATAAACAGCAGGAGATCGTGAAGAAGAAGGGGGTGTTCCAGGGTTATGACAACGACCCCGGATTCGGGCCGCCGCGCGACCAGAGCAAGACGGACAACTTCAAGGTCAAAGAAGTCCCGCCGATGCTGCACATCTTCAAGTTCGAGGACCTGGATGGCGACGGCGTGAAGGACGAGGGCGAGCCGGAGATCACGGGCTGGGAGGTCTACTATCGTGAGGTCCACAACGGTGAACCGCACGACTGGCAGGTCTGCAACACGCCGTGCTGGCTCAAGTTCGCTTCGGGTACGACGATCGAAGTCTCGGAGGATCTGCCGGAAGGGTGGATCGTGACGTACGCGAACCTCGACGGGCAGAACCAAGGGGCGACTACCGATGTCACCGTTGAATTCCTGCCCGGTGACCTGGAGCACACCCTCGAGTACGGGAACTTCGAGAAGGTGGAGGTCAAGGCCTGCAAGTACGAGGATGCCGACGGCGATGGCGGCAAGGATACGCCGATCGAGGGCTGGACGGTGCATCTGACCGTTGACGGAGAGATCACGGAAACGGAGCTGACTGGCGCCGACGGTTGCTACGCCTGGAGCGACCTCGGTCCGCTGCCCGCTGGCAGCTACTATGACGCCAGCGAGACCGTGCCGGCCGGCTGGACCGCAACCAGTCCGACGGAAGTCGACTTCGAGTCGCCGCCGCAGTCGGGCGCCATGTATCAGGCCGACTTCACCAACTTCGAGAACGTCGAGGTCAAGGCCTGCAAGTACGAGGACCTGGATGGTGATGGCGGCAAGGATACGCCGATCGAGGGCTGGACGGTGCATCTGACCGTTGCCGGAGAGATCACGGAAACGGCGCTGACTGGCGCCGACGGTTGCTACACCTGGAGCGACCTCGGTCCGCTGCCCGCTGGCAGCTACTATGACGCCAGCGAGACCGTGCCGGCCGGCTGGACAGCAACCAGCCCGACGGAAGTCGACTTCGAGTCGCCGCCGCAGTCGGGCGCCACGTATCAGGCCGACTTCACCAACTTCGAGAACGTCGAGGTCAAGGCCTGTAAGCTGAAGGACGCCGACGGTGACCCGGCGACGACTGACGACCAGACTCCGAAAGCCGGCTGGCCGGTGTACCTGACTATTACGGGCGTCCGGCAGGAGACTCGGGAGACCGGGCCCGATGGCTGCTACACGTGGGAGAACCTGGGTCCGTTGCCGGCTGGCGGCTACTATGACGTCGGTGAAGATCCCCAGGACGGGTGGATCGCCCTGGGTCCGACGGAGCACGACTTCGAATCTCCGCCTCAGTCCGGAGCCTCGTACTCGTTCACGTTCGTCAACACCCCCACCCAGGGCTGCACGCCCGGATTCTGGCAGGGTGGATCGGATGGCGGGCAGGCCGGCGGTAGGTGGCTGTGGAACACGAACGGCTTGTTCTCAGATGTGATTAGCGACCCGGATTGGGTGGCCTCAGGCGGAGACGGTGCCAATCCGTACAATCATCTGGATGAGTTCTGTAGTTTCTTCGGCTGCGGCGGTAACACTGAGGACATGTGGCATTTCGTGAATCCCGACATGTGGGAGGTCAACGACGACTTCCACAAGGCGGCGCGGTCGCTGACGGCGGCTTATCTGAACGCGTCCTGGGGCATGGCCTACGCCTTCAGCACAGCCGAACTCGTGGCGATGTGGGCAGACGCGCTCGCCGGTGGCACTCTGCTGGATCTGCACTACGAGCTCGACGCAGCCAACAACGCCCCGATCGGCGGCTGCCCCATCCAGGCGTCGTTGCCGTAGTCACGCACCACGGCGCGTGCGCTGGAACAGCGCGCGCCGGCACGTAGCAACGGGGGGTGGCGGAGGACAATCCGCCGCCCCCTTCGCTTCATCCTCAGCTGCCGCCGTCTGCATCCTCGGTTGCAGGTGGGTGCGGTGCGGGGTGCTCTCCCTCAGGCCTCGTGCGCGCCCGAAGGCCGCCGCACCGCCGAGTGCTCCTTGGTGGTGTACTCCGGCTGCATCACCGAGAAGCGCGCGATGCTCGCCTGTAACCGCTCCGCCAGCTCGGCGAGCCGCTGGCTGGTCTCGCTGAGGCTCTCCATAGCCGCGATCTGCGCGGCCATGGCCTGAGCGGCGCTGGAGGCACCACTCGAGGAGGTAGAACTGATCTCCGCCACGCGAGACAGCCGCTGGGCGAGCCCGCTCATGCGGTCGGCCTGGGTCTGAGAGCTCTCGGTGGTGGCCGTGACGAGCTCCGCCGCCTTGAGCGCGCCCTGGTGGATCGCGTCGAGCGCGGTCTTCGCCTCGTCCGTGACCTGGCCCACGTCCCGAACCTGTGACTCGCCCGCGCCCATGGCATTCGCCACGATGGCTATGCCGCTCCGGATCTCAGTGATGACGTGTGTCACCTCCCGCGCCGACTCGGCGGCTTCGCCCGCCAGCGTGCGCACCTGGTCGGCTACGGCGGCGAATCCCTCGCCGTGCTCCTCGGCGCGGGCCGCCTCGATCGCGGCGTTGAGCGCCAACAAGCGCGTGCGCCGCGCGATCTTGGATATGCTGTCGGCGAACACACCGATTCCCTCGGACAGCTCTCGCAGGTCGGTCACGGTCGCTGCGGTCGCGCGCACCTCGTTCCCCACGTTCAGCAGCGCCTCGCTGGCGCGGAGCACGCTGTCGCGCCCACGGGTCGCCGCAGCGACGAGCTCGCGGGTGTCCACCTGCATGAGTGCGGCGCGGGAATGCAGGTGCTCGGCTTCCCGTGCCGCGGTAGATCCGTCAGAGCGGCCCGTGTCCGCGAGCTCGCGCTGCTCCTCCATTGCCTGGGCGAGCTGTGAAGCGGTGAGCGCCACGTCCTTGCCCGCCGCGAGCATCTCGGCCGCATGCGTGGCGAGGAGCTCCGAGAACGCGGCCACCTCATCGGCCTCACGCTGAACCTGTGAGATGCTGGCGGCGATCTGCTCCAGCATGTGGTTGAACGACTCCTCGAGAAAGCCCAGCTCGTCGTGTTGCTCAGCGGGCGCGCGCGCGGCAAGGTTGCCACCCTCGGCGTCGGCCATGACGCCTCGTGTGATGCGGATGCGACGGATCAGCGTGGTCGAAAGCTCGGCGATCATCCAGGCGACGGCGGCGAACAGGAGAGCTTCGAGATAGACCGGCGGCGGTACGGCTAAGAGCCCGCGCGCCTCGAAGAGCCAGCCGTGCAGGGCCGCCGCCACGACGTAGGCCACCGATCCGGCCAGGATCAGCAGCTCACCCACCCCGCGACCCTGGTCGAAGGTGTAGGGGACGATCGCGACGAAGAACGCCGTGATCATGGCACCAGGTCCGTAGAACGCCACCAGGGCTGCGGCGAGGAGCACGTCGAACCCCGCCAGCGCATAGGTCTGCCACCAGCGGTACCAGCCGCGGCGAAATAGCCAGGCCATGAGGGCGTTGCCGAGAGCGGCCACGAGCACCACTGCCAGGAGGGTCGGCGCCGCGGCCGTGACTGCGCCCACCACCTTCCCGGCCAGCAGGAGCACCAGCACGGCGCCGATCAGTTCCCAGCGCCGCACGATGCTTGCCCGCGTGATCTCGCGGTCCTTCGCCCGCTGCTCGTTGGTGGCGTATCCCTCGCCCCACCCCCGCATGCGCATGGCGAGAGAGGGCCGCGACACGCGGCCTTTGGCGCCTACGTCACCCGGTAGCATCGACGCTGTTGGGGGTGATGCCGAGATCGTGGAGCGAGATCAGGACCCGAAGGGCGTAGCCGGCCTGCTCGATGGTGGCCCGCCCACCCTCCTCGCGGTCCACCACCGCCAGCACCCCGGTGATTACGCCGCCCGCCGTCGTGACCGCATCGACCGCTCGGAGGGCGGAGTGGCCGGTGGTGACCACGTCCTCGACAATCACGACCCTGTCGCCTGCTCGAAAGCAACCTTCGATCTGGCGCTTGGCGCCGTGGGCCTTCGCATCCTTCCGCACGGTGAAGGCGTCGAGCTCGGGCGGGGCGTGCCGACTTGCCAGGGCCACCGCATAGGCCACCGGATCGGCGCCGAGCGTGAGGCCACCCACGGCGGTGGCCGCCCAGCCGGCGTCGCGGATGGCCGCCAGGCCGAGTTCGCCGATGAGCTCGAGCCCCCGGGCCGACATCGTGGTGCGCCGGGCGTCGATGTAGTAGCTCGACTGGCGGCCCGATGCCAGCGTGAAAGACCCGATCTCTACGGACTTCTGCCTCAGAATCTGGGCGAGTTCGCCGGTCCGGGGGTCGGGGGCGGGGCTCATCGGGGCACGCAGCGGATCACCCGGCGCGGGAGTAGTAGTTAGAGCAACTACTATGGCCCGTCCGCATCGCGTTCACGCCGGAAGAGGGACTTTATCCCGCCCAGGAATCCGGCCCCCTTCTGGCCGCTCACCGAGGGCAGCTCCGGGGCGCCGGCGGCGCCCCGGGCAATATCCTGCGCGAGCGCCGCTACGGATGGCTGGCGGTCCGCCGGGTGGCGGGCCAAGCCGCGCATCACCGCCTGCTCAAGGGACCTGGGGAACGTGAGGCCCTGTACCGCCTCGTTCAGAGGCGTCGGGTCCTGCGTGAGCAGTTGTTGGAACAGCTCCCGCGGAGAGCGTCCGGAGTAGGGTTGCCGTCCGGTGAGCAGGTAATACGTGATGGTCGCGACGCTGTAGATGTCCGCGGCCTCCTCGACTAGCTCGCCCGAGAGCGCTTCGGGAGCTACGTAGTGCAGCGTTCCCACGAAGAACCCGGTTCGCGTGAGGCGCTCGGCGGCGTCGAGCTCGGCGTCCCGCGCGATCCCGAAGTCGAGGAGCCTCACGGTGCGCGTCTTCGGATTGTACACGATGTTCTCCGGCTTCAAATCGCGGTGGATGATTCCCACTGCGTGCGCCGCGTCGATACCCTGGGAAAGCTCCGAGACGATGTGCGCCGTGAGGGACGGCGCTAGGCGTCCCGAGCGCTGCACGAACTTGGACAGTGGTTCTCCGTCGACCCACTCGAGGGCGAGGAAGTGCAGTCCGTCATGTTCCCCGTAGTCGTAGGTGCGGACCACCGTAGGGTGCACCACGCGCGAGTGGTAGCCCGCTTCGCGCAGGAACCGTTTGACCGCCGTGGGGTCACTACGGAGACGCTCGCGCAAGATCTTGACGGCGCACCGGCCATGTTCGGGGTGGTCGGCCCGATAGACCGTTGCCGTGCCGCCTTCACCCACGCGCTCGAGCAGCTGGTAGGTCGCGATGGTGCGACCGGCGAGGTTTTCGTGAGGCATGTAAGTGGGCCAAAGTAAGCGCCGGCCCTGAGCTTGGGCAAGTCGGATTCGGCGGCGCGGAAGCCCCATCGTGACAGGTGACACGGCCCCCTGACGCCGGATGACTATCTTGGTGCCAACCTGCACCGGACACGGTACACTGAGACCCTCTCGCCTGATTCTGGTCGCGGCTGCGCTGCTGGCGATGCCCGCCGGCGCGTGGCTCCGAGCCGCCGCGCTCGGCGCCGACGGCCCACCCGGCGTCTGGCACGAGTCGGAGCGGCTGCGGGCGGCCCTCCGTTCCGGTGACCCCGCACCGTCGCAGGTCCTGGCAGCGGTGCGGGCGGAGCTGGCACTTGGGCGGCCTGCGCGGGCGCGCGCCATTCTGCTCGAGCACGGTGGTGCCTCGGCTTCGGGCCCGGCGACGTTTCCCCTGTTGGCCGAAGCGGCCTACCAGAGCGGGGACTACCAAGCGGCGGGCGCGCTGTTTGCCAGGGCGGCCGCGCACGCGATGGGGGTGGAACGCGGGGCGTTTGCCGCTCGTGCGGGTGATTCCTACGAGCGCGCAGGGATGCGTGACTCCGCCAGGGTGCAGTATCGCACGGCCGCACGGGAGCTGCGACCGATTGCCGGGTGGCTCGCGCTGAGAGAGGCAGGGGTCACCGATGATGCGGTTCAGGCGTTTGGCCTGCTGCGGCAAGCGCCGCCGGAGGCCGAGCGGTACGCTGCAGCGATCAGGGCCGACCTCTTTCTCGCGGCGGGGGATACCGCCCGCGCCATCGAGTCCCTCGTGACTGCGGAAGCGGCGCCTGAGGCTGCCTGGCTGGCCGTGGCCATGGGGGACACGGCGCGCGGCCGGCAGTTGGCGTATGGCGCGCTGGGTTCCGGTGACACGAGCGTGGTGCGCGCGGCTCTCGAGCTCATCGGGGCGGGTCTGGAGCCCAGCGACGCCGAGGGGACGGCCGCCGTGGCGCAGGCCCATCGCCGGCTGAGGGAGAGTAAATACGCGCTGGAGCTCATGCGCCGCGCGACCCGCAGCCCCAACGCGTCGGCCTTCGTTCTGCGGCTCTGGGGCGACCTGGAAGTGGACGTAGGACGCCTCACCACTGCGATCGAGGCGTATGAGCGGGCTGCCGCGCTCGGAGGTCGCGATGGCGCGCTCGCCGCCTACAAGCGCGCGCGCCAGCTGTCTCGCGTGGGGCAGGTGAGCGAGGGCAACCGGGCTCTGCTGCAGTTCGCCGAGGATCATCCGGACCACGGGCTTGCGCCGCGCGCGGTGTACCTCGTCGCCGAGCGGCATCGCCGCGGGCGGCGGCACCGGCCAGCTGACAGCCTCTATGCTCTGGTAGCCGAAACCTGGCCCAGACACGAGTACGCGGGGCGCGCACGACTCACACTCGCCGCGCGCGGTCTGGCGCGGCGCGATACCTCGGCGGCGGTCGAGTGGTACCGGGCGGAGATCGCCGCCCAGGGCACGCACCGTCACGCAGCCCAGTACTTGCTCGCCCAGCTGTGGAACGCGTCGGGCGACAGTCTGCGCGCGCACGGCTTGTGGGCCGACCTCGGCTGGCGGGACTCGTTGGGCTACTATGGCACCATGGGCAGGGTGACGGCTGGGATGCCGCGTCCGCAGTTCGCCGCGCCGCCGGAGCGGACCACGGCGCTCGCGGTGGGCATCATCCTCGAGCGCATAGACCTGCTGCGGGCGGCGGCGATGCTGGATGAGGCGGAGGCGATCGTCCGGTCACAGGTCGCGCTCACCGGGCGTCCCGTCGAGGAGACCCTCGATCTGGCCGAGGGCCTCATTGAGCGGGGCTGGGTGTCGCAGGGAATCCGTCTTGGGTGGCGGGCCGCTGGGACGCTCACGCTAAACAACGTGCGCGTGGTGCGCGTGATCTTCCCGTGGCCGCTCCGGGATCTCATCGAGCATGAGGCGGCCGAGTATGGGGCAGATCCCTACCTCCTCGCCGGACTGATACGCCAGGAGTCGAGCTTCATGGCCCGGGCGACATCACGCGCGGGTGCTCGCGGGCTCATGCAGCTCATGCCGTCCACCGCCGTGGGTGTGGCGCGACGCCTGGGGATCGAGTGGGATGCCGGATTGCTCGGCGTGTCCGACGCGAACCTCCACGTGGGCACCGCACACCTCACAGCGCTGCTCCAGGCGTACGACGGGGATGTGATCTTCGCCCTCGCCGCCTACAATGCAGGCGGGCGCCCGGTCGCGCGCTGGCGGCGGTATCCGGAGGCGGACGACCCGTTCCGCTTCGTCGAGCGTGTACCGTTCGAGGAGACCCGTGGCTATCTCAAGACTGTGCTGCGGAACATCGAGCTCTACCGAGCCCTCTACCCGCCGGCGGAACCGCTCGACGAGCCGCAGTGATTGGCATCGCCCCAGGCTGAGCGCTCGTCGCTTGACAGCGCCGTAACGCGGCGCGCACTATAGCGCTCGGTCAAGTAGGCTTCGGTTTTCCCGCCAAGTAGGCTTCGGTTTTCCCGCAGGAGGACAGGCAATGGCACGGGGGAAGGTGAAGTGGTTCAATGACTCCAAGGGATATGGGTTCATTGAGCCCCAGGAAGGCGGCACCGACGGTTTCGTACACTTTTCTGCCATCCAGATGGAGGGGTTCAGGACGCTGATCGAGGGCCAGGAGGTCGAGTTCGAGGTGACGAGCGGCGAGAGAGGCCAGTTCGCGACCAACGTGGTCCGAGTGTAGCTCCTCAGCCCCATTCGCACATGGGACGCCCCGGCCCGCTTGCGGCGGGGCGTTTCGTTTGTGGCTATTTTCTCGGCATGCCGGCTCAGCCCGCGCCGCGCCTGTTCCTGATCGACGGTTACGCCCTGATCTACCGCGCGTTCTTCGCGATGATCAGCCGCCCCCTGCGCACCAGTCGTGGGGAGAACACCTCGGCGGCCTGGGGGGTGGCCAACTTCCTGCACCGCTTGTTCACGGAGCACCACCCGGAGTACGTCGCCTGGGTGCATGACGCGGGTACCTCGTTTCGAGAAGAAGTGTACCCGGAGTACAAGGCGACCCGGGAGAAGCTCGACGAGGAGCTGCAGGAAGACTTCGACCGGTCGGTGGAGCGGATTGAGGAGTTGCTCGATGCCTTTGCCGTACCGCTGGTGGCGGTGGAGGGCTACGAGGCCGATGACGTGCTAGGCACGTTGGCGACTCGCGCTGCGGAGGCAGGACTCGAGGCGGTGATCGTGTCGGGGGACAAGGACTTCTACCAGCTCATCGGTCCCCGCATCTCCCTGCTGAATCCCGGACGGCACGGCCCGGCGGCCGTCGACGAGCAATGGGTCACGCCCGAGAACGCGGGCGAGCGGCTGGGGGTGCCGCCGGAGCGGGTAATCGACTTCCTCGCGCTGGTGGGCGACTCGTCGGACAACATCCCCGGCGTGCGCGGTGTCGGAGAGAAGACCGCACGCAAGCTGATCGAGGAGTACGGCGATCTTGACTCGATCCTGCAACACGCCGAGGAGGTAAAGGCGAAGCGGGCCCGTGAAGCCCTGCTGAGCGACGCCGATCAAGCGAGGTTGAGCCGCGAGCTGGTGACCATCCGGCGCGACGTACCGGTAGACCTCGACCTGGAAGGACTGCAAGTGGGGGCGTGGGACGCTGAGGCGCTGCACGAGCTGTACGCCGAGCTGGAGTTCCACTCCCTGCTGCAGAAGCTCGAGGTGGAGGCCGCGCCGGCGGCGGAGGAGACGAAGTGTCACCTCGTGACGGACGTGGGTGAGGTGGAGGCGATCGTTGCAGAGGCCCGGGGGGCCGGGATCGTGGCCGTGGATACGGAGACCAGCGACCTGGATGCCATGCGCGCGGAGCTGGTCGGTCTCTCGCTGGCGGTCGGTGATGGGCGTGCCTGGTACTTCTCCCTGGGCCACAAGCTGCCGGAAGGGGAGCTCACCGACGCGCCACCACCCGAGAACCTACCATCCATCACGGACCCGCGGATGCAGCCGCTGGTAAGGCTGCTTGAGGATCCGGATGTGCCCAAGGCGGGGCACAACGTGAAGTACGACTGGCTGGTGCTGCGCCGTGCCGGCGTGGAACTCGCCGGCGTCGTGTACGACTCGATGATCGCGAGCTTCGTGCTGGACCCGGGACGTCGATCCCACGGCCTCGACGTGCTGGCGCGCGAGCATCTGGGGCTTCAGCTCCTGGCCTACTCGGATCTCACCGGCAAGGGGAGATCGGAGCGGCCCTTTGCAGAGGTCCCGCAGGAGCAGGCAGCGGACTACTGTTGCGCGGACAGTGACGCGGTGCTGCGGCTGCGGGAGTGTTTCGCGCCGCAACTAGAGGCCGCGCAGATGGACCGCCTGCTCGAGACGGTCGAGCTGCCGCTGGTGGGCGTGTTGGTGGACATGGAGTGGCACGGGATCGCGGTGGACGCCGAGCGGCTGAATGAGCTCTCGCGGCTGTTCGGCTCAGAGCTAGAGGCGATCGAGCAGGCGATCTATAGCGAAGCCGGGGTCACGTTCAACATCAACAGCACGCCCCAACTGCGTCACGTGCTCTTCGAGAAGCTCCAGCTCCCGGTCCTCAAGAAGACCAAGACGGGACCATCCACCGACGCGGCTGTGCTGGAGGAGTTGTCGGCCATGGAGTTCCGGCTCCCCGGCCTGTTGCTCGACTACCGCGAGCTGAGCAAGCTGCGTTCCACCTATGTCGACGTGCTGCCCCAGGCGGTGAACCCAGAGACCGGACGTATCCACACCAGCTTCAGCCAAACGGGTGCCTCCACCGGGAGGCTGTCGTCGTCCGATCCGAACCTGCAGAACATCCCGGTGCGCACTCCGCGGGGCGAGGAGATTCGCCGCTGCTTCGTCGCTGCGGCCGGGCGGCGGTTCATCGTGGCCGACTACTCGCAGATCGAGCTACGCCTGCTGGCGCACATGTCAGAGGATCCGGGGTTCATCGCGGCGTTCCAGCGGGGCGGCGACGTTCACCGGGAGACGGCGGCGATCATCTTCGACGTGGATCTGGAGAGCGTGACCTCCGAGATGCGAGCACGGGCGAAGACGATCAACTTTGCTACCATCTACGGGCAGGGGCCGTTCTCGTTGGCTCGTCAGCTGGGAATCAGCCAGGAGGAGGCGAAACAATTCATCCGCCTCTACTTTGAGCGGTTCGCCGGGGTGCGCCGGTTCCTCGACGAGTGCGTGGAGCGGGCCAAGGAGCTGGGATATGCCGAGACGTTGTTCGGCAGGCGGCGCTACATCCCCGAGCTCCAGGAACGGACGTACAGCGTGCGCGCCTTCGGGGAGCGTGTGGCGATGAACTCACCGCTGCAGGGCTCTGCAGCGGACCTGATCAAGCTCGCGATGATCAACGTCAGCGGGGCGCTCGCGAAGGCCGGCGCGGACAGCGCACTCGTGCTGCAGGTCCATGACGAGCTGGTGGTGGAGGCGCCGGTAGCGGAACTCGAGGAGGCGCGCGAGATAGTACGTCGCGAGATGGAAAGCGCGGCAGAGCTCAGCATTCCCCTGGTCGTGGAGATCGGGGTCGGGGAGAACTGGCTCGATGCCAAGGGTTAGGCTACCCGAGGTCGTGGCGTGGGCGGTCGTGCTCGCTCTCCTCGCCGTGCTGGCGGCGCTGCAGCTCGGAGCGGCACGGCAGCGGCGCTACGTGTCGGAGATGCAGGAGCTGCTGCGCCGCTTCTCCGTGGCCCAGGAGTCGTTCCTGTACGACGCAGGCATCTACGCGGCGGATCTCGCTGTGCTCGAGTCCCGCGGCTTTGAGCCCCACCCCGCCGTTACCGTCGAGATCCGGGAGGCCACGGCCGGGGGATGGGCGGCGATCGCGTCCCACACCAGCACGGCGCGTCGCTGCTACCTGTTCGTGCGGAGCGCCGCCCCGGTCGGGGGCGCCACCCGGGACGGCTCGCTTGAGTGCGATTGACGGGAAGTGGCGTGAGTTCGGCCTGTGGCGGGAAGGGGTCGAGCACGCGCTCGGGGGCGGTCTCTGGCTTCACCCGTTTGAGCTGGACGGCGAGCGGTGGGCGCATATGGTCTCCGCCGACAGGGACAAGCTGCTGCGAGCCGGGGAACGTCTCGGGCTGCGGGGGGAGTGGCTGCAGTACCGGCCGATGAAGCACCCGCAGAGCGGCGAGCAGTTGGCGGCGTGGCACTGGGATCTCAGGGGTTCGCGTCTGGAGCTGGCTCTCCGGTTGGCGGCGCCTCGGGTTCCGCCGCCGTCTCGCTAGCGGCAGCCAGCGCCCGCGCCCTGCGCGCCTGCGTCACCCCCGGCCACCAGTTCCAGCTTCCCGCGATGTGCATGAAGGCGGGCACCAGCACCATGCGTATCAGGGTGGCATCCAGCAGCACCGCTACGGCGAGACCGAAGCCCAACTGCTGCGCCGCCAGCACCCGTGAGAAGCTGAAGGTCCCGAACACGACGATCATGATGGCCGCGGCGCTGGTGATGACCGACGCCGTGGCGGTGAGCCCCTCCATGGTGGCCTGCTGGTTCCGGCCCGTCCGGTCGAACGCCTCCTTGATGCGGGAGAGCAGGAAGACCTCGTAATCCATCGAGAGGCCGAACACCACCGCGAAGACCACGACCGGCACAACCACGTAGATGGCCTCGGTGGGCTCCTCGAGCCCAAGGATGGAGCCTCCCACTCCGTACTGGAACGCCAGCACCATGAGGCCGAAGGCGCCGGCCACCGAGAGGCAGTTCATCACCACCGCCTTGATGGGCGCCAGGATCGACTGGAACGCGATGAACATCATCACCGCGGTGGTGACCAGCACCAGGAGCACGACCGTCGGGAACTGCTCCAGCAAGCGGCTCTGCAGGTCCACGCTGCCAGCCTGGAACCCACCCACGTGCACGGAGACCGAGTCCAGACCCCGCACGCCCGCAGCTGCAATGCTGCGGATCCGCTCTACCACTTCCATGGAGTTGGTGAGCGACGTGGTGTCGCTCAGGAATGCGTCCATGAGGGTGGTGCGATTGTCGTCGGAGAGATACGCCGAGTAGAATTCGGGGGCGCGGGCGCGGGCCGACTCGGCGTTGCTGTACATCATGGTCAAGCGCAGGGTGGACATGTCCGGCTCGATGTCGACGACACTGCGCACCTGGGCCACCCGCGGGTCCGCCTTGATGGAGTCGGAGAGGCGCTTGAGGCCGCGGATATACTTGCTCCCCACGATTCGCTCGCCCGGTGGAGCGTGTAGCACCACCCGCACCGGCAGGATGGCTCCCTGCGCCCCCATCTGCTGCAGCACCCTCACGCCGTCGCTCGACTCGGTCTCCGAGGGGAACCACCCGGACTTGGGCAGCCCGATCTTGATGCTGGCCAGCGGCCACGTGATGCTCGCGACCGCGATTCCCCCGATGACGAGTGCGCGCCACGGGTGGTGCGCGAGCCAGCGGGCCCACCGCTCCCAGCCGGTGGGGGCGTGGTACCAGGCGAGGCGCTTGGCGAGCCACTTGGGTCTGTCGATGGCCCGCCCGATGAGCGAGAGCGCCGCCGGAAGGAGCGTGACCGATAAGAGCACGGCCGCGCCCACCACGAAGAGCCCGCCGATGGCAACCGAACGGGTCTCGGTTATTGGGGTGACGAGCAGGGCCGCAAAGCCGAGCAGCACCGTGAGCCCGCTGGTGACCACTGCACGCCCGGCCGTTGCCGTGGCACGCTCGGCGGCAGCCCGGGCTCCCCGCCCGCGGTTCATCTCCTCACGGAACCGCGTGACGATCAGCAGCGAGTAGTCGATCCCCACACCCAGACCGACCATCGTGACGATCGTGAGGACGAAGACCGACATCGGGTAGTAACCTGCGGCGACGTGTACGAGCGCTAGCGCACACTCGATCGCAAACACACCGATGGTGAGAGGGATGATCGCCGCGATCAGCGCACCGAAGGCGAGTACCAGGATCGCCGCCGTGAACGGCAGCGACTTCCGCTCGCCCTGTTCGGCATCCTGCTTGCTGACCGAGCGGATGTCGTAATCGAGGGCGGGGTTGCCGGTGACCAGCACCTCGTAGCCCGCCGCCCAGGGGATGCGCTCGAGGGTGCCGTGAATGGTCTCCCGGAACGGCGGCACGAAATCGGTGGCGCTCCCGTTTTCCGGGGAGACGGCTGCGACGAAGAACGTGGTCTGCCGATCCTCGCTGATGAGTTCCTCGTCATCCGTGTTGAGGTACGACAGCACCCGGGTGATGTAGTCCTCGCGGGTGGCGCTACTGGTGAGGGAGTCGAGCAGCGCGCGGTAGGGGGGGCTGTCGATCGGGATGGGGCCGCTGAGGGTGACGGCGAAGTAGTGACTGATCGGCTGCGGGAACTCGTGCCGGATCATCTCGGCGGCGAGGCGCGCGTCGGAGCCCTCAACGGTCTCGCCCTCGACCTCGAGGACTTCGTGGACGGCGGAGGCACGTGGCAGGGCGAGTATCGCCGCCACGATCCAGAATAGGATGATGAGAAACCGGAACCGCACGATGAGGCGGCCGGGCGGTGCGATCATTGCACGCTCCCCGCCCCGGGCGGTTCCACCCAACCGCGGCCCGCGCTGCTAACCATTTGAACCGATACTGCTTAAGGGCTTCTGTCCGTGCTCGTGAGGAAAGGGAATGATAGAGCCGGAGCGGCCGGGATGCCAGCCGCGGCGGTGGCGCGGCCCCGCCGCTGCCCCGCATATTGCGTCCCATGCGTGGTGCCACCGTCGCCGCCTTCGTGGTCGTCCTGGCAGCAATGGTGTACCTGCTGGCGAGCCTCACCCGGCAGTCGGGTCGGCCCGGCTCGACGGCAGACACCGCAGTCGTGTTCGAGTCGGCGCCCCAGGGGGGTGTTATCGATTGGGACAGCGTGCGTGCAACCCGTGCCCGCGTGCGACGGCGCATCGCCGAGTCAGATACCTACCTGCCGGCGATGCTTGCCGAGAGCGACTCGATGCTGCGGCGCTGGCCGAAGCGCGTAGACACCCCAATTGCGGTCTACCTGCCCGAGAGCGGCGCGCCCGGGTACAGGGTGGAGATGGGGCAGGCGGTGGAGGACGCCTTCTCCCGGTGGCAGCGCGGCAGCCGGATTCCGGTGCACTTCCGCTTCGTGCGGGACTCGACGGGGGCCGAGGTCGCCGTGCGCTGGATCGAGCGGTTCACGTCGCGGCGCACGGGGCAGGCCGACCTGATGTGGAGCTCCGACGGTTGGCTGCTCAAGGGCACCCTCACGCTCGCGACGCACAACCCGTCGGGCTGGCCACTCTCCGCCGACGCGGTCTACACCGTGGCCGTCCACGAGATCGGCCACCTTCTCGGACTGGGGCACTCGGACGACCCGCAGGACGTCATGTACACCACGACCACGGTGCACGACCTCACCCTCCGTGACCGGGGTACCGCTGGCCTGCTCTACGCCCTACCGCCCGGCTCGGTGAAGGACCCCAGGCCCCGGAACTAGCGAGCCGGGTCTCTGCGCGGGGGCGGCGTGGCGTCCACCTGTCGCCCGATCCGGTATGCGAACTCCGCGTATCGTGCCAAGCCGTCGAACGGGAAGTCCTCTGCCCACTCGTCGCTCGGGCGGTGGTAGTGGTCCCAGCGCCGCCGCAGCGTCTTCGAGCTGTCCGACGACAAGCCGTCGTAGGGAAGGGGGCCGGGAATGATGAGAAGGCCCGGCACGCCTTCACGGGTGAAGGGGAAATAGTCGGAGTTGGGGCGTGCGTCGGAAGTCGTGATCTCCCAGCCACGCTCCGCCGCGACCGCGATGGCGAGCGCGCCGAAGCCACTACTGTCGACGCCGGCCAGCTGCCAGCGCACGGGAGGCGCGGGCGGTGCCCCGGCGTCGAGGTTGATGACAGCAACGATGCGCTCGAGCGGCCAGAGGGGGCGTGCCACGAAGTGATCGGAGCCGAGGAGACCTCGTTCCTCGCCGCTGGGGAAGAGAAACAGGACGGAGTGGCGGAACGGATTCTCCGTGAGTCGCCGTGCGATGGCTAGCAGCATCGCCACACCGGCCGCGTTGTCGGAGAACCCGTTGTAGATCGAATCACCGTCCGCATCCGGCACGCCGATGCCGAGGTGATCGTAATGAGCCATGAACACCACCGCGGTGTCCCGTGCCTCGGGCTCCCCGCCGGGAAGCACGCATGCCACGTTGCGTGCTTCCAGCGGCCGGCGCTCGAGGGCCACCACCACATCGAGTGACCATCGCAATGCCTGAGGGGGGATCTCGTCACCCGGGCCGACCGTGGCGTACCGCATTAGTACCCCGGAGAGGCGCGGGCTGGCCAGGACCGAGGGGAGCGACGGGAAGAACGACGAGCGCACCTCGGGGTCACGGTGGTACAGGCGAGTGGCTCCGCGGCTCCGCGCGTAGAGCTCGTAGGCCTCGGGCTCGCCCACCAGGTGGATCATGCCGGCGGCCCCGCGTCGTGCTAGCGTGTCCGCCGGTGCCCCGCGGACCAGCCCCAGCGTGACCGCGACCCGTCCCTCGAGCTCCACGCCCTCCAGCGCGCCGCTCACGATCTCTTCCGGGCCGCCCACGAAGACCGCGCGCCCTGCGAAATCGCGCAGCGTGAGCGACGTGCCGACGTTGGGTGTGAAGTCGTTCGGATGCTCGAACTGTGCGGTGCCCTGAGGCCCGGACGCAACGAGCCGTGTCTCGGCTAGGACCCGCGCCTCCTCGAGTGCGACGTTCTGGACGTAGCTGCCCGCCGCTGGCACGAGTCCCAGGGATCGGCACTGGCTCTCGATGTAGAGAGCCGCGAGGCGCGCCCCTTCCGACCCGGTGGCGCGGCCAGCCAAGAGATCGTGTGACAGGAACCGTGTGTGCGCCTTCAGCACCACGGTGTCGATGGCCGGTGCCTGGGCCTGTGCCACGCCTGCGGCGGCGAGATGCGCGATCATGGCCAACCAGAGCGTGTTCTGCTTCACGGCGCTCCTTTCGGGTCTCGCGGTTGTCGAGTGAGACGAGCGGGGCGACACTAAGTATGATATAAAAGGAATCCGTCCAGCATATGCTCTTCGCGCTACTGGCCCTCGTGCTCCAGGTGGGAGCGCAAGCAGAGATCGACGCGGCGATCGCCGGTGGGATCGAAGGCGGCGTGTTCCCCGGTGCGGTCGTGGTGGTGGGCACGGGAGACCGGATTCTCCACGCCAGGGGCTACGGGCACTTCACCTGGTCCCCGGACGCGGCGGTGCCGCACCCCGAGAGCACGCTATACGATCTCGCGTCTCTCACGAAGGTCGTGGCAACCACCCCGGCCGTCATGCTTCTCGTAGAGGACGGCAGTCTCGACCTCGGTCGCCCGGTGCAAGACTACCTCCCTGAGTTCAGGGGCGAAGGCAAGGAGCGGATCACGGTGCGGCACCTCTTAGAGCACCGCTCCGGGCTACGGGCGTTTCTCCCGTTGAACGAGCAGGCGAGTACCGCGCAGGAAGCCAGGGAGTTGGTGCTCACCGAGCCGCTGCGCTATGAGCCCGGCGGGCGCGTCGTCTACAGTGATCTCAATGCCATGCTCCTGGGGTGGGTCGTGGCGCGCGCTTCGGGGGCGCCGCTCGACGAGTTCGTGGCCCAGAGCCTGTACGGGCCCGCTGGCATGACCGAGACCCGCTTCAAGCCGCCGCGCGAACTGTGGAGCCGCATCGCGCCGGTAGGGCTGTGGCGTGGCTACGTCATCGCGGGCCAGTTGCACGACCAGAACGGGGTGCGCCTGGGCGGCGTGTCGGGTCACGCCGGTCTGTACAGCACCGGCTCGGACCTGGCTCGGTACGCTCAGCTGCTCCTGAACGAGGGCCGCACCCCGAGCGGGGACCGCCTGCTGCGGGCCGCAACGGTGCGGTACTTCAGCGGTCGCGGCGCCGGCAATCGTGCGCTCGGATGGGAGATGCTTGACACCACGTCGGCCGAGAATGCCGGGACCTTGCTCTCGAGCGCTGCGTACGGGCACGGCGGGTTCACGGGGACGTCGATCTGGATAGACCCGGAGCGAGACCTGTTCGTCATCATCTTGACCAACCGGGTGTTTGCGCCGCGCACGCGGCGCTCCATCACGCGGCTCAAGGAGATCCGGGGACAGGTCGCGGATGCTGCTGCGGCGCTGCGGGCGAGCGTCTGCGGCTCGCCCGACCCGACGGTCGACCGGTGCTGACAGCGGACCCTGTGGGACACGCACCCGTCAAGCCGGCCCGCCCCACCCTCATCTACGACGGGAGCTGCGGTTTCTGCTGCAAATGGGTGAAGCGCATGAAGCGACTGGATCCGGATGACGTCATCTGGCTCCTGCCGTTGCAGGACGCTCGGGCGACCGAGCTGTCGGGCCAGCCGCGGGAGCGACTGGAGCAGGCGGCACACTTAGTGAGGACCGACGGTGTGGTATTCGCCGGTGCCGCCGCGGCCCGAGAGGCGTTTCGCTACCTGAGGGGCGGTCGCGCGGTCGGGTTGCTCGCGGCGTTGCCCGGGATGATGCCGGTGGCGGAGGGGGTGTATGCGTGGGTGGCGCGGCGATGGGGACCAGTGAGGTAGAGAGGAAGCGGGAAGCGCACCGGCGGCTCGGCCCGCCGTACAAGGTGCAACGTGCAAGGTACGACGGGGAATGCGGTCGGTTGCGGAACGGAGCGGGAATGGTGAGTGTTGTGAACGGGAAACGGGAGACGGGTGGTACCTTTCCCCTTTCCCCTTAAGCGAGACCGAGTAGCCAACGATGACCGAAGAGTCCAAGCCCACGCTCAACGAAGAAGTCGTTCACGAGGCCCTGCGCAAGGTGAAAGACCCTGAGGCGGGCATCAACATCGTGGACCTGGGTCTCATTTACGATATCGCGATCGAGGAAGGGAAGGTGGACGTCAAGATGACGCTCACCTCTCCGGGGTGCCCTGCGGGACCTCAGATCATGGGTGACGCCGACCAGGCGATCCGGGTGCTGGACGGGGTGAAGGACGTGAGGATCGAGCTGGTGTGGGATCCCTACTGGACGCCCGAGCGGATCAATCCGAAGGTGCGCTCCTACTTCGGCTTCTGAGGGCCGGCTCCTGCGACCGCTGCCAGGATGGCCCGGTCGCCGATCACTTCACGCTGCCAGCGCCGCAACTCGCCCACGCCATCGAGGTCCTTCGCCCCACGCGGCACCGCGCGCGCCACGTCTTGTAGCGTTCCGTTGGGACAGACCAGGCCCGGGGCAAGCCCGACGGCCTCTGCACGCTCGTTCCGCAGGTGCTTGAGTCGCTCCAGCCGCTGATCGTACTGGGGGTCGGGATCGGGGCGGCGCGAGCGACGCACGCGGGGGAGTTTCTCCGCGGGAACGGCAAGCCCCTTCTTGACGGCGCGAAGGATCGGCTCCCCATACCGCTGTGCCACCGTTGCTGGCACGCCCGAGATTGCGCTGAGCTTTTGGGCGCTGGTGGGGGCCGCCTTGGCGATGGCGAGCAGCGTAGAGTTGGCTACCACACGGAAGCGAGCGCGGTCGAGGCTGCGGGCGGTGCGCTCGCGCCAGCGGTACAGCTCCCGCAGAATGGCTAACTCTCTCCCCTTCAGGGCGCGCGCCCCCTTGATGCGCTGGTATGCTTCCTCGTCGTCCCCGGCGGGCTGTGTCCAGCGAACCTCCTCCAGCAATTGGAACTCCTCCCGCGCCCACTCGAGGCGTCCGACCTTCTTCAGGCGTTCCTCGAGCGTGTCCCGCAGGCCTGGGAGATAGCGGGTATCGTCGGCGGCGTACTCAATCATCCCGTCGGTGAGTGGACGCCGGGACCAATCGGCGCGCTGGTACTTCTTGTTGACCTGCACACCGAAGTACTTCTCGAGCAGTGAGCCCAGTCCCACGGCTGGCTCCCCGGCGAGTTGGGCGGCGACCCGGGTGTCGAAGATGTTGCGCGCCCTGAACCCGTAGTCGCGATCGAGGATCCGGAGATCGTAGTCCGCATCGTGGAAGACGACCTCCGGCGTCGGGGTCGAGAGCAGCTTCCCAAGCGGGGCCAGGTCTTTGACCGCCAGGGGGTCCACGAGCGCAGTCTCCGAGTCCGAGCTCACCTGCACGAGGTAGACCCGGTCCACGTAACGGTGAAACGAGGCCGCCTCGGTGTCGAGCGCCACCCGGGGCTCCTCGGCGAGTCGCCGCACGAGGGCCCGCAGCTCACCGGGGTGGTCGATGAGTAGGGGTGGGTCCTGGGCTTCGCGCTGGGCCATGGTCGCGGTGAAACATCGCTAGAAAGCGAGCTACTTGAACAGAGGTGGTGCCGCGGCAGCCTGGTGTCGGCGCTGCCAACGGTGATCTGTTGCCTCCCGGCGGGCACGGCTGTTGGTTATCGACACAGTGTCTAGACGGTGTGGAAAAGTTGCAAACCCATTGTCAGCAATACGTTTGAGCTTGGGGGTCTAGGGCCATCATCGCGACAGTATACACCCAGTATCGTGACACTTACCGCCGTGTGGGGCGGTGTCCGTGGCGTCATGCTGGTCTCCTGCGGCGCCTGGCTGCGCAGCCGGTTGCTGTTGTCCGCGCCCGGCAAGAAGGTAAGTTTACGCGGCCTCTCAACCAGGTGCTGTTCGAGTGACCTCCGTTCCCTCCGTCGTGATGCGGGTGTATGCGGACGACTGCGATGCGTTCGGGCACGTCAACCAGGCCTCATTCCTCCGCATGTTCGAGCGAGTCCGCTGGGAGGTGTTGGCCGCGGGGCCCGGAATGGAGGCGTTCCAGCGGAGTCGGACGTGGCCGGCGGTTCGCAAGTCGACCATTGAGTACACCGCGGAGGCCTTCCCTGGTGACGTGCTGCAGTTCGACACCACCCTGACCCACCTCGGCCGCACCTCGTTCTCGCTACACCAGACCGCACGACGGGAAGCGGATGGCACGCTGGTGGCCGAGGCCGATTTCGTGTTTGTGTGCGTCGGCGAGGCGGGCAAGCCGACGACCGTGCCCGCGGAGATCAGGAACTTCTTCGGCACCCGCCCTTCCGTTCGCGCAGGAGCGGTTCAGCATCTACTCGTGCGTGATGTGGCGACTGCGGTGGACGTGCAGGGAGACGGGCCAGCGATCCTCTTCGTCCACGGTTTCCCGCTGGATCGCACCATGTGGCGCCACCTCATTGCTCCGCTCACCGGCTGGCAGCGGATCGCACCGGACCTCCGCGGCATGGGATTGAGTGACGTACCGGAGTCCAATCGCTACTCGGTGGCCGAGTACGCGGCCGACCTGGCCGCGCTGCTCGAGAAGCTCGAGGTCGAAGAGGCGGTTGTGTGCGGGCTCTCTATGGGGGGCTATGTGGCACTGGAGCTCGTGCGCCGGCACCGTGCCCTGGTGCGCGCGCTGATTCTCATGAATACCCGGGCCGAGGCGGATACTCCCGACGGGCAGGCGAAGCGCGAGGAGATGATCGCCCTGGTGGGGGCGGAGGGCTCCCAGGCCTTGACCGACCTCATGTTACCCCAGCTTCTCTGCCCCAGCTCGCTGTCAGCCATGCCTCAGGTGGTCGAGCACGTGCGCACCATGATCGCCGGCAACCCGGACGCCGGGGTGATTGGCGCGCTCCGAGCCATGAAGGAGCGGCCCGACTCCACGGCCTTGTTGTCCGAGATCGACGTGCCCACGCTGGTGGTGACCGGTAAGGAGGATCGACTCATCCCGGTCGAGCGGTCGCGCACCATGGCGGAGGTGATCCCCGGAGCCCAGTACACGGTGATTCCGGAGGCTGGGCACCTCACCCCCCTGGAACAGCCTATTGCGGCGAGCCGGGTGATTGGGGAGTTCTTGGAGGCGTTGGGATAGAGACAGCGGGTCGCTACTCGCTCAGGCGTTCTGCCGGTACGAGGGTCCTGGGGCTCGGCTCAGTGTAGCGGCCTTGTGCCGCGTAGTGCTTCTCCCACTCTTCCCGGAAGCAGAACGGGTCGAGTCCCACCGGGCGATCGATGATCAGTACCCCATCGAGGTGATCGATCTCGTGCTGCAGCAGCTCGGCGAGCTCACCCTCAGCCTCAATTGACTGAGGCTTCCCGGCGACATCGGTGTACGAGACCATGATGTGGTGGGCTCGCTGCACGTGCACCAGCAGGTTCGGGATGGAGAAGCAGTCGTCCCAGACCTGGAAGTCGTGCGTGCCGATGTCCACGATCTCGGGATTGATCAGCACGCGCGGCTCATCGGCTTCGACGTACACGATCCGCATTGGGGCGCCGATCTGCGGAGCGGCGAGCCCGCGGCCGACGCCATGACGCTCCTTGAGATCGTGCAGCGTGTCCTGCAGGTCGTCGGCCACGACGCGCACGGCCGGTGACTTGACGTTCTTGACCGCTTCGCACCGGGCGCGCAGTATCGGGTCTCCCAACATCCGTACTGGACGAATCGCCATGACCAGCCTCGCGCCATTGTAGCGGGGCTACCAATCTATGGGTTTCCCATGATCGCAGCCATCGTTCCGGCGGGGGGTGCCTCCGAGCGGATGGGGGTGCCCAAGGCTCTGCTCTCGTATCGGGGCCGGACCTTCTTGCGAGCCATCCTCGACGCGTGCGCGGCACTAGGGGTGAAGGAGCGCATCGTGGTGCTCGGCTATGACGCAGATAAGATCTTGTCAGAGAGCGACTTGAATGACGTCGCCGTGCTGCGCACACCCAGCCCTGAGAGCGGGCCCATCGGCTCGATTCGTGCTGGAATCGAGGCAGTTCTCAACCGTCCGGTTGAGGGTGTGCTGGTGTGGCACGTGGATCGGCCCCATGTGGCCATGGCTACGGTCGAGGCGTTGCTCGACCGGTTCCGGCGGGGCAAGGAGCCGATCGTGGTCCCCAGCCACCACGGCCGCAGGGGTCATCCGGTCATCTTCGGACGGGCGGTGTTCGAGGAGCTGCTCGCGGTCCCCGATGACCAGGGGGCCCGAGCCGTGGTCCGCTCGGACCCCTCCAGGGTCGCCGTCGTGCCCGTGGACGATTCGGCGGTCACCGAGGACATCGACACGCCCGAGGCGTACAAGGATCTCCTTAGGCGTGAGGACACGCGCTAGCGTTACTCGGTCGCCTCTCCTCCGCTCGGCATGACCACGCGCAACCGCATCACGTACTGCACGTCCAGTTCGTCACGCCACACGCCGTAGATCTTGTCGTCGCGGAACACCCGCGGTGCGAACCGCTTGGGCATCGACACGACGCCCAGGAACCTCCCCTCGGCGTCGAACACATCCCACTCCGGTGCGCCCGTGTCCTCCAGCAGGTTGTACTGCTCCAGCTCCTCGTCGCTCAGCGCGGCGGCCGACTGGACATGCTGTACCCAGATGGTTCCCCCGGGGCCGAGCTGGATCGCGCTGAAGGCTGGAAAGTACTCGCCGAAATGGACGACGCTGCGGAGCTGTGGGAGCACCGCCGGCGGCACGCCGGCATCCGTCCAAACCCGCTCGAGGAAGCTCATCACCGCATCCCGGTCCCGCTCGCTCACCGGCTCGCGCTCGAACGACTTCGTCACGATGCGCTCGCACGTGCCGTCGCTGTCGTACAGGCCGAAGCGGTAGTCGTCATTCAGCCCATAGATCAGCTTGAGGCCCTCGGTGAGGCGCCATATCGACTCCTGGGTGTACAGGTTGATCTCAGGAGTGCCGCCGCTCATCTGAAAGGTCTTCCCCGAGGGGAACGTCATCAGCGTGTCGGTGACGGTGCCGCCGGTCGTGAGGACGACGACGGCGTCCAGCGAGTCGCGGACGGGCTGATTGGGCGCCGGAAACGGTCGACGCTGCACGGCGAGAACGCCCGCGCTCGTCGTCTGGAACAGCATGGGGATCCCGTCCTCGAAAGAGAAACGGAAGCTCCCAGCGCTCGCACCGTCGGGGACATACAGGTTCACGCGCTGGTTGGCCATGTCGGGCACCAGGAGCGTATCTCCCGGTCCTGCGAATACGAACAGGGCTCCTGGGCCGATCTCACCCGGCCCGCCGCCTGGCTGCCCCACGGTGTGTTGAAACTCCCCGTCGGCTCCGAACGCCTTTACCTGCTGTGCCTGGGCATCGAGCACGAACATGCGGCCGTCGGAGCTCACCGCCATGAAGCCGATCTGCCCGAACTGGTAGTTGGGGTCCCCCTCCACGGCTCCGATGCGTAGCTCCTCCTCGACGGTCCAACGCGTCCTGGAGGTCCACATCCCCGCGTCGGAGTTGGCGACGATCTGTACCCCTGCGCTATCGGAGACGGTGCCGGTCCACCTTCCTTCGGTGCCCCCACATGCCGTGAGCCATGCGAGGGTCGCGACGAGGCATGTGTATCTGTTGTGTCGTTTCATAGCTTCCACCCTGGTTCTCAACCCAAACGATGCCGACGGGTGTGCGACATCAAGCCGCGGTGTGCCCGCGCCAGTTCATCTCTTCAACTTCTGATGCCTTCTCGGGGTTGCTTTGGACGAGTGCTTCACGCTGCAGCAGGTAGGTCGCTGCGTGGTGTCCCAGTAAGGGGTATCCGCGCGGGGCCCGGATCGTGCCGATCAGCATACCCCGGTCGTCGTAGAGCCGGTAATCGGTTCCGCAGCGCTCCATGCGGGCTGGTCCAGTGGCCGCGGCCCCACGCGGACGCGGCGGGTGGTTGACGCGGCTGCTGCTAGGTCGTAGCGCCATCGGCACGTGCCTCCTGACCCGGCTCGCCGAGCACCAGTTCCATGCTCTGGCGGTAGTCTCGAAACGCTGCACGCCCGGCCTCCGTGAGTTGCAGCATTGTGTGTGGTCTCTTGCCCTTGAATGTCTTCTTAACCTCGATGTAGCCGGCCTCCTCTAGCTTGCTCAGATGCGAGGACAAGTTGCCCTGTGTCATGCCGGTCTGCCTCATGAGGAAGACGAAGTCGGCGCGCTCCAAGACGTACAAGTGTGCCATGACCATCAAGCGGGCGGGCTCGTGGATCAGGCGATCGATCCGCCCAACGTTCCGGGCCGGGCCGCTCGATTCACGGCCTTCCATGGTATTCACCGCCCGTTGGCAGCGGGTACTGGCGCAAGAAGCGGGCGAGCAGCACCAGACCGGGCGCCAGGACGAGCGCGCCGGTGACGAGGAAGACGACCGGTGAGCCCGTGAGCTCGGCGAGTGCGATGGCGAGTGCGTACATAGTGGCCGCCCAGAACAGCCGTGGAAGGTCTAGCCAGTAGGCCATCGCGCCGAATGCGCCGAACGCCACGATGCTGAAGAGCCACCCGGTGAGGGTGCTGTGGTCGGCTAGCCACTGTGCCGCGCTACCCCCCCTGGCCATCAGCAGGTAGGCCGCCAGGCCGAGGAGCGCGACCACCGCGAACACGGCCTTCGTCCGCATCCTTCGGGCCCTGCGCTCGGACCCGAACTTGACGAGCCCCATGCGCGGCACCGTTATCAACCGCTTGCCCGCAATGAACGCGACCAGCGCCAACAGCTCCAACACGACCGCAGCCAGCGTGCTGTCGAGGGCATGGCCTACCCCGATGGCGATCAGTATGAGGCCCAGCAGGATGTCAAATAGCCCTTCGCCGTGGTACGATCTCCACGCCGTGCGCTCGAGCGACTTCAGGTCCAGGTGGTTCGGCCTCGCCATGCCCTGCTCCTCTAAGTGCTCCGGCCCGCGGGCCGGCGTCGTGACGACCCTGAGACTTCCACACACTAGTTTGTCATACAAACTAATCTGCGCAGAACTTAGGCCTTAACCCTGGCCCTGTCAAGCCCATATACCTAATCTGCTGAGGTAAAGTCACTTGAGGATTGTTGGCTGGGTTGCTCCGAGAGATGCCGACTCCGCGGCCGGAGCCCCTGCGGCCGAGCTGGGGCTGGCTGGTGAGAACCAATTCGACAACAAAAGCGTTGAATTAGTTGCGAAAACCTGTCCTCTTGAGTAGGATTCCTGCCCCATGAATCCGATTACCCCCGGACTGGCTGGCCACAAGGGTCTGCGCGGCGAGATCCTGCTCCAGCTCAAGAAGACGCAGCCTGCCACGGCGCGGGAGCTCGCCGACGTGTTCGGCGTTTCCCCCAACGCCATTCGGCGCCACCTCAAGGAGCTGGAGGCCGAGGGGCTGGTGGAGTACGGACGGGAGCAGCGCGGCACGGGGGCCCCGACCTACACCTATCGACTCAGCGCCAACGGCGAGGCGCTCTTCCCCAAGCAGTACGGTGAGGCGCTGACCCACGTCCTCTCGCTCATCGCGCAGACTAACGGTCGCGAGGCGGTGCGCGAGATGTTCGCGGAGCGGTTTCGCGCCCAGGCAGAGCGGATGCGGTCGGAGCTCGCCGATGCCACGATCGAGGAGAAGGTCCAGGTGGTCGTGCAGCTCCTGTCCCAGCAGGGGTTCATGGCGGCCTGGTCGGTGGAGGCGGATGCGCTACGCCTTGCCGAACACAACTGTGCTTTTCAGGCGGCGGCCGAGCAGTTCCCCGAGATCTGCGCAGCGGAAGCGGAGTTCCTGCGCGACGTGCTGCAGAGCGACGTGACGCGCGACAAGTACATCCCGGACGGGTGCAACAGCTGTCAGTATTCGATCGCCCCCAAGCGGGGCCGTGAGGAGTCTTGATGTCGCAGTCGGCAATCGATCAACACGTCAGCCAGCCATACAAGTACGGGTGGAGCACGGACATCGAGTCCGAGCTCGCACCGGTGGGGCTGAACGAGGACATCATCCGCCTGATCTCGGACAAGAAGGGCGAGCCGCAGTGGATGCTCGAGTGGCGGCTCAAGGCGTACCGCAGCTGGCTCAAGATGGAGGAGCCGGTCTGGGCCAACATCACCTATCCGCCCGTCGATTATCAGGCGATCCACTACTACGCGGCGCCAAAGCAGAAGAAGGCGCCCACCAGCCTCGAGGAGGTGGATCCCAAGCTGCTCGAAACCTTCGAGAAGCTCGGCATCCCGCTGGATGAGCAGAAGCGGCTCACGGGCGTGGCGGTGGACGCCGTGTTCGACAGCGTCTCGGTAGCGACCACCTTCAAGGAAGAGCTCAAGAAGTACGGCGTGATCTTCCTGCCGATCTCCGAAGCGATTCAGGAGCACCCGGACCTGGTCAAGAAGTACCTCGGCACCGTGGTACCGCCGACCGATAACTTCTTCGCAGCGCTGAACTCGGCGGTATTCACGGATGGCTCGTTCGTGTACGTGCCCAAGGGCGTGAAGTGCCCCCTGGAGCTCTCCACCTACTTCCGCATCAACGCTCTTGCCACGGGACAGTTCGAGCGCACGCTCATCATCGCGGACGAAGCGAGCTATGTGAGCTACATGGAAGGGTGCTCGGCGCCGATGCGTGACGAGAACCAGCTTCACGCGGCCGTAGTGGAACTCGTCGCGCACGACGACGCGCAGATCAAGTACTCCACCATCCAGAACTGGTATCCGGGTGATGAGGCCGGGCAGGGCGGGATCTACAACTTCGTGACCAAGCGCGGCCGCTGTATGGGGGTGAACTCCAAGATCTCCTGGACCCAGGTGGAGACCGGCTCGGCGATCACGTGGAAGTACCCCAGCTGCATCCTGGAGGGCGACAATTCCATCGGGGAGTTCTACTCGGTGGCGGTGACCAATAATCACCAGCAGGCGGACACCGGCACCAAGATGATCCACATCGGCCGGAACACCAGCAGCACGATTGTGTCGAAGGGCATCTCAGCGGGCAGGAGCCAGAACACCTACCGCGGCCAGGTAAAGATCATGAAGGGTGCGGAGGACGCCAGGAACTACTCCCAGTGTGACTCCATGCTCATCGGTGACCAGTGCGGCGCGCACACCTTCCCGTACATCGACGTGCGCAACAGCTCGGCGATCATGGAGCACGAGGCCACGACGTCCAAGGTCGGGGAGGATCAGATCTTCTACTGCAAGCAGCGTGGCCTGTCTGAGGAGGACGCGGTCTCGCTGGTGGTGAATGGCTTCTGTAAGGAAGTATTCCGCGAGCTCCCCATGGAGTTCGCGGTGGAGGCGACCAGGCTCCTGTCGGTCAGCCTCGAGGGCAGTGTCGGCTAAGACGTCTCAATCAGGAGAACCACAGCGCATGCTCGAAGTCAGGAATCTGCACGCCGGCGTCGAAGGGACTGAGATCCTCAAGGGCGTCGATCTGATGGTGAAGCCGGGCGAGGTACACGCCATCATGGGGCCCAACGGCTCGGGCAAGAGCACGTTTGCCCAGGTGCTTGCCGGGCACCCGGCGTACGAGGTGACCGAGGGCTCGGTGACGTTCGAGGGGAAGAATCTGCTCGAGATGGACGCCCACGAGCGGGCTCGCGCCGGCATGTTTCTGGCGTTCCAGTACCCGGTCGCCATCCGGGGAATCACGAACGCCTACTTCCTCCAGTCGGCGCTCAACGCGGTCCGCAAGGAGCAGGGACTTGAGGAGCTCGACACGCTCGACTTCGCGGAGCTGTTGGAGCAGAAGCTCGAGATGATCGGCTGGGACGACAGCCTGATTCACCGGGCGGTGAACGATGGTTTCTCGGGCGGAGAGAAGAAGCGCAACGAGATTCTGCAGCTCGCCGTCCTGGAGCCGAAGTTGGCGATCCTCGATGAGACCGACTCGGGTCTCGACATCGATGCGGTGAAAGAAGTCGCGGCAGCGGTGAACACACTCCGCAGTGAGGAACGGGCATTCGTCGTGGTGACGCACTACGAGCGGATTCTCAACTACTTCACGCCCGACCACGTGCACGTGCTCGCCGGCGGCAAAGTAGTCATGTCCGGCGACATGAAGCTGGCCCTCGAGCTCGAGGCGAAGGGCTACGAATGGATCAACGGCGAAGCCGCGGCGGTCGCAGGATGACGCAGGTTCGGGATGAGAGCAGCGCCACAGGGCGCTATGTGACTGAGTTCGAGTCTTTCGCCGGTAACGGCGCGAGCGTGGGGCCGGCGTGGCTGAGAACGAAGCGTGAGTCGGCCATCGCCAGCTTCGCTGCTACGGGATTCCCCCACTCCCGGCAGGAGGCGTGGCGCTTCACAGATGTGAAGCCGATCGCGCGCGAGGGGTTCGCCCTGGCCCCCAGGCCGACTGTGACGGCCGCGGCAAGGCAGGCCGTGGACTCGTTGCTGCTGGGTGCGGTGGATCAGCACGCAGCGGTGTTTGTGAACGGATACTTCGTGCCGGAGCTGTCGTCGCTTGAGCGTCTTCCACAGGGCGTGAAGCTCGGGAGCATCAAGGCGGCCATGGAGAGCGATCCAGAGCTTCTTGAGAAGCACCTCACGCGCTATGCGAGTGAGGAGCGCAATCCCTTCACCGCCCTGTCGACGGCGTTCATTTCGGACGGCGGCTTCGTCCACCTCGCGGCGGACGTCGTGCTGGAGCAGCCGCTGCAGCTCGTGTTTCTCGCCGACCCGGTGAACACGGTCAATGCGGTGTGGCATCCCCGCAACCTGGTGATCGCGGAGCGGGGCGCCGAAGGGTCAGTGGTGGAGAGCTACGTCGCGCTGCGCGACGGCACGTACTGGACGAACGCGGTGACGGAAGTGGTCCTCGGCGATAACGCCAAGGTCGACACGTACCGCGTTCAGCGGGAGAGCACCCAGGCGTACCATACGGCGACGAGCGAGTCCTATCAGGCGCGGGACAGTGTGTTCAAGCTCGTGAACTTCACGTTCGGCGGGCAGCTATCGCGGCAGGACATCAATGCGGTCCTGGACGGCGAGGGTGCCGACTGTACACTAGACGGGCTCTCAATGCTCGACGGGAGTCAGCACACGGACCACCACACAACCCTGGAGCATGCGCAGCCCCACTGTACCAGCTGGGAGTACTTCAACGGCGTGTTCGACCATAACGCGCGCGGCGTGTTCACGGGACGGATCGTCGTGCGGCCGGGCGCCCAGCGGACCGACTCGAAGCAGACCAACAACAACCTGTTGCTCTCGGAGAGCGCGCGGGCCGACAGCCAACCCCAGCTGGAGATCTATGCCGACGACGTGAAGTGCACGCACGGTGCCACTCTCGGGCCCATCGACGACGACCACCTGTTCTACCTCGAGAGCCGTGGCCTGACGCGCGACCAGGCACGCCAGCTGCTCACCTACGGCTTCGCCTCGGAGATCTTGAGCGTCGTGAAGCTGGACGAGCTGAAGCAGCAGCTCGACGGGCTGGTACGCAACGGGCTCGCCGGGTGACGATCGTGGTGCGCCAGGCTTCCACCACTGCCACCAGCGCCGCGCCGGCCGCGGTGCGCGCCAAGCTGGACGTAGAGCGGGTCCGGACGGACTTTCCGCTGCTGGTCCAGGAACGGGGGGGGAAGCCGCTGGTGTACCTCGACAACGCCGCAACCACGCAGAAGCCGCGGGCCGTGGTAGAGGCGCTGAAGGGGTACTACGAGACCTACAACGCGAACATTCACCGCGGCGTGTACCAGTTGAGTCAGCGATCCACCGAAGCGTACGAGAGCGCGCGTGTGAAGCTCCAGCGTTTCGTAAACGCGGCCCAGCCGCAGGAAATCGTGTTCGTGCGGGGCGCCACCGAGGGCATCAACCTGGTAGCCCACTCCTACGGCCGCTCCAGCCTGGCGGCGGGCGACGAGGTGGTGATCTCCGCGATGGAGCATCACTCTAACATCGTGCCGTGGCAGATCGTCTGTGAAGCTACCCGTGCCCGCCTGCGGGTCGTTCCCATGACCGACGATGGAGAGCTGGAGCTGGACGAGTACGAGAAGCTGCTCGGCCCCAAGACCAAGCTCGTGGGTCTGGTGCACGTGTCGAACTCGCTGGGCACGGTCAATCCTGTCAGGGAGATGATCGCCATCGCCCACGGCCACAACATCCCGGTGTTGGTGGACGGCGCACAGGCGACGCCGCACATGGCTGTGGATGTGCAGGACCTGGACTGCGACTTCTACGCCGTGTCGGGCCACAAGATGTTTGGGCCCACCGGAATCGGGATCCTGTACGGGAAAGCGGAACTGCTCAACGCGATGCCCCCGTTCCAGGGGGGCGGTGAGATGATCCGTTCGGTGTGCTTCGACAAGACCACTTACGCGCCGCTGCCGGCGAAGTTCGAGGCCGGCACGCCGAACATCGCGGGAGCAATCGGGCTGGGCGCGGCAGTCGATTACCTCAACGGGCTGTCGTGGGAGGCCATCCAGGCCCACGAGCGCGACTTGCTGCGGTACGCGACGGAGTCGCTGAAGTCAATCCCCGGCCTTCACCTCTTGGGGACGGCGAAGGAGAAGGCGAGCGTGGTGTCCTTCGTGCACGATGCGGTGCACGCGCACGACATCGGTACGGTCCTGGACCAGGAGGGGGTCGCCATCCGCGCGGGGCACCACTGCACGCAGCCTGTGATGGAGCGACTGGGTGTGCCCGCGACCGCACGGGCGTCCTTCGCGTTCTACAACACGCGGGGCGAGGTGGATGCGCTGGTCCGGGCGGTCCATCGTGTCCACGAGGTGTTCGGCTGATGGCCGATCTCAAGGACCTCTATCAACAAGTCGTCCTCGATCACAATCGCGCCCCGCGAAACTTCAAGAAGATCCCCGACGCCAGCCACAGTGCGGAGGGCACGAACCCCATCTGCGGTGACGAGATAACGCTGTACGTGACCGTGGAGGGGGGCGTCATCAAGGACGTCGGCTTCCAGGGCAAGGGCTGCGCCATTTCGCAGGCGTCCGCGTCACTCATGACCTCCACTGTCAAAGGGAAGACCACGGACGAGGCGCAATCCCTGTTCCGCGCCTTCCACGACATGGTGACTGGGGGCCCTGACGCGCCCGCAGATACCAAAGCACTGGGCAAGCTCGCCGCCCTGGCTGGGGTGAAACGCTTCCCTGCCCGCGTGAAGTGTGCCAACCTCCCGTGGCACACGCTGCACGCCGCTCTCACGGGCTCGGACGAGCCGGCCTCCACCGAGTAGGTACGGCGGCCTCAGAGACGGCACGCCATCACAGGAGTATTGCGGTGACCGAACCGGGCTTCGAGCGCGTTGTGTCGTTGGGGGACCTACCCGAGGGCACTCCCGTCGCGGTCGAGCTTTCCACCGGGGAGGGCCTGTGCCTCATCAAGGTCAGGGGCGAGGTCTTCGCATTCGAGGACCGTTGCAGCCACGCCGACTTCGCACTGAGTGACGGCGAGATGGTCGATGACCACGCCATTGAGTGCCCGCTCCACGGGGCGCAGTTCGATGTGCGGACCGGTGAGGCCATCGAGGCGCCGGCGACCGAGAGTCTCTCGCTGTACGAGGTGAAGTTGGAGAACGGTGACGTCCTCGTGCGGCGCGGGGAGCAGTGAAGCCGCAACATACACCACCCGACAGCCCAGGCTCACTCCGCAGGGATCTCCGGCTGCTCGACGCTGTAGGGATCGGGATCGGAGCCATCGTAGGGGCCGGAATATTCGTCGTGAGCGGCATTGGCGCCGCGGCTGCGGGGCCTGCGCTGTTGATTGCGTTGCTCCTGGCCGGGATGGCAGCGACGGCGAACGCCCTCAGCTCGGCGCAGCTCGCGGCTACATATCCGATGGCCGGGGGAACCTACGAGTACGGTTATCGGGTGCTGAGCTCGATGGCCGGGTATGCCGCCGGGTGGATGTTCCTCGTCAGCAAGACCGCCGCGGCGGGCACCGTCGCACTCGGTCTGAGTGCCTACCTGGATGTATTCCTCCCCGGGGTGCCGCCCCGCGCCGTAGCCGTCGTAGCGGTGCTCGGCTTCACTGCGCTGAACTACTTCGGCGTTCGTAAGTCGAGCCGTGTGAACCTGGCGATTGTGGCGTTGTCCCTCGGAGCGGTGGTGTCGTTCATCGTGCTCGGAGCAGGCTCGTTCGATCCGGAGCGGTTGCGTCCGTTCGCGCCTGCCGGCTGGCGCGGACTGCTCAGCGGCGCCGCGATCATGTTCTTCGCCTATACGGGCTACGCCCGGATTGCGACACTGGGGGAGGAGGTGCACGATCCACGCCGTACCATTCCCCGTGCCATCGTCCTCACGCTACTAGTAACAGGCCTGCTCTACGTGGCGGTGGTGTTCGTAGCACTGGGCGCCGTGGGTGCCGCAGGCATGGCGAACTCCGGAGCGCCGCTCCTGGTCGCAGCGGCGAGCTTCGAACAGGGATCGGCCGCCACGATTATCTGTGTCGGTGCTGTAGTGGCGATGCTCGGCGTGATGCTGTCACAGATCCTCGGGCTGAGCCGCATGGCCTTTGCAATGGCGCGGCGCGGGGATCTGCCCAGTGGGCTCGGCCGGGTGCACCCGAAGCATGGGACGCCCCACAGGGCGATCCTGCTCGTCGGCGCCGTGGCGGCGCTGGTGGCCGCTACCGGCACCCTGCGAGGCGTGGCCACGGCGGCGGCGTTCACGATCTTGGTGTACTACGGCATCGCGAACCTCGCGGCCCTCAGAATGCCCGCAAAGGACAAGCTGTACCCGAACGTGGTGCCAGCTGTGGGGGTGATCGCCTGCGCGGTGCTCGCACTCTCGCTCGACCTCCGGACAATCGTGGTCGGGTGTGCGTTGCTGGCGGTGGGGCTACTCGTGCGGCGACTGCGAAGGCTCTAGCGGCCCCAGGGCTGCACTACCTTGCCGCGGCACTCTTCGGCGACCTGTAGCACCGCCTGCCGCGGCATTGGTGCCGCCACGGCCCGCGCCGCGCCGTGCTCTGTCCAGAGGGCCACCTGGTAGCCGCCGGCTGCTGCGGTAGTCAGGGTGTCGCTGGGAACTGGCAGGCCCATCACATCACCTACAGGTAGGGCGAAGTAGGTGAGCGCGGCGCCGTGGTAGTCGTACACCACTGCGGCGCCCTTGACGCTACCCAAGTCGGCGACAGTGGCGCCGACGAGCTCGGCGTCCGTGATTGCGGGGATGTCCACGCGGTAGCCGACCTCCGATTCCAGCCATGCCGCGAGTGCGAGGGTGTCGGAGCTCTCAATGGCGGCCGCCTTCGCCAGCCCGATGCCGGCCTCCCGTGCCAGCGGTTGGGCCAGGGGGTCTTGTGCGGGAGCGCCCAGCAAGGCGAAGACCATGACAGCGGCGGCAGCAACCGTCGCGCCGCCCCCGGCGAAGAACCGGAGCCGCCGGCGCCGGCTCAGGCGAGCGGCTTCCTGCGCCAGGGCCTCCCGGATTCGATCCTTGAGGTGAGGCGGGGCCATGCGCGCGGTCGCGGCGAGCCTTTCCAGGCGCCGCCCCAGGGCCGGGTGGTAGTCGAAGTATTCGTGGTCTTCGGCCCACATGGTTACCGTGCTCCTTCGCCACAGATAACCGGGGCGGGGCCCCGCTTGTTCCCGGTTGGTGGCCGACATTTGGGGAGATTGGACTCGGGATTGGAAGGAGTTTATGCTAGGCTGCTGCGGGAACGCGAAGCCGAGTACGATCGTCATAGGTCGGACGCAATGAACAACGATCCGGTCATCGAGATCCAGGGGATAACGAAGCGTTTCACGGGTCACACGGCCGTGCAGCAGCTCTCCCTCTCCGTTTCCCACGGATCGGTGTACGGGCTCCTCGGGCCGAACGGCGCTGGGAAGACCACTACGATCCGGATGATCATGAACATCATCGTCCCGGATGAAGGCAGCGTCTCGCTGTTCGGTGGCTTGGGTACTGGGCGCGAGCTATCGGCCCGGATCGGCTACCTGCCGGAAGAGCGTGGGCTCTACAAGAAGATGAAGGTGTTCGATCTCCTGGTCTTCTTGGCGGAGGCCAAGGGTGTGGATCGCCGCAGCGCGAAGCGGGAAGCGCATCGCTGGCTCGAGCGTCTGGAACTCGCCGAGTGGGGGCAGAGGAAGGTAGACGATCTGTCAAAGGGAATGCAGCAGAAGGTGCAGTTCATCTCCACCGTGTTGCACGGCCCCGAGCTGTTGATTCTCGATGAGCCGTTCGCCGGACTGGATCCCATGAACACGCAGACCATGAAGGACGTGGTGGTAGAGCTTGGCCGCGCAGGCACCACCGTGCTGTTCTCCACGCACATCATGGAGCAAGCCGAACGGCTGTGCGATTCGGTATGCATCATCGCGCGAGGGCGGAAGGTGGTCGATGGGCCGCTGGCCGAGATCAAGCCTAGCCACGGCGGGCGCCACGTCATCGTGGCCGTGGAGCAGGGGAACGCGCTGGTAGATCGCCTGTTCGAGGACCGAGCCTTGGTGGCCAAGGCCGACAACTACGGCCAGTACGCCGAGGTGGAGCTGGCCGACGGCGGGGACGCGCAGCAGTTGCTGCACAGGCTCGTGGGCACGGGCGCCCGGGTGGGGCGCTTCGAGATTGCGGAGCCTACGCTGCACAAGATCTTCATCGACATGGTGCGTGAAGAGGACGCCGAGGCGCCGGCGGAGGAGGTGGGGGCCGATGCGTAAGGTCTGGGTCGTCATCCGCCGTGAGTTCGTCGAGAAGGTGCGCAACAAGTGGTTCATCATCTCGACGGTTCTCGGGCCGATCCTCATGGCCGCGGTCATCGTGCTGCCGATACTCCTGGCTGAGCGGGGCGGGCGGCACCGCGCTGTCGCCGTGGTCGACCTGACCACGTCGGACTTCGGCCGCCGTATCACCGAATTGCTGGACGGCTCTGCGCGCCTGAGCGCCAGCCGGCTGGAGGTCGGAGTCGTCGACCTGGAGACAGCGGCGGACTCGCTCACTCGTGAGGTGGGCCTGAAGCGGCTGGACGGCTACCTCCTGGTGAGCGACGAGACGGTCGAGGACGGCCGGGCCGAGTATCGCGGCTCGAACGTGTCTTCGCTGTCGGACATGCAGATAATGCAGCGGCTTCTCCGGCAAGCGGTACTCGTGGCGCGGCTGGATCGCGTCGGTGTGGATCCCGAACTGGTCCAGCGCGCGCAGATCCCTGTGAGCATGGAGACGGTGGGGATCCGTGGGGGTGAGCTCACGGACGAATCGGGTGAATCTCGATTCTTTCTGGCCTACACGGTCTGGTTCGTGCTCTATGTCGCGATCCTGCTCTACGGTATGCAGGTGATGGGGTCCGTGGTCGAGGAGAAGACGTCGCGCATTATCGAGGTGCTGGTCTCGAGCCTTCGGCCATTTCAGTTGCTGGCGGGAAAGGTGGTTGGGGTCGGCGCGGTCGGGCTGTTCCAGTTCCTGATCTGGGGAGTGTCCGCCTGGGTGCTCATCCGGCACCGGGATGTCGTGCTCGGTGTGCTGGGTGTGCAGGTCCCCACCGGCTCCGGGTTCGGCCTCCCGGACGTCTCGGCTGCGACGCTGGCCATCATCGTGACCTTTTTCCTCCTGGGGTACTTCCTGTACGCGGCGATGTTCGCGGCGGTCGCAGCCATGTCCAGCACCGAGGCGGAAGCGCGGCAGGCGCAGACGCCGGTGGTCATGCTCCTCGTTCTTCCGTCGGTCCTGCTCATCGGGATCCTGCAGCAGCCCGACAGCGGTCTGGCAGTCTCGCTGTCCCTCTTTCCGTTCAGTTCTCCCATCGCGATGCCGGTGCGCTGGGCGGCTGCTCAGGTTCCTGCGGAGGAAGTGCTGGCCTCCGTGGCGCTGCTCGTCGTCGCGCTCTGGCTTGTGACGTGGGCGGCTGGCCGGATCTACCGCGTGGGCATACTGATGTACGGTAAGCGTCCGAACATGAGGGAGCTGGCGCGGTGGGTGCGTGCGTCGTGACCTGAGCGATACCTGAGGTCCCTGTAACGCAGCGGCCGGTTAACGCTCGCTCCCGCTAGACCCGGTCGGCAGCCCCCCATATCTTCCTCCCACTCTCATGCCCAACCGCTACGATGTGATCGTGATCGGAGGGGGCCACGCCGGCTCCGAGGCGGCGAATGCAGCCGCGCGGCTCGGAGCGCGGGTGTTGCTCGTCACCACCAACATGGAGACGATCGGCCAGATGTCCTGTAATCCCGCCGTGGGTGGGATTGCGAAGGGGACGGTGGTGCGCGAGGTGGATGCGTGCGGCGGGGTGATCGGTCGGGCTGCCGATCGGGCAGCGATCCAGTTCCGCATGCTCAACCGCTCGAAGGGTCCGGCGGTGTGGGCCCCCCGAGCGCAGTGCGACAGAGGGCTCTACCGCAGGGCCGTGCGAGCTCTGCTGGAGCAGCAACCGGGGCTCGATTTCCTCCAGGCTACGGTCGGAGCGCTGGTGCTGGAGGGGAATCGCGTTGCTGGTGTGGTCACGACCGGTGGCCAGACGATCGGTGCGCCGATGGTGGTGCTCACCGCGGGGACGTTCCTCCGGGGGAGGATACACATCGGCACCGACGTGCGGGTTGACGCGGGGAGAGCGGGTGATCCGGCATCAGTGGATCTCGCTGAGCAGCTCGAGGCGCTGGGACTCACGGTAGAGCGGTTCAAGACTGGCACGCCGCCGCGCATCGACGGTCGCTCGGTGGACTACGCGAAGCTGGAGCGGCAGGACGGAGAAGGTGCGGGCTATCGCTTCTCTCACTTCGAGCGGGCGTCAAGACCAGACCAGCGTCCCTGCTGGATCACCTGGGCCGGTGAGGAGCTCAAGCAAATCATACAGCAGGAGATGCATCGCTCGGCGCTGTATGGCGGAGCGATCTCCGGTCGGGGACCGCGCTACTGCCCCTCGATCGAGGACAAGATCGTCAAGTTTCCCGACGCGCCGCGGCACCAGGTCTTTCTCGAGCCCGAGGGACTCGACACCGCAGAACTGTACGTCAACGGGCTCTCCACCTCACTCCCGGTGGAGACACAACTCCGATTTCTGCAAGCGGTGCCGGGGCTTGAGCGGGTCCAGATGACCCGGGCCGGCTATGCCATCGAGTACGACTACTACCCGCCCCAACAGCTCACCCCGTGGCTCGAGGTGAAGGCGGTCGGTGGGCTGTTCTTCGCGGGGCAGGTGAACGGGACCACCGGCTACGAGGAGGCTGCGGCACAGGGCCTCTTGGCGGGCATCAACGCGGTGCGCCGGATGCGTGACCAGGAGCCGGTAGTGCTGGGTCGCGACGACGCGTATATCGGCGTGTTGGTAGATGATCTCATCACGCGCGGTGTGGACGAGCCGTACCGCTTGTTCACCTCGCGGGCAGAGTTTCGGTTGCTGCTGCGCCAGGACAACGCCCTGAAGCGCCTCGGACCGCTCGCGGTGGAACTGGGAGCGCTCTCGGCGGGGGAGAGAGAGCAACTCGAGGCGCGCAGCGGCGGTGAGGAGGAAGTCTTGGCACTGGCGCGGCGCACCAGCATTGCGCCCGAGGCGGCAAATGGCGTGCTGCGCGCGCTGGGTCAGAGCGAAATCGCAGAACCGCAACGTGTCGCGGACTTGACGCGGCGTCCGGGTGTCTCGCTGCGCGAGATGCTGATTCGCGCCATGGATGAGCCGCGCGAGTACGCTGAGGACATCTGGACGTCGGCCGAGACAGAGCTCAAGTACGCGGGCTATCTCGAGCGGGAACGCGATGCTGCGAGGAAGCTGGCCGAGATGGCGAACTTCCGCCTGCCGCAAGACCTGCCATATGCGGAGCTGAGGAGCCTGAGCACTGAGGCGCGGCAGAAGCTCGAGCGGGTGCGCCCCGAGTCTCTCGCACAAGCGGGGAGGATTCCCGGGGTATCGCCGAGCGATCTGCAGAACCTGGTGTTGGAGGTGATCCGCCGCCGCAGACCTGCAGCGTAAATTATTTAAATACAATAACTTACAGCCAGCAGTCTGCTTGCTGGTGGTCCAGTCAGTTGTTTCACGTGAAACAGCCGGTTGAAACGGCGGCGGCGAGACCAGCTGGCGCCAGCGCGTCTCGGCACCGGGGCGCCGCTAGTAGTGGGACTGGTCGAGCAGACCTGAGAGCCAGTGGAGGAGGTTGAGGAGGAACTGTGGGTTCTGGGCTGCGACCGGCGCGTTCATTCCCATCGGGGTACGGGTGAGGCCCGAGGCCTGAGCACTGAACATCGCGGCCTCTCCGAATGCGGCGACTCGACCGTCGCCATATCGCAGCACGGCCCCCTGGAGCATCCCACCGGCCTGAATGCTACGCGTCGATTCCGAGAACTGCCACGCCCGCTCGGGGAGAAGCAGGACTGTAGTGGCGGGGAGGGTCATGAGGTGATCTGAGGGGGCGGTCGCGCGGAAGGCCTGTCCCGTGAAGCTCGCCACCGAGTCTACCCGCTCCGGTGGCGCGCGCCCGTTCGTGATGGGGTGATCGGCCAGGGATCCGTCGGATCGGCGGAACACTATGGGGCCCCAGTTCCGCCCTGGGCCTGTGGCGAATCCGTTCTCGAATAGGAGGCCGAATGCGGCTGCCAGGTCCGCGGCGGCCCTTGGGAAAGGCATGTGGTCTGCGATGAGCAGGAGAGATCCACCCTGGCCTACCCACTCGCGGACCGCCCGGATCTCAGCGGAGTCGAAGGCCGATGGGGTTGGAAGGGACCAGTCGTCGGCGTTTCGCTCCGAGAGGGCGTTCGAGACTACTAGAATCGCCACGCCCTCGAGCATCTCAGGGGTGAACTTCACGCTGGATGGGCGCACGACGTAGCCGTCTCTCTCTACTAGTCTGGAGAAGGGGAGATACCGCCCTTCCGCGGTGTGGAAGTTGAAGTGCCCCCCATCAATCAGGACTAGGGGGCCGGCTCCGAGCTCGTATGCGGGTGAGGCTATGGGAGGGTTGAAGCTGGTATCCGCCACCTGTTGTGCGCAGGCTGTTCGGTCGAGCGAGCATGAAACCACGACGGCGAGAGCTATCGGGACGGAGATACCGGCCTCTCGCAGCCCATGTCTTGCGTTCCTGCGAAACCGTTTCACGTGAAACCCCCCTTTGGGCCTCCTTGCCAGCCATCCCTATGTCCATTAGCCCGTGAATTCGACACTTCCGAAGCATGAAAAAGGTGTAGCGCGGTCTACACCACCCCTGTATATTGGCCCGATACGCGCCCGCGGCAAGCTCCAAGAGCCGCCTCTCCTGCTCGGTAGTTTTGCATAACCACTTGACACTAAATAAGTTATAGCCATATGGGCAGGGTCATCGCCATCGCGAACCAGAAGGGCGGGGTCGGCAAGACCACGACCGCTGTGAACCTTGCGGCGTCGCTTGCTGCGGCGGAGCGGCGCACCTTGCTCGTGGACGCCGACCCTCAGGCCAACGCCACGAGCGGCATCGGGATCGAGCGAGACAGCCTTGCACTCTCGCTGTACGACGCCTTGCTCGGTGACGTCCCGCTGGCCGAGGTGGTGCGGCGCCGGGTGAACGTGGCCACGCTCGACGTTGTACCGGCGACCCAGGACTTAGTGGGTGCCGAGGTGGAGCTGGTGAACTGGTCGCAGCGCGAGTCGGTCATGCGTCGCACTATCGCGGACGTTCGCGACGATTACGAGTTCGTGTTGATCGACTGCCCTCCGTCTCTCGGACTCCTCACGCTGAACATGCTCACCGCCGCCGACTCGGTACTGATCCCCATCCAGTGTGAGTACTACGCACTCGAGGGCCTGTCAAAGCTGCTCAATACCGTGCGGCTGGTGCAGCAGAACTGCAATGCGAGCCTAGCCATCGAGGGCGTGCTCCTCACTATGTACGACGCGCGGCTCAATCTGTCGCGGCAGGTGGCCATCGAGGCAAAGGAATACTTCGGTCGCAAGGTGTACCGCACGGTCATTCCGCGGAACGTGCGTCTCGCAGAGGCGCCGAGCTTCGGTAAGCCGATCCTGCTGTACGACGTGCAGTCGGTGGGGGCCAAGAGCTACCTGGCGCTCGGCCAGGAGTTCATGCGCCGCGCATCCGAGCCGCGGACCGGCGCGGTGCTTACTGAACGGGATGCTCCTGTGACGCGGGCACTGGCATGACGAGCGGAAGCAAACGACGGTTGGGCCGCGGCCTGGAGGCCCTGCTTGGTCCGGCAACGGTAGCCGAGGCGAGGGCCGAGGGCTCTCTCACGCAGATTCCCGTGGAGGCCCTGCGCCCCAACCCGTATCAGCCGCGCCAGGCGTTCGACGAGGCAGCGCTGGCTGAGCTAGCTGACTCGATGCAGCGGTCGGGTCTGCTTCAGCCCGTGGTGGCGCGCCGGGCTCCGAACGGCTGGTATGAGCTGGTGGCCGGAGAGCGCCGTTGGCGCGCTGCACAGCGTCTCGGCTGGGCCGAGGTCGGCGCGGTGGTGCGAGACGTCGACGATCAGACCCTGCTCACACTCGCGCTAGTTGAAAACCTCCAGCGTGATGCGCTCTCGCCGATCGACGAGGCACGTGGGTACCAGCGGCTCATCGACGAGTTCGGCGTGTCGCAGACCACGGTGGGGGAGCTGGTCGGGCGCGACCGGTCCACCGTCGCCAATGCACTCCGGCTCCTGAAGCTGCCGCCGGTGGTCCAGGAGATGCTCCACGCCGGAGGACTGAGCGTCGGTCACGCGCGGGCGCTGCTGGCCCTCGAGGACGGCAAGCGGATTGAGCGCCTGGCGCGAGCCGCCGTGGAGCAGGAGCTCTCTGTGCGCGAGGTCGAGGCCTTGGCGCGCAGGGGGAGGGCTGCCGCCCGGCGGCCACGCGCGCCGCGGGGCGCAAAAGCCGCTGATCCGGCGGTGCGTCGTGTTGAGGATGCCCTGCGGCGGCGCCTGCAGACCGACGTACGGGTGGCGACCCGCGGCAAGAGCGGCAAGGTCACGATCAACTTCTACTCGAGCGACGACCTCCAGCGCATTCTGGAGCTCATTCTCGGTGAGTCATTCGAGGGATGAGTCGACGCCGCACGGTAACGATCATGGTCCACCGGGATGGCGACTTGGAGTCTCGGTCGATTCGCCTGCCCCTGTGGCTGGCCCGCGTCATCGTGATCGGCGGCAGCACGCTGCTCGTGCTGATAGTCCTGGCGGCAGCGCTCTACACTCCGATCGCGCGCACGGCCGCCCGGGTGCCGGGGCTCAACCGTGAGATCGAGCGGCTCCGGGCAGAGAACGAGTTGGTGCACGAGCTGGCGGCCAGGCTCGAGGAGGTGGAGGATCGGTACGATCAGGTGCGCACCATGCTCGGCGGGGACGTCGTCCCGGTGCGCGGGCGTGAGCTGTCGGAGGATCCCATCGCCCACGCAATCCTGGCACGGACCCCCGGTGACTCGGGCAGGTACCAGATCGGGGCCTCGGTGCCGAGCCACTGGCCGCTGCGCGAACCGGGGATCGTCACCCGCGGAACCGTGGGAAGTGGCTCCGGCAGCGAGGCGCACTCTGGTCTCGACATCGCGGTTCCGGTGGGGACGCCGATTCGGGCTGCCGGTGGGGGAGTAGTCGTGCGCGCCGGAGAGGATCCGGAATACGGCTTGTTCGTGCTGATCGGTCACCCCGACAGCTATCAGAGCATGTATGGTCACGCGTCCCGCCTGCTCGTGCACGCCGATGATTCTGTTCGGGCCGGACAGGTGATCGCCATGTCGGGCTCGACGGGACGGTCCACGGCGCCGCACTTACATTTCGAGATCCTGCACGAGGGGCGGTCGATCGACCCTCGGTCATTGGTTAGAGAGGAGTCCTGAGTATGGCACGTGCCGATGACAGCGGTCGTTTGGGCGGTCGCGATGTGAGCATTTCGATCGTCGCCACCGGTATGCGCATCGTCGGCGAGTTGGCGACGGACGGTGTCTTGAAGGTGGAGGGAGCCGTGGAGGGGAGCATTCGAGCGGACCGCGAGGTGCTGGTGGCAAAGGGTGGCGTGATCGAGGGCGACGTCTACACCCGGCAGGCCATCGTCGGTGGGCGGGTTGTGGGGTCGATCTACGCAGATGATCGCGTGGAGGTGCAGGAGAGTTCGATGGTACAGGGCGACATCGTGACCAAGAATCTCATAGTCAGTGAGGGCGGGGAGGTAAACGGCCACGTGCAGATGGGTGATCCCAAGGCTCTGGAGCAAGGTGCAAGGGTAGCAGCCAAGCGTGAGGTGAGCCCGGCGCCGGCGATGGATCCTACCGGCGCCATCGATTCGTCGGTCCAGCCCTACGGCTAGCGAGTTCCTGATGACAGTTGCGCGGTCGGCGATCGGCCGGCGGCACGTGACGTGACTTCTCGACTCCGCTGTGTAAGTGCGCTGTTTAAGGCGCACTTATCGTTTCCCGTTACATCTCTTCTGCAGGTGCCGTTGCGTGGTTACACTACGGCGGTACCGTTTGACTGTCGCGACACCGTCGACAACGAACCCCGCCGACCTCGGGTTGCGCCATGCGCTTAGCCGAGCTTGCCGCGTACCTCGACGGCTACCTGCGGGTGGCGGAGCTCCAGGACGACCCCAATGCCGTGAATGGCCTCCAGGTAGAGAATGGGGGCACAGTGGAGCGCCTGGCGGTTGCGGTGGACGCCTGTCAGGTGACGATTGACGCAGCTGCTGCGATGGGTGCCGACCTTCTCCTGGTGCACCACGGTCTCTTCTGGGGTGGCGTGCAGCCCCTCACGGGTCGCCATGCCCGTCGCATCCGGCGCCTCATCGAGAGTGGCGTCGCCGTGTACTCCGCACACGTTCCCCTGGACCTGCACCCCGAGGTCGGGAACAATGCGGTGCTCGCCGAGATGTTCGGGCTGGTCGAGCCGACGCGGTTCGGTGACTACTTCGGACAGGCTGTCGGCGTAGCCGGTTCGCTCGAGATTGGCCGGGACGAGTTGGTGAGCCGCATCCGTGATCGGTTGGGCGGTGAGCCTCACGTCATCGCGACCGGCCCGGAGCGTGTGCGGCGGGTGGGGATCGTCAGCGGGGGCGGCGGGAACATGATCGCGCAGGCGCGGGACGCCGGTCTGGACACCTACATCACGGGGGAGGGAGCGCACCACACCCACTTCGATGCCGAGGAGTGGGGGCTCAACGTCATCTATGCGGGGCACTACCTCACCGAGACCGTGGGGGTGAGAGCCCTCGCTGCGCACCTGGAGCAGCGGTTCGGCCTCCCATGGGAGTTCATCGACCACCCGACGGGTCTCTGAGGCCGCCGCCCTGGTGGAGCCTGAAGACGCTGCTCCGGCTGCTGCTTCCCGGGGCGGCCGTGCTGGGCATCGCGACTTGCGGCGGCCGCCCCGTCGAGGAGGAGCCCCGGCCGGCGACTCCCACTCCCTCCGATACGACGGCGCAAGAGCCCATCATCGAGGTCGACAGTCTCGTCGCGCGCGACACCATTGGGGCCGTTAGGGAGGAGCCGGTGCCGGCGCTGCCGCCGGAGCCTCCCACGCCTCCCGCGAAGGTGCGGGTCTGCGCCGGCGGCGACGTGGTGCTCGGAACGAACCTCGATACGGCGTGGGCGTCCCGGGTCGCATCGCGGCTTGGGCGACCGGTTCCCGCGCTTCCCGAGCCGGACTCCCTCCTCGCACCGCTCGGTCCGCTGGTTGCGGACGCGGACATCGTGCTGCTCAACGTGGAGGGGGCGATCGGTGAAGGCCCGGCGCCGCAGAAGTGCCGCCGTGGGTCGAGGAACTGCTACGCGTTCCGCCAGCCGGTCGCGGTTGCCACCGCCCTGACGCGTTTGACCGACAGCGCTGCCGTCGTGGGGAACCTGGCAAACAACCATGCGCTGGATGCGGGTCGTGATGGCTTCGCTGCCACGCAGGGCCATCTCGGGGACGCGGGGGTGTTCGTCACCGGCGTCGACACCCTCGCTACCGTCGTGGTGAGTGGCCGGGGAGATAGCGTCGCGTTTCTCGGGTTCAGCACCGCGCAGGCGGGCCCGGATCCGCGGGACCTCGCCGCAGTCTCGCGCCACATAGGGCGGGTGGCCGAGCGCCACGACTACGTGGTAGTGACGATGCACATGGGGGCAGAGGGTGCGTCGGCGCAGCGCACTGCAAACGTGACGGAGACCTACCTCGGTGAGAATCGGGGCAACCCGGTGGCGTTCGCGCGGACGGCGGTCGAGGCCGGAGCCTCGGTGGTGATCGGGCACGGTCCGCATGTCATGCGTGCCTCCGAGTGGTGGGGCGACGCGCTGGTGCTCTACTCGCTGGGGAATCTTCTCACCTACGGCCCCTTCTCGATGAGCGAGCCCAACAACCGCGGCGCGGTCGCGTGCGTGACTCTCGGTGGGGGTGGAAGGGTGGAGCACGCCGTGTTGCGCTCGACCTACCAGCGCCCTCCGGGGATCGTGGCGCCGGATCCTACGGGGCGCGCCGCGTGGCTCGTCGATTCGCTGAGCCAGCTGGACTTCCCGGGGACGGCGGCGCGGTGGGTCGGGGAGGCGCGGGTCGGGCGCCGGAGATAGCGAACGGCCGGGTACCCACCTTCGCTCACGGCAGTTGCCGCCAACCTTCCCCCCGCCACACTGCCCACCTGGGAGCGGCCGCTGGCCAACCGCTCCGCAGCGGCGGTGCACTGATGCTCGCTCAGGCGGGCCCCCGGCCTCGCACGTTTGGCACTTCCCGCTTCCCGTTTCCCGACCTACCAGTCGTACCGCTCCCCGTTCCCCCCTCACTACCTCAACGGCACCACAACCCGCACAGTCAGCGTCTCAGCCGTTTGCGGCGTCACGCTGATGAAGCACTCCTCGCCCACGAGCCGCTTGAGCCCCTGGATCTCGGACTCGTTGATCCCCGTAACCTCGTCGTAGATGAGCTCCAGCGTCTGGCCCGCGATCACCCGGTAGCTCACCGGGTGCCCGGCGAGACGGTGGTGCGGGTCCGTCCCCTCCAGGCCCTCGGCAAGCCGCTGCTGGATGCGGCTGACGCGGGCGCGCAGCTCGGGGTCGGTTACTGCGTCGGGGACGTCGGGCACGGTGTCTCCGTCCGAGTGTTCTCCGCTGCAATGCGGGCATTGCGCCGCATCCCGGCGGCTCCCGGGCGCTCGAGCGGCGTCCAGCCGTAGCGGCGCTCGAATTCCGCGTCGCTCAGCCGCTGGAGCTCATCCAGGTCGAGAAACGCGAGGCCAGGATCGTGCTGCAGCAGCGGATCAGCGGCCTCTGATGCGAACTTGATGTTCCAGGGGCAGACGTCCTGGCACACGTCACAGCCGAAGACCCAGTTGCCCATCGAGGATGCGAGGACCGGATCGATCTCCCCACGGTGCTCGATGCTGAGGTAGGATATGCAGCGCCGGCTGTCGAGCACGCGGGGCTCGGGGAAGGCCAGGGTGGGACAGGCCTCCAGGCAGCGGTTGCAGCTGCCGCACCGGTCCGCCTCGTACGGTGCATCGACGGCGAGCTCCAAGTTGGTGAGCACGCTGGCCAGGAAGAAGAAGGACCCGCGACGCGGGTCGATGAGCATCGTGTTCTTCCCCATCCAGCCGAGGCCCGCTCGCTGCGCCAGCTCCCGCTCGGGTACGGGGCCGGCATCCACGTACCCCTTGGCCACGGTGTCCTCGGCTCCCAGCGAGCGGACGTACGCGGCGAGCTCGTCGAGGGGCTCGCGCAGCGCCGTGTGGTAGTCGCGACCCTGTGCATAGCGGGCCACGCACCCGGTGTGCGGACGCTCCGGGGCGTCAGGATGACGGTAGCCCCTGGTGACGACAACCGCCCGATCCGCTCCTGCAACGATGGTCGACGGGTCGATGCGCTGTGCCGCCTGGCGGCGCATGTAGCCCATGGTGCCAGCCATCCCGTCGGCGAGCCACTTCTGGAATTGCTCTCTGTGGGATATCAGCGCGAGGTCGGCGACGCCCACTGTGTCGAAGCCCAGGGCGCGAGCCCGCTGCTTCACCAGCTCCGCCCTGCGCTCGGGCGTCACAGGCGCATGACCTCCCGGCGCCAGCGGGCAAAGCGGATCACGTCCTCCGGTGGTGGGACCGCCTCCTCGTCACCGTAGGCGGTGTGCATTCTCCAGCGGATGTACTCTCTTGGGGGCAGGGGGAGGAACGGGAAGCGACTGTACCAGCCCCGGGCCCGGAACGCCCATGCCGTCCGTAGGAGGTCGAGCGCCAGCCGCGGGCTGACGATGGCGCGCGCGGCGAGCACCAGGGTTAGCTTCAGCCAACCGTTCCCTCGCTCGGATGAACTCCCATGAGCCTCGTTCTGCAAGTTGCCTCTCTGGTGGGCGCGGGCCTGATCCTAGTTGCCTACGTGCTGCTGCAGCGGCGCCGGTGGGCCAGCTCCGGTGCCGCCTACCTATGGTGCAATTTAGTGGGTGCCCTCCTGCTAACGGGTGTCGCCATAGCCGATCGCCGCGCCGGCTTCATCATTCTGGAGGGCGTCTGGGCAGCCGTGAGCCTGGTCTCGATCGTGCGCCGCTCGCCGCTCGCACCCGACCGATCGACTCCCTGACCCCCACTTAACCTTACTTGTATATTGGCGGCTATGGCCCTCGCAAGCACCGCCAGTGTACACCCTCTCGCTCACTACCGCTCTGAGTTCCCCATCTTCGAGCGACAGATCTATCTCAACTCGTGCTCGCTGGGGGCGCTCTCCACCCGCTCTCGCGCCAAGGTCGACGAGTTCGTGAGCCAGTGGGAGTCCCGCGGCGCAGCGGCCTGGTACGACGTGTGGTGGGAGTCCCTCGATCGGCTGCGGCGCGAGTACGCTGGCGTGATCGGCGCCGATGCGGGAGAGATCGCGCTGCATGCTTCCATCTCCACGGCCAGCGCGGTGGTCGCGGGCGCGCTGGACTACTCCGGGCGACCTAGGGTAGTGACGACTGAGCTCGACTTCCCTACGGTCGCGTACCAGTGGCTCGCCAAACGGAGCCGGGGTGTGGAGGTGGAGGTGGTGCGGAGTCCCGACGGCGTGACGGTGCCGGTGGAAGCCCTCGCCGCGGCGGTCGATGAGCGCACGGCGCTGGTGGCCACTTCCCACGTGTTCTACACGACGGGGGCGATCCAGGACATCAGAGCGGTGAGCGACGCGGCCCACGCCAAGGGTGCGCTCTGCTTCGTGGATGCCTACCAGAGCGTGGGGCAACTCCCGTTCGACGTGCACGAGACCGGCGTGGATTTCCTATGCGCGGGGGGGCTCAAGTGGCTGCTGGGTGGACCAGGGATCGTGTTTCTCTACGTGCGAGAGGAGCTTACGCGCCGGCTCACGCCGACCGTGACGGGGTGGTTCGCGCACGCAAGGCAGTTCGACTTCAACGTCCGGAACATCGAGTGGCACGATGACGCCCGCCGCTTCGAGCAGGGAACACCCGCCCTCGCGGCCGTTTACGCGCAGCTGGGTGGGCTGGAGGTGATCCGCGAGATAGGTGTGCCGCGGATTCGTGAGGTGACCCAGGCGCTGACCGACGACCTCGTCGCGCGTGCGCAGGACGCAGGGCTGGCCCCGAAGGTGGCCCCCGCCCCCGAGGAGCGCGCAGCCATCGTGATGATTCCCAGCAGCGACCCGGCCGCCGCTGTGGCTGGGCTGGCGAGCGAAGGTGTGGTGGCCGACGCCAGGCCGGGACACGTGCGCCTCTCTCCTTTCTTCTATAACCTCACCGACGACCATGTCCAAGCGATCGAAGCACTCAGAGCCTGAGTCGCGGGGGCGGCCTCGCATCTCCGTCACGGCGGACGAGCAGCTCTTCACGTCTCCCGTGGCGCCGGAACATGCGGCGTTCACGCAGACGGACCCGTGGCGTGCCCTGCGCATCCTCGGCGAGTTCGTGGAGGGTTTTGACGAACTGGCCGACGTCGGCGCCTGCGTGACGATCTTCGGGTCGGCACGCGCCAAGCCGGGTGATTCCACATACGAGCTGGCCAGCGAAACGGCGCGCCTGTTGGGACAGCAGGGCTTCGCCATCATGACGGGTGCGGGCCCGGGGATCATGGAGGCAGCGAACAAAGGGGCGCGCGAAGCCGGCACGCTGTCCATCGGGCTCAACATCGAGCTACCGGAGGAGCAGGGTGCCAACGGGTACCTGGATCGGGTCGTCAACTTTCGCTACTTCTTCGTGCGCAAGACGATGCTGGCCAAGTACTCTCTTGCGTTCATCTGCTTCCCCGGAGGATTTGGGACGATGGACGAGCTGTTCGAGTCCCTCACGCTGATCCAGACGGGCAAGGTGCGGGACATGCCGGTCGTCCTGGTGGGGAGCGAGTATTGGAGGGGACTCCTCGATTGGCTACGTGACCGCGTGGCGCACGAGGGGAAGATCTCTAAGGAGGATCTTGATCTGTACCACGTCACCGACGATCCAAAGGAGGTGGTACGGATCATCAGCGATGCCAAAGAGCGAATGGCAGCACAGCTGGTGTGAAGCCTAGCGGGAGAGGATGGTGAGATGAACCAGCGCAAGAGGCAGCTCCTTGGAGGAATGCCGATCGCGCCCCGTCCAGTGCGGGGTGAGGAGACCGTGGTCGACCTCATCGACAACGCATTCCTGGCTTATAACGCGGGCCGGCTGCGGGAGGGTTGTCAGCTCTTCGTCGAGCGGATGCTCGCCGAGGACGCTACCGTCGGAATGAGTGTCACCGGCGCCCTGACGCCGGCGGGTCTTGGGATGTCAACCGTGATCCCCCTGATCGAGGCCGGTTTCATCGATTGGATCGTCTCCACCGGCGCCAACCTCTACCACGATGCGCACTTCGCCCTGGGGTACTCTCTCCACCGTGGCACGCCGTTTGCCGACGACGTGGATCTGCGAGAGCACGGTGTGGTGCGGATCTACGACATCTACGTGGACTACGGAGCCCTTCTGAGGACCGACGAGTTCATCCGCGACGTCTCTAAGGGCGACGAGTTCCAGCGGCCCATGAGCAGTGCCGAGTATCACTACCTGTTAGGCGGTTACCTGAAGGAGCGGGAGCGGGCGCTGGGGCTGGAGCACAAGTCGCTGCTCACGGTGGCGCACGACTGCGGCGTGCCTATCTACACGTCCTCACCGGGCGACTCGTCCATCGGCATGAACGTCGCGGAGATAGCGTTGGACGGCTACGATCTGGCCTATGACGTCTCGGCCGACGTGAACGAGACCGCCGCCATCGTGCTAGGAGCCAAGCAAGGGGGTGGCAGGAGCGGCGTGCTCATCATCGGTGGCGGGAGTCCCAAGAACTTCGTGCTCCAAACCGAGCCTCAGATCCAAGAGGTTCTGGGGATCGAGGAGGTGGGGCACGACTACTTCTTGCAGATCACCGACGCGCGGCCCGACACGGGCGGCCTCTCCGGTGCCACGCCTGCCGAGGCAGTGAGTTGGGGGAAGGTGGATCCCGACCGACTGCCCGACGCCGTGGTCTGCTACTGCGACGGCACGGTGGGCTTCCCGCTGCTCGCGTCGTACGCGCTCTCCAAGAGAAAGGCGCGGGCGCACAAGCGCCTGTATGACAGGCGTGGCGAGCTCATGAGTCGGTTGAAGGAGGCGTACAAGGCGGCAAGACGGTTCCGCGACGAGCGGGTCGAGGCGTCGGAGCTTCCGACCGTGGGTGGCTCCGACCGCTAGGGCTCGGTGCCCCAGAGATCCTGACGGAAAGCGAGGCTCCGCTCCACCTCATACTTGTAGGCATCCAGCTCCGCGGCGCGCCGGGCCTCGTCCCAGCCCATCTCGCGCACGGCGAGCTGCGCAATATCCGGCGCGCGCTCCAGAGCCTGCGCCGGTGCTGCATAGAAGAGGTGCGTGCGGCGGATGAGCAGGTCGCCCAGAGTGATGGTCATCTCCCGACGGATGGCGTGCACCAGCTCCGCCCAGAGCGTGGGATGTCCGTCCACCACCGGATCGGCCATGGCGGGGTCCGACTGGGCCAGGCGGGTCACGGCCGGCGTCTCGCTGCCATAGGTGTGCACCAGATGTGTCGCGACCGCCCGCGGCAGCCCCTCGGCTTCGGTGGAGTTGATCAGCACCTCCAGGTCCTGCATCTCGCCGCCGGGCAGTGGTCGCCTGTCGGTGAGAGCTCGGGGGGGCAGGGGCCGCCCGTCGAGTGCGCGCAGCCGCCGGCTCACGACGTCCACGGCCTGCGCCGCCATCTTGCGGTAGGTGGTGAGCTTCCCGCCCACGATGGAGACGAGGCCGGTGCCGCTCTCCAGAATCGTGTGTTCCCGCGAGACAGCGTTGGGGTCCTCTGACTCGGCCTTCCGTAGCAACGGGCGCACCCCGGCCCAGGTAGCCAGCACGTCGTCGAAGGTGAGCCTGGCCTCGGGGAAGTAGGCGTTGATCGACCGCAGCAAGTAGATCACGTCGTCGGCGTCGGCCCGCACCTCGTCGGGTCGCTGCTCACACTCGGTTTCCGTGGTGCCGATGTAGGTGAGTGTCCCCCACGGAATCATGAACATGACACGCCCGTCGATGGGCGAAGTGAGGAGGAGCGCCTCATGGTTCCCCATACGCCGCCGCGACACGACCACGTGTGAGCCCTTCGTGCAGTGGAGCGTGGCGCGCTCGCCCTCGGACGCCCGCAGCTCGTCGGACCACGGCCCCGTGGCGTTCACCACCACCAGGGCGCGGATCGCGTGCTGCTCGCCCGTCACGAGATCGGTCACGCGGGCTCCGCGGGTCCGCTCGTCGGCGGACTCCAGTTGGTCCACTTGTACGTAGTTCGCGACCAGCGCGCCGTGCCTGGCGGCATCCCGTACGTTGGCGAGCGCGAGTCGCGCGTCGTCGCACTGGGCATCGTAGTAACGTGCTCCGCCCTTGAGGCCCTTGGACCGGAGGCCCGGCTCCGCCCTGAGCATGGCCTGCTTGCCGAGCGTCTCGTGGCGGCGCACATTGCGGAACAGCGCGAGGAGATCGTACAGCCACAGCCCGGCTGCGACCTTCCAGCGAGGGACGCGGCCTCCCTTGTGCACGGGAAAGAGGAAGGAACGCGGCCACACCAGGTGGGGTGCTATCTTTCTGAGGATTCGGCGCTCGCGGCTCGCCTCGAAGACCAGGCGCAGGTGGCCGTGCTCCAGATAGCGCAGCCCACCGTGGATGAGCCGCGACGAGCGGGAGCTGGTCCCGGATCCAAAGTCGCCTTTATCGACTAAGGCGGTTCGGATTCCGCGCATTGCAGCGTCCCGGGCGATACCGGCACCGGTCACGCCGCCTCCGATGACCAGCAGGTCCACCTGCTCAGCGGCCATCGTGTCGAGGTAGCCCGCCCTGGTCTCAAACGAAAAAGGAGCTTCCATTAGCGTGTCAGCTGCGAGTGGTCGGGAAGTGCCGAGCACGTGGTTCCAGTGGCATGCTGGCATCATTGGAAGCGGTATGCGCGTACTGGACCTGGCGTGCGGGGATGGTACTCACGCGATCGCGGCCGCCGAGCGGGGAGCCGAGGTCGTAGCGGTGGACATCGATCCAGAGCGGTTGAAGGCCGCCGAGACGGCCGCCGGCAAGGCCGGGGTCACTGTGCAGTGGCTGATGGCCGACCTCACCAAGGATCCACTCCCCGATGGCCAGTTCGATGTCGTCATGATCTTCAACTATCTCGACCGCGAGCGCATACCCCAGTTCCTCGAGGCCGTCAAGCCGGGCGGCTACTTCATGTCGGAGACCTTCCTCGAGCAACAGCGAGACCTGGGGTGGGGTCCGACCTCGGATGATCACCTCCTGAAGTCCGGAGAGCTGTGGTCCCTAGTCAAGCCGTTCGAGATCGTGCTGGCACGTGAGGTGCTGGAGATCCTCGACGGGCGTACCAAGGCGATCGCGAGCATCCTGGCGCAACGTCCGAGGGAATAGTGGTCGGTAGGGGCCGTCGCCCACAAGGGCGGTGCTGGCCCGGCTGACGTGCCCCGCATAGCTTTCGTTGACCTCACCGTCTATGGTAATGCGCCAAATCGGAAACGGACGTCGCGTTGCGGTGGTAGCGGGGTGTCGCTCGCCGTTCTGCAAGGCGGGCACGGTGCTCAAGGATATCTCGGCGGTGGGGCTGGGAAAGCACGCGGTCGTCGAGTTGGTGCATCGGGCGAACCTCTCCGGCAAGGACGTCGACGAGATCTACTTTGGTCAAGTCGTCCCGAGTGCTCTTGCGCCGAACATCGCGCGCGAGGTCAGCCTCCTGCCGCAGTTCCCCGCCAGCATTCCCGCCGCGTCGGTCAACCGCGCGTGCGCGTCGGCCAACGCGGCCATCGCGTTGGGCCACGACCAGATCGTGCTGGGTCACGCCGACGTGGTAATCGCGGGCGGCGCGGAGAGCCTCTCGGACGTTCCGATCCTGCACTCCAAGCGGTTCTCGGAGCTGTTGACAAACCTCTCCAGGGCTAAGACGCCCGCCCAGCGGTTGAAGCTGCTCTCGGCATTTCGTCCCAAGGATCTCGTTCCCGTGACCCCCGCCATCGCGGAGCCGTCCACGGGTGAGACAATGGGCCAGTCGGCGGAGAAGATGGCGAAGATCAACGGCATCAAGCGGGAGGCACAGGACGAGTTCGCGCTGCGGAGCCACGAGCTCGCGCACAGGGGCACTGAGGACGGGCGGTTGCTAGCCGAGATCGCACCGATCTTCGTGCCGGGCTCGGGAGCGCCTGTGGACCGGGACAACGGCGTGCGCGCCGATACCTCCTTGAAGCAGCTGGCCGAATTGAAGCCGGTGTTCGACAAGAAGTACGGCACGGTGACGGCGGGGAACGCTTCGCCCCTCACGGACGGAGCCTCGGCGGTCTTGCTGATGAGTGAGGAAGCGGCGCGCAGCCTAGGGTACGAGCCGCTGGCCTTCATTCGTTCCTATGCGGTGGCGGCGCTCGATCCCGGCGACCAGCTCCTCATGGGCCCCGCCTACGCGGTGCCGGAGGCACTCGACCGCGCGGGGATCGGGTTCGAGGAGCTGGGGCTGGTGGAGATGCACGAGGCTTTCGCCTCACAGGTCCTGTCGAACATCGAGGCCTTCGAGTCGCAGCAGTGGGCCGAGCAGCGGCTGGGGCGCTCGGAGGCCATCGGTCGCGTGAACTGGGACACCCTGAACGTCATGGGTGGCTCGATTGCCATCGGGCACCCCTTCGGCGCAACTGGTGGGCGGATCACGATGACCCTGGCGAACGAGATGAAGCGCCGCGACGTGCAGTTCGGGCTCATTTCGGTGTGCGCGCAGGGAGGGATGGGCTTCGCCATGATCCTGGAGCGGGCCTGACGTGAGCGCCTTCACCATTGCCGTGCGGAATGGGATCGCGCGGCTCGAGCTCGATCTCCCGGGTGAGTCGGTCAACAAGATCACCCGGGACGTGCGCGACGAGCTGGAGGAATGCCTCGACCAGTTCGCCACCGACAACGGGATCCGCGCCGTAGTGCTGGTTTCGGGCAAGCCAGACACGTTCATCGTCGGCGCCGACATCGAGGCGTTCGTAGCCCTCCAGACGCGCGAGGAGGCCTACGACCTCGTGAGGCAGGGCCAGGCGCTGGTGAATCGCATCGAGCGGCTCGGCAAGCCCATCGTTGCCGCCATTCACGGGGCGGCCGTGGGTGGGGGACTGGAGGCAGCCCTCGCCTGCTCCTATCGCATTGCCACCAACCACCCGAAGACCCGCATCGGACTCCCCGAGATCCACCTCGGGATCATCCCCGCCATGGGCGGGTGCCAGCGCCTCCCGCGGCTGATCGGCGTGCGGGCCGCGCTGGACATCATTCTGGCGGGCAAACAGCTCCCGGCGATGCGTGCCTACCGTGCGGGAATCGTAGACGAGCTGGTGCACCCGGCCATTCTCGAGCGCGTAGCGTTTGAGGCGGCGGAAAGGCTGGCCGGCGGCTGGAAGCCGAAGCGCCGGAAGCGGGACGCCGCGTCCCTCGCGCTCGACAAGAACCCGCTGGGGCGGCGGGTCGTGTATACCACTGCCAAGAAGCAGCTGCTCAAGAAGACGGGTGGGCACTACCCAGCTCCGGAAGCCGCCCTCCAGACGGTGCAGCACGGGATGCGACACGGACTGCAGGCTGGGCTGGACATGGAGGCGGCCTTCTTCGCCGAGCTCGCGATACACGAGGTGTCGCGCAACCTGGTGCAGATCTTTCTCGCCACGACAGAGCTCAAGAAGGACCCCGGGGTGGAGGGCGCAGCTCCCGAGCCGCGGCCCGTCGCAAACCTCGGCGTGATAGGCGCCGGCTTCATGGGATCCGGGATTGGGGCGGTAGCGGTCGCACAAGCAGGAGTGGACGTGCGCTTTCGGGACACCGATCTCGCGAGCGTCGGCAAGGGACTCAAGAACGCCTGGGGGATTCTCAAGGGCCGCCTCAAGCGCCACCGCATCACGAGGCACGAGTACCGCAAGCTGGAACGGATGCTGTCGGGCGGCACCGACTGGGCGGGCTTCGGGCGGGCGGACCTGGTGATCGAGGCGGTGTTCGAGGATCTGGACGTCAAGCGCCAGGTCATCGAGGCCGTCGAGGGGCAGGTGCGCGACGACTGCGTGATCGCCTCCAACACCAGCACGATCCCCATCGCCCGGATCGCCGAGGTGACACAGCGGCCGGATCGTGTGCTTGGGATGCATTTCTTCTCGCCGGTCGAGAAGATGCCGCTGCTCGAGGTCATCGTCACCGACCGTACGGCGGCGTGGGTCACGGTGTCGGCGGTGGCGTTCGGCCGCGCGATGGGCAAGACGGTGATCGTGGTGCAGGACCGCCCCGGGTTTTGGGTGAACCGCATCCTGGGGCCGTATCTGATCGAGGCGGGGCGCCTGCTGCAGGAGGGCGTCACCGTCGAGACGCTCGACAAGGCGATGACCAAGTTCGGGTTCCCCGTGGGCCCCATCACGCTGCTGGACGAGATCGGGCTCGACGTTGCGCGCAAGGCCTCGACCGTGCTGCACCAGGCGTTCGGTGATCGGATGAAGCCGACGGAGGGCCTCGTAGACATGACCCGGGACAGGCGGCTGGGCCGCAAGAGCGGGCGTGGCTTCTACCGCTACGAGGGCGGCAAGAGGCGGGAGGTGGATGAGACGGTCTACGAGATCATCGGGGCGGAGGCCAGTTCCCGCGTGCCGCGCGACGACGTGCATCAGCGCCTGGTCTACTCGATGCTGAACGAGGCGGCCCGGGCCCTCGACGAGGGGGTGGTCCGCTCAGCCCGGGACGGCGACATCGGGGCCATCCTGAGCATCGGTTTCCCGCCCTTCCGCGGCGGTCCCCTGCGGTACCTCGATGACATCGGCGCCGAGAAGGCAGTCGAGACGCTGGAGGAGCTGGCCGAGAAGTACGGTGACCGGTTCACGCCCTGCCCCAGGCTCAAGAGCATGGCGGCGGGCAACGTGCACTTCTACCCCCCCACCTGATCGGGCACCGCCCTTTCGTGCTGCGGCGCACCTTCCTCTGGCTCAGCGACCACCAAGGGATCTTCAGTTTCCTCAAGCGGAATCGCTTGGCGCGCCGCATAGCATCCCGGTTCGTAGCGGGCGAGACGCTGGACAGCGCCATCGAGGCGAGCAAGGCCATGAATGCGAAGGGCATCATGGTGAGCCTGGACCTGTTGGGCGAGAGCGTCTCGAGCGCCGCGGAGACCCGCGCCGCGCGAGACGATATCATCAGCATCGTCGACGCCATCGCCGACTCAGGCGTGGACGGGAACGTGTCGGTGAAGCTCACGCAGCTCGGCCTCGACATCGGGCGCGATCTCTGCCTCGAGAACATGCGCGCAATTCTGGCCCGGGCCCGGGAGCGGGATATCTTCGTCCGGGTGGACATGGAGAGCTCCGAGCACACCGAGCGGACGCTGCGCCTGTTCTACGACGAGCTGCACCCAGAGTTCGGAGACCTCACGGGCGTCGTGATCCAGAGCTACCTTCGGCGGTCGGCCCGGGACGTAGACGATCTTGTCGAGCTCGGAGCACGCGTGCGCCTTTGCAAGGGGGCCTACGCAGAGCCACCCTCGGTGGCATTCCAGAAGCGGAACGAGGTAAGCGCGTCGTTCGTGCAGTTGATGGAAAGGCTGCTGGCCGAGGGCAACTACCCGGGCATCGCCACGCACGATGCCGCCTTGGTGGACGAAGCCCTCGCGTTCGTGGAGCGGCGAGACATTCCCCCTGAGCGCTTCGAGTTCCAGATGCTCTACGGCGTGCGACGGGACCTGCAAGAGGAGTTGCACGCCAAAGGTTACAACATGCGGGTGTACATTCCCTTCGGCACCGCGTGGTACCCCTACCTGATGCGCCGCCTCGCCGAGCGCCCCGCCAACGTAGCGTTCATGGCGGCAAGTCTCGCGAAGGAGACTCTGGGTCGACGGTGATCGACGACTCGACCCTGGGGGGCTATCTCGAGATTCACAGTCGGCCGCCCGCCTTCGAGGGCGCCGACGGGGAGCCGTACTCGGCAGCGATTTTCGTCGACGAGGAGCCCGACGAGAGCGGACGCTTCGGCGCCGCCGTGTTGTTCGTGCGCTGGTCCGCGAGCGGGGATCGGCCCGTGGGGCATCTCGAGACCCCATATCTGGTCTACGGTAGCACGCCCGAAGAAGCGGACGCGGGCGTGCGCCGGCTCACCCTCTACGAGGTGAAGGAGCAGCTCGATCGGGCGATAGCTGTGAGCAAGGAGCATCCCAATTGGTAGGGCAACACCGGGGTGTGGTCCTCTCGAAGACGGGGGGCCGCTACGGGGTCTACAGTGACGGCATGCGGCTCGAGGCGTCTCTGCGCGGGCGTCTGAAGCAGGGGCGGCCCCGCATCCTCGTGGGCGACGCGGTGACGGTGCGAGACCATCCCGATGGCTCGATGACCATCGAGGAGGTGCACCCCCGCCGCTCCGTGCTCAAGCGGCGCACACCCGGGAAACGGCGTGGGGAGCGCAACGTAGCCGCCAACGTAGACCGGGTGGTGGTCGTGGGCTCGGTGCAGCGGCCCGAATGGGATCCGCACCTCATTGACCGATTCACGGCGGTGGCTGGTGCGAACGGTCTGCCGGTGGCGCTGGTAGTCAACAAGTGTGATCTGGTGGAGCAGTGCGCTGCCTTCGGACGGCCCTACGAGGAGGCTGGATACGCGGTGGTCTACACCAGTGTGCCGAAGAAGCGGGGGCTCGAGGAGCTGCGGGGGCATCTAGAAGGGCACGTGTCCCTGTTCACTGGACCGACTGGAGTGGGCAAGTCGAGCCTCTTGAACGCACTGCAGCCGGGACTCAAGCTGAGGACGGGTGAGGTGAGCGAGAAGTCCCGGGCCGGGCGCCATACGACTGTCGCCGCCGAGATGCACCCGTTTGGTGTGGGTGGGTTCGTGGTGGACACGCCGGGGCTGCGAGACATCGGGCTGTGGGGCCTCGAACCACAGGAGGTCGCGGCCGCGTTCCCGGAATTCGGTCCCTTCGCCGCCGATTGCCGGTTCGACAACTGCCGGCACCTGGAGGAACCGGGCTGCGCCGTGGCGCAGGCGGTGGAGGGAGGCGAGATTGCCCCGAACCGGCTCGCGTCGTACCGCTGGTTGCTGGATGAGGCGATGCGCGCAGCGCGTCCGTGGGAAACCTGACTCACAGGGCGAAACGGAGGATGGGCACGTTGGCTGAGCAACCTGCAGCACCGCTGGTCGCGCCCTTCGTCGGACAGCGCTACGCCGAGCAGCAGCGGCTGAGCGACCTGATCGCTCCGCCCTATGACGTGATCTCACCCGAGGAGCGGGAAAGGCTCGCGCAGCGCGATCCACACAACGTCGTGCACCTCATCCTCCCGGCCGGCGACGACGATCGGTACGAGAACGCGGCCAGGCTGTTGGCGGAGTGGCGCAAGCTGGGGGTCTTGGCGCCGGACGACAGAGAGTCGGTCACCGTACTGCGCCAGGCGTTCGCCACTCCCGACGGAAATCCGTTAGTGCGGACCGGGGTCGTCGGGGGCGTGGCCGTCGAGCCGTTCGGCACCGGCCGCATAAAGCCCCACGAGCGGACGCACACCGGCCCGAAGGAGGACCGCCTCGCGCTGCTTAGGGCGACCGAGGCGATGTTCGAGGCGCTCTTCATGGTCGCGCGGGACGAGGACGGCTCGCTCCAGGGCCTGCTGGAGGAGGCGACCCAGAAGAAGCCGCTGACCGAGGCAGAGCTGTTGGGGGTAGACCTCACCGTGTGGCGCGTGACCGGCAAGCGCGCCGCGGCCCTCGCGCAGGCTGCCGGGGGGGAGCAACTCTACATCGCCGACGGGCATCACCGCTACGAGACGGCCGTGGCCTATTGGGGCGAGCACCCCGCCGCGGGTCGCCTACCGGCGCTCGTTGTGCCCGCGGGCGACCCGGGTCTGTTGGTGCTTCCCACGCACCGGCTCGTGTACGGAGCGAAGGTGGACGGGGAGGCCCTGACGAACGGCCTGCGTGAGAGATTCCAGATGCGAGAGCTCCCCAGCCAGGTCAACTACGCTGAGGAACTCGCCACGCTCAAGGGGCGCGGCACGGCGTGTATCGTGGTGCTGCCGGGTGGCCTAGCCCTCGCCTACTTGCTCAAGGGTGGTGCGAACCTGGGCGACCTCCCTTTCGCCAACGAGCCGGCGGTAGCGTCGCTCGACGTCGCCCGAGTGGACGAGATCGTGGTGAAGCGGCTGCGGGCGCTGGCCGGCGAAGGAGCCCGGATCGGTTACAGCGCTGAGGCCCATCACGTCATCGACGAGGTGCAGCAGGGGAATGCCGCCGCGGGGGTGCTGCTCAATCCCGCCGCCATCGAGCAGGTGTTCGCGGTGGCAGACGCGGGTGGGGTGATGCCGCAGAAGTCCACCTACTTCACGCCGAAGGTCCCGAGTGGGCTGGTGGTGATGGAGTATTGACGTCATCATTGAGTCCATGAGCGCCCGTTCCCGAGAGCGCATTCTCACCAACCTCGAGAGCATCTACCGCGAGGCGTACGATCGTGCCCGGCAGGCGGGGGACGAAGGCCGCATGGCGGATCTCGACTCTTCGTTCCAGCGCGAGCAGTTGATTCTGGAGGTGTTGTTGGATGTGCGGGATGCGATTCTCACCACCGGTGAGTCGACTTCTTCGAAGTCCGCCATCGAAAAGCTGGAGGCTCTCCGGAGGCTCACGAAGCTGAAGTAGCCTGTTATCTTTGCCTGCCTATGACCTCCCGTACCAACGAACGCAGCAAGTCCAAGGCACGAGCGAAGCGGAAGCCGGCGGCCCGGCTGGAGAAGCCGAGGCTGCTGGAGATGTACCGGCTGATGCTGACGTCCCGGTGTTTGGACGACAAGGAGATCCAGCTCAAGCGGCAGAACCGGATCTTCTTCCAGATCTCCGGGGCCGGGCACGAGGCAGTCCTGGTGGCAGCCGGGATGTTACTCAAGCCGGGATACGACTGGTTCTACCCCTACTACCGGGATCGAGCCCTCTGTCTGGCCCTGGGGATGACGCCCACGGAGATGCTGCTCTCGGCTGTGGCGGCGGCCGACGACCCCAACTCGGGCGGCCGCCAGATGCCGTCCCACTGGGGCCACAAGGACCTCAACATCGTGAGCTCATCGAGCCCTACGGGCACCCAGTACCTGAACGCCCTGGGATGCGCCGAGGCGTGGCTGCGCTATGACCAGATAGCGGAGATCTCCGATCGGGAGGAGATGATCAAGGGCGACGAGGTCGTGTTCTGCTCCTCTGGCGATGGGACCACGAGTGAGGGCGAGTTCTGGGAGGCGATGAATACGGCGAGCAATCTCCAGCTCCCCGTGTTGTTCCTCATCGAAGACAACGGCTACGCGATCTCCGTTCCGGTGGAGGTTCAGACGGCCGGCGGCTCGATATCGAGCATCATGGCCTGCTTCCCCAACCTGTACGTCGACGACATGGACGGTTGTGATCCGCTTCAGTCGTACGACGTGCTGTCCACGGCGATCGGCTACTGCCGCGCCCGCAAAGGTCCGGCCTTGATCCACGCCAGCGTGATCCGGCCTTACTCCCACTCCCTATCCGACGATGAGCTGCACTACAAGCCGGGATGGGAGCGCGACGAGGAGGCGCGGCGCGATCCGCTGGTGACGTTCCCGGCGAAGCTGATCGCCGACGGAGTCGCCACCGAGGCGGAGATCGAGGCGATCACTGCCAAGGTCGCGGAGGATGTGGACCTGGCCACGGAGGTGGCGTTGGCCGCCCCACAGCCTGCGGCCGACACGGTGGAACTCTACGTTTACTCACCCGACGTGGACCCCACGAGCGAGGAGTTCGATACCGAAGACGATCCGCGCCTCGAGGGAGAGCCCACCACCATGGTGGATCTCCTGAACAAATGCCTCGAGGACGAGATGAGACGGGACCCGCGGATCGTGATGTTCGGCGAGGATATCGCCGATCTGTCCCGCGATGAGCATATCGAGGATCTCAGGGGGAAGGGCGGGGTCTTCAAGGTGACCTGGGGGCTGCAGAAGAAGTTCGGCGGCCACCGGGTGTACAACTCGCCGCTCGCCGAGGCGAACATCATTGGGCGGGCGGTGGGCCTCGCGACCCGCGGTATCAAGCCCGTCGTGGAGATCCAGTTCTTCGACTACATCTGGCCCGGATATCACCAGATCCGCAACGAGATGGCCGTCCTGCGCTGGCGCAGTAACAACGCGTTTGCGTGTCCGGCTGTCGTGCGGGCTACCTACGGAGGGTACCTCAAGGGCGGCGCGATCTACCACTCGCAGACGGGAGCATCGCTCTTCACACACATCCCAGGGCTACGCGTTGTCTGTCCGTCCACGGCACTCGACGCCAATGGCCTGCTCCGCACCGCCATCCGGTGCGACGACCCGGTGCTATTCCTGGAGCACAAGCACCTCTACCGCCAGACTTACAACAAGGCGGCGTATCCGGGTCCCGACTTCATGATCCCCTTCGGGAAGGCGAAGGTCGTGCGGGAAGGGACGGACCTCACCGTGATCACCTACGGCGCGGTCGTGCAGCGGTCGCTGGTGGCGGCGAAGGAGCTTGCCGAGAGCGACGGGATCGACGCGGAGGTCATAGACCTGCGCTCACTCGATCCGGTGGACTGGGACGGGATCGCCGAGTCGGTCAGGAAGACCAACAAGGTGATCGTGGCGTACGAGGACTCTCTCTCCTGGGGGTACGGCGCGGAGATCGCGGCGCGCATCGCGGACGAGCTGTTTTCCTGGCTGGATGCGCCGGTGAAGCGTGTGGCGGCCAGCGACACATTCGTCGCCTACTCGCCGGAGCTGGAGGATGTGATCCTGCCGCAGGTGGCGGACATGACGGCGGCGATGAGGGAGATGCACGGATACTGAGGAGTTCCCTTATCGCCCTAGCGGGTCACACCCCTCCCCAACGCCTCCTTGATCTCCCCCGCTGCGTCGATTGCCGCCTCGACGTCGATCCTCAGCGCCCGGGCCTGCTGCGTGGCCGACGTGAGGTCTCCGAGGACCTGCTCCATGCCGGCGGAGCGCAGCCGCAGCAGGTCAAACCGCACGTTCTGCACCGCGAGCACGCACGACTCGAACTGTGACTCCACCTTGCCGCGCCGCTTCACCAGCTCCTTTAGGGCGGCGTGCTGGCGCTTCAGCAGGTCGAGGCGTCGCTCGGTCTCAGCATCCGCCGGGCCGCTCTCGAGCTCCTGAATCCGTGCGTCGAGGCGCGCGACGGCCGCGTCGTCCACGTCGCGGTCCATGGCCTGCAGCGTGCGCGCCAGCTCCACGGCCCGCTCCATGAGTGCATTCACCGTGGGCACCACGTCGGGGAGCATGTCACGGTCGGCTTCCGGTAGCTTCTCCACCAGCCGCACGATGGCGGTGTGGTCCTTGCGCATCTGCTCGATCTGCCCGGCCATTGTGCCGAACTCGCCTGAGGTCGGCTCGAGCACGGCCGCCGGCAGCGCCGCCTGCGCGGAGCTTGCTTTGCCTGGCACGGGGAGGGCGTCTGACGCCGGCGGGCGGTTTAGCACGTCGCGCATGCTGTAGCCCGCCGACCACAACTTGCCGTACTGGGATGCGAGGCCGATCCCCCAGCCGATGGCGGGGAAGAGGAACCAGGGTGAATCGATCCCCGTGACGACGTTCAGCAGAAGGAGACCGCCGCACACCGAGACGTATGATGCGAAGTTGGCTCGGAACTTCCGCACGATGCCCGGCTCGCCTGCCTGCGCGCGCTTCGCCGGGGTCTTCGGCGCCTCTCGCCGGCGCTCGGGCCGTGCCCGGGGCCTGCGGGCCGGGGCACGACCCTCGCTGAACCAGTCCCACCACTCGGCGTCTTTCTGGCGGGCAGGTGGTCGTGCCGGCCGGTCTGAGCGCTGCGCGCGGGCTGGCGCACGGGCCGCCCCAGCGCGGCTGGGCCGGCGGCTCAGGGGGGAGCGGGGTCGGTAGGGCGCCGAGGTCCGGCTCTCCAGGGCCCGGCGCAGGGCGTCGGCCGTGGGCCAGCGATTCTCCGGCTCCTTGTCGAGGCAGCGCATCACCGTGGAGGCCAGTTCTTGGGGGCAGTCGGACCGGACGCTGTGAATGTCCACAGGCACCTCGGTTACCTGCTTCAGCAGCATTCCCGCGACGGTCGGTGCCTTGAACGGGATGTCTCCCGTGAGCATCTCGTAGGCCACGACCCCCAGGGAGTAGATGTCGCTCCGGGCGTCGATCTCCTTCTCCCCCGCGGCCTGCTCCGGGCTCATGTAGGCCGGGGTCCCAATGGCCACGCCTGTCCCGGTGAGGGTCCCCCCGCCGGCGTCCGTGAGCGCCTTGGCGATCCCGAAGTCCGTCACCACCACGCGGCGGCGGGTGCCTTCGAGCAGGATGTTGTCGGGCTTGATGTCCCGGTGGATCACGCTCATCGCGTGGGCGAGTCCCAGCGCGTCTGCCGTCTCCTTCATGACCCGGCGGGCCTCTTCGGCCGGGAGGCGCTCGCGGCGCCTCAGGCGGGCGGCGAGCGACTCTCCGTCGACATAGCCCATCACGAAGTAGACCAGTCCCTCGTCCTCGCCCACGGCGTGGATCGGCACGATGTGGGGGTGGGAGAGGCGCGCGGCGGTCTGCGCCTCCCGCAGGAAGCGCTTGCGGATTTCTTCGCGGTAGGCTAGCTCAGGGGGGAGGACCTTGATCGCTACACGGCGCTTGAGCTTGATGTCTCGGGCGCTGAAGACGACGCCCATGCCGCCCCGGCCGATCTCTCCCTCGATCTCGTAGGAGCCTGCTAGGGCGTCGGCCAGTCGGGCCGCGACGGTGCCCAAGTTCTTGTCTTCCATGTAGCATATGGTCCAGACCCGGGGTAGATTAAAGGGCCGTAACCCCCTTGGCAACCTGAAAAGTACGCCTCTTTGAGACACGAATGCGTTGGGTAACCGACGACGGCGGGCGCCGCTGGTCCGCGGAACGTGTGGGCCGGACCTCGGGTATGGTCCCGGCCAAGAAAGACAAGCGTACGTTTCCGGAGCCGGCCGACATAATCCGCTTCGAATGCCAGTCGGACCGGTCTGAGCCGGCGCGGGAGACGACCGCGCGGGCCGGGCTGCTTGAGCAGTTCACCGAGTCCGAGCTCAGAGCCCTTCTCAACGTCGCCCCACGGGCCCCCTAACCGGAGATCGCCACGAACGGGGACCACCGGCCATATTGGCAGGCGGGTCCGCGCGCCCGCCATCTGCGGCAGGAACACGGGTTCAGAAGGGGGTGTTCCACCCGGTGGAAGTGGTGGTTGGCAGGGGTCCGTATGGCACGATCCCTGCTCCACTGACCTGTTATGACCGATTTCGCGAGTGAGACCCCTCGACGGGAGGGGAGGACGATATGTCCGAGATGACCTCGACACGCATGCGGCTGCCCGTGCTGCCGCTGCGCGAGACAGTGATGTTTCCCGGCGTCACCGCGCCCATCGGCGCGGGTCGCCCCGGGACGCTGCGGGCCATTGAAGCCGCCCTCAAGGGCGAGGAGCAGTTGATCTTCGCCGTGGCCCAGCGCGAGAACGTGGACATGGCTAAGCCCGAGGTGCTGTACACCACGGGCACCGTGGCCCGCATCGGCCAGGTGCAGCGGGGACTCGGGGGCATCCAGCTGCTGCTGCACGGAGAGTACCGGTCCACGGTGTTGCAGTACTCGGAGGAGGCCGGCCACATCGAGGCGGTCGTCCAGGAAGCGCCGGACCTGCCGCCGCTCGACAATGAGGACGCGGCGTTCGTCGCCCTCCACAAGGAGGTGCGGGAGCGCGCGGCGGAGCTCGGGGTGAAGACGGGGCTGCCCGAGGACGTGGTCAAGCAGGTGCTCGAGGGGGTAGAGGACCCCGGCCGCTTCAGCGACCTGGTCGCCGGCTACATCGACATCTCCCCGGCCGAGCGCCAGGCGCTGCTGGAGACCCGCGGTGTCGAGGAGCGACTCCGCCGGGTGCTGATTCACGTGCAGCGACAGCTCGAGCTCGCCGACGCGCAGGAGGAGATCAAGTCCAAGGTCCAGGAGGAGATCGGGGAGCGGCAGCGGGAGATGTTCCTGCGCGAGCAGATGAAGGCGATCCAGAAGGAGCTGGGGGAAGACGAATCGCAGGAAGTGGACGAGCTGCGCGAGCGGCTGTTGCAGCTCGAGCTACCCGAACAGGCTCGCAAGGAGGTCGATCGAGAGCTGCGGCGGCTCGCCCGCACCGCCAAGGACTCCATGGAGGCGCAGGTCATCCGTACCTACCTCGAGAACGTGGCCGAGATCCCGTGGAACAAGCGCAGCGAAGACCACCTCGACCTCAAGGAAGCCGCCCAGATCCTGGACGAGGATCACTACGGCCTGCAGGACGTGAAGGATCGCGTCCTCGAGTTCCTCGCCGTGCGACAGCTGCTGCAACAGCGCGATGAGCGCACCACGGGTGAGTTCGTGGGGAACGTGGACGACCGCCGCTCGAGGGGATCCATCCTGTTGTTCATCGGTCCGCCCGGTGTGGGCAAGACGTCCATAGCCAAGTCCATCGCACGCTCCATCGGGCGCGAGTACGTCCGCATCTCGCTCGGGGGCGCGCGCGACGAGGCGGACATCCGGGGGCACCGCCGCACCTACGTGGGTGCGATGCCGGGTCGCATCATAGAAGGAATGAAGCGGGCCGGCACGAAGAACCCCGTCTTCCTGTTGGACGAGGTGGACAAGCTCGGCGTCTCGTTCCAGGGCGATCCTGCGGCGGCGCTGCTCGAGGTGCTCGATCCGGCGCAGAACGACTCGTTCACCGATCACTACCTTGGCGTGCCCTTCGATCTCTCCGAGGTCCTGTTCATCGCCACGGCGAACTTTCGCCAGATGATCCCCGGGCCGCTGCTCGACCGGATGGAGGAAGTCGAATTCACGGGCTACACCGAGAGCGAGAAGCTGCAGATCGCAAAGCAGTTCCTGGTTCCGCGGCAGCTCGCCGAGGCCGGACTTGCGCCCCGCGAGTTCGTGCTCACTGAGGACGCTATCCGCAAGGTGACCTCCAGCTACACGCGAGAGGCCGGGGTCAGGCAGCTGGAGCGGGAGATCGGGAAGATGGCGCGCAAGGTGGCCCGCAAGATCGCTGCAGGCGAGGTCGAGGGCATGGAGCTCTCCCCCGACGATGTGGAAGAGCTCCTCGGGCGCCCCACGGTACACCCCGAGCGGGCGGCCGAGGAGGACAAGGTCGGCATCGCCACCGGGATGTTCTACACACCCGTTGGGGGTGACATCATGTTCGTCGAGGTCTCGGTGATGAACGGCCGGGACAACCTGGTACTCACGGGGCAGCTGGGCGACGTGATGAAGGAGTCGGCCCAGGCCGCTCTGACCTATGCCAAGTCACACGCGCAGCAGCTCGGCATCGCAGAGGAGACGCTGGCCGGCAAGGACGTGCACATCCACGTCCCGGCGGGGGCCATTCCCAAGGACGGTCCGTCGGCGGGGGTCACCATGGCCACTGCGCTGGTGAGCGCTCTGTCGGGTGTTCCGGTGCGACGCGACGTGGCGATGACCGGCGAGATCACTCTGTCGGGTCGGGTTCTGCCGATCGGCGGGGTTAAGGAGAAGGTGCTTGGCGCCTGCCGCGCGGGGATCTCGAACATCATACTACCGCAGGAGAACCTGGCGGACTTGCAGGATTTGAGCGAGGACGAGCGGAATCGGATCACCGTATATCCCGCAGAGCGTCTGGGCGAGGTACTCGAGGTGGCCCTTGGCGCCGAGGGGGAGAAGACGGTGGAGGCCGAGGAGGAGCCCGAGTTCGTCCCGTCCTCCACGTAGCAGGGGCTACCAGCTGAGCGAGCGAGCCAGCAGGCTCGAAACTCCGTTTAACCACTCGGCCCGGCGGGCATCCGCCGGGCCTTCTGTCAGGGTTCCTTCGAAGGCGAAGTAGCCCAGCAGGAGGATCACGGCCTGGCGCGCGACCGCCCGCGGATCCGCGTCGTCGCGGAAATACCCCAGCCCCTGGCCGTCGGAGACCGCCCGGGCCAGCCGGTCGGCGAGGCCCCGCACCGGGAGGTCGGACGGCGTCCCGTTCGCCTGCTCAAAGGCCCCTCTCACCAGCAGCCTGGCGAGGTCAGGCGACTCGGCCAGCGCATCGAAGGCTACCTTGAGCTCGTGCCTGAGGCGCCCAGCGGCGTGTTCCGGCGCCCGGCGAACCGCCTTGGCCGCGCGGTCAAGCCGTGCCACGGCCTCCTCCATGACCGCCCGATACAGGCCGGCCTTCGACCCGAAGTAGTAGAAGAGGAGCTGTTTGTTGACGCCCGCCTGCTTCGCGATCCGCTCGGTGCGTGCTCCGGCGTAACCGAAATCGGCGAATTCGGGGATCGCGGCTTCGATTAACAGCCTGGGAGAGTTGCGGTTAGCGGTATCACGGGCCACTTCGTCAACCGGCTGGTTGAGGCAGCCCAATAACTTGGTGTCGAGGTGTCTCTTGTCAAGACACCTAGTGGGTTGGTCAGGTAGTCAAAGCTGCGAGCGAGGCGCTCGCTGCGCCCACGAGGACGGGGTCGGACGACCAGTAGCCTGAGAGGACCCCCTCGCGCTCGGTGGCCAGGATCGCCGCGCCCGCCGTGACCAGGATGGTGGCGGCTGCGCCGAAATGCTCTCGCACCCTGTCCGGGTCAACGGTCCCGGCGACGTGGAGCGGAAAGCGCGCTGCCGCCTCCCCCACGGCCCAGAGCTCGGTCTCGGCCCCGTCGGCTGCCCGCTTGCGCCACACGGGGAGGAGCTGAGCTAGCTGTCGGCCGGGTGCCAGGAATGAGACTCGGCCCGCAGCGCGGGCCGCCGTCCGCAGGGCAAGCTCCTGAAGCTCCCGCTCTCCTCGCAATGGGACGATCGCCGGCTCGCCGCCCCCACTCCGCTCCCGCAGTTGCCGCTCCAATTGGTCGAGCTGCCGGGCCTGGTCTCGGGCAACCAGGGCCAGAACGCTGTCCGGGGCGACGGCTCGAAAGACCTGGGGCGTCTCCCCGCCCGCCACTGCGGCACCCTTGGCCACGAGACTGTTCAGTGCCTGGTAGGTGTTTGCCCTGGCAACGCTCAGGGCCTTGGAGAGGCGGTATCCGGAAGAAGGTCCCAGGTCCAGGAGCGCCTCGTACACCCGGCCTTCCGTGGGCGTGAAGCCGAACGGCGTGAAATCCAGGCCGGTCATCGTAGTAGTCACGGCTACTACTATACCGGTCTCAGTATCTCAGCGCCACCTGTGAGCGGGAAGAAGCGGGACCGGGGGCCTCGCGGCGGGGGCTACCGGGTCGGTGGTGAGGGTATGAGGGGAGGCCGGGCACCCGGCCGAGCGCCGAGGCTAGGCGTACTCCAGCTTCCACCCCGCCAGCTTCGCGATGAGCGCGAGCCGGAACGTCACGTCCGCCTTGCGCTGCTCAAGCGTCTTGCTGTTCACCTCGAGCGGGAAGGCGAAGTCCGCGACTTTCGAGCTGCTCTTGGGAAGAGCGCGCAGGTTCTTCGGGTTCCACACGCCCTGTTCGTCGCAGTCCTTGATGAGGCGGCAGAGAATCCGGCCGGCTGTGGGAGAGCTCTGCAGGATGCCGAGGCGCGCAAGCAGCTCGATCCAGTGCAGCGCGAATGGCAGGTCCTTGGGGTTGCCGGAGCTGTCGGCCTTTAGAGGGTCCCCCAGCAGGTGGAACGTCGGTTTCATGACCTTGCGGCCGACCTGAATCACGTAATCACGCCGCGGCGATGCCTGCACCAGATATGCGCGCAGCCGCTCCACGAACCCGGCCCGCTCCCGCTGCAGGTTCGGCATATAGGCGACGATTGCCACAGAGAAGACGGTGGGTGGGTAGGCTTCGGGCTGCAGCACGTTGCGGGAGCCCGAGCGCTTGATCGGCTTGTCGGAAAGCCCGCTCCTCAGGAACTGGGAGACGCGGCTTGCCACCCGGTGGGCCGCCCCCCGCACCCGCGGGTCGTCGATCTTGCCCGAGTGGGCCAGTGCCGCGGTCGCCGCCTCCCGCATGAGGTCCCGAGCCCAGGCGCCGAGCGAGGGATTCGTCTTCGCGACCTTCTGGTACTCGAAGAGAAGCGCCGGGTCCTCGTCCCGCGAGAGGATCCGGTGGAACACTCGCTCGGTGAGCCTGCAGGGGCGCTCGTCGCAGGGGTAGCCGAGCTCCAACAGGTGACGGTATTGCGCCACTGTCCCGACATCCTTGATACCCTGCGCCTTGGAGGCCGCCAGGCCCAGGATGTTGCCGCCCCACACGCCGTTCGCCCTCTGCTTCCGGACGGTCTGCGTAACACCTTTGTAATCAACGACTTCCGCGCGCAGAGCCTGCACGTCGGCGGGAGTAGCTGATCCACTGGGGAGAATCTCGGCGACGGTCCGCCAGCGGATGGGAGCACACGCGGTGCCTCTGATCCACGTGACCGGAACCCGATGTGTGGTCGGCAGATCCAGGGGATTGTCTCCTTGAGGAGCCGGATGGCCGGAAAATCGGGCGGGAACATACCTACTTTGCCCCGATTCGGCCAGTAGCAGAATGGCAGGAGATTCGGGCTCGGTTGGCCGGTTCGCGGTTAGGCCTGCCCGGGTGGCCCCTAGGGAGTGGTCTCCCGTAGCCTCCTCAGCCGCAGCTGCTCGCCCGCGGGCCGAAACTCGGAATCCCTGTTCCACGCCGGGTATTCGGTGGTGGCCGCCAGCGCCCACGCCAGCCGAAGCATCAGGTGCACCTGCTGGAGGAGACCCGCGAAGTCGAAGTCGTCGCGGAAGGCGTCGCTCGGCTGGTGATAGTGGCTGGCCACGTACTCCTGCTCCTGCGCCGTCCCCCAATCCGGGGGCCGGTCCACGAAGTCCGCGCCGGTGCGGAGAGACACCACCGGGATCCCGGCGCGCGCAAAGGCCAGGTGGTCCGAGCGGTAGAAGTGGCCAGCGTGTGGGCTCGGGTCCGGCGCTTGCGCGACCCCCTCCGCGACCCAGGCCCGCTCGACGTAGGCCAACATCCCGGAGCGTTCCGCGCCCACCGCGACCGCGTCCGCGGTGGCACCCCAGAGATTCGCGCGGTCGACGTTGATAGCGGCGGCGGTGTGCTCGAGGGGCACGGATGGGTCCTGCGTGTAGGCCAGTGCTCCAAGGAGCCCCGCCTCCTCCGCCGTGGTGGCCACCAGCAGGATCGAGCGACGGGGTGGCGGCCCGCTCGCGGCCAGCCCCGCCCCCACGGCCAACAGAGCGGCCACGCCGGAAGCGTTGTCCAGCGCCCCGTTGTAGATCGAGTCGCCGCTCACCGGGATTCCCGTGCCGATGTGATCGTAGTGGGACGTGATGACAACCGCCTCACGCCTCCCCGCGGGATCCGCGCCGTCGACCCGGGCCACCACGTTCGCGGACCGCATGCGCCGCACGTCGCTCCGGATGTACACCACGGCGTGCGCGTCCAGCGGGATCGGACGGAACTCGGGTCGCTCGGCCCTGCGCACCAGGAGGTCGTAGTCGCGGCCGGCAGCGGCCAGCATCGACCGCGCGGCCTCCTCGGTGATCCAGGCTGCGAATCGCAGCGTCTCCTGCACGGGCCGGTCGAGCTGGATCTGCTCGCCCGACCAGGAGTTCCGCACCACGCTCCAGGGGTAGGTCGCGCTCTCGTCGGTGTGGATCAGGATTGCGCCGATGGCGCCGAGCCGGGCAGCCTGCTCGAGTTTGTAGGTCCACCGACCGTAGTAGGTGAGAGCCTTGCCGTTGAAGCGGGACGAGTCGGAGAGACCGGGGTCGTTGACCATCATCAGCAGGATCTTCCCGGTGAGCGAGGTGCTCTTGTAGTCGTCCCAGCCCCACTCCGGTGCCTCGACCCCGTAGCCCACGAACACCACTTCGCCGTCCACGGTCATCGACTCTTCGGGGCGCATGGGCCACGCGACGAACTCGCTGAGATACTCGAAGCTTGTGGTGCGGGGACCGATCCCGAGAACCAGCGACGGTTCGGGCTTCACGCCGACCAGTTCCACGGGCTGGAAGTAGCTGCCGTCCTCTCCCGCGGGCTCCAATCCCAACGCCTCGAACTGGGAGGCGATGTACCGCGCGGCGATGTCGGCCCCCGGAGTGCCGGGGGCACGCCCCCTCAGCAGGTCATCGGCCAGAAACCGCACGTGCGCCCGCGCCATGTCGGCCGTTGGTGCGTCGAGGGCGCGCTGCAAGGCGGCCGCCATGCCCTGTTCCGGCTGCTGCGCCTCGGCCACCGGCGCGAGCAGCAGGGCTGCGCAGAGAGGCAGTGTCAGGTGTCGCATCACCAACACCTAACCTTTGTGATCATGCCGGGTATGCCAAGGCGTGCCTCGCTGGTGAGGACCAGCGTCTCCTCGTCCAAGAAGTCGATCGCCTCCCCCTGGGGCTCTCGCAGCCCGAGCCAGCAGGGCTCTCCCTCGCGCACGACGCTGGCTCCGTCCAGCCGAAAGAGGATGATCTCCGTATAGGTGCGCACGGCCAACCGGCGTCCGGAGGGGGAGATAGCGGCGCCGGTGACCAGTCGGCCCAGCGTGCGCTGCGGCACGATGTCGAGGGCATCACCGGTCTCGGCGGTGACCGATTGCGAGGAGGTGGCCCCCGCGGGAATGCGGTACAGCCTGATCCGGCCCCTGCGTCCCTTGTTGATGAGGAGGATCTCCCCATCCGGCGCTACCGCCATCGCCTCCACGTCGTGAGAGCCATCGGGGTAGCGCACCTCCATGCGGCGTGCCGGGAGATCTTCTCTTGCCCGCTTCCCCCGTGGCGGAAGCTCCTGCGGCTCCTCTACGATGTATATCGCCACGTCGCGTCGCCGCTCGAGGTTGTCCCCGGTGTCGGCGATGTAGAGGCAGGCGGTGCCGCTCTCCGGGCATGGTCCGAGCGCGATGTCCTCCCAGTCCTCTGCCTGCGCCCCCGCGAGGCGGAAGTGACCGAGATCCGCCCCTGACAGGTTGGTGACGTAGAGCATCGGCTTGTCGCCCCCGTCGTTGTGCGTCCACAGGACGCCGGGGTGTCTCCGGCTCGCGGCCACCCCCGAGCTCTCACGAATCTTCGAATCCTGAAACACGCCGGTGATCTCGTAACGGGAGGGCTCGACGTACTGGCCGACGACTGGCGCGCCCGGCCAAGCGAGGAGTGAGACTGCGAGGAGAGCCCCGCAACAGACGCTGAACGGCGGCGAACAGGACATCGACGAATTGTACACGGCCGCTTGCTTCACCGAAACGGAACCGTCAACTTTCGGCCCTTGTGATTGAGAGCATCAAGTCCAGACCAGTGGTTCGCCGACCCGACCGAGTGCGGTTCGACGGGCGGGTCCTGTTTCTGGTGGACGACGCCGGCCTCCTCCGGCGCCAGCTCGGCGGCCGGGACCTGGCGTGGCCGGTTGACGCGCCCCTGCGGGACAACATCTCCACCGACGAGATCACACCCGCCTACATCTGCTACTACTACGATGAGACCCTGGGTGACTTCCCCTACCTCGGGCTCAAGGCGGGGGACGAGTTCCCGGTCACACGGGGTAGCGTGCGCAGTGGGGGCTTCGTCTGCTCCGTCAGCGGTAAGCGGCGGGGCAAGGGTTCCTCCCGAGAGCAGTCGCCCTACGCCGAGATGATGGCGGGCATCCAGCTCGTCGTCGCCGAGAACATCGAGCGCATCTACCGCGAGAACTGTCAGAACCTCGGCATCCTCACCAGCACCGATTTCTCCTTGATTGAGCGCGTGCGTCGTGGAGATGAGATCCCCCTCAGCGTGTTTACCGAGGGCGAGGGAGAGATTACGCGCGGCATCATCGAGCACGGCGGCCTGTTCCATTACAACGTGGCCAGGATCCAGGGGCAGGTACAGGTGCCGGCGGTACAAACCGGCCGGCGGCTTATGACCCTCGGCGAGAAGATCATCGCGCGGCACTGGGTGGCGGACCTCTCCCGCGACGAGGTCGGTGTCCCGTACGTCAGGCCGGGCGACGAGGGCTTCGTGCGCACCGATATCCGGTTCAGTCACGAGTACGTGACACCGATGGCGGCAATCTTCTGGCGGGACTACGTGGGGGAAGAAGAAGGGATCGTGGATCCCGGGTCGGTGTTCCTCTTCCGCGATCACCTGACCTTCCTCGAGCTCGCCATGACGGACGAGCGCAAGGCTCAAGGGCTGTTGGATGTCGCGCTCGAGCTCAAGGGGAAGCAGGAGGAGTTCGCCGAACGGCAGGGGGTGAGGCTGTATGGCGAGCTACCGCGCATCGGGCCACACATGTCGGTCGTGGGGTCGGAGGCTATCTGCCACTCCAAGATCCTGGAGCAGCACGCGCTGCCGGGGCATCTCATCATCGGGAGCGATTCCCACACCCCACACGCCGGCGCCATCGGCGCGGTGGCGTTCGGTGTCGGCACCACCGCGATCTTCAACTCCTGGCTCACCAAGGACGTGCGCATCAAGGTGCCGCCGTCGGCCCTCGTGCGGGTGAGCGGGCGCAAGCCCGACAACGTGACGGCGAAGGACTTCATGCTGCAGATCCTGCGGCATCCCTACGTGAAGAACGGGCACGCAATTGGGAAGATCGTGGAATACGCCGGTGAGGCGGTGGAAGAGCTCTCAATTGACGAGCGCGCCACGATGACGAACATGGCGGCGGAGGTGGGGGCGTTCACAGGAGTAGTGAGACCCGACCGGAAGGCGGTGGAGTTCCTCGCGAGAGAGCGAGGACTCGATCCGGATGATGTGCATCCGCTCCTCGAGGGGTTGCACTCGGATGAAGGCGCCGAGTACGAGACGGTCATCGAGATAGACGCCCATGACCTGGAGCCGATGGTGGCCCTTCCGGGCGATCCGGGAAACGGCCTGTTCCTCCGGGAGCTGGGCGGGCCCGTGAAGATCGACATCGCCTACGCGGGCTCCTGCACTGCGGGGAAGAAGTCCGACATGGACATGTACGCCCGGGTGTTCAGAGAGGCGATGGGGCGAGGCGCGCGGGTGCACCCGCATGTGAAGTGCTTCATTCAGTGCGGCTCGCAGGAAGTGAAGCGCTACTGCGAGGAGAACGGGTACCTCGAGGTCTTCCGCGAGGTGGGCGCCGAATTCATCGAGCCGTCCTGTGGCGCCTGCATCAATGCGGGCCCCGGCGTTTCTTACGACCGGGAGACCGTCACCGTGAGCGCCATCAACCGCAACTTTCCGGGACGCTCCGGCCCGGGGCAACTCTACCTCGCGAGCCCCTACACGACGGCCGCGAGCGCCATTGCCGGGCACATCGCGGCCTGGGACACGTAAGCTGTCACGCTGGGCGGTCGCCGACGCTGCCTCCCAGCTCGTGCGTGAGTCGGTGCAGCGTTGTGCCGCACCGTGGAACAGCGGTGGAAGGGTGCGTGGGGAGGGCTACCGGCCCTCGTTTGGGCTCTCCAGCGGTCCCAGTACCGGGTCCCCGGCCTGGCTCGACCGCAGCGCCGCAGCGGGATATCGCCCGCTGGCGTTCCACAGGATCCAGTCGGTGAGCCCAGCATCTTCGACGGCCTGAATCTGCGCGCGCACCTCGGCGGCCGTGTAGCGCGGCCGCCTTAGGGTGAAGGCCTGGAGGTAGGGCCGGATGCGCGCCGGGTCGCGCAGTCGCCGGGAGCGCACGAGTCCGTCCTCCAACGCCCGGCGGACCACGGTGTAGGGCTCCGCGTTGGGGTAAGGGATGCCGTAGGCGCCGCGCGGGTAGTGGCTCGGGTAGACCATCGGCAGAAGCACGTCGGCCAGCTCGGCGAGGTCCTCCCAGTGCTGCCCGATTCCCATCCCGTCGTTCGAGGTCGTTGTGAGGCCGAACACGTCGATCGTGAAAGGCACGCCTACCCGTTCGACCCGCTCCTTCAAGAGCCCCACGTTCCGGCGCACGGCGGCGCGCTTGCTGTCACTCCCCTGCCTCGCCCGGAACACCGCGGCCTGCATCCGCTCCTTGGGCTCGTCGGGGAAGCGCACGTAGTCGAACTGGATCTCCTTGAATCCCATCACCACCGCCTCGGCGGCCAGCTCGGCTGCGTAGATCCACACTGAGTCGTGATACGCGTCCACCCACGGCTTGCCGAGACCGTCACGCCATAGCCCACCGTGCGTGTGGTGGATCGCCCACTGCGGCCTGCCCCGCGCCAGCAGCGGATCGCGGGCCACCACGATGCGCGCGATGGCGTGTATTCCCTTCGACTCGAGCAGTGCGAGCCGCCGCCTGGGGTCGCGTACCCGCACCAAATCGTTGGCGCCGATGGACACGGCGGTGGGAACGCTGGAGCGGTAGGTGACGAACCCGGTGGCGTCCTTTACGTCGATCACGAATGCGTTGATCTCGGTCGTGTCGGCGAGGGCCACCAAGCTGTAGAACCGGTTCGAGCCGAACACCCAGGCGTTGAGGTAGATCCCGCGCACTACGGCCGGCGGATGACCAGGTGGTGGCGCCGGGAGCGTGATGGGATCGGGTACCGGCGCGCCCACCCACGCGAGGTAGCTGGGTGTGGGCTCGGTGTGCACCAGTGTCTCGAGTCCGGGAACCTCGATGGGTGGGAGCGGCATGCGAATCGCCGCCAAGTCTGCCAGGAGGAGATCACGCAGATACTCTGGCACCGGCTCCGCGAGGTGCGGCGGCACCAGCCGCCCCGTCGCATCTTCCTGCGCCGCGACGGGCGTGCCGAGCGCGAGCGCGCCGGCCAGCGTGAGCGAGGCGATCCACCTGCGGCTCACTGCTGCTCCTTCGAGAGCGCGTTGAAGACGAGCGGGTAGGTCGCGAGCGTTTGGCCGCGATACTGTGGGCGAAACCCGTAGAGGATGACGCGTCCCTCACCGACCGACACTTCCACCAGCGCCGCCTTCCCCGCCACCTCCTTCGGCTGCAGCACCCAGCCCGATAGCAGAACGCGCTCGGGGTCGTCGGGCCAGCGGCCGATCACGTGCACACGCCGCGAACGCTCCACCTCGAATGCGGGGCTCCGCTGGAACCAGGCCGCCACGGTGTCCGGCATGCTGCGCGCGAGCGGGTGACTGGTGTCGAGCTCCAGGCGGAACAGGCTCCCTGGCGCGAAGAACTCCTGGGTCTGCTTCCCACGGAGGGCATTCCGCACCGGGAGGCTCAGCGCCCCAATGGCGAACTCCGCAGCGTCGTTGAACGCGATCAGGGTGCCACCCCGCTCGACGAACTGGTTCAGCGCTACGATCCCCGCCACGCCGATACCGCCGGGGTACGGCTCGGGGTAGCGGGAGGCCGGGAGGCCGTTGATGATCGTCGAATCCCGCATGTCGGGGATGACGATCACGTCGAACTGCTGCCGCAACTCCCCCGCGCGCACGACCGAGTCGACGAGGGAGACGTACGGCACGCCCCAGGTGTCGAAGATCCAGCGGGTCCACCCCTCGTCCATCGAAGCGGCGTAGCTCTTGTAGAGCGCGACACGCGCGCGCGTCGTGTGGGCGTACCGCGGCGCCGGAACCGTCACCGGCTGCGACAGGGCAATGGGCACGCTGTCTCTCAGCAGCGCGACGTCGACACCCATCAGCAGCGGCAGTGTATGCGCCGTGACGTCGTACGGCGGCCGCGGCGGGCCGCCCTCATAGAGCCGCAGGTCGGGGTATACCTGTGGCTCGAGCAAGGCCTTTGCAAAGGCTGCGTAGGGCTGGCGCAACACTACGACGTAACTGCCGGCGGGGAACTGCTCGCCCCCAGCGGTGAATGCAGAAATCGCCGTGCGGATCTCCACGGCACCGCGCTGCAGGATGCCGAGCATGGTGTTGAGGCGGATCTCGTCCTGTCCCTCGCGCGGAATGACGTACGCGTAGGGCCAAGTCTCCCAGCCACGCACCGCGCGGTCGCCGATGGCCGCGAAGTGTGAGAGCCAGACTTCTCGGTTCACGGCAGCATGACGCAGGAGCGCGAACGCCCCGGACGTCATGTAGTCCACGATGTCGCTCAGGCCCCAGCGTCCGCCCGTCCACGGCGCAGGGAAGTTCCAGCTTGCCTTTCTGGGATTGACGCCGCGACCGCGAGACGTGAGGTCGGCGAGAGAGAGCTCTATTGGCGTCGCCAGCTCCGCGCTCGCTGTTTCCGAGAGGATCCGCACGCCGGCGTGGTAGTGCTGATAGGCGCGCGCCGGCGTCCAGGCGTCGTACCTCGCGCTCACCACGACACCGGTCTTGCCCTGCCCCAGCAGCTCCCAGGCGACGGAAGTGCCCAGAGCGGTGTACCCCTCCACGATCAGCGGGTCGACGTTGGGCTCGAACGGGTCGATGAACGGCGGCACGAAGTAGCGCACCCCACGTGCACTCGTCTGGTGGAGGTCGTGCACGATCTGCGGGTGCCAGACGTTGTGCAGGCTGTCCACCGTGAGCTGGGTCTCCACCTGCGTGAAGGCGTACCAGTCGCGGTTGTTGTCGTGGCCAACGTAGTGGTGGTAGAGCTCCGGCGGCCGACTACCCTCGGCCGCAGTGCCCAGTGTCTCGTTATACCACCGCGAGACGATGCTCACCCCGTCGGGGTTCAGCGACGGTACCAGTAGTAGGACGGTCTCGTCGAGGATGCGGTTGATCTGGGCCGAGTTCCCGCTGGCCAGCCGGTGGGCGACGATCGCCGGTGCGAAGTGCCCCCCTACCTCGGTGGAGTGGATGCACGAACTGATGAGGACGATGGTCTTGCCGTCCCGAATGAGCTGCTCACGCTCCGCAGCCGACGTGCGTAGCCTCGGGTCGGCCAGCCTCTGGTTCATGGCGCGGATCTCATCGAGCCGGGCCATGTTGTCGGCGCTCGAGATGATCAGTGCCACGAACGGCGCACCGAGCGTGGTCTTGCCGAGCTCGCGGTACTCCACTCGATCACTGGCGGCCGCGAGCTTCCGGTAGTACTCCACCAGGGCGGGCCACTCCACGAGCTTGCGGTCCGTTCCAGGTACGAATCCCAGGACGGACTGGGGTGTGGGCACGGCCTGCGCGGCGAGCGAGACCGCCTGCGTCAGGAGCGCGAGTGCTGCGATGAGTGACGACGTGACGACTCGGCGCATGTGAGACCCCTGGTTCACGAGGCGGCAGAGGGCGGTGAGGGGCGGTAGCGAGTTCCGCTACCGCCCCTCGGCCGCCCTGTTGTCTAGTTTGTTTCTTGCCGCCCTTTCCGTACCGCTCGAAACCCGACCTTACCTGGTTATCTACTGCGTCGGGCCACCGGACAGCAACTTCAGCTCCACCCGTCGGTTCTGTGCCCGGCCCTCGGCCGTGCCGTTGTCGGCGATCGGTATGTCGGGACCGTAGCCGCGCGTCTCCATGCGTGATGGGTCCACGCCCCGGCGCGCCAGGTACGCCTTCACCGACTGCGCCCGCTGGAGCGAGAGCCGCATGTTGTAGGACCGCCTGCCCGTGATATCGGTGTGTCCACCGACCTCGATCCGCACGTCCGGGTGCGCCAGCAAGGATGCGGCGACCTCGTCGAGGATGGGGCGCGAGTCCGGCGTGAGCGCGGAGCGGTTGAGCTCGAAGTGCACGCCCCTCAGCACGAGCGGCCGGGCGACACCTTCCTCCACGACGAAGAGAATCGGGCAACCCACGTTGTCCACGGCCTGGCCGGGCGCCGTGTTGGGGCAGCGGTCCTGGCTGTCCAGCACGCCGTCGCCGTCGCTGTCGTGCTCGATAACCTCCGGCGGACAACCGCGCTCGTTGACCTCGGTGCCCGGCGGCGTGTCGGGGCACTCGTCGAGGGCGTTCACCACTCCGTCCCCGTCGAGGTCGGCCGGACACCCGGTCTCGTCCACCGTCACGCCCGTCGGCGTGTCGGGACACTGATCCAACCCGTCGAACACGCCGTCACCGTCGCTGTCGAGCGGGCAGCCATCGGTGTCGACCGTGGCGCCGAGCGGTGTGTCGGGACACTGGTCGAGCCCGTCGAACACGCCGTCTGCGTCGGCGTCCAGCGGGCAGCCGTTCTCGTCCACCGAGGCACCTTCGGGTGTGTTGGGGCAGACATCGATGCCGTCTAGTACCGTGTCGTTGTCGGTGTCCGTGGGACAGCCCGCCTCGTCCACGAATGCGCCGGCGGGCGTGTCAGGACACTGATCGATGCCTGCAAACACGCCGTCACCGTCGTGATCCAGTGGGCAGCCCACCGGGTCGACGTCGGCGCCGCGCGGGGTGTCGGGGCACTGGTCGGTGGCATTCGCCACGCCGTCGTGGTCCGCGTCGCGCGGCGGGCCGCCGAACGCGAAGATGGACAGCATGGCGGCGGCACCAAAGTTGAGGGCGCTCTGTCCCGTCGTCGTCCAGACCGCCGAAGAGGGCAGCCAGTCGAGCCGCCCCTCGACGCGGACGGCGGCACGGCCGCCGACGGAGAACCGGTCACCCAGGATCAAGTGGGCCTGGTTGTCCTCCGTGTCCACGGCGCCCGCGTAGAAGACGCGCGTGTAGCCGGCGCCGATGTACCAACTCCCCAGCACCGTGGGCCGCGTGTGGCCGAAGATGGTGCCGCCGAGGTTGGTGACCTTCACATCCTCGCCGGTGGCGTCAGCTGTGGTGGTGGTGTGGTCGGCGAACGCCTCCAGCGAGAAGATCCGGCTGAAGTAGTAGGCCAGCAGACCGCCGGCGCCGAACTCCGAGTCCAGCGCGATGGCCTCGTTGTCATAGTTGGTCACGAGCCCGTAGAGACCGAGCTCGACCTGCCCCTTCGAGCCGGACTGGGCCCAGACCGGGGCGCTCAGGCAGGCGGCGACCAAGGCTGCCGCCAGGGTCGTTTTGATCCACATGGGCACCAATCTACATGCCCCCCACCCCCTGCCACTGTGCCGTAAATCACTCGTTTTCCGTGCGATCGCCCTTCAGGAACCGGGCTCCCCGACCCAATTGGTCGGCCATCTCGCTGAGCTCGCTGGCGCCCCTCGCCAGCTCAGCCAGGGCCAGGAGCTGCTCCTTGCTGGCAGCCGCCACGCCGGCGGCCTCCCGGGCGGACCCCGCGGCAGCCTCCCGGGCGTCGCCCAGCAACCGCTTGGCCTCCTCCGCGAGGTCCCGGTTGCGCCGTGGCCCCTCGGCCATCCGCTCCCCCGTCTGCTGTGCCACCTCGGCCGTGGAGACGATCTGGTCCAACTCGCCGGTCCAGGCCTCCGAAGCCTGAGTCACGGACTTGAGCTGGCTGTTCATCTCCTCCAGGACGCGGGCCGCCCGGTCGATGACGCGCCGCGTCTCCTGAGCCCCGCGCCCCATGTGCAAGGCGGCCTGGGCGCTCTGCTCCGCTAGCTTGCGCACCTCGTCCGCCACTACCGCGAACCCCTTTCCGTGCACGCCCGTGCGGGCTGCCTCGATGGTGGCGTTGAGGGCCAGGAGGTTGGTCTGGTTGGCGATTTGGGCGATGGTCTCAGAGAACTCCTCGACGTCGGCTGCCGCCTCCTTGAGCCGGCCCACCTCGGCCGCTCCTTCGGCGATGGTGGCGATCAGGGTGCCGAGTTGCTCCACTGCGCGCCCGCTCGCGTCGCGCACCCCCAGTGCCGACTCGGCCGTGGCGCGGTTGGCGTCCTGTGTCTCGGAGGCGGCGTGCAGGGTGCCGCCGATACTCTCCTCCAGCTGCTCCAGCGACTTGGCCACCTCCTCGACCCCCGTCGCCGCGCTCTGCGCCTGTGCCTCGGCGCGCGCCGCGCTCTGCGCCATGGTGTCGGCGGCCTGCTGGATCCGATCGCTCGCCGCCGAGAGCTGGAGCACGTAGGCCGAGGTGCGCTCCGACGACTCGGCCAGAGGCTCCGTGAGAGCGCTGACCGAGAGCGACAGCGCTAGTTGGGGAGCCAGCAGGTCGAGCAGCGCACCGTCGGCGGGGCGGTACATGGTCGGCTCCGAATGGCGCACGCTCCACAGCCCCACCAGCCCCTCACCGTGGAACAAGGGGACGAGAATCTCTGAGCCGGGAGACTCTCCCTCGGGGAGCACCATGTCCGAGCGGGTGAGCACGTTCGCCACGATTGGCTCGCCGGCGCTTACGGCATCGCCGGTCAGGCCGCTCTCCGCATCGAACCGCAGCCGCTCCGAGGTGCTGGTATCCACGATGAGCACCATCTCGTGCTGCTTGGCATCGTACCGCCCGAACCCCATGTTCTCCCACGGCACGAGCAGGCGCGTGAGTTGTTGGATCTGCTGGAAGTTGCGCTCGATGTTCACGTCGGCGGCCACGGCCCGCGCGAGGCGCTGGACCAGTGCCAGCTCGTCGGCCCGCACCGCCGTCTGGATGAGCCACCAGACCAGCCATGCAGCGACGATCAGCGCTCCGACCAGGAATGCGGTGGCGTTCGGGGCCATGTCGGCCGTGACCAGGCTGGCCCATCCCAGCGCGAAGGCAGCGCCGGTGGCCGACACCACGGCCTCCCACCGCAGGGTCAGCTTCACGTCCACCTTCGGGAGCAGGCCGGCCAGGGCGAGCTCGGCGTAGAAGCTCAGGTTGGCAACGGACGGCAGCAGGATCACGGCCAGCGTAGCCGGCAGGAGATTGGCGGGCTCGACGGCAGCCGCACCGACTTGCCCACCCAGGGAGTCGTACAGCAGGCCCACGGCGCCAGTGGCGACGACCACGTGACCGAGGGTCACGAGGCTGTCGCGCAGGCGCAGCCGCAGCAGCGGCACGTCGCCAGCGGGCACGCCGATCGCCGCCACCAGCGCCGCGAACTGCCACCCCCGCAGCAGAAGCGCCAGGATCACGATGCCCATGATGAAAGAAGCGAAGCCCTTCCCGGGCAGCGCTATCCCGAAGCGACGGCTCAAGGCTGCGGCCGTGGCGAGAATGAGCAGCTGGAGGCCGAACGATCCCTCCCGCAGCTCGGGGCGCATGACGATAGCGGCGAGCGCGGCGACGAAGAACGCGATGCCGGTGGTCGCAACGGCCAGGCGCAGCCACCGTGCGAACTGTCGGGTCTCCGGTCTCTGCACGGCAGGCACCGAGGTTGTGGTCCGACAAAGGGTGTGCGGCGGGAATGTCGTAAACCCGTCGAGAAACTGCAAGCGGGAACGCACCGCACTCGTGGCGGTAGCGCCGACGCAACCGTAAGTTTCGGTCGGTCAACTCCATCGGCTATCACGGGAGGGTGTGTGCAGGTATCGATTGAATACTGCGGCGTTTGAGGCTACAAGCCACGGGCCGCCGGTCTGGCGGCCGAGATCCACGAGGCCTACTCCGACGCTGAGGTCGAGCTGATCGAGTTGTCGGGTGGCGTCTTCGAGGTCACACTCGATGGCGACCTCGTGTTCTCCAAGCTCGCGCTGGGCCGGCACGCGGAGCCCGGCGAGGTACTGGGAGTCATTCAGGAGCGAGTGGGTTCCTGAGGTAGGCAGACATGCGCGTCGCGATCTCCACCGGGGGCGGTGACGCTCCCGGGCTCAATGCCGTCATTCGAGCCATCGTGCTGTCGGGGCTCAGTCGGGGATGGGAGGTATTCGGGGTCGAGCGCGGCTATGCCGGGCTGCTCGGCTCCGCGCGGGTGATCACGATGGACCGCGAGAGTGTGAAGGGGATCGTGCGGCTGGGCGGGACCATCCTCGGGACCACCAACCGCGGCAACCCGTTCCGGTGGCCGGTGCTGCACACCGACGGGACGTGGGCCGAGGTGGATCGCTCCGACGAGGTGATCGAGTCCTTCAAGCAGCTCGCCCTCGACGCGCTCATCGTCGTGGGGGGCGATGGCAGCCTCCACATCGCGCACCAGCTCTGCCAGAAGGGGCTACCCATAGTCGGGGTCCCGAAGACGATCGATCGCGACGTGAGCGGCACCGTGATGACGTTCGGATACGACACCGCGATCCAGACTGCTACCGACGCCATCGACAAGCTGCACGCCACGGCGGAATCGCATCAGCGGGTAATGGTGGTAGAGGTGATGGGGCGGCACTGTGGCTGGATCGCACTCCACTCGGGACTTGCCGGGGGCGCCGACGTCATCCTCATTCCCGAGATCCCCTACGACATGGAGAAGGTGTACCGCAAGATCCGTGAGCGGGAAGCGCTGGGACGCCACTTCAGCATAGTCGTGGTGTCGGAGGGCGCGCGGCCCAAGGACGGGGACGTTACGGTGAAGGCGGCCGCCCAGGCAGGCGGAGCGGAGCGCCTGGGCGGTGTGGCCGAGCGGGTCGCGGAGCAGATCGCAGCAGAGACGGGCAAGGAAACCCGCTCGCTCACCCTGGGGCACTTGCTGCGCGGGGGATCGCCCACGACGTTCGACCGGGTGCTCGGCCAGCGGTTCGGGTCCGCTGCCGTTCAGGCGGTGGCCGATGCGAAATGGGGCTACATGGTCTCGTCGGATCCACCCGACGTGGTCCTGGTGCCCCTGGAGGCCGTAACCGGGAAGCCGAACCAGGTCCCGATGGAAGCCGACTCCGTGACAGCGGCGCGCGCGCAGGGCGTCTGCCTGGGTGACTGAGCGGATCGGCTCGCCGGTCCACTTTCCCTAGCGTCTCAGTCTACATGTCCCCCCACACGCACGTCCGCGACCACCTCCTGCCTCCGGACCGGGAGGCATTCCTCCGCGCGGAGCCGCCCACCGGTCGCATCATCGTGATTGCTCCCACGAGAGCGGCGTGCGAGACGATCGAGCTGGCGTGTCGGCTCGATATCGAGACGGTGCTGGGGCGAGAGCACGGCGACGAGATTTGGGACCTCGCCGCCAGGGGAGTGGGCTTCGGGATCGTAGCCGGCACCGGGACGGGGAAAACGCTGGCCATCCGCCCCATCGCCGAGAGCACTCTGAAGGCGCCCCTCAAGGTCGGCGTGGTGAACCGCGAGCGGGAGGCGACGCCCGAGACGCCGAGCTGGAACGTCGTGATCGTTACGACGGGGATCGCGCGGCGCTGGTTCCAGGACGAGCTCATCGATCCGCACGACACGCTGGTGGTGGACGAGATCCACCAGACCTCGGCGGAGCTGGAGCTGTGTCTCGCACTGGGAAAGCGGGTGGGGTGCCGCTTCATCTGGCTCTCGGCCACTGTGGATCCGGCGTTCTACGCGCGGTACCTCGACTCATCGGAGGTGCTCGAGACGACCGCGTTCGATCCCGCGCTTGCGGCCGAGGTGCAGACCCGCCGCCAGAATCCGGTGGAGTTCCTGGACGACCGCTTCGTGCGGCGCAGTGTGAAGCAGCGTCGCGGCGTGGCGGTGTTCCTGCCCACCCGCGCCGAGGTGGAGAAGGCCGCAGCGGAATTGGGCGAGCGGTGGCCCCGCTTGAATGCCGCCTTCTATCACGGTGGTGAGCCGATCCGCGTGATCCGGCCGTTCCTGGAGGGCCCTGCCGACAAGCCGTTCCTGCTCGCCATGACGGCGGCAGGACAATCGGCCCTCAATATCCGCGGCCTGGACACCGTCGTAATCCTCGACTCCCGCTTTGGAAATGTCGTTGAGCGCGGGCGTAACGTGCTCACGCGGATGTACCTCGGTCCCAATGAGATCCTGCAGATGGCGGGCCGGGTGCACGGGCGGGTCCCGGACGGCGAGGTCTACATCCTCACGGATCGGGACATCGACTTCTTCGCGCTGCAGCCCGGCCCCCCAGACTTCCAGCTCGCCGGCGACAGCGAGCGGGTGGCGCTCACTGCGGCGGCCCTCGGCGTGGACTTGCTGGACCTGGAGCTCCCCGTGCCGCTCGACCGCCAAGCATATGCCCACGCGGTAGAGCAGTTGACCGATCGCGGCATCGTGGCCGGCGGCCGACTCACCTCCTACGGGAAGGACGTCGAGGCGATGCCGGTGGACCGCCCGTGGGGCGAGCTGCTGGTGCACGCCGACGACGAGATCATCCCCTATGTGGCAGTAGCCGCCAACGTAGACTCGCTGCACCGCATGACGCGGGACGACAGTGACCTGACGGGAGTCGTGGTCTATGGAAGCGACCACCTCACCGCCTACAACCTCTACGCCGAGGCGGTTAACCAGTACGGTTACCTCGGTGAGGTGTACGGGCTGCCCCGGCACCTGCTGGTCGATGAAATCGACGAATGGGCGGAAGACCGCGGCGTCCTGGTCAAGGCGATCGAAGACGTGGCGCTGGGAATGGCCTCGGTGTACCGCACGCTGGAGGTGCCGCTGCCTAGGGAGCTCCCGTATGCTGACCGAAAGGTGCTGCGCCGCTTCCAGGAGCTCGTCGCGCGAGTCATGCCCTTCGATCTCACGATTGACGGCGAGACGGCCGACGGCGAGCGGGCCCGTCTCTCCGACTCCTCGCTCTGCACGCCGAGCGGCGCGATTGCGGGGTCGATCCGTTACTTCGCCGACCGGTTCGGCGTGTCCCGGGGCGCGATCGAGGGTACCGACCTGCCGTTCGAGCTGATCAAGCGGTACGCGCAGCGGCGCGACCCGGTGGTGGAGTTTCGCGTGGGCCGACGCTCAGGACTCGTAGTCACCCGGAGCACGGAGTACTTCGGGTTCGTGCTGGACCGGGAGCGCACTCCCCTCAAGGGTCGGTTCCCCTCCGAGCTGGCGGGCAGCGCGCGAGATGCGCTGGCCGGAGCGCTGCTCCACGGCCACACGCCGCACCGCGACCAGCGGGGCGTGGCCCGGGCGGCGTCCCGCCTCGACGAGTACTGGCGCCGCTCGGGCGGCACCCTCGAGGTCGCCCAGCCGGCGGCGGTAGAGCGACTGATTCGCGAGCAGCTCGATGAGGTGACGAGCTGGGAGGCGTTCCTGAAGACTCCGGTGGAACTGGATGTGCCGGCGATGGTGCCGCAGGAGGTACGCGTCGAGCTCGACGCGCTTCCCAGCTCGGCGCAGGTGCTGGGGGATCGGATCCCGCTGCTCTACGATATCGAGGGCGGATCGGGTATCGCCCGGCTCCGCCTGAGGGAGAAGCAGGCGCGCAGGCTGCGGACGCGGGACCTGCCGCGCGTGGACCGCCGCCTACGGTTCAGCGTATACCGTGGCAAGCGTGAGGTGATCCGGGCGGCCACGCTCGAGGAGCTGCAGGACGCGGTACGCGTCTTGGAGCAGCGCTCGCGCGAACGGCGTCGGGGTCGGCGCTACCGCTAGGAGCGCGGCTGGGCGAGAGACAGGATCGCGAGCCAGGCTGCGGCGTACGCGCCTTCGAGCCCCTGCTGGTCCGCCCCGCTCAGGAGCTCGAGCCCCATTCCGTGCACCACGGCGCCGAGCAGCCACCCAACCTCCGAGGGCAAGATCGAGGCCTTGAGGTCGAGTTCCCGCAGCATCTGATCTGCGGCCTCGCCCAGCGCTGAGGCGAAGGCCTCTACAGACTCCTTGACCATTTGTTCAGGGAGAGCGCCGCTGGGACCGAACATCGACGTCCAGGCCCTGATCGTCCCGTCCTCTGACTCGCTGGTCAACAGACTCCAGCTCTGATCGATGGCCGCCTTAGGCGTTGGCGCTCGGAAGGCCGCGGCCCATGCCTTGCGGCGGCTGGCCGCGAGGTGCTGCGCCACCGCCTCGATCACGCCGCGCTTCGTCTTGAAGTGATAGTGGACCAATCCCTTGGCGCATCCCGCTTCCTTGGCGACCTGATCCACCGTGACGTTGGCGGCCCCCTTGCGACGGATGAGGGCGTCGGCAGCCGCGACGATCGACTCCTTGGACTGCTCTGAGTTGGTGCGCTTCTTGGGCATGTGATACCCCGACTGTCCAGACAGCCAAATCTAAGGAATACCAGTTGACAGCGCGAGAGCCGACCGTAGAGGACAGTAGATTGGTCTGGTGGTCAGTGCACGCTCATGCGACTTGGGTAGGGGCTTCGAGGGAGCTCGAGACGGCTGGGTGAAAGGCCCGGGTGACGCGTTTTGAAACCTCCTGGCGGTCGGGAGCGTAGAGCCAACAGGGAACGGAACCATGGCTGAGCGCCTACCTGCTGCTTTCTCTCCTCTCGCCCGGGCTGTGCTCGAGTCGCTGTCCGAGGGTGTCCTGATCCTCGACACAACGGGACAGGTCGCCTACGCCAACCGCGCAGCGCGCTCGGTGCTGCAGGATGTCAACCGGGGCGGCGACAACCCCCAGAGCCTGCTCCCGCAACTCGCCCGGGTCGGGGCGCGCATCTCACCGCTGTGGATCGGCGGCGCCAAGCTGGGTGAGGCGGTTTACCTGCCGCCGCAGAATAACGTGGGGAAGAGCACGCTCGCCGAGCGCGAGCGCCACGCGATCATCCAGACGCTGGAAGCCACGGGGTGGAAGCTGACCGAGAGCGCACGGCAGCTCGGGATTTCCCGCACCACGCTCTGGCGCCGGCTCCGGGCGTATGGCCTCGAGCGCGACAGTCGCGGCAGATGGTTCAAGCCCTCCTAGTCGCGCTCCTCGCACTCAATCTCCCTCAGGACACAGCGACCTTCAGCGACGCGGCGACGGCCGAGATGTACGCGCGCGCTCGGGTGCGGCACATCCGGCAGGACTCCCTGGTGCGCGATTACCAGGCCACGGTGCGGACCCGGCTCGACGCCACGGCCGGGCGGGGACGGTTCGCCCGGCTCACCACGTTGCTGGCGCACGAGTCGGTGGCCGAGGTGACGTGGCGGGCGCCCAACGACCTCAAGGTGGATGTGAAGGGCGCGCGGGCGCGGGCGCCGATAATCGGGATGCTACAAGGGCTGGGTGAGGATTTCGGGATAGAGGAACCGGCCGAGTTCGAGGAAAAGACAGCGCGCGAGATGGAGGCGGAGCTGCGGCAGGAGCTCGTGATGGACCGCCCCTGGTTCATCCCCCGCGCGCTGGGTGACAGCATCCGCCTCATGGGCGTGCCCGACCACGCTGCGCTGCATCCCCTCGCGGACGGCGGCACCGACTACTACCAGTTCGCGCTCACCGATTCGGTCACGCTGATCCTGCCCGGGCGCACCGTGCGGGCGGTCAAGATGGAGGTGCGTCCCAAGACCTTCGGGCCCGCCCTGGTATACGGGGACATGTGGCTCGACCAGCAGACGGCCGACGTGGTGCGCCTCACCGTGGTGTTCATCGGCGAGTACCTGTGGGATCAACCGAGTGGCGCGACGCCGGAGGACAGCGCCAGGGCCCGAGAGGAAAGCAAGGAGGCCGACCGGTATCTGAGCGTCGAGGCGGACGTCGAGTACGCCCTGATCGACAACCTCTACTGGATGCCCCATCGCCAGCTCCTCGCCATCACCGCTGAGATTCCCTGGATCCTGAACGTGGCGATTCCCGCACGTGCCATCACCACGTTCGGCGATTACCGGATCAACCGCTCCCCCTCGATGGATTTCCGGGTGGACGTGAGCGATCCGATTGTGCCGGAGGGCCGCCGCCAGCGACGCGTGCGCACGCGCCGCCGCCGCGATCCGAGGGACACCACCCAGGTGAGCGCGCAGCAGCGACGGGAGGAGGGATATGTGCGGGGTGGCGTGTGGAGCGACGGGCGGTGGGAGGTCGATGTGCCGCCCTCCGATTCGCTCGCGGCGTACCAATGGGAGACCGAGTTCCGGGTCGATCTCGACCCGCTGGAGGAGAGGCAGATTCGGGAGTCGTTCGCCCGCATGTCGGAGCTGGAGTACGAGCTGCCGCCGGAGTGGACGGGGAAGCGCAAGCTGGCGATCGCCTGGGAGCGCTTCGCCGACATCGTGCGGTACAACCGGGTGCAGGGTCTGTCACTGGGACTCGGCGTGCGCGTACGGCCGGGGCCCAAGTTCACGACGCTGTACCTCGAGGGGCGCTTCGGCATCGCGGACCTGCGGCCCACTGCATTGGCGGCGTGGCGGCGCGATGGCCCCAGCGGGCTGCTGGAGATCAGTGCCTACCGCACGGTGCACGAGGCGGAGCCGTGGACCCAGGGCCTCAGCATCGGCAACTCCCTGAATGCCTTCTTCACGGGGCACGACGACGCCGACTACCTCCTCGCCTCGGGGGGAGGGGTCTCGTACACCGTCAACTACGGTGCACTGCGGGACCTCGAGATCGGCGCGTACGGCGAGTATCACGAGACTATGGAGACCGAGACCGACGTGGCCCTCCCGCACTTGTTCGGCGACTTCGAGTTCCAGGAGAACCCGCCGGTGGCGCAGGACTGGTTCTTCAGGGGCGAGTTGACGCACCGCACGAGGATCGGCCCGACCACACTGAGGGACGGCGCCGACGTGCTAGCCGGGGACTCGCTGGTGGCGGGGCGGTTCTGGGGCGCGCTCTACGTCCCGTTCAAGGTGCTCGATCGGGCCGGGCGACTCACACTGCGCGCCGGCGTCACGGCGGGCGACGACATCGGTCAGTTCCTGTTCCGAGTGGGCGGCCAGCAGACGGTGCGGGGCCACACCTACGGTACCAAGCGTGGGCCTGAGTTCTACTCGGCGCAGCTGGACTTCGCTCTGCTCAAGCACACCTCCTTGTGGACACCGGTGCTGTTCGCCGACGTGGGCGACACCTTTGCGGGCGATCCCCTCGTGGGAGCGGGCTTCGGTGTCACGCTCCTGGGTGAGCTGCTGCGCTTCAACCTGTCGTGGGGGTTCAATCCCGACGTGGGCGCCCGGTTCGACATCATGCTGCGCGCCCCGCGCTGATTTCCCTCGGGCTCGACCTTCCCCGGCGGTTCCACTTTCGCCTCGCAACCCGACTCTCTAGGTTGCAGCCGTATGCGGCTCGAGCCTCTCGCGGCGGTGTTGCTGGTGCTCTGGGGCGCGGTTGCGCTGAGCGCATGCGGGGCCGAACCCGCAGCGCAGGCGGTCCTCACGGACTCCGCCGAGGCGGATGTGGAGCAGCGCCCCATGGCGCGGGTGATGCCCGATTATCCGACCCCTGTGCGCGGGCGCCTGGTAACGCGGAGCGCGGGACACGAAGACCTGGACGGCGAGTGGCCGGCTCGTGCGGGAACCTGCGAGGAGTCCCAGACCCTCCGGCTCATCGCGGGGGAGGAGCGCGCGGGGACGATTCTGCTGTTCTATCTGCCGCCGGAAGGTGAACGGGCCACCAGCTATCCGGTGGTGCCGGTGGACAGCACCGTGCCGGAGCCGCCGGCGGTGCGGGCGGGCATACAGCTACTGGGCACGCGGATGGGCGACTCCTACCAAGCCTTCGACGGTACGGTCGAGGTCACCGAGCTGGACCGGCGGGTCAGCGGACGCCTCGCGCTGCACGTGCGGAACATCGACACCCGGGACACCGTCCTCTACGCGGGAGTATTCGAAGGTGTCCGGGTGCGCCCTCTGCCAGAGGAAGAGTGCGCTACTGCGGAGGAGCCCGCCGAGCTGCCCGACAGCCTAGCCGACTCCTCTGAGGCAGACTCGTTAGATTAGGCGCCTTATGGAGCGGACGTACTTCCGGAAGGGCTTCGGCCTCAAGCGCCAGATCGAAGGCGCCCTCGCGGAGGACTACCACAGCCACATGGTAGACCGCATCCGCAAGGAGGGTTACGGCCTCACGGTCGGAGAGCTCACGTTTCGCCTCGCCAAGGAGTTTGGCTTCTGCTACGGTGTGGACCGGGCGGTGGAGTACGCCTATGAGAGCCGCACTAAGTTCCCCGACAAGCGCATCTTCCTGGTCGGGGAGATCATCCACAATCCCCACGTGAACGAGAAGCTCGAGAGCATGGGGGTCACGATCATCCGCCCCGGCGAGGACGGCCAGTTCGACTTCTCGCACGTGCGGCCGGACGACGTGGTGCTCATCCCCGCCTTCGGCGTGCGCTACGCAGACTTCCAGCACCTGCGTGAGGTCGGCTGCGTGTTGGTGGACACGACCTGCGGCTCCGTGCTCAACGTGTGGAAGCGGGTTGAGCAGTACGCCCGTGATGGGTTCACCGCTGTGGTGCACGGCAAGTACTTCCACGAAGAGACCAAGGCGACCACGAGCCAGGTCAGTAAGTACGACGGCGGCCGCTACATCATCGTGCGCGACATGGACGAGGCCGAGCTGCTGTGCCGATTCATCAAGGGCGAGGCAACCTCTACGGAGATGCAGGAGACGTTTGGATACAAGGTCTCGGACGGCTTCGACTTCGCGCGCGATCTCGAGCGTATGGGTGTGGCCAATCAGACTACCATGCTCGCCGGCGAGTCACTCGCCATTGCCAGGCGCATCTCCGAGGCGCTGACCGAACGCTATGGGCCCGACCATCTGGCCGGGCACTTCCGCACCTTTGACACCATCTGCTCCGCCACGCAAGAGCGACAGGACGCCATTCTCGAGCTCATCGAGGAACCGCTCGACATGATGATCGTGATCGGAGGGTACAACTCCTCCAACACGAACCACCTCGCCAAGATCTGCTCGAAGAAGGTGCCGACCTATCACATTGCAGACGCCGACTGCATCCTGCCCGAGTCCGGCGCGATCAGGTACAAACCCGTGGACAGCTCTGACGAGGTCGAACAGCGTGCATGGCTGTCGGGCGTCAGGTGCATCGGCATCACGGCCGGTGCTTCCACGCCGAACAACAAGATTGGCGAGGCGATCGAGCGGGTGCTGCAGAGCAAGGGCCTCGCGGTACCGTCTGCTTACGGGTAGGGAGCGTAACGCACAGTCGGGTAGGCCGGCCCTCCGGCACGGACAGCTTCGCCGGATGTCAGGTGCGGGGAACACCATGAGTCGAAGGTCCGGTATCGGCGACGACACAGTTCGAGGGGTTACGGGCGAGACCCGGCTGGCGGGACTCAATCGCCGGCTCACGCCCTCCGCTGTCGTGCTCGTTCTCGCCAACCTCGTCCCCATCTACGGCGTCGCCTTCCTGGGCTGGGACGTGTTCCCGGTCATCCTCCTGTTCTGGTTCGAGAACGTCGTCATCGGGTTCTACAACATCGTGCGGATTCTGTTGGCACGTCCCGGTGACGTGGGCCGCTGGTTGGCCAAGGTGTTCATGGTCCCGTTCTTCACCTTCCATTACGGGATGTTCACGTTCGTCCACGGGATTTTCGTGCTGGCGATCTTCGGGAGCGGGGTGGTGGAGTTGCAGGGCGGTCCCAGCCTGGAGTGGTTCGTGGCCGCCCTCACCGTGTCGGGTGTGATGTGGGCGGCGGTCGCCCTGTTCCTGAGCCACGGCTTCTCGCTGGGGTGGAACTACATCGGTAAACGGGAGTACCGGCGCGCTACGCTCGAGGACCTCATGAAGCAGCCGTACTCCCGTGTGGTCGTGCTCCATGTGGTGATCATCGCCAGCGGCTTTCTGGTCATGGCGCTGGGGCTGCCGGCGATCGGCCTGGTGCTCCTGGTGGCGCTCAAGATCGGTGTGGACCTGAAAGCGCATCTCAAGGAGCGGTCCAGGTTCTCGGTGCGAGAGACCTGAGCTGCCAGGGGCTGATCCTCTCGCACGGATGACCCAGCACCGATATCTTGCGTCTGAGCCACGCAACATCGAGACCAGGTGGGGAGATGGGTTATCACGGGTGTCGTCTCGTGGTTTGCACCGTCCGTACGCTCTGCGTTCTGATGCTCCTCGCCCTTGCGGCGCGCACAACCGCACGCTGCCAGGGCACTCCTGACGATCGCGCCGCACTCTTCGACTACATCCTGGCCAGGACACTCGAGCGCGAGGCCTTCTCCCCGGTGAAGAACCAGGCGCTGGGTCTCGACGTGGAAGGGGCGATGCTGCGGTATCGGGATGAGTTGATCGCCGCGGATACCGAGGAAGAGCTCTACTACGCGCTGGCGAAGATCAGCAACGCCCGCAAGGACCGCCATCTCCGCATCAGCCTCGTCGAGGGAGGGATCACACCCGGCGACACCGTGGGGGTATCTCAGGAGAACTATCCGGCACCAGGGACCTCCGTGCGACAGGCCCCCATTCGGTTTGCTACGGACTACGGTACGGAGGGCAGCTACTTCCTGTTCGTCAGTGACGTGGGCCGGAATATCGCCGCGCTCTCGCCGGGGCGTGTGCCCGAGGTGGGGGACTTGCTCGTCGCCATCAACGGTCGCTCACTTGGGGATTACGTGGAGGCCATCGAGCCGTATCATCGCTACTCGTCGGTCAACGGTTTCTGGTGGCAGCTCGCCACCTGG
>CAYGBV010000068.1:0-17476 GCA_964348295.1 uncultured Gemmatimonadaceae bacterium
GCCTCCTCACCCTGGTGCTCAACCCAGGTCCGCCAACTCCCTCCAGCGAAAGCAGGTCACGATGTGGTCGTTCACCAGGCCAGCGGCCTGCATGAACGCGTAGCAGATCGTGCTCCCCACGAACTTGAAGCCCCGCTCTTTGAGCGCCTTGCTCATCCGGTCCGACTCTTTGGTCCGCGCCGGCAGCTGCCGCAGCGTGCTCCAGGCGTTCTGCTTCGTCTCCCCACCTACGAACTGCCAGATGAACGCGTCGAACGACCCCTCTTCTTCCTGGAGCCTGAGGAAAGCACGCGCGTTCCCAATGGCGGCATCGATTTTCTGCCGGTTGCGCACGATGCCAGTGTCCCCCAGTAGCCGCTCGATCTCGCGCTTCGTGTAGCGCGCGATCTTCTCGGGGTCGAAGCCGTCGAACGCCCGATGGAAGTTCTCCCGCTTGTTGAGGATCGTCCGCCAGCTCAGGCCGGCCTGAAACCCATCCAGCACCAGGTGCTCGAACAACAGGCGGTTGTCGTGTACCGGGACGCCCCACTCCTCGTCGTGGTAGACGAGCATGAGCGGGTCGCTGATCCAGGCACAGCGCTTCAATTCAGGCACAGTTGATCGCCTTCCAGGATAATGTGCCGCGCCGCCGACCACCCCAGGGCGACCGGCGACGCAAGTGGCGCTGCGGGCGCGTGAAGACTGCGCTACGGCTGCGGCGCTGGTGCCGGTGCCGGCGCCGTCCTCGGTCGGGCTACGATGAACAGCACCAAGAAGATTACGTCGACGATCAGGTGGATCCACCAAAACAGCACGAGCGGACCCACCATCGCCATGGTGATGAAGTACGAGACGATCGTCAGCGCGTACCGGAGAATCCCCATGTCGATCACGAACTTGTACTTCACGGGATCCTTCGATGCCATGAAGAACATCACCCCAAAGACGAGCAACAGCGCGCCAAGGGGGTGCACGTAGACCAATGCCGCTTCGATGTACTCGAGTCCAAACAGGTTCGCGATGGCTTCGGAACCGAAGAAACCAGGGAGCCCGCGGAGGACGAATTCCACGATAGCGGCAATCAACAAGACCACTCGGGCCATCTTCCCTCCCCGCTGTGAGTGCTCCGGTTACAGCTTCCCAACAAACAGTGGTGGCCCGCAGCCGCCACTATCCTTGTAATTCCCACCCATGGGTGCCGCCCCGTCAATCTCTTCCAGCAGCGTCTCCACGGCGACCGCGCCGGCGTCGGTCACGGTCGGTCCTGAAAACAAACCGGCGGCCGTGTGAGCGGCTACCCCCGAGCCTCGAGCCACCCCAGCAGCTCGGTCAGGTCGCGCACCACCCCCGTCGCGCGCGCCGCGCCGCGCGGCGGCTCGAGCTTGCGGTTCACCCACACGACGGACAGCCCCAGTCCACAGGCCGGCTCGATGTCGTGGAAGTAGCTCTGCGCCACGTGCAGCCAGCGCGCGTCTCCAATCAGTTCCCGCGCCCGGCGGAAGTGTGGGCGCGCCGGCTTGTACGAGCGCACCTGCTCAGCCGTCACCAGCAGGTCAAACTCGACGGGGAAGTGGAGCCGCGTGCCGGCGAGCAGGTCGTCGTCGACGTTAGACAGAATGCCCAGCCGGTAGCCCTGCTCCTTGAGGCGCTCGAGGGCGGGGTTGGTGTCGCCGAACGGTCGCCACGCGGGCAGGCTCTCCGGGAGGAACCGCGCCCGCTCTGGACTCAGGGGCCAATCCAGGCGCCGCGCCACCGCCAGGGCCACTTCCGTGAGCACGTCGCGGTAGGAGCGGTACGTGGCCGACTGGATCTCCGGCTCGACCTCGGCGTGAATGGCGAGAATCCGCTCCCGATCGGCCTCGATCCCGTCGGCTCGCGCCGCCGCGGCGATGGCCCCGCTGATCCCACTCTCCCAATCAATCAGGGTGCCGTAGCAATCGAAGGTGAGGATGTCGTACGGACGCATGTCCCGCCTCGCAGTGCGAGTGAGACGGGGAATATGGGGAGACCTCGTCCTACCGGAAGGGAGTTATTTCCTGGCGGTCTGCTCCTCCAGGAGCTGTGCGGCCGTGTCACCGTCCACCGGCCTGGAGTACAGGAAGCCCTGTCCCTCCTCGCAGCGCAACAGCTTGAGGTGCTCAGATTGCTCCTCGGTCTCCACACCCTCGGCAATGACACGAATGCCGAGGTCCCGCGCGAGCTTGATCACGGCGTTAACCACCACCGACTTCTCGCCGGTCAAGCTCACTCGACTCACGAAGGAGCGGTCGATCTTGAGGGTGTCGATATTGAAGCGGTTGAGGTACGACAGCGACGAATAGCCGGTCCCGAAGTCGTCGATCTGAACCTGCACCCCGAGGTCGGCCAGGTCGCTCACCAGCGCCTGCATGTGCTCGGGATCTTCCATCAGCACGGTCTCGGAGATCTCGAGCTTGAGCCGGTGGGGGTCGAGATCGGACTCCCGGAGCGCCTGCGCGACACGGTCCAACAGATCCGTCTGCTGCAGCTGCTTCTCCGCAACGTTGACGCTCACGAACAGGTCGGGACGGTCGGGAAGCCGCTTCAGCCATTCCGCCATCTGGTTGCACGCCTCGCGCAGCACCCACAGGCCGATGGGTACGATGAGGCCCGTCTCCTCGGCTATGGGCACGAACTCCTCCGGCGGCACTATGCCCCGCTGGGGGTGGTTCCACCGCACCAGGGCCTCGAACCCGGACACCCTCCCACCGTCGAGGGAAACGACCGGCTGGTACTCCAACACGAACTGCTGTTTCTCCAGCGCGTCCCGCAGGTCGTTTTCCAGCTCGAGCACGGCCATGGCGCGCGCGTGCATCGCCTTGTCGAACACCTCGAACCGCGCCCGGCCGCGCGCCTTGGCGCGATACATCGCCGTGTCGGCATCCCGCAGCATATGATCCGGGCCGTTCGTGCTGCCGTGGCTCAGCGCGATGCCGATACTCACAGTGGCATATAGCTCGTGCTTGCCGAGCAGGAAGGGCGCCTTGAGCTCCTCCTGGATACGCTCGGCCACCCGGGTGGGGTCGCTGGTCTCCTTGATGTCGTCCAGCAAGATGCAGAACTCGTCACCCGCTAGCCGGGCCACCACGTCGCCTGGCCGCAAGCAGCGCTCCAGCCGCTCGGCGAAGCTGATCAGCAGCTCGTCCCCCACGTCGTGACCCAGGCTGTCGTTGACGACCTTGAACCGGTCCAGGTCGAGGAACATGACGGCGAACTGGTAGCCGCGCCGGCGCCGGGCGCGGCGCGTGGACCGCTGTAGGATGTTGGTGAAGAAGGCCCGGTTCGGGAGCCCCGTGAGCGGATCGTACAGGGCGTCCTTGGCGAGCTGCTCCTCCACTTGCTTGCGGGGCGTGATGTCCGTGAGCGAGCCCGCAAGCCGATGGGGCCGGCCCTCGTCGTCCCGCACCGCCACCCCGCGCACCAATACCCAGCGGTAGGTGCGGTCCCAGTGCCGCACCCGGTGCTCGTTCTCGTAGTGCACCGAGTGCCCGATCAGGTGCGTGTCGAGCTCGCCCTTGACCCGCTCCAGGTCCTCGGGGTGCACCAGGTCGAGCCAGGCGTCGATCTTGGGCTCGATCTCCTCGTCGGAGTAGCCCAGGATCGCCTTCCAGCGGTCGGAGTAGTAGACCTCCTCCGTGTCTATGTTCCAATCCCACAGCCCGTCGTTGGCGCCCTCGGCCGCCAGGGCATAGCGCTCCTCGCTCTCGCGCAGGGCCTGCTCGGCTTCCTTGCGGGCCGTGATGTTCTCGCACGTCGTGACCACGTTGACGGCCTCGCCGTCGGCGTCGCGCACCACGTCGGACATGAGGTGCACGGGGAACTGGGTACCGTCCCTACGTACGTTGACGGACTCACGCCGCCAGCTCGTCATCCGCTCCAGCTCCGGCATCGTCAACGGCTCGCGCAGCTCATGCGGCGCGAGCACTCCCACGTCCCGGCCGATCAGCTCCTCCACCGTCCAGCCGTGCATCTCCGCCTCGGCCGGGTTCACGTACACGATGTGGCCGCCGATATCGGTGACGCACACGCCGATCTGCGTGGTCTCGACCGTCTTCTGCAGGCGTTGGATCTCGAAGCCGATGCGGCTGCGCTCGCTTGCGATGTCCCGCTGCACCCCGCGGTGGCGCGAGATCGCGCGGTCCACCAGGTACACGGCGAGCAGGATCGCGGCGGCGAGCGCGAGATCAGTCGCGTGGGAGTGCTGCTGTCCCGGCGGGACGTTGAGGGATTCCGCTACCAGCGAGAGGATGTGCAGCGCGGACACCAGCGCCAACGCCCCCGCGACGAGCCGGAACCGACGATCGACCGGTCGGATCGCCAGCACGACCGCCCAGCAGGCAGCACCAAGCAGCAACAGGATGGTGAGGACGAGCAGTGGTGTCATAGGGCGGTCGGGCTACACTCCCCCGCCCCGGCCTCGCGACCAGGGAGGGGCCGGCCTAAATTGTGTCATGAAGGGTAATTACGCAAAGTTTGTGGGCCGTTAGGGAAACGGCGGCCGGATCTGCGACCTGGTCGCCCGTAAAACACCGTACATCGCCTGTCAGACGAGTTCGATCGACCGCCCGAACAATTACCGAAGCGGTCGCCCCCTTTGCCCACTGGGCCTGGTCCCATCCCTCCCCCCGGTTATGATCCATGGGACGGCAACTCGCCGTAGCTCACCAGGCCAATGGGATTGGGAGGAGGTGCGACCTCATGGGCATCGAAGTCACGTTCCTGGGACACGCGGGCTTTCTGCTGAGTGACGGAGCCACCAGCGTCGCCATCGATCCGTTCCTGACCGGCAACCCAGTCGCCACCATGAAACCGAAGGACATCCGGTGTCAGGCGATCGTGCTGACGCACGGCCACGCCGACCACCTGGGCGACACGGTGGCCATCGCAAAGGCAAACGACGCCACGGTGTTCGGCGCCTTCGAGATCGCCGAGTACATGGGGGAGGAAGGGATCACGGCCGAACCGGGGAATCCCGGCGGGAAGATCGCGGCCGACTGGGGCTGGGTCGCCTTCACCCAGGCGTTCCACTCCTCGTCGTTCAACGGGCGCTACCTGGGCATGCCCTGCGGCGCCGTCGTGCACCTGGGCGGGGTCACCGTCTACCACCTGGGCGACACCACGGTCTTCGGCGACATGAAGCTGCTGGGCGAGATCTACCGACCCGACATCGCGCTGGTCCCCATCGGCGACCGCTTCACGATGGGCCCCGAGTTGGCCACCATGGCAGCCGAGCTGATCAAGCCCAAGGTCGCCATCCCGATGCACTACAAGACGTTTCCCATCATCGGGCAGGACGCGAAGGGATTCACGCCCAAGGGCATCGACATCAAGGAACTCGAGCCGGGCGAGACCTGGCAGTACGGGTAGTCGGCTGAGGGCGCCGGCGCGCCTGTGCAGCCCCGCCGTCGACGTCGCGTCGGGATGCCAAGAGAACAGGGGAAACCTCGCACGTCACACAAGCGTAACGGCCTTGGTAGCCAAGGAGACGGACGCAGCAGGCGCTGCGCATCGTCAAGGGAGAGTGACCATGAGATCCGTGAGCATTACCGGCATGCTGCTCGGCGCGCTCTTGGCGTCGGCCTGCGTGGACACGGCGTTCCGCAGCGAGGTGGACGCCTTTTTCTCGGCCTACGAGAGCGAGATACAGCAGCTCTACTACGAGTGGAGCGTGGCGGAGTGGGCGTCGAACACCCACATCGTGGAGGGCGACCCGACCAACGCCGCCCGCACGCGCGAGGCACGCGAGGCGTTCGTGCGCTTCGCCGGAAGCGTGGAGCACATCGACACGATCCGCTCGTACCTATCGCGGCGGGGTCGACTGAGCGACCTGCAGGAGCGCCAACTCGAGAAGATGCTCTACATGGCTGCCGAGGGACCGCAGACGATCCCCGAGATCGTGCAGCAGCGCATCGCCGCCGAGACCGAGCAGGTAGAGCAACTCTACGGCTTCGAGTTCACGCTTCGCGGTCGACCCATCACCCCGAACGAGATCGACCGGCTACTGCGCACCAGCATGGACGTCCGAGAGCGCCGCGCCGTGTGGGAGGCGTCGAAGGAGGTGGGCAGCGTCCTGAAGCCGGGCATCCTCAGCCTGCGCGACCTCCGGAACCAGACCGTCCAGGCATTGGGCTACTCCGATTTCTTCACGTACCAGGTTTCCGACTACGGCATGACCACCGACGAGATGGTGCGCTTGTGCGACCAACTGGTGCAGCAGCTCCGGCCGCTCTACCGGGAGCTCCACACCTGGGCGCGCCACGAGCTGGCCGAGCGCTACGGCGAGCCCGTTCCCGACCTCCTCCCGGCGCATTGGCTCCCCAACCGGTGGAGCCAGGATTGGAGCGCCCTGGTCGAGGTGGAGGGGATCAACGTCGACTCCTCGATCGGCGCCCACACCCCCGAGTGGGTCATGGAGCAGGGTGAGGCGTTCTACGTGAGCCTGGGCTTCGACGAGCTCCCGCAGTCGTTCTGGAGCCGCTCGTCGCTGTACCCGCTGGCGCCCAGCGCGGACTACAAGAAGAACACGCACGCCTCGGCGTGGCACCTCGACCTCGACGCCGACGTCCGCTCGCTCATGAGCGTGGAGGCCAATCCCTACTGGTATGAGACCGTGCACCACGAGCTGGGACACGTGTACTACTTCATGGCCTACAGCAATCCCGACGTGCCGCTGGTGCTGCGGGACGGCGCGAACCGGGCGTACCACGAGGCCATCGGCAGCATGATCGGGCTGGCCGCATCGCAGCGCCGCTTCCTCGTGAATCGGGGGCTGGCAGATGAGAGCGCCGAGGTGGACGAGATCGCCAAGCTCCTCCAGGAAGCGCTCAACCACGTGGTGTTCATTCCCTGGTCGGCCGGCGTGATGACCCGGTTCGAGCGCGCGCTGTACGCGGACTCGCTCCCCGGCGAGGCGCTCAACGCGACCTGGTGGGACCTGGTGCGCCGCTATCAGGGCGTCGTGCCGCCCGGGCGCCGTGGGGAGGAGCACGCCGACGCCCTCAGCAAGACACACATCAGCGACGACGCGGCGCAATATTACGACTACGCCTTGGCGGAAGCACTGCTCTTCCAGATGCATCAGCACGTCGCTACCGAGCTCCTGGAGCAGTCGGCCTACGACACCGACTACTACGGTAGCGAGGCTGTTGGTGCGTTCCTGCAAGACCTCATGGCCCCCGGGGCCAGTCGCCCGTGGCAGGAGGTGCTGCAGGAGACCACAGGCCGGGCACTCGACGCGCAAGCCATGATGGAGTACTTCCAGCCGCTGTACGACTGGCTGGTGGAGGAGAACCAGGGCCGTACACATACGCTGCCCACTCTGTGAGCGGCGATCGCTGACAACGCGACGTTCCCGTCCGCCGCCCGAGGCGCCGTTGCGCCCGGCGGGCTGCGGCGGGAGCCACCGCACCCTGCGGCCGATGGCTGAGCTTCCCATCATCTACCACGAGGCCTACGAAGTCGACATCGGCCCGCACGTGTTCCCCACACTGAAGTACCGTCTCGTGCGGGACCGGCTGCTCGCGGAGGGGACGATCACCGAGGCCAGCTTCATCCGCCCCGAGCCTGCCAGCGACGACGTCGTCGCCCTGGTCCACACGCCCGAGTACCTCGAGAAGATCACCAGCGGCACGCTGTCGATCCCCGAGCAGCTCGTGCTCGAGGTGCCCTACTCCTTCGACTTGCGCGACGCCATGTGGCTCTGCGCCGGGGGCGCGGTGCTAGCGGCGCGCCTCGCGCTGGAGCGCGGCCTGGCGTTTCATCTAGGCGGCGGGTTCCATCACGCGTTCCCCGATCACGGGGAGGGCTTCTGCCTCATCAACGACGTGGCCATCGCGATCCGCGCGCTGCGACGCGAGGGTGAGATCGAGCGTGCCGCGGTGATCGACCTGGACGTGCACCACGGGAACGGCACCGCCGCGATCTTCGCGCGGGAGCCTGAGGTCTTCACATTCTCCATGCACCAGCAGCACAACTACCCCGCCTGGAAGCCACCGAGCGACCTCGACCTGGGTCTGGAGAACGGCACCGACGACGCGCAGTACCTCGCGGCGCTGGAGCATCACCTGCCGCGCATCCTAGAGTCGCACCGCCCCGACCTGGCGTTCTATCTGGCCGGTGCCGACCCGTACGAGCAGGACCAGCTGGGCGGATTACGCCTCACGCTGGACGGGCTGCGGCGACGCGACGCGATGGTCCTGGAGCGGCTCCGAGAGGCTGGCGTGCCCACCGTGGTTACCCTCGCCGGCGGCTACGCCATGCGGCAGGAGGACACCGTCGAGATCCACTGCAACACGGTACGGGAATCACAGCGAGCGGCGCTGAGCTGGTAGGCCGCCTCCCAAGAACACGAGAGGCGCGACCAGCGCCGCGCCTCGTTCGATCCGCTCGACCAGCTGACGGCTAGGTTCCGACCCGCGACGCCCGCTCCAGGTAGAGGATTATCTCCTGCACCTGCGCCTGGGTGGGCGAGCGGCGCAGCATTTCGACGCCATGCTCGCGCATCCGGATCACTACTGCCGGCCAGTCCTGCGGAGAGTGCTGGTTGGGATCGGGGAGCTCGTGGCAGCGGCTGCACTCCGCGCGGTACAGGTCACGCCCCTGTCCCGGCGGCAGATCCGCCCGCGTTACCTGCAAGGCGTTGTCCAACAGGTACCGGGTCAGCACAACCCGCTCGGCGGAACTCGGCACCGGAACGTTGAACTTGGGATCGAGCGCGTCCATCCGCATCCACATGCGGCGGAGGTACACCGGCCAGCTCGTCGCCGAGAACGACCCCGGGCCCGGCAGCGCATGGCACGCCGTGCAGTACTGTCGCAGGTACTGAGCGCCGTCGGACTCTGGATCCGGGAGGTCGGCCGGGCCGATCCCCGGCGGGGGCAGCGTGATCTTGGTCGACGCCAGCAGGAGATCCTCGCCCACGGTCGCCTGCGCGGCCTCGCCGCCTTCCTCGGCCGGCGGCTGCTGGCAGCCCACCAACCACACGAGCCCGAGCGCTACTCCCAACCAGGTCCGCGCCACCGCACGACGGGTCATTCGCATCACTCTCGTCTCCCCTGTGATCGTCACTAAGCAAACCTCCCGCGAACAACCACGCAAGACACCCGGCGGCAAGCTCGGTGGGCAGCTTTCCCTAGGCGGGAGGCGTGACGGATCCGAGCTGCTCCACCAGTACCTCGCGGGCGATCGCAGGGTCCAGCGCGAGCTCGGTCTCCTCCACTTGAATCACCGGCGAGGGATGGTGCTGCACGAGCGTGATCTCGGCACCGGGGACGAGTCCGAATACCGCCATGCTATTGTGGCGCTGAGGGCCTCCGGTCCCGAGGCACAGCACGCGCGCTCGCTCACCGGGCTTGAGCTCCTCCACCGTGCGGACGTGCTCCGGCAGGTCGGTCCCGTACGGGGACCGCTTCCTGAACAGACGCTGCAGCCAGGTGAAGCTCTGCGGCTTCTCGGGGTACTCGTACTGGCAGCTGGGGCAGCGCACCAGCCCGCACATCCCGCCCAACGGGCAGCCGTGCTCACACAGGGTGTCCTCGCGCAGGAACTCGAAGCCGCAGAACGGGCACGTCAGATACTCAGCCATTGCCCCAACCGGTGGATTACGCCGCCCACGAAGAACGCGAACGGGAAGATGAAGGCGGCCATGCTCAGGGCCGTCTTCATGCCGTGCTCCTTGGCGATCATCAGGAAGTTGGCGATGCACGGCATGAAGAGCGTGATAGTCACCATGGCCACCAGGATCTGGTGCGCCGTCAGCACCGCCTCCGGCCCGGTCGCGGCGTCGAGGATGTAGACCGCGCCGAAGTCGCGCCGCATGAAGCCCACCAGGAAGGCGTTGGCCATCTCTTGCGGCAACCCGAGCCAGCCCGTCACCAGCGGCTCGGCCGCCTGCGCGATCCCGTCCAGCAGGTGGAGCTTGTCCAGCAAGAAGAGGATCGCCGTGCCGAGCACGAAGAGCGGGATGACCTCTCGCAGATACCAGTCGAGCCGGCTCGCCGTCTTCACCAGCACGTTGGAGACCTGGGGCCGGCGCATCGGCGGGATCTCCAGGATGAAGTCGCTGCTCTCTCCCCCGATGACCCGCGCCGTGAGCCAGCCGACGAGGAAGATCACGCAGATCACGAGCCCGAGCCACACAAGGGCGCCCGCCGGCGAAAGGCTCGCCATGAGCGCGAGCAACACCCCGAGCTGTGCCGAGCACGGGACCGCCAGCGCCAGCAGCATGGTGGTGATGATGCGCTCCTTGCGGGTCTCCAGGATGCGCGTCGTCATCGTGGCCATGGTGTCACAGCCGAGCCCGAGGATCATGGGCAGCACGGCCTTCCCGTTGAGCCCCATGACCCGGAACACCCGGTTCACCATGATCGCCATGCGGGGGAAGTAGCCCGAGTCTTCCAGGATGCTGAACACCAGGAAGAACGCGGTCACGATTGGCAGCACGATGGCGAACGCGTAGGCCAGGGCCATCGTGACGGCGCCGTACTCGCCCACCAGGAAATCGTGCACGAAGCGCAACACCTGCTGCCACGCACTCAGGTCAGTGCCGGGTTCCACCGCATAGGTCGGGAGCACGACCTCCCGCTCCACGCTCCCCACTGTCACCTCGTGGACCGGTGTGGCCGGAATGCCGAAGCTGTAGGTGAGCTCCGCCCTGTCGTGGCTGTGGGGGAACGGCAACACCGCGTCGGCCGCCCCGATCACCAGCGGGTTGACGCGCTGCTGAAACAGCCCCACCTCCAGCAGGTCCACCAGCGTGCCGGCCCCGAACAGGCCCACGAACCAGAAGACCGTGAACAGCACGGCGGCGAGCACCGCGATGCCCTTCACGGGGTGCATCGCCATGAGGCCCAGGCGCACCCGCGCGGAGGGATGGGGCGGCCGGGCCACGAAGTAGGTCTGGGCCAGGATCTCGTTCACGTGGGCGAGCAGCGCCCGGTTGTGCCCGTACTCGTCGCCCGGCGCCGCGGCCACCTCCTCGGGCACCTGCGGCACGGCTGCCCGGGGCAGGGCCTCGACGAGCTCACCGGTTCCCTGATTGCGTGGGGCCACGGTGGCGACGACCGGGATCCCCAGGATCTCGCCCAGACGCGCCGTGTCGATCTGACGTCCCCGCTCCTCCAGCTCGTCGTACATGTTGAGGACGAGCACCGTGGGCCGCCCCAGCTCGGCCAGCTGTAGCGTGAGGAGCAGGGCGCGACGCAGGTTCTTGGCGTCGGCCACCTGTACGATGGTCGCGTCGGCACACTCGTCGAGCAGTTGACGCGTGACCCGGGCCTCGTCGCTGCGCGGCGCGAGGTCGTTCACCCCGGGGGTGTCGATCACCTCGATCTCGCGGCCGTCGAAGGCGGCCTTGGCCCGCACGACCTCGACGGTCGTCCCAGGGTAGTTCGAGACGGTGACGTAGCGCCGGGTGAGGTTCTTGAACAGGACGCTCTTGCCGACGTTGGGATTGCCCACGAGCACGGTGGTCTTCCCCGCCCCGGCGTGCGGGCCGGAGAGCGTACCCATCGTTCCACCTTCGCCGGTCAGCACCGGCGACCGTCGCGGGAGTGCCACCGCCAGAGCGTCCTCGGATGCAGGATGCCGAATGTGTACGTACAATGTCGCATTTTGGCCATTAAGGCGGCTATGAAGCCAAGTTTAGAGACACAACACCACTTGGTGCGAGCCCGCCATGTCGCAGACCGAGCCCACCACTCTGCTGTTGACCGGCGTTCCCGGCGTCGGGAAGACCACCGTGCTGCGCGAGCTGCCGCGCCGACTCGGCCCGCAGGGCATCCGTGGCTTCTATACCGAAGAGATCCGTCAGGCCGGAACTCGCCGAGGCTTCGAGCTGATCCCGTTTCACGGCCAGCCGCGTCGCGTACTGGCGCACGTGGATCTCCGCTCCAGGCACCGGGTTGGGAAGTACGGCGTCGACGTCGAGATGCTGGAGCAGGTTGCGGTCGGATTGCTAGCGCCGGACCCCGCTGCACGGCTCTACCTGGTGGACGAGATCGGCAAGATGGAGTGCCTGTCTCGCGGGTTCGTGGGTGCCATGCGCCGACTGCTGGACGCGGGCGTGCCGTTGGTGGCCGCCGTGGCCGCACGGGGTGGCGGATTCATCGCCGAGGTGAAGGCGCGACCCGGCACGGAGCTGTGGCAACTCACCCGCGCGAACCGAGACGCAATGCCGGAGCGGATCCTGGGGTGGGTCGGGCCTCGTCTGCCGCGGACCAAGAGTTCCTGAGTCACACTGAGCGCGGCCGACCGGCTCCGGGGTCTTCCGATGGCAACCCGGGGGCTCCCCTAGCCGTCCGCCGCTCCGAGGCGTATATATGTGCTGCAACACCTCCCGGAGTTGCGCTCCGTGTCTGACCAGCTCGAGCGCCTAAGAGCTGCCTTACAAGACGTTTACGAGATCCAGAGCGAGTTGGGAGCCGGTGGTATGGCCACCGTCTACCTGGCGCGCGATCTGAAGCACGACCGGCTGGTTGCCGTCAAGGTCCTGCATCCCGATCTCGCCGCGTCGCTGGGCCACGAGCGCTTCCTGCGCGAGATCCAGGTCACCGCCAAGCTGAGCCACCCGCACATCCTGCCCCTCTACGATTCGGGTCAGGCCGAAGGCTTCCTATACTACGTCATGCCCTTCGTGGAGGGCGAGTCGCTGGCCGACATGATGGCCCGCGAACAGCAGCTCCCCATTCCCGACGCAGTGCGCATCACCCGGGAGGTGGCCGAGGCGCTGAGCCACGCGCATGCCTACGGGCTGGTGCACCGCGACATCAAGCCGGCCAACATCATGCTGTCGGGCGGCCACGCGGTGGTGGCCGACTTCGGGATCGCACTCGCCGTGACCGAGGCGGGAGGTGAGAAGCTCACCCAGACGGGGACGGCTATCGGCACGGCGACCTACATGAGCCCCGAGCAGGCCATGGGGCTGGAGACTGTCGACGGCCGCAGCGACATCTACAGCCTGGGCTGCATGCTGTACGAGATGCTCGTGGGCCAGGTGCCGTTCACCGGTCCCAACCCCCAGGCGATCATGGCGCGGCACACGATGGACGCGGTGCCGCCGCCCAGCATCATGCGGCAGACGGTCTCGCCCGAGCTGGAAGACATCATCTTCACTGCCCTGGCCAAGTCGCCGGCCGACCGGTTCCGCACCGCTGGGGAGCTCGCCGAGGCGCTGAACATGCTGGACAGCGGCACGCTGGCCCAGCACCGGCAGTCGCGGGCGGCCACTGCGGCGCGCACGGCCCACACCGCAGCGCTACGACGTACCGCCCGCCGGCTGCCACGAGGGGCGATCGCCGTGGTCTCTGCTGTCGTTGTGGTGGGACTCGGATTCGCCGGCTGGCAGCTGTGGCCGCGAGGCGGCGGCACGAGCGACATCGCCGGGTTAGACGCCACCAGCGTGGCGGTGCTCTACTTCGACGACCTCAGCACGGACGGCGAGCTCGGGTTTCTCGCCGACGGCTTCACGGAACGGCTGATCGCGAGGCTCTCCGAAGTTCGAGCCCTGGACGTCGTCTCCCGCAACGGAGTGGCGCCCTATCGGGAGAGCAGGCTGCCCCCCGACAGCATCGCGCGAGCTCTGGCGGTGGGCAGCATCATCATGGGGGGAGTCGAGCGGGCCGGCGATGACCTGCGCGTGACGGTTCGGCTGGTGGACGGCACCAGTGGTGTGGACATCGAGCGCACGAGCTTCCAGCTGCCCGCCGCGGACCTGCTCGCAGCGCAAGACTCCGTCACCCTGCAAGCGTCGCGCCTGCTGCGCCAGCGCCTCGGAGACGAGATCCGGTTGCGCGAGCGCCGGGCGGAAACGTCGAGCGTCGAGGCATGGACGCTGGTGCAGCGTGCGGAAGTGCTGCGCAAGCAAGGCGAGGAGCTGCTCCGCGAGGGTGAGTTGGACGAGGCCGCCAGCGCGTTCAAGCGGGCCGATTCGGTTCTAGCGCTCGGACAGGCGGCGGACCAGGACTGGGTCGAGCCCGTCGTCATGCGGGCCCATGTTGCCTTTCGTCGCGGTCGGACCGCCGCGTACCTGCGCGACCTGAGTACGATCCTCGAGCAGATCGAGGTCGGCCTGGGCCACGCCGAGCGCGCCCTGGAGCTCGCCCCCAACCACGCGCGGGCCCTCGAGCAGCGCGGGACGCTCAAGTACTTCCATTGGCTCCTCAACGTGACGCCCGATCCCGCCGATGCCGACAGGCTCTTCAGCGACGCTCAGGCGGACTTGGAAGCTGCGGTTGAGATCGATCCGACTCTGGCGACCGCGTACAGCTCGCTCAGTCACCTCTACTTGAATACCGAGGACCAGGTGGCCGTGCTGCTGGCAGCCCGCCGAGCATACGAGGAGGACGCGTACATCGCCGACGCGAATCAGATCCTCCTCAGGCTCTTCTGGGGCTATTACAACCTCCGCCAGTTCACGGAAGCGCAGCGCTGGTGCGACGAGGCCTGGCGACGCTTCCCGGACGCCTACCTCATCGTGGAGTGCCAGCTCTGGATGATGCTCACAGAGCGGGCCGAGCCCGACGTGGAGCAGGCGTGGCAGCTGGCAGCGAGGCTGGCGGAGGTGACGCCCGAGGACCGCAAGGCGTTCCACACCCGCGTGGGCGAAGTGATCGTCGGCGGCGTGATCGGCCGTGCCGGCGACATGGACAGCGCACGCGCCGTCCTGCTGCGGGCCCGCGCCGATCGCGAGGTCGACCCGGACAGCGAATTGGCCATGTACGAAGCCGCCGTGCGCACGCTGCTCGGGGATTACGACGAGGCAGTCGAGGTCTTGAAAGGATACGTGGCGGCCAACCCGGATCATGCGTTCGAGGTCGGGGAGAATCTCCACTGGTGGTGGCAACCCCTCACGGAGCACTCCGGCTTCCAGACACTCCTGGCGGCCCGCCAATGACTGAATACGTCAACCGCGTCTTTCGCTTGCTGCACGACGCTTCGGCCCTCTCTCCGGCAGGGGACGCAGAGCAGCTGAAGCAAACCTCAAGGAGGGAGCGCCAATGAAAAGGATCCTACCACTGCTGTTGAGCACGTCGGTCCTGTTCGCGTGCCAGGACGAGCAATCGACGCCGCTTCCCGACGCGCCGTCGGTCGTCTTCGCGATCTCCGACGGCGCCCACGACGGGAATCCCGAGTTCTTCTTCTTCCCGCCGCTGGTGGGAAGCCCGAGCGGAACCGAGTACTTCGGGGATAACGCGTTCAACCCGGATCTTGCGCCGTTCGTAAGGATCTGCGAGCTGAACGTTGGCGAGCCGGTGACGGGTCCCGAACCGGAGCCGGAGTGCGTCGCCGACGTGGGTCCGGACCTGCCGATGACGGTTGACTTCACGAACGAGCTGTACAAGGTCAACTGGAAGACGTCGGACTTCCCGCTCGACACGAACACGCACTACCGCGTCCAGGTGATGGTGGGCTCGAGCACCGTGGTCGGCTTCCGGGACGTGGATCCGGATCCGGGCCCCCCGGTGGCGAGCTGCACCGACGAGCCGTACTGTCAGTTCAACTACGGCAACACGATTCCGATCAAGGTCCGCATCGAGGCGCTCGCGTTCTGCCCGCCGGGCGTGACGTGCCAAACGAAGTCCTTCAGCCTCGATGGCGGAGTCTCCTTCGACCTCGAGACGACCTTCGGCACCACCCTGCTCGACATCCCGGACCAGACCACGCTGACCAGTTCGGGCACCGTGACGTTCCAGGAATGCGACGTCTATGTCGACGATGACCCGAGCATCCAGTTCGACCTGCCCACGTTCGGCACGTGCCTGGAAACCGACATTCTCACGGACGACTTCAATCCCGTACTCGAGGTCACGGCGACCATCTCGCTGTGCGATCTCGACTTCCACGCTCTTGGGTTAACGGCCGCCCAGGCAGGGGACCTCCGAGTCCACCACTTCCGCGGTGACGGCGGAATCGAGGCGCTGCACCCAGCGGACAACTGTGGGGAGTTCGCCAGCCTGCCCTCGAACGCGTCGCAGGGGCTCGCCAGCCGGATCCGCGACAAGGTGCTGTCGCTGTTCACCCCCAGCACCTTGATGGCGAGCGGTGCCGTGGGCCATCGCAGTGGTGGGGGGGGCGGCCTGACGACCTTCGGCAGCAAGTTCATGCTCGCGCTGCCGGGGAAGATAGATTTCGTGAACGCCGCCGATGCGACCCGGGTGGCGCCGGCCGGCTCAGTGCTTCCCACTGCGGCAAAGGTCACGGATCTCCACGGCAGAGCCGTCGCTGGTGCGACGGTGCGATGGAATGTGGCCACTGCGGAGGTTGAGGGCAGCGTAGGCCCCAAGGAAGGGGACGACAGCTGTGAGTATGACCCCGGTGCAGACGACGTGGTCTGCACGACGGGAACATCCGGGGTCGTCGAGGTCGAGTGGACGCTCGCCGACACTCCCGGCACGAACAAGCTAACCGCCGCCGGCCGCGGCATCGCGGACTCCAGGGATGCACTCGTGTGTCAGGATGCCTCCACTCCGCCGTCGGCGCGTAACTGCAATGGCCCGAGAAACAGTGATTACACGCTCGGGCCGTTCGATCCGTTCACGCCGATTCTCTACGACGAGAACGACGACGACCTGATCGAGGAGCCGGCCGACGAGACTTTCGAGGAGATAGCGGAAGGTACCAGGCTCCTGTTCACCGCCATCGGCTGCGAGCCGGGGTTCGGGACGCCCATCGCGATCGACGGCACCATGGCTCCCGGCGAGTGGGATTGCGCGCTGCAAGAGACCTTCCCGGTGAACCTGTCAGGGGGCTCCACGGTCGATGCGACGCTGTACTACATGAATGACGGCACCGACTTCCACCTCGCGGTGGTCGTGCCCGGAACGGGTCGGGTGAACGGTCTGCGCATCGAGTGGGATAGCAACGGCAACGGGAGCGCCAATGGGCGCGAAGCCGGCGACGACGTCTGGGAGTTCGAGCCCGAGGGCGGAGAAGCCGACAAGTTCGTTGATGAGAAGTGCTCTACGTCCAGCCAGTCGAGCTGCGGGCACGACGACGCGGCATTCGGTGGCTCCATGGACACAGAGGCCGCTTTCAACAACACCGTGGGTGGCCAGACCGTGTACGAGATGTCGCACCCACTCTCTGCCGGCGACACCTGTACGCTCGACGGTCGCAAGGGTTGCGGCGCCCTTCTCGGTGAGGGCATCGACCTCGCCGCGTCGGATGGCGACAGCAGAGGTTTCTTCATCACTCTGCACCTCGGCAGCGGCGCCCAGGGGAACACCCAGTGGCCCGGCTTCCTGGAGTACCACCAGATCACCATAAAGTAGCCGCCACCTAGACCGAACGGCCGCCGGCCGTTCAAAGGCTCCCGAGGTCACACGACCTCGGGAGCCCATTTCTTTCGTGGCAACCTACAGAACCAGCGCCGTCGAAGTCCCAGCCCGAGCAGACCTCACATGCCCTCCTCCCCAACCAACCACCGATAGATCGCCCGCACATTGAGCGGGAACCACTGCTCGTACTGGCTCCAACCCTCGTA
>CAYGBV010000069.1:0-27282 GCA_964348295.1 uncultured Gemmatimonadaceae bacterium
TCACTCGCCCCCGGATCTGGCCGGTCTGCGCTTCGGCGGGCAAAGCCGCACCGAGGCTGATCAGACCGACTGCTCCGAAAGCAAGCAGTAAACGTACCAATCGCATGTTGTGGTTCTCCTGAGGAAAAGACATAGGTGTCCTACTCCTGCAGTCGTGCTACGACTGCAGGCGTCCTACTAGCGGTGTGTGTCCATCGGCATCACCCCCTCCTGCAGTGCTGGCCCGCTTGGCGCGGGGCTGTGGCGCGCGTCTGGCCGCGTTTCGGCCTGAAACGCACGCCAAGCAGGGGAGCTTGGGACTGAAGGGCGCCGCGACTCAGAATCGCGGCGGTCTTTGAGCTGTGTCCCCGGCCTCCCTGCTCGTCAGAGTGTACATCTACGACAGGCTATAACACCTCAGCCGGTCAATTGTTGCGCTCCATAAACGGTTTGGGATCGCGATAAGTTGCCCTCCACGGCACCTAGGGAAGTCATTAGTCGCGGCTCGGGACGCGTCAGTAATTGCGCCCCATAAGATATGTTCGTGGCAACGAAAGGGACAGTCTTACTAGCATTTAAGCCGGGAAGGCCCTAGAATCGGAGAAGATCCCCCAACTGCGGAGGCCGGCCCATGGCCACGGTGCAAGACATCCTGGGGCGGAAGGGTGGGGAAGTAGTTTCCACGGTCGCAGGCGAGTCGGTGTTGCACGCTGCGAGGTTGATGAACGAGCGCGGTATTGGTAGCGTCGTGGTGACGGAGGGCGGCGAGCTCGTCGGTATCTTCACCGAGCGGGACGTGCTGCGACGCGTGGTCGCCGAGCAGAGGGACCCGGCGCAGGTGACGCTGGGCGAGGTGATGACGTCCCCCGTGATCACCTGCCGGCCAGAGGCTCGCCTCGAGGAGTGCATGGCGCTGTTCACGGAGAAGCGCGTGCGCCACCTTCCCGTCGTGGACGACGGAGGACTCCGTGGCCTGATCACCAGCGGTGACCTCCTCGCCCACCAGGTCCAAGAGCAGGAACACACGATTCAGTACCTCAACAGCTACGTGTTCGACATTCGCACCTGACGGCGGCACGTAGCAGGACCCCGAGCATGGCGCGCAGGGCACTTCTCCTCCTGGGCGTGGCCGTTGCAGGCCTTGCCCTCGCTCGGTCGGCGCCGGCGCAGGACGCGCCCGCCGGCCGTTTTCAGCTCTCGGACACGCTCCCCGTTGATCCCAACGTCACCCTGGGTCGGCTGGACAACGGACTGCGCTACTTCATCCGCGTGAACAGCCGTCCGGAGCAGCGGGCGGAGTTGCGTCTCGTGGTGAACGCGGGGTCGGTGCTGGAGGACGATGACCAGCTGGGCCTGGCGCACTTCGTGGAGCACATGGCATTCAACGGTACCGAACATTTCCCAAAGCAGGCACTGGTGGACTATCTGGAGGGAGTCGGGATGCGGTTCGGGCCCGACCTCAATGCGTACACCAGCTTCGACGAGACCGTGTACATGCTGACGGTGCCCACCGACAGCGCGGTAATCCTGCGGCAGGCGTTCCAGATCCTCGAAGACTGGGCCCACCTGCAGGCCTTCGACCCCGCAGAGATCGAGCTGGAGCGCGGCGTGGTGCTCGAGGAGTGGCGCCTGGGGCGGGGTGCGGAGGCCCGCATGCGGGACCAGCAGTTTCCCGTGCTGTTCCAGGGCTCGCGCTACGCCGAGCGCCTCCCGATCGGGGAGCCTGAGGTGCTCGGGGCATTCGAGCACGAGGCTCTCGCACGGTTCTACCGGGACTGGTACCGTCCCGATCTCATGGCCGTCGTGGCGGTGGGCGACTTCGATCCGGTGACGATCGAGTCCCTGATTCACCAGCACTTCGCCTCGGTGCCCATGGCCTCGCGTCCGCGAGCCCGGCCCCTGGCCGACGTGCCCGACCACCGCGAGACACTGTTCGCGATCGCGACCGACGCGGAGGCCAGCGGCACCCAGGTGGCTGTGTACTTCAAGCAGCCGGTCCGGACACAGGGGACCGTGGCCGACTACCGGCAAGGGCTGGTGGAGGCCCTCTACAACGGGATGCTCAACACGCGGCTGTTCGAGCTCAGCCAGCGGCCCGACGCACCGTTCCTCGGTGCCTTCTCGGGGCAGGGCCGGGTGGTGCGCTCCAAGGAGGTCTACGTGCTGGGCGCGCTCGTGCGCGAGGACGGTGTGACCGACGGGCTCACGGCGCTGCTCACCGAGGCCGAGCGCGTAGCGCAGCACGGCTTCACGGCGTCCGAGCTGGCCCGCACCAAGGAGGAGCTGCTGCGCGGGATGGAGCAAGCATATGCGGAGCGGGAGAAGACCAACTCGGCGGCCTACGCGGCGGAGTATACGAGGGCGTTTCTGGAGCACGAGCCGTTCCCCGGCATCGCCTACGAGTTCGAGCTCACACGGCAGCTGCTTCCCACTGTCGAGCTCCACGAGGTAGACCGGCTCGCGCGGCAGTGGATAACCGACGGCAACCGGGTGGTGCTAGTGAGCGCTCCGGAGAAGGAGGGACTCCACGTGCCGGACGAGGCGGAGTTGCGGGCGGTGTTCACCGAGGTCATGGTAGCCGAGATCACCCCCTACGTCGACGCCGTGGCGGATGCCCCTCTGGTGCCCGAGATGCCGCGTGCGAGCCCGGTGGTGCACGAGGAGACCGTCGAGCAGGTCGGCGTCACGGTGTGGGAGCTGGCCAACGGGGTACGCGTGATCCTCAAGCCCACCGACTTCAAGGACGACCAGATCTACCTGGACTCGTGGAGCCCGGGTGGGACCTCCCTGGTGGCGGATCAGGATCACGTGGCGGCCATGACGGCGTCTGCGGTGGTCCAGCGGGGCGGGCTGGGGGCGTTCAGCCTGGTGGAGCTGGAGAAGGTGCTGGCGGGCAAAGCGGTGAGCGTGAGCCCCTACATTTCGTCGCTGTACGAGGGGCTCTCGGGGAGCGTGTCCCCGCAGGATGTCGAGTCGCTGTTTCAGCTTGTCTACCTCTACTTCACCGCCCCGCGCAAGGACCCGGACGCGTTCCTCGCCTACCGGCAGCAGATTGCCGCAAGGCTCGAGAACCGCTCGGCCGACCCCGAGGCTGCCTTCCGGGACACGATCCAGGTGACGCTCGCCCAGTACCACCCTCGGCGCCGCCCACCGACGGTGGAGCTGTACGGTGAGATGGACCTCGAGAAGTCGTTCGGGTTCTACCAGGACCGCTTCGCCGATGCGAGCGACTTCAGCTTCGTGTTAGTGGGGAGCTTCGAGCCCGACTCGCTGCGGCCGCTGGTGGAGACCTACCTCGGGGGCTTGCCTTCCATCGGGCGGGTGGAGAGCTGGCGCGATGTGGGGATTTCTCCCCCGACGGGGGTGGTGCGCAAGGCGGTGCGGCGCGGGGTCGAGCCGCGCAGCCAGACCGTGATCATGTTCACGGGGGAGTGGCAATACGGCAGGCGCGAGCACTACGCCATGCGGGCACTCGCCGACGTGATGGAGATCCGGCTGCGGGAGCGGCTGCGGGAGGCACTGGGGGGCACGTACAGCGTGAGTGTGGGAAGCAGCGGGACGCGGCGTCCCACAGAGGAGTACTCAATCCGCATCAGCTTCGGGTCGGCGCCTGAGCGCGTCGACGAGCTGGTGGGCGTGGTGTTTCAGCAGATCGACAGTCTCAAGACGGTCGGGCCCACCGAGGTAGAAGTCGGCAAGGTGCAGGAAATGCAGCGACGGGAACGGGAGACGGCGCTGAAACAGAACGGGTTCTGGTCGCGAGTCCTGCTCACTTACGACCAGTACGGCACCGACTACCACGAGATCCTCACGTACGAGGAGCTGGTCGACGCGCTGGAAGCGGGCACGGTGCGGGACGCCGCCCGGCGCTACCTACGCAGCGACAACTACCTGTTGGTGACGCTCTACCCCGAGATGACGAATTGACGGGGAGCCGTGGGGATGCAGCCGCGGGGACACGAAGTGCCTCCCGCTTCTCCAAGCCGCGCGCCCGAGCGGTGCTCCTCTGTGCCACGGTGACCGGCCTGGCGTGCGTGGCACCCACGGAGCGGGTGTGTGTGCTTCCGGCGAATGGTCCAGTGCATCGCAACCCGGATGCCACTGTCTTGGCGGCCCCTCTCCTGAGCGCCGGCGCCGCAGATTCCCTGGGGATTTACACGGGCTGGATCGCGCTCCGCCCCGACGCGGCGCTGCCGGAGCACGTCCACGCCGAGGCCGACGAGATCGTGTTCGTCACCTGCGGCGGGGGGCAGATGATCATCGGGAGCGTCGAGCGGATCGTCACCGCAGGAACCTCTGTGCGTATCCCGCGGGGCGCTCGACACACGGTGATGGCCGGCCCGCGAGGCGCCGTGGCGGTGCAGATCTATCGTCCCGGCGGTCCCGGAACGAGGTTTTACGACTGGGAGGCCGTGACGAATGAGCAGTGACCCCCGACGGGTGAGGAGGCGGTCACCATGGTCGAGACGCGTCGGCCCGCAGTTGCGGGCATGTTCTACCCCGCCGATCCCGACGAGCTCCGCGCGCTAGTGCGGGACATGTTGGGTGAGGTCGCAGCCGAGCCGCGACAGGCACGCGGCGCCATCGCGCCCCACGCCGGGCTCATCTACTCGGGGCGCTGCGCGGCGCAGGTGTGGGGCCGCCTGACTATTCCCGAGATCGTGGTCATCATCGCGCCGAACCACACGGGCCTACTGGAGAACCCGGGCGGCGCGGGCGCGTGGCATGGGGGGGCGTTCGAGACGCCGCTGGGCGCGGTTCCCGTCGCCGGCGAGTTCCTGGAGCGCGTGGAGGCGCGCTGCCCGTTGCTGCGCCACGATCCGGCGGCACACCTGCGCGAGCACGCGATCGAGGTGGAGCTCCCGTTCCTCCGGCTGCTCGCGCCCGACGCCCGCATCGCGCCCATCGTGCTGGCGTGGGATCGGTGGGACCCGTGCCGGGAGCTGGCCGAGGCTCTGGCGGGCGCGGTCGACGATTGGCCCGGCGAGGTCCTGCTGGTCGCCTCCTCTGACATGACCCACTACGAGTCGGCCGAGCGGGCGGCACGCAAGGACCGCCAGGCCCTGGCGTCCGTCGAGCGGGTGGATGGCGAGGAGCTGCTGGCCGTGTGTCACCGTGAGGGTGTCACCATGTGCGGCCGGGCGCCTGCGGCGACGGTGCTGGAGGCGGCGCGGCGGCTCGGCGCCGAGCGGGCCGAGGTGGTGGACTACCGGCATAGTGGGTGGGTCACCGGCGATGACCGGGAGGTCGTCGCCTACGCCGGCGTGGTGGTGAACTGAGAGGCTACGATAGCCCCGACCCGCTGAGCGTGGCGCGGAGCTGGGTGGGGGAATTGCTGTCTCCCAAGGGCCGTCGATGAACGATCAGAAGAAGACGAAGGCACAGCTCATCGAGGAGCTGGCTGGGCTGCGCGCGCGCATAGCCGAGCTGGAGCGGCCCGACACCGACCGGGAGCGGGCGGAGCGGGCACTGCGTCGGGAGAAGGCGTTCCTCGACGAGCTGTTCAACAGCGCCCCGGAGGCAGTGGTGCTGGTGGACAACGCCGGGATCGTGCTTCGCGCCAATGAGTACTTCACGACCCTGTTCGGCTACACGCGGGAGCAGGTCCTGGGGCAGCCGATCGACCAACTCGTCGCGCCGGGCGACATGCAGCTCGAGGCCGGCGGGTACACGAGCCGGGTGGCCCGCGGAGAGCGAATCTCGGTGGAGACGGTGCGCCGCCGCAAGGACGGGTCCCTGGTGGACGTCTCCATTCTCGGCGTGCCGATCCGGGTCGGCCAGGGGCAGGTGGCGGTCTACGGCATCTATCGTGACATCACCGAGCAGAAGCACTCGGAGCGCGCGCTGCGGGAGAGCGAAGAGCGGTATCGCACGCTGTTCGAGAACGCACCGATCGGTCTCGGCGTGGCCGACGCGCACGGCAACCTGATCGCGTTCAATCAGAGCATCCTGGAGCCCGGCGGCTACGCCCGAGAGGACATCATGGCCCTCGCTAACGTGGCCCAGCTCTACGCCGATCTTGAGGAGCGCAGCCGGATCCTCGAGGTGGCACGGAGGCAGGGCTTCGTGCGGCGCGAGGGCGTGCGCTTCAAGCGCAAGGACGGATCGGCGTACGACGCGCTGCTGAGCCTCACGCCCATCACGGTGGAAGGTCGCTCCGGCTGGCACGCGATGGTGGAGGACATCACGGAGCGGAAGCTGGCCGAGCAGACGCTGCTGCGCGAGAAGCAGTTCTCTGACGTCACTATCGACAGCCTGCCCGGGATCTTCTACGTGATGGATGCCCAGGGCCGGCTGCTGCGGTGGAACAACAACCTGCTCAAGTTCACCGGCTACACGGAAGAGGAGCTCATGGGGATGAGTCCCATGGATTTCTTCCCCGAGGAGGACCGCCCCAACATCGAGCGGAGGCTGCGGGAGGTCTTCTCTGCCGGTTACGCCACCGCGGAGGCCCAGCTCATCGCCAAGGACGGGAGCCGGGTGCCCTACGTGTTCACGGCGCTGCGCGCGACCCTGGGTGACCAGCAGTGCATTGTGGGCACGGCCATCAACATCACCGAGCGGCGCCGGGCAGAGGACGAGTTGAGGCGCTCCGAGGCGGTCTATCGCGCGTTGGTGGATCACGCGCCGTACGGGATCTATCTGTCGGGCCTGGACTGCAAGCTGCTCGCCGCCAATCCTGCCCTGGTGGACATGCTGGGCTACGGCGCAGAGGAGGAGTTACTGGGCGTGGACGTGCAGCACGACCTCTGGGCGGACGCGGAGGCGTGCAGCGATCTGCTCGGGCGCTTCGGCCGGGGGGAGCCGATCGACGGTCTGGAGGTCGACTGGCGGCGCAAGGACGGCCGGCGGGTGACGGTGCGGCTCAGCGGTCGGCCGGTCCATGGCGACGGCGGTGGCTTCGAGGGGTACCAGATGATCGCCGAGGACGTGACCGAGCGGCACGTGCTCGAGGCCCAGCTCCGGCAGGCCCAAAAGATGGAGGCGATCGGCCAGCTCACCGGCGGGATCGCGCACGACTTCAACAACGTGCTCACCGTGATCCTGGCCAATGCCGACCTGGTGACGGCTGCCCTGCCGCGTGAGCTCACGCAGGCGCGCACCGACCTCGAGGACATCCAGGCGGCGGCCCGGCGCGGTACGACCCTGATACGCAAGCTGCTAGGCTTCAGCCGGCGCGAGCGTCTCGAGCTCCAACCCGCCGATCTCACCCGCCTCGTACAGGAGCTCTCCGGAATGCTGCGGCGCGTCGTGCCGGAGAACATCGAGATCCAGCTCCTCGCGGCGGAGCCGGATGCCGTCGCGGATGCGGATCCCGGCGCCATCGAGCAGATCGTGCTCAACCTCGCCACCAATGCGCGGGACGCGATGCCGGAGGGCGGTATCCTGCGCATCGAGACGTCGCGCACCTGGCTGGACGAGGGGTATCGCGCCACCCACCCGTGGGTCGAAGCCGGTGAGTACATCTGTCTCACCTGTACCGACACCGGGACCGGGATGGATGAGGAGACGAGGGAGCACGTCTTCGAGCCGTTCTTCACCACCAAGCCGCCCGGTGAGGGAACGGGGCTCGGGATGGCGATGATCTACGGGATGGTGAAGCAGCACGGCGGGTATGTCCATGTGTACAGCGAGCCCGGGGAGGGTACCACCGTGAACGTCTACCTGCCGGCGGTGGCCGCGGGTGTCGAGGCCGGGCCACAGGGGCCGGCCGCCGAGCGGATGCGTGGCGGCGAGACGATCTTGCTCGTGGAAGACGAGGCGGGGATTCGCCGCGCCACGAAGCGGGCGCTCGAGGGCCAGGGGTACACCGTGTTGCTCGCGGCCGACGGCGAGGAGGCGCTCGAGGTGTTCCACGAGCAGGAGCGCGACATCGACCTGATCATCTCGGACTTAGTCATGCCGCGGCTCGGTGGCCGGCAGTTCTACGAGGCGCTGCGGGAAGCGGGCAAGGATCCCAAGATCCTGTTCACCAGCGGCTACTCGGCGCAGGACGTCTGGGCCGGCTCCGGGTTCTTACGCGACGTGCCGTTCCTCCACAAGCCGTGGACGCTGACCGATCTGTTCCTGCGCGTGCGCGAGGTGCTGGAGGGGAAGCCCGGGGGCCGCAGCGGGGCTACCGCCGCACCACGACCTCACTGAATGTGGCTGGGTTCGCCGGATAGCTGCGCCGTGCCAGGGCGTGAACTGCCCTCTGCCCCTCGGCGCTGCTGGCCACGGTGAGGCTGAGCCGCACCCGCTCGCGGCCGTCCAGCGGCACGGCGAGCTCCACCTGATATCCATCCGCCGTCTTGCGCACGCCCGAGCGCACGCCGCGCGCCGCGGCGGCGGCCCAGCCCTCGGGCGGCGCACCGAATGTCGAGAGCAGGAACTCCGAGAACGTGCGGTCGGGCGGGTTGTCGGCCAGGTACTTCGCCATGAAGCCGTGGGCCGGGAGGGAGTGGAGGTAGATCGCCGCCGGTTGCGTCGCCGTCGGCGGTGCCACCAAGAGGAGGAGATCATCCGGGGCGAGATGGCGCCGGTGGGTGGTGTCGCTCTGCAGCACGAGAGCCACGTGATCTCCCTCTCCCACGCCGGCGCCCTCTCGCACCCGCGACGGAGGCACGGGAACCCGTAGCGCCAGCTGGAGATGGCCTGCGTCGTGCCGGAATGCCGCGCGCGGCACCGGGATAGCGGAGCCGCGTGCGGCGCGCAGGCGGTGCCACGCTGCGTTGCCCCAGTCGTCCAGGACGCCGTCGATCTCGGTTGGCCGGCCGGCGGGACTCGCCTCGTACCGCTCCAGCTCGCTGCGGAACGCTAGCCTTCCCTCCCGCTGCACGTACGCGGGGTCGCTTGCCAGCTCAGCGAAGCGCGCGGCCGAGCGCCGCACGAACGGTGCGAGGTCGTCGTGCAGCGCCCGCAGTGCAGCAAGCTCAGCCGCGGCGGAATCCAACCGCGCGAGACCTGCTTCGAGCCGCGCCAGGGCCTGCTCCACTGCGGCTACCTCGATCGGGGCTCCCGGCACGAACAGCGGCTCGAGCAGGTTCTCGTCGTCGGCGTAGTCGCCCCAGATCTCGATGAAGGGGGCGAGCAGGGCGGGGGCACCGGGACCGTAGAGATCCACCAGTGCCCGTGACAGCGCCCGGTCGGGGTCGTACTCCTGGGGGTCCCGCGCGTAGGCTGCGAGCGTGGCTAGGGCGATCATCGAGGCGTGCGCCTCGTTCATGGGGTTGGCGAGGATACCCACTACCTCCGACCCCAGGTCGGGCGCACGGTGCCGCAGGGGGCCGAGGAACGGGCGCCACCGGGCGAAGTCGTTGACCGGGTAGTTGTCCCACACGAGGGGCGCCCGCCCGATGAGCGAGCCCCACGTGCGGGCCTGGGCAGCCGTGATCTCTGGTGCCGCCACGTCGACCCCGGTCCAGAAGAAGGGCACCTCGCGCGTGGTGCGCTCGCCCAAGCGCCGCAGGTACTCGCGGTCACCCCAGGCGTCGGTGTAGGTCGTGGGCGTCACGGCGAGCGAGGCCCCTTGCGTGAGCAGGTCTTGGTGCAGCCGGTTGATGAGGTCGGCGTGGGCGTCGCCGAGGGTCGGGTACGTCGCACGGTCGGCTGCGTGCTGCAGGGTCGGCGGAACATCGTCCAGGAATAGGGCGAAGTCGGTCACTCCCAGAGCAGCGACGGCGTCGAGCTTCCGCCGCAGAGCCTGGTACTCGCCGGAGTCCGCGTATACCATGGTGCCGCCGGGGCTGATGGCGTACACCAGCCTGACGCCGTGCGCCCGGGCGGTGTCGGCCAACTGCGCGAGCTCGCTCTGGCGATCGGCGGGATACGGCTCGCGCCACCGTTGCCGGTGATAGGGGTCGTCCTTGGGCGCGTAGTAGTACGTGGTGAGGCCCACGTCGCCCATGAACCGCAGCACGTCGATGCGGTCCTGGTGGGACCAGGGTGGGCCGTAGAACCCTTCGATCACGCCCGCCTGCGACAGCGGGCGCTCCCCCTGGCCGGTCGCCTGGCCGGTGCAGGCCTGGACCAGGAGCAACGCGGCGATCAGCTGGCTTCGCATCGGTGGCATGTCCCTACGATTCCGGCGAGCTTGGCGGCACCCGGAGGCGTCCAACGCACGATGACGACCTGGGGGAACCTCATACCCCGAACTGCCGCAGGTGATGGTCCACGTGGAGCCAGGAGAGCCGACCCCACTGCTCGCGGGACAGCCTGCCGAAGCCTGGGTTCGGCGGCCAGTCGAGACGCTGCCGGCGTGCGTGGAACTGCTGCATGAGGTCGCGCAGCCGCGCGCGGTCCCGCTGGAACGCCTCCGGGGACGTTGCCCGGAACTCGGGGAGGGTGCGGACGTTCCTGGGGAAGCGCATACCGAGTGACAAGATTGCCCAGCACGCCAGGGCCTGGGTCAGCACGTTGCCGAACGGCTTGGCCGCGGCCCGTCCCAGGGCGACTTCGAAGTAGTCGCTCAGGTGGCACAGCATCTGGCCGACCGACATCCGGCCCCACTGCGGCCGGTGCTCGGGGGTCAGGCGCTCCAGGCGCGCGAGCGTGTCCCGGCAGTCGGTCGCCTCGAGCAGTGGCGGCATCGGTCTCATGGTGGCGTCGGCGGTGCGATTGCGCAACGACGGCTTGCCAATCCCGGAGCGGTGCCCTATTCGTCATGCTGCTCGTCAGGGAGATGACCCGTGCCGAATTGGCTGCAGGCCCCTCAGATCATTCCCCGTGAGCAGGACCCGACCGGCCCCGGTATCGTGCTGCGGCTGGAGGGGTTCGCCATGCTGGTGGTCGCCCTGCTGCTCTATCTGGAGTCAGGGCAAAGCTGGTGGCTCTTTGTGGTCTTGTTCCTGCTACCCGACCTCTCGATCCTGGCGTACTTCGCCACGCCCAGGATCGGCGCGGTCGCGTACAACGTGGCGCACACCTACGTGCTACCGGCAGCGGTCTTCGCGCTCGGCTTCATTGGGGAGCGCGGCTTCATGATGGGCGTGGGCCTCATCTGGGCGGCCCACATCGGCTGCGACCGTCTGCTCGGCTTCGGGCTCAAGTACCCCACCGCCTTCAAGGACACGCACCTGCAACGCGTCGTCTAGTCGAGCCGCCGCCACACGTTGTTGTCCCGGTTGACGTCGGGGAAGGCCTGGTCGGCGTCGATCTCGACCCGGACGACGGGAGAATCGGTCCGGATGGCCAACTCTGCGTGCCGCTTGCCCTCGAGCCACGTGGCCACCGGGATCTCGCCGAACACCACATCCCCGTTCGCCAGCGTGACGGTTAGGCGCGCCGGCATTGGCGCGAGGCCGTGGTCCCGCACTACGATGGTGGTCCGGTCGCCGCTCACGGTCACGCGTTCCACACCCTGGTCCAGGGTCCAGGTCTCGAAGTAGAAAGCCCGCCAGAACCAGCCCAGGTCCTGCCCGCTCACCGTATTGAACGTGTTGAAGAAGTCCCACGGCTTGGGGTGCTTGAACGACCAGTTCGCGAGGTACGTGCGGTAGGCGCGCACGAACGTCTCCTCACCGAGGAGACCACGCAGTGCGGCGAGCAACGCGGCGGGCTTGCCGTAGGAGGCCACACCGTATGCCGAGCCCGAGTAGTGGAAGTCGGACCAGCGCATGAGCTCGCCCTCCCGACCGGTCCGGGCGAACTGTGCGTAACCCTCTCGGTTTCCCCGGTCCCAGTCCGGTCCCGGGTAGAATTCCTTCTTGGCCTGCGCGGTATTGAACGAGGTGGTGCCCTCGTCCATCCAAGCACGGCGGCGCTCGTCGTTGCCCACGATCATGGGCACCCACATGTGCGCCAGCTCGTGGGCAGTCACGCTGTACAGCGCCGTGTCGCCGCGCTGGTTGTAGTCGCCCATGAGAGTGAGCATCGGGAACTCCATGCCGCCGCCGATGATGTCCGCGCCCTCCACGGCCGTCATGTGCGGCCACGGATACTCCACGCCCGTCCAGCGGGAGAGGAAATCGATTGAGTGCTGCACGTAGCGCCAGGCGTGTTGCCAGCGGGGTGCCGTCCCGCGGTAGAAGGCCTGGGCGCGCGCGTAGTCCGTTGTGCCGTCGCCGTCCAGATCGCCCACCGGCGTGCGCGCGGCGTCCCACATCGAGGATCGGGTCGCGCTGAAGGTCACGTCGCGCACGTTGTCGGAGATGAAGTGCCATGCGAGGTAGCCCGTATCCGAGCGGCGGGTCGCCTTGCCCGGCCCGAAGTCCACAGCCGTGAGGACATGGACGACGGTGTCGCTCTCCTCGGCGCGGCGCAGACGCTGCACGATCGGGTCGGGGAGGACCTCCGCGGCGTTCTCCAGCCGCCCCGTCGCCGTGACCACCCAGCCCTCCGGTGCCTCGACCGTGAGGTCGTAGCTGCCGTAGCCCATGTAGAACTCGGCGTTGCCGCGGTAACTGTCGGTGTGCCACCCGACCACGTCGTCATACACCGCCATCTGTGGATACCAGTAGGCGATGTGGAACAGGTTGTCGCGGCTCCAGCCCATGCGGCCCGAACTGCGCCGTGGTACCATGAAGCCCCAGTCGATCTCCATGATCAGGGAGTCACGGGGTGCCACCGGGCGCGGTGGGCGCACCTGCATGACCGTGCCGCCGACGAGGTAACCGAAGCCGCGCTGCGCGCCTTCCTCGAGCTGGCGCCCCCCCACCACCACCCGCTTCAGCTCGACACCGCCTGTCACGTCTCGCTGGGGGCGGTTCCGCACCACCCCGGGGGCGTGGAGGTTTTGCAGCAGCTGCAGGTACACGACACCCAACGTGTCCGGCGACCGGTTGTGATAAGCGATCCGCACCGTGCCGTCGATCCGCTTCGCCTCGGTGTCGAGGCGCGCCCGGATGGTGTAGTCGGTCCACTGCTGCCAGTACGCGGGCCCCGGCTCTCCCGTGGTACTGCGCGAGCCCCGCTCGAGGGCATGCTGGAACTCTGGGGACATGGTGACGGGGTAGGGCAGGGGACGCGTCTCATTCGCCGGATTCTGTGCCGCCGCGTGCGCGGCTGGGAGCGCGGTCAGTAGCAGCAAGAGGGAAACCACCGTGTGGGCTCGGCGCATTGTGACCTCTGTCAAGAGTGATCACGCAGGCTAGCGAGGGCGTAGGACGGCCGCAACTGCGCACACGGCGTGCCCGGGATCGGCGGGGTATCTTTCGTGCGTGAGGCCCAGGCGCCCTCGGGTCGCTCCGCTGGGCGTACGCGCGCCGGGAGCGCCGTGGCGTGGCGCTTGCCGCTCGGCGGCGCCGGGGGCCATGGTTGGGGAGGAACGCAAACTCGGGAGGCAACCATGAAGGCCGGGACACTCGCCGCGCTCGCCGGAGGGCTCCTGCTCCTGGCGGGCTGCTCGTCGGGGACCCAGGGTGCCGAAGGCGCCCCCACGACCACCCGCAATCTGATCACCCGGGAGCAGATCGAGCAGGCCCAAGCCCGGACTGCCTATGAGGTGGTCAACCGGCTGCAGCCGCACTGGCTGCGGGTCCGTTCTCGTGGGGCGGGCCAGCCCGATCCAGTGCGCGTCTACGTGGATGGCTTGCTCCGGGGCGATACCGACCAGCTGAGGTTCCTGGACGCGACGACCGTGGCCGAGATACGCCACATGAACTCGGCCGACGCCACGACCCGGTTCGGTACCGGGCACACGTCTGGTGCGATCCTGGTGACCACCAGGCGGTAGAACCGGCGCCGCGCGCGGGCGGGCCCGCAGCGCGGCGCCATCGGATTAGAGGGAGGAGTTGGTGACATGGCATTGCAGCCTCACCGCGGCGCCCTCCTCGCCGCCATGCTGATCGTGCTCGGTTGCTCCCCGGCTACACAGGAGGGATTCGACGAGCCGCTGTCGCGAGCAGACGTGATCACCCGCCGGCAGATCGAGGAGGCCAATGTGCGGACCGCCTTCGAGGTGATCTACAAGCTGCAGCCGAGCTGGCTCCAGACCCGCGTGCGGTCGGCTCGCTTCACGGTGGACCCAATCCGCGTGTATGTCGACGACACGAACCGGGGAGATGTCGAGGTGCTGCGCTCGCTGTACGTAGATGACATTCGGGAGATGCGGCACCTCGAAGCGTCAGAGGCCACGACCCGGTTCGGCACGGGGCACACGTCCGGGGCGATCCTGGTGTTCACCAGGCGTGGAATCGATCAGACCGGGAGGGGTTCATGAAATTACGTGTATGTCTGATCCTGCTGGTGGCGGCGATCCTCGCCGTGGGTTGTTCTTCAGGAGGGCAGACCGAAGAGCTCGAGCCCACGGCCGCGGACACGCCGTCGGGAGATCCGAACGTCATTACCTACCGGGAGATTGAGTCGGTCAGCGCAAGCACCGCGATGGACGTGATCCGGCGGTTGCGCCCGAGTTGGTTGCGCCAGCGGACGAGCGGGGACGACGCGGTGGTCTACGTCGAGAACCTCCGCCGGGGCGGCACCAACGTGCTCAGGAACATCGCGGTGGAGCAGCTCTGGGAGCTGCGCTACCTCGACGGGAGCAACGCTACCACTCGGTTCGGTACGGGGCACCGCGGCGGTGCCATCCTCGTAACGCTGCGGCGCTGAGCGGGCACCGCACGTGGTGCCCGCCATGACGAGCTGGTCGGCGCGGCTGGGCGCGGGCTGCTTGCTCGGGCTGTTGCCACTCGGGTCGCTTTCGGGCCAGCAGACGGCGCAGGAAATCGTGGACCGGGTCGACCGGCTGCTCCGCGGTGAGTCGAGCCGCGGCATTGTGGAGATGGAGGTGGTGACGCAGCACTGGAGCCGGACCTACGAGATGCGTATCTGGTCGCTCGGCACCGAGTATTCTCTCATCCACATCCTATCCCCCCGCAAGGACGCCGGCACCGCGACACTCAAGGCCGGCGACGAAATCTGGAACTACCTCCCGCGGGTCGACCGCAGCATCAAGCTCCCGCCCTCCCTCATGGGTGCGGCATGGATGGGCTCTCACTTCACCAACGACGATCTGGTGAAGGAGAGTCACATCATCGAGGACTACGACATCGAGATCGGCTTCGAGGGTACGCGTGACGGCGTGGCCGTGTGGGAGTTCATTCTCACGCCCAAGCCGGAAGCGGCGGTGGTGTGGGGTCGCATCGAGGAGCAGGTGCGCAAGGACGACCTGATGCCGGTGTGGGCCCGGTACTACGACGACCGGGGTGAGCTGGCACGCACGATGACGTTCGAGGACTTCACCGTGATGGGCGGGAGGCTCGTGCCTGCCCGCATGGATGTGGTGCCGGCCGACAAGCCGGACGAGCGGACGACCATCCTCTACAGGGAACTCGAGTTCGATATCGAGCTCGACGAGTCCTTCTTCTCCCTCCGCCGGCTCCAGAGCGAGGCTCGCTAGTCGTGCGTGAGGGGCGCTGGTGGCGCATCGGGTGGCGTAACCTGGGCCGCAACCGGCGGCGCTCCATCGTCACGGCGAGCGCGCTGGCGATCGGCTACTTCTCGGTGGTCCTGATGGTCGGGCTGCTCAAGGGGCTCGTGGCCGAGATGGTGGAGAACGGGACGGGGATCGTGACGGGCCAGCTCCAGGTGCACGCCGACGACTACCTTCCCGACAAGGAAGTCTATGCCACGATCGGCGGCCGTGACGGAACCGATGTAGCCGCCCTAGTAGCGACGGTCGCGGCCGATCCGCACGTCGCCGCTGCCACGCCCCGCGTCTACGGCGGTGGACTGGTGAGCACAGGCTCGGCCACCGGTGCGGCGCTGTTTCTGGGTGTGGATCCGGAGCTGGAGCCACAGGTCTCGAGGCTGATGCAGAGCCTCGATCGTGGGCGGCTTCCCGCTGCCGGCGCGTATGAGGTGCTGATCGGCAGTGAGATGGCGCGCGCGCTGGGTGCGGAGCCTGGTGACGAGATCGTGGTGGTGGCACCGGCCATCGACGGCTCGCTGGGCAACGATCTGTTCATCGTGGCCGGCGTGTTCCATTCGGGCCTCGTGGACCTGGATCGGGCTTTTGCGCTCTTCCCCCTCGACATGCTGCAGCTCCTGATGGCGATGCCGCCGTCGCGGATACACGAGATCGCCGCCGCGGTGCCCGACCCCTGGATCGCGGCCGAGGCGGCGACTCGGCTCGGGGCCGAGCTGGAGCGCGGTAGCCTGGCTGTGTCCGCGGAGTCGTGGATGACGCTCCGCCCCGAGATGGTGGAGTACGCCAATCTGAGCGAGGCGATGGAGTGGGTCCTGATGGTGATCGTGTTCGCGATGGCCATCTTTGGGGTCGCGAACACCATGCTCATGGCCACGTTCGAGCGGCGCTACGAGTTTGCCCTGCTCCGGGCCCTCGGGACCACACCGGGAGCCGTCGTGCGCTCGGTGCTGTACGAGGCAGTGGCGCTCGGCACGATCGCGCTGGCCGCCGGCGTCGCGATCACCCTGCCGGTGCTCGTGTGGTGGTACCACGCACCGCCCAGCGTGAGCTGGCTCTTCGGCGAGACGACGATCTCCGGCGCGCTCCTGCGGCCGCTGCTGCGTGTGGAGTATCCCTGGCTCATGGGCGCCGCGGCGGCGGCTGCCCTGTTCGGTACGGCCGTGGCGGCGGCCCTCTACCCGGCGATCCGCGCGGCGCGGGTGTCGCCGGCCGACACGCTGAGCGGACGATGAATCGCCGGAGCATTCTGCTGCGACTTGCGCGACGCAACGTGGTGCGCCAGTGGCGCCGCAGCCTGCTGACCGGGATGGCCATGATGCTGGGTGTCGTGGCGCTCGTGATGGCCCGGACCATCGGCGACGGCGCCCACGAAGACTGGATCGACAGCGGCGTGCGGATGGGCACGGGGCACGTCGTATTGCAGCACCCGCAGTTTCGCTTCTCCCGCAAGCTGGAGGACAGGCTCACCACGGGTGCGCGGGAGCGCGTGTTCGCCGCGCTCGATGCCTCGGGCGTCGCTTCCCACGTGGCCCAGGTCGCGCCGCGGCTCGAGGTGATGGGCCTGGCTAACTCCCCGACGGCCGCCGTCCCCGTGAGCATCATCGGAGCGGATCCCGAGCTGGAGGCGCGCTTCTCCCAGCTCGGGGTCGAGCAGCGCCTGGTGGAGGGCCGCTACCTGGAGCCAGGGGATCGTCTCCACGCTTATGTGGGCCAGCGGCTCGCCCAGCGGCTCGACCTGACGCTGGGGTCGCGACTGGTGCTCACGGCGCAGGACGCCGAGGGGGACATCGCTGGCCAGCTCGTCCGCGTCGTGGGGATCTACCGGACCGGGGTACCGGAGGTAGACGAGAGCATCGTGCACATCCCGCTGGCCACGGCGCAGGAGTGGCTCGGCGTGGGGGACGACGTCACCACGGTCGCAGTTCTGCTCACTTCGGCCTGGGACGTGCCACGCGCGTTGGGGCACCTGCGGGAGCGCGTCGGCGAGGCAGGCGACGGGATCGCTGTCCTGGGCTGGCGCGAGGCCATGCCGGAGCTGGACGCCGCCATCAAGCTGGACGACTTCTGGGGCTACGTGTTCAACATCGTGCTGTTTATCATCGTGGCGCTGGCCATCGTCAACACGATCCTGATGTCGGTGCTGTATCGCACCCGCGAGTTCGGCGTGCTGCGCGCCCTGGGACTCACCAAGCGGGAGACCGCGACGGTCGTGTTCGTGGAGGGCATGCTCCTCACGGCCGTGGCCGGTTTGATCGGGGTCGTGCTCGGCTTCGGCTTGACGTGGCTGCTGTGGCGCAACGGCCTCGATTACTCGGGGGCGCTCGAGGGCGAGATCAGTTTCTCGGGAGTGGTACTCGACACGGTGATCGTGCCGGTGTTCCGCAGCGTGCAGGTCGTGATGAGCCTGGGGGCGATAGTCATCGTCGGCCTCCTGGCCTCCCTCTATCCCGCCTACCGCGCGACGCGCATCGACGTCGCCGAGGCGATGAAGTTCGAGGCATGAGCAACCAACCTGCTGTTCGGACCGAGGACGTCTGGAAGGTCTTCGAGCACGACGGGATCGCGGTCGAGGCAGTTCGCGGCGTGACGGTGGATATCCTGCCGGGCGAGTTCGTGGTCATGGCGGGCCCTTCCGGGTCCGGCAAGACCACTTTGCTCAACCTGCTGGGCGGGCTTACCCGGCCTACCCGCGGGAAGGTCTGGATCGATGGAGCGGACCTCACGACCATGTCGGAGCGCGCGCTCGCGCGGCTCCGGCTCGAGCGCGTGGGCTTCGTGTTCCAGGCGTACAACCTGCTGCCGGTGCTCACGGCGCTGGAGAACGCCGAGTTCTCGCTGCTGCTGCGCGGTATGCCGGATGACGAGCGGCGCCGCCTGGTAGTTGAGCTGTTCGAGCGGATCGGGATTGCGGGTCTCGAGGATCGCCGCCCCTCGAAGCTCTCGGGTGGGCAGCAACAGCGGGTGGCCGTGGCCCGGGCAGTGGTGGGTGCGCCCGCACTCGTGCTCGCCGATGAGCCCACTGCCAACCTCGACACGGCAACGAGCGTGGCCTTGCTGGACGTCATGACCAAGCTCAACCGAGAGCTGGGCGCCACCTTCGTCTTCGCCACCCACGATCCGCAGCTCATGGAGCGGGCGCAGCGCCTGATCCGCCTGGTGGACGGCGGCATAGCGGAGGACGAGCGGCGCGCGGCGCCCGCCGCGCCGTGAGCGCGCGGAGACTCGTCCCGGTCCTCCTCCTCGCGCTCCCACTCGGCGCCGCCCGGGCGCAGCTCCCCCAGCTCGGCGCGTACTACCTCAACGTGGGTGTGGCGTCGGGGCAGGGGCTCTTCGCCGACGCCAGTGCGTTCGACTTCCAGCGGTTCCGGCTCATGACCGCGCCGACCTACGGTGCCGTCGCGCTCGGCGCGGCCTACGAGCACCTGTTCACGCTGCGCGATGGCGTGAGCGCCGTGGCGCTCACGGGCGCTGCCAGCCCGCCCGGGTCCAGCGGGGACTTCCTGCCGTTGCAGTGGACCATCGAGGAATCGGAGTTCGTGGTGTGGCGCCACCGCCTCGACCGGCTGCTGGTGAGCTACCTGGGAGAGAGTGTGGACATCACCCTGGGGCGCCAGACAGTCTCGTGGGCGACGACCCTGTATCTCACGCCGGCGGATCCGTTTCAGCCGTTCGATCCGTCGGACCCGTTCCGGGAATACCGGATCGGGGTAGACGCCGTGCGGCTGCGGGCCTTTCCCGGTCCCCTGAGCGAGCTGGACGGCGTGGTACGGCTGGCCGAGGCGCCCACGAGCGTCGCGCTCCCGGGCGTGGAGCCGGAATCGGACACGACTGTCACGGCCCTGGCCCGCGGGCGCGCGGCGCTGGGGCGCTGGGAGCTGTCGGGATGGGCCGGTGTGGTGCACGACGAGGCAGCCGCCTCGGCGGCGGTGACGGTGACGGTGGGGGGCGCCGCGGTCCGGGGGGAGGGTGTGCTGCGCCGCTCCGAGGGAGAGACCGTGCTGCGCTTCACGCTGGGGGTGGACCGCAACTTCACCATCGGACGGCGCAACCTCTACCTCGTCGCGGAGTACCAGCACGACGAGTTCGGCTACGCCGACGTGGACGACTTGCTGGCCGTGGCGATCTCTCAGCCCGCCTTGCGCGGCGAGCTACAGGTGTTCGGGCGTGACGAGCTCGTGGCGTTGGGGAGCTTCGAGGTCCATCCGCTGGTGACCACGGACTTGCTGGGGATCGTGAACCTGATCGACCCCAGTACCCTCATCGTGCCCTCCATTACCTACTCCGCTCGGGCGGAGGCTACCGTGCGGGCCGGCCTGTTCTTTGGGATCGGGGCCGAGGAGGGTAGCGTGCTCCTGCCGACCGGGGCGCCGGCGCCAGGTTCCGAGTACGGCCCGGTGCCCGTCACTGGGTACGCGTCCGTCACGGTATTCTTCTGATGGTCTGTGCGAATCGAGGAACGTCATGACCGTTGGCAGGGGTGGGTGGGGCATCGTGCCGCGCATCGCGGCCGCTCTGGTGGCGGCGATTGCCCTGTCGTACTGGGTCGGTTGGATGCCGCTGCCGTCCCAGGGGCGGCACACGGTGATTCTCGTCGGGATCGATGCCCTGGGCTGGGATTTCCTGGAGAAGGCTGCGACCCCCAACCTCGATCGCCTCGCTGCCCGAGGGGTGCGGGCGGAGCGGATGATCCCCGACTTCCCCACCAAGACCTTCCCCAACTTCTATACCATCGCCACCGGCCTGTACAACGAGCACCACGGAGTCGTGGCCAACAACATGTACGACCCGGTGATGGATGCCCGCTTCAGTCTGGGCAATCGGGACGCCGTCATGGATGGGCGGTGGTGGGGTGGGGAGCCCGTCTGGGTCACGGCGGAGAAGCAGGGCCTCACCGCGGCGGCGTTCTTCTGGCCGGGCACCGAGGCGCCGATCCAGGGGGTGCGACCCACCTACTGGAAGCCGTACGATGGGAGCGTCCCCAACCGGGAGCGGGTGGAGCAGGTGCTGGCATGGCTCGACCTGCCCGCAGCCGAGCGACCGGCGCTCGTCACGCTGTACTTCGGCGACGTGGACGGGGCGTCGCACAACCATGACCTGGACTCCGAGGAGGTACGTGAGGCAATCGAGGCGGTGGATGAGGCGCTGGGATGGCTGCTGGCCGGTCTGGAGCAGCGGGGTCTCACGAACCGCGTCAACGTGGTGGTGGCCGCCGACCACGGCATGGCCGATACGGAGCCCGAGCGAATGGTCATCGTGGACGACTACATCGACCTTACGTCGGTGACGGTGGTGGACTGGAACCCGGTGTTCGCGGTGATTCCCAACGAGGGGATGGAGGATGCGGTGTACGACGCGCTGGCCCGGGCGCTGCACATGACGGTCTACCGTAAGGACGAGATCCCCGATCGGTACCACTACCGCGACCACCGCCGCATCCCGCCGATCATCGGGGTTGCCGATGAGGGCTTCTCGATATCCTCCCGCTCGTTCTACGAGGGCCGCCCCGGCCGCTACGGCGGCGCCAACCACGGCTACGACAACGAGCTGCTCTCGATGGGCGCCACGTTCATTGCTGCCGGGCCGGCGTTCAAGGAGGGGGTCGTCGTGCCGCCGTTCCGAAACATCCACGTGTACGAGCTGCTGTGCCACGTGCTGGGGCTGGAGCCGGCGCCGAATGACGGCTCGCTGGACGCTGTGCGCGGGATGCTGCGGGAGTAGCGACGCGGCTCACTCGGCCAGGCACTCCACCCTCGCGAACTGCCGGTCCGCGTAAGCTCGGCGCGAGGCCGCAATGCCACCCTCGCTCACGGTCGGGCTGCGTAAGCCTTCCCCCAACCCGTCCCACCCACCCGGGAGCTGCCGTTGGCCCCAGCCGCCCGAGCCGGGCGCCCGAATGCTCGCTCGGGTGGCATTGCGGCCTCGCGTGATCCTGGTCCGCGCTCGGGTTTGCTCCGGCAGGACCCCGGCGCTTCACTTCGCGCTTCCCGCTGTGAACCGGTCGTACCGTTCCCCGTTTCCCGTCCCTAATCCCCTACAATCGACCGAACCCGCGCGATCAGCATATCCACCGCCACCTTGTTGTGCCCGCCCTCGGGGATGATCACGTGGGCGTAGCGCTTGCTGGGCTCCACGAACTCAAGGTGCATCGGCCGCACCGTCTCGATGTACTGCTTCACGATGGACTGGAGCTCGCGCCCGCGCTCCCGTAGATCGCGGTCAATGCGCCGCAGGATCCGCAGGTCGGGATCGGTGTCCACGAACACCCGGATGTCCATGAGCTCACGCAGGTCTCGGTCGGTAAGAATGAGAATGCCCTCGAGGATGACAGCGCTGCGTGGCTCGACGGTGACTGTGGCGCTGGTGCGAGCGTGCTCGGTGAAATCGTACACCGGAACGGGGACCGGTCGCCCCGCTTTCAGTTCTGTGAGGTGCTCGACGAGGAGCGGCGTCTCCAGCGCGTCCGGGTGATCGTAGTTGATGTGCACCCGCTCGGCGGGTGGGACGTGACTGCGATCGTAGTAGTAGGAGTCATGCTGAATGAAGGTCACGTGATCCCGGCCCAGGGCGCGGATGATTTCCTGGACCACCGTGGTCTTCCCCGAGCCGGAGCCGCCGGCTACACCGATGATGATTGGAGGCACGAATCAAGGCTGCGTCCGGCAGGCGGAGCCGTCAAGCCGTGTGTGGGCCGGCTACTCGTACCGCAGCGACTCCACCGGATCCACCGCCGCGGCGCGGCGCGCCGGCAGGATGCCGGCCGCCAGCCCGATCGTCACTAGGATCGAGACGCAGATCAGCGCGATGGGCCATGAGAGGATGGGATTGGCGATGTAGGCCATCGCCGGGTTGTCGCTCGGGATGGCATTGACGAGGCCCACGACGGCGGCCGAGAACAGCAGCCCCAAGCCGCCTCCCAGCAACGCAATGAGCATCGCCTCGAACATGAACTGACTCATGATGTGCAGTCTGCGCGCGCCCACGGCCAGCTTGATCCCGATCTCGCGGGTCCGCTCCTTCACGACCACGTACATGATGTTGGCCACGCCGACTCCGGCCACGAGCAGCGTGAACGCGCCGACCAGCCCCAAGAAGATCTGGATGCCGAGCCCGATGGCCTGCGTTAGCTTCTGGTCCTCGATGAAGTCCCACATGGGGAGTGCGCGCCGGTCGGTGGGGTCGAACTTGTGGCGCCTGCCCAGGACCCGGAACAGCTCGGCCTTCACGAACTCCGCATCTCCGATGCTTCGGGGACGAACCAGAAGGTGGCTCACCGTGCGGCGCCCGTAGATCGTCTTCATGGTCGAGGCCGGGATGATCGCCCGGTCTTCATCCGGCCCGTTGTTGCTCGAGTCCTGGAACTTCTTCTGCATCACCCCGATCACGGTGAAGGGCAGGCCGTCCAGCATCACGGTCTGGCCTACGGGGTCGTGATTTCCGAAAAGGCGCTCGGCAATGTCGTTGCCCAGGAACAGCACACGCCGCCGCCGGTCCATGTCCTCCTGGTTGATGAACCTCCCGCCGGCCTGCGGGAACATGCGCCGCATTTCGGAGAACTCTGGGTAGATGCCCTCCATATAGGTGTTGGTCTTGTTGTCCCCCCACTTGAGGCTGGTGCCCCAGCGTCCGTAAGAGGGACTCCCCATCTCGATCTCTGGGATGGAGCGAAGCAGGAGCTGGAGGTCCTCCTCGGTCAGCCGAATGCGCCGGCCGGTCGGCAGGCCCTCATGGACCTTCCCCGTCGTGCCGCCGTAGACCATGAAGATCCGTTCTCCGGCGTTGATGAGGCCGCGCTCGACCGCGACCTTCAGACCCTCTCCGAACGCCAGCAGCAATACCACGGCGATCGTGCCCCACGTCATCGCGAACATGGTGAGGCTTGTGCGCAGCTTCTGCGCCTTCAGATCACCAAGGAACTCCTCGAGCAGGATCTTCCACATGGCTCAGTACCGGAGACACTCCACGGGGTCGAGGTTCGCCGCCTTGCGCGCCGGGAAGAATCCGGCCAGGAAGGCGATGCCGGCTAGGAGCAGCAGGGTGACGGACGCGACCAACGGGGAGATCGTCGGCGTGCCCACGAACTCCTCCATCGGCATGAAGCTGAGAAGCGCCACCACGCCCCACGAGCAGAGGAAGCCGAGCAGCGCCCCGATGCCCACGATCATGAACGTCTCGGCGAAGAATTGGAACAGGATGTCACGCCGGCGAGCGCCGACGGAGCGCTTGATGCCGATCTCCCGGGTCCGCTCGCGCACCACGATGTACATGATGTTGGCCACGCCGATCCCGCCCACGGTGAGCGTGAAGCTCCCGACCAGCGCGAAGAAGACGTGGAAACCGAAGAACAGGTAGCCGAACAGCTTCTCGAACTCCGCCGTGTCCCACACCGCGAGCGCATCCTCGTCCGCCGGGTCGAAGGTGTAGCGCCGCGCCAGAACCTCGTAGACTTGCCGCTCGATCTCCTTGGTCTGCAGGGAGTTGCTCGTGCGGTAGACGAAGTTGTTGACGTAGCGGGCCCCGAAGATCGCCACGTGCGTGCTGGCCGGGATGAAGACACGGTCCTTGTCGCGACCGTTGTACGAGGAGTTCTGAGTCTTGGGCTTCATCACCCCGACTACGGTGAACGGCACCTCGCCGATGAACACCTTCCGTCCTACCGGTTCCTCGTCCTCGAACAGCAGCTCGGCTAGCTCGTCGCCCAGCATCGCCACGCGCCGGCGCTGCTCCACGTCGAGATCGTTGATGAACCTCCCGCCCGCATTGGCGATGATGTTCCGCATCTCGCCGTAGACAGGCCAGATACCCGTGATGTTGGGATTGGCGGTGTTGGTGCCGTACCGCACCGGGGTCTGCCGGTTGGAGTACTCGGGGCTGATCATCACGATGTCGGGGATCTCGCGCGTGAGGAGCTCCGCGTTGTCCTCGTGCAGGCGGATGTAGCGCCCCTCGGGGAAGCCCTGATAGCTCACGGTCGTGCGGCCGCCGAACAGTATCACGATGCGGTCACCCAGGCCGTGGAATCGCTTCAGTGTCTGCCGCTCGAGTCCCACCCCGAAGGCGAGCAGCACCACCACCGCCACCGTGCCCCAGGTGATGCCGAGAACCGTGAGGGTGGTGCGCAACCGCTGCTGCCGCAGGTCGGCCCAGAACTCCCGCAGGACGTTGCCGAGACGCATGGCCGGCTACTGGATCTCCCGCGGTGGCGGCTCCACCACCTGCTCGTCCTCGCGCAGCCCGGAGAGGACCTCGAGGTTGATGGCGTCGCTCAGACCGGCCTCGATGAGGCGCTCTTCGGTTCTCCCGTCCGGGAGCAGCACCGTGACCGTGGCGCTGTCCCCGCTGAACGTCACCAGGCGCTCAGGGATCATGAGCACGCTGTCGCGCCGGGCGATGATCACGTCGGCGTTGGCCGAGTATCCGGCCCGCAGCACCGTGCCGTGCGTGTCGGTCAACGTGATCTCCACGGGGAAGACCGTGGAGTTGTCCTCGGTTCGGGCCTTGAGGGAGATGCGATGGAGGACGCCCTCGACCACCGCGTCCGGTAGCGCACCGATCTTGATCTCCACGGCCTGGCCTTCGTCCAGCCGACCCACGTCGATCTCGTCCACCGTGCCGCGGAAGACCAGCCTATTCATCTCCGCCATGGTCATTAGCACGGTGCCTTCCTGATAGGTGCTCAGCGGGACCACCGGGTCGCCGATGTCCACCGTCTTCTCCAAGACGAACCCGTCGATGGGCGAGCGGATCACTGTCTCGATGTTGTCGTCGGCGATCTGGACCTTCCCCTCCTCTAGGAGCGCCAGGCGCTCCCGCGCCATCTGGAGCTGGACCTGCTGCTCGGCGCAGCGTTGCTCGGTGAGCTGCAGCTCGCGGTCGGAGACGAGGCCCTGTTGGGCCAGGGCCCGCTGCCGCTCCAAGTCGCGCAACAGGTTGTCGAGCTCGATCTGCCGTAGCTCCAGCTGCCGGCGGGCCTCGGCCAGCTCCAGCGGGGTCGGGTTCGGCTTGACCTCGAGCAGGGGCTCGCCCGCCCGCACGAAGTCGCCCTCCTCGGCCTGGAGCCGACGCACGACGCCCGAGATCTGGGACTTGACGCTGATCTCGATCTCGGGCTCGATGCGGCCCACGGCCAGGGCCTTGTCGACGATGGTCCCGCGGGTGACGGCGACGGTTTTCACGTCGTCGCCCCGACCGTTCGCGCGCGAGGTGCCCACCACGATGACGAGCCCGCCGACAATGACGCAGCCGACGATGCTGCCCAGGACCTTGGTACGACGCTTCATGAGGTAACCCTCTAAGTGGATTCCAGGCGGTGCGGAACCGCAGATGAGGGAGGGCTCCGCGTTACAGGCTGTGACGTCAGCTTCCCCTACGGGGCGGGACGGGATGAGGTTTCATGGGGATCGAGAAGCCGGCGGTGGGAACCGGGCACGCGCTACGACCGCCGCTTCAGGGACTCTGTGCAGAGGCCTAGATTGCGAGCATGACGACGCGTTGCGGTGCGGTGATTGCGCCCCTCGGCGCAGCTGGCCTCGAGGCGGTATTGGCCCTATTGGGACGGGTTAGGCTGCCGGGGGACGGGCTCGAGGAGCACCAGGATACGGTGCTGGTTGCCCGGTTGAAGGGCCGGCTCGTGGGCTGCGCGGCCCTGGAGCTGTACGGCGGAAGCGCCCTCCTCCGCTCCGTAGCCGTGGATGCCGACCTCCGGGGCCAGGGGCTCGGGGTCGACCTGACCCGGGCCGCGGTCGATCTGGCGCGCCGGCACGGGGCGAAGCGGGTGTACCTCCTCACCGAGACGGCCGGAGATTTTTTCCCGCGATTCGGGTTCCGCAGCATCCCGCGCTCTGCGGCCGCCCCCGAGGTGCAGCGGTCGGTCGAGTTCACGACGGTGTGTCCTGAGACTGCGGAGGTCATGCTACTGGAGCTACCCGCCGCAGGCCCGTAGGGCCCGGTTCTCGGGCCGAGGCTCAAGAAAAAAGGCCCCGGAGGGATGACCGGGGCCCAAGTGCGAGCGGCGGTCCGGCTCAGCCGCCCTTGCCGCGCGCCACCTGGCGCTCCACGCCGCCCTCGAAGTATTCGTAGTTCTTCTTGATGAACTCCTTCCACTCGTCCGGAACGTCCTCCTCGGGGTAGATGGCGTTCACCGGGCACTCCGGCTCGCAAGCCCCACAGTCAATGCACTCCTCGGGATGGATGTAGAGCATGTCCTCTCCCTCGTAGATGCAGTCCACCGGACACACATCGACACATCCCCGATCCATGGTCCCGATGCAAGGCTCACAGATGATGTAGGTCATGTTTCCTCTCCGGATGCGGTCCCCGTGCCCGTGGGCGCCTCAATTCTTGCTGGCGCAACTAACGCTGTCAAGGCGAGCTTGTATCTTCATTCGTCATGCGCATTGCCTCGCTGCTCGCCAGCGCAACCGAGATGGTGTACGCCCTCGGCCTGGGGGACCGGCTGGTTGCCATTTCCCACGAGTGCGACCATCCCGCGGATGCGCTCGACAAGCCCCGCGTGAGTCGTCCCCGGTTCGATCCGAGCGGCCTGGACAGCGGCGCGATCGACGCGGCGGTACGCGATGCCTTGGCGCGGCACGGTAGCGTGTACCAGCTGGATGTCGCGACGCTGGAGCAGGCACAGCCGGATCTCATACTGTGCCAGGCGGTGTGCGAGGTGTGTGCGGTGCCGACGTCGCTGGCGGAGGAGGCAGCCCACGTGCTGGGCGGGAGCGTTCGGGTAGTTTCGCTCGACTGCCACACGATCGAGGACATCTTCTCCGGCATCACGGCGGTGGGTGAGGCGAGCGGTGCGTCCGAGCGCGCCGCGGCGGTCGTTGCAGAGCTGCGAGCCCGCGTCGAGGCGGTAGCCGCGCGGGTGACGGGAGCCTCCCGACCCACGGTGCTGGCGCTCGAATGGCTGGATCCGCCGTTCGTTCCGGGGCTTTGGACACCAGAGATGGTGG
>CAYGBV010000070.1:0-41714 GCA_964348295.1 uncultured Gemmatimonadaceae bacterium
GGGGGTTTTCACCCGTCCGGCGCGTGAAACCGAGCGGCAGAGTGCGTCACCTCCCCGTTCGCGCAAGTGCCAACCCGGTGTCTCGCAAGACGATAGGCTGCGGCCGTGCACCGGACCGCCGCTTGCGGAGAATTCACGGCCATGACGGGTGTAGTGCCGGGCGTGAACCTTGGAGCGAACGAGAGGACCCGCCGCACCAGCCATGTTGCGCGAGTACATCCCGCTGCTGCTGCTGATCGTGCTGGTCGCCCTCACGGCCGCCATGATGCTGCTGATGTCCCACATGATCGGACCGCGGCGCCCGACCGCGCCCAAGTCCACGCCCTACGAATCCGGCATGCCGCCCGTAGGCGACACGCGGAAGAGATTCGGGATCAAGTTCTATCTCGTCGCGATTCTGTTCCTCGTCTTCGACATCGAGATGGTGTTCCTGATACCGTGGGCGGTGGCTTTCCGCAGTCTCGGCCTGTTTGGGTTGATCGAGATGTTGATCTTCCTCGGCGTGCTTTGCGTCGGGTTGTGCTATGCGTGGATGCGGGGCGCCCTCGACTGGGAGTGAACCGCCCGCGACGCGCTCGCGTGGGAAGCGCTCACGCGCGCTCGGGTCCTCAGACTCACGTGAAAAAGGAGAACGCGCACCATGCTGACTACCCTATTGCTGATGGGCTTCGCGATTGGCTCTCATCCGGCCGAAGCCGGGAGCGAACTCGCCCCGGTTCGGGCTTCGACGCCAGCCGTCGCGACACGGGACACCAGCTTCGCCAAGCAGATCAGCATGGGCGAGGTCACGCTGGTACTCGGCCCCGTGTGGCGGGACGGCGAGTTCGTGCTCGAGGTTCGGGCCAACACCCATTCGGTCGACCTCGGCGAGATCAAGCTGGATGAGGCGGTTCGCCTGGTTATCGGCGAGACATCCATCGCTCCGAGCCACGCCGGCTCGCTCAGCGGGCACCACGGCTCGGCGAGCGTGGTATTCCCCCTTGCCGAAGTGCCGACCAGCTTCACCGTCGAGATACGCGACGTACCCGACGTACCGGTCCGCACCCTGAGCTGGGGCGCTCCGACACCCCAGCGGTGATCCCGGCCGCCGCATGACGAGCCGCGGCCGCCTCGGCCTCGCGATGGGGCTGGCCGCGCTCTATGCGGTGTGCTACTCGGCCATCAAGCAGGGACTCGCTTACGGACCCCCGCTCACGTTCGCCGGCCTCCGGGCTTTGCTCGCAGGGGCCGCACTCCTTGCGCTGCTGGTGGTCCGCAGGCGACGGCTGATCCCGCCACGCCGACTGTGGCCGGGCGTGATCACCGTGGCCGCGACCGGCACGTTCCTCGCCTACGGTGCGATGTTTCTGAGCCCCGGACACACGGGGGCCGGCATCGCGTCGGTGCTCGGCAACACGGCGCCCCTCGTCACGCTCGCGCTGGCGGTTCCGTTCCTCGGCGAGAGCATCACGCAGGCGAAAGCCGCGGCAGTGGTGCTGGGGCTGGCGGGGGTGAGCCTCATCGCCTATCCCGTCATCAGCGACCCGGTCCACGCCGGCGCCTTGGGAGCACTCCTGCCGCTGGGTGCAGCGACCGGGTTCGCCGTATCAAGCGTGGTCGTGAAGCTCATGAGGCTCGGCGATCTCGTCCTGGAGGTGGCAGCCTGGCAGCTCCTGCTGGGCGGCGGCGCCCTGCTCGCAACCGCCGTACTCCTCGAGCCGGCGGCCGGCGGCGTTCGCTGGGCACCGGCGTTCATCGCGTTGCTGGCGCTCCTGGCCCTCCTCGGCACCGCCCTGACGACTGTTGTCTGGTACTGGCTCGTGCAGCGCGACGAGGTGGGGCGCCTCTCGGTAGCGCTGTTCTTCGTGCCGGTGATCGGCCTCGGCTTGGGCGTCGCGCTGTTCGGCGAGCGCCTCGGCGTCGCCGAGTTGGCGGGGACCGCTCTCATCGTCACGGGCCTGGCTGCAATCCTCCTCGACGCGCCGGGGCGGCGTTGCCCGAGTCCGCAAGACAGCGTCTGAGCGGGCACCGGAGGCGGCGGCGCGCCACCACGGCGCATTCGCCTCGCTGGTTCGCCCACCTCGCCACGATCGTGTGCAAGCAGCCTGCGGTCGCCTGCAAGCTCATCACGACGGTGTGCAGGCGCCGCGCGCCGGGTCATGTCAGGTATACCGCTACGAAGCCTCGGTACCGCTTCCCCGAACGGAGCGTGGAGGGTCTTTTGCCCGCCACGCGGACGCGCGCCCCCGCCCACGCAGGAGCGTCAGGCGCCGATAACCGGATGTCCTCCCGGGGCCATGCGGCGGCGACAGGGGGCATCCATCGCATTCCGACGGGCCCGGATCCTCGGGCCGGGCGTGAGCGTCGCCGAGGCGGCCGCCGAGCCGTTCCAGCACGCCGAACACCGCGAATAGGGCGGCGAGACCGAGGACTGCAACCACCCAGGTCACACGGCGCTCAACAGACCCGCGAAGCCCATGAAGGCGAGGGACAGCGCCCCGGCGATGATGAAGACCAGCGCGGCGCCCCTGGCCAACGCCGGCACGTCCGAGAACTCCGTCTCCTGGCGGATCGACGCCATCAGGACCAGGGCGAGAGTCAGACCCGCCCCCGCCCCCAGCGCGAACGCGAGGCCCTCGAAGAACCCGTAGCCGCGGTTCGTCTGGAAGATCGCCAGGTAGAGGATTGCACAGTTGGTCGTGATGAGCGGCAAGAACATCCCCAGCTCGCGGAACAGGCGCGGGCTCACCTTCTTGATGACCATCTCCACGATCTGCACCACCGAGGCGATCACCACGATGAACGCGATGAGGCGCAGGTAGGGCGCGTAGGTGAGGACGAACGTGTTCAGGATCCAGGTGAAGATCGCGGTGATCACCAGCACGAACACGTCCGCCGCGCCCATGCGCAGCGCGGTGGAGACGCGCGCCGAGACGCCCATGAACGGGCACAGCCCGAGGAAGTAGAACAGCGTGAAGTTGTTCACCACCATGGCCGACAGGAAGATCCACGCCAGCGTGCCCATCACGCGGCCTCCTGCATCTTCATGGCGCGGCGCCACTCCAACGTCCGCCGCCGTGCGGCGGCGCGCTCACCCCACCAACCGAAGCCGAGCAGGATGAATCCAATGGCCAGGAATCCCCCAGGCGGGAGGATGAAGACGGTCCAGGGCTGATAGTGGGGACCAAACAGGCGCATGCCTAGGAAGCTGCCGTACCCGATCACCTCCCGAATCGCGCCCATCAACACCAGGGCCAGAATGAAGCCGAGACCCGTGCCCACGGCGTCGAGCAGCGAGCGCCCCACCGGCTGCTTCGAGGCGAACGCCTCCTGGCGGCTCAGGATCATGCAGTTGACCACGATGAGATAGACGAACGCACCCAGCGCCTTCTGGATGTCGGGCACCACGGCCTCCATCACCATGTCGGCGATCGTGACCCAGGTCGCGATGATCAGGATGTAGGTGGACAGCCGGATCGCGTCCGGGATCAGGCGCTTGAAGCTCGAGACCAGCAGGCTGGAGCCGGTGAGCACGGCGAACGTGGCGATTCCCATGGCCAGGCTGTTGGCGACCGTGTTGGTGACCGCCAGAGCGGGACACAGCCCGAGCAGCTGGCGCAACACCGGATTCTCGCGCCACACCCCGCGCAGCAGGTCCTGCCTGGCGGTCGTGCGCCTCACGCGCACGCCGCCCGCCCCTGCGTGGCCGCAGTGGGAGCCGCGGACGATCTCATCGGCCGAGGCGACCTTCATGGCACTCGCGTCCCAGCCCTCACCATCGACACGCCTCCGCTGTACGTGCGTGACCGAGTGCGTCGATCGGTGACCGACGCGCGTCCCATCCCCGCTACACGCAAAACTGATGCCCGCGGGTCAGCCAATGTCGCTCCAGTCGGTTGCGGAGCAGACCCCGGGGGAGCGCGCAGCCACGCCGCGCGAGCGCGCGGGAACTCCGGGGGATATGCCGACCATCTCCGCTCCGCCTCCCACTTACCCTGGCGCCGAGGCTCAGGCCGCCAGGTCGACGCTAGTACCAGCGTTCGATGCTGGTACCCGGGAAGTAAGTCGTGAGGATCTCCCGAGCGCTCTGACCCGCCCGCGCACGCCCGATGGCTCCCCATTGACACATCCCCACACCGTGACCCCAGCCGACCCCGGCGATCCTGAGTCGTTCGATCTGGCCCTCGCGCCGCGTTACCGACAGCTCGACGTCCGTGCTGCCCAGCGACTGGCCCTCCGGCGTCACGAACACTTGCCGGATGTCCGGCCCGAAGACCGGGATCTCGCCGCGGGCGACGTGGATTCGCAGCTCGGTGACGCGACCCGACGGGCCCCGCCTGTGCACCCGCACGTCGCTGACCCGGTCGAGCAGCTCGGCGTCGATGCCGAGGACCTCGGGCACGGTGCGTCGCAGGACTTCCCGCAGCTCCGATCCCTCCCACTCCACGACCCAGCGGAAGCGCGGGGAGATGTCGCCGTAGTACCCGCCAGCCGGACGACGATCGGACACCGACCTCAGGTACGGCGTCGGCTGGACCGTGCGGAAGGCCTCGGCGGGCGACGCCGTCGAGTAGCCGCACGTGGAGTGAAAGAAGGCTTCGATCAGCTCCCCGCCATAGGTGACGACGAGGCCCGCGGTTGCGCCGACGGCCTCCACACCAGCGGGAGTTTCCCCGTCCACGCCGATGTACGCCTGGTCGGCGACGCCGGCTCGCATATCGTAGCCGTCGGCTCGGTACCGCGCCCGGTTCCGCAGCACATATGTGCGCGACACGATAGCCTGCGCCTCGAGCGCCGCCCTCTCATCGTTCGCTCGTAGCCCCAACTCCGCCGTGACGACGCCGCGCAGGTAGGCCTCCAGAGCCACCTCGTTCACGGCGATCAGCGCGCCGCGGCGCGCATAGACTTCCACCCGCCCCCGGTACGGTCTGCCGTCGACGAGAATGAAGCTGGATGGGTCCGCGCTGCGAAACGACAGGCGGCCGGACTCGGAGCCCGGGCGGCCCCGTACGGCAGCCTTGTCACCGCGCGCCACCACGTGCGCTTCCTCCCCAGGGTCGAGATGGAACCGCGTCGCCCCTTCGACGGCCACGGGCGACTCCCCCCCTACGCGCACCTCTCGGCCGTCATGCTTGAGAGCCACGCGCAGCGCTGTGTCGGTGGCCTGCGGGCGCCCCTCGGGTGTTGCGGCGCAGCCGCTCAGGAGAGCGCCGATCGCGACCCCGACCATCAGGAGAAGCGGACTCCGTCCGTCCATTCCGCGAGCCACCCCGGCGCGGACCGGCCATCGGCCGAGCCTCGACCGTTCGTCGGCAGGGCTACAGCACCACCCAGGCGAAGTACTGGCGGCCCGCTCCGGCCCCGGCTTCGGCGACCGCGGCGAGGATCTCGATATCAGTCGCCCGTCCGGGGGCGTATGCCACTGCGGCCAGGGAGGAGCAGAGGCTGACATGCGCGTCCAGCACGCCTTCCAGACCCAGCAGCGCCTCCTGCACGCGGGTCGCGCAGTCGGAGCATCCGAGACCGTGCAAGCCCAGACATAACGTGGGGCTGGGGCCTGCCTCCTCCGCCGTAGGCTCGGGGGGTCGCGGATCGCCCCCGCAGCGTCCATCGGTAGCCATCTCGTCCACACCGCTCCTTCCTCTTCATCATACAGGCCGTCATCCCCACCCTCTCCGGGGGGGTGCTTGGCCAGTCCAAGATCCGGCCTGATCATCGCTTGCCTCACGCAAGCACCGAGCCAGGCGCACTGAGACTGCAAGTCCCTCGGGAACAACGAGATACGGTTCGGGAAGCCAGCGCGACCCCGATGGGGATGGCGATATCGACCGCCGGCCGCGGCAAGTCACGCGACGCGCAGCCGGCTCAGAAGCTGTACTTGCCCCGCACCTGAGCTCGCTGATTGTGCCCGAACATCCCGAAGAACGAATCCTCCGGCCCACCGAGGAGATCCACTCCGGCGCGCACCTGCAGGCCGTCGGTGACGGACCACTCGAAGCCGGGCTGAAGCCACCAATCTCCGGCGTAGACGTTCCACACTCCCTTGAGCGTCAGCTTGGCGAATGCTCCCAGGTCGAGATCGGCGTTGCCGATCAAGGACCTTCGCAACACGTGCCTCAGGTCGAAGATGCCGTACTCGATGTTCCGATCCGGGACCTGGAACTCCTGGCTCCACTCGAACAGCAGGAAGAGGTCGTTGCCGGCGACGACGTCGCGCAGCGTGTAATCGAACCCGAGCACGTAGTGCAGGTAGGGGTCGTCGATGGCGGGGTCCGCACCCTCCCAGTCATCGGTGATGTAGTATGCCGCCTCGCCGTGCACTCCGAGTCCACCGAAGGTCGTCGCGAAGTCCGCCCCGACGGCGCGACGGCGATGATACTCGAGCCGCAGGGTGGCTGAGCCGGTTCCGGCCGCAGAATCGATGGATACGACCGACCGGATTCCGGGCAGGTCGTCGATCCCGTCGAACCAGCTGATCGAGTAATCCCACCCGCCGCCCGAGCCGGTGAGCTTCACAGCATACTGCCAGCTGTCAGGGCCCTCGTCGGGCAGCAGCGGGTCCTCAAGGGCGTATACCACATCGAGGATCTCGGGCCCGCGCTGCGGATACTCGGGATTCGGTATCCCTGCCGGGAAATCAGGCCACCAGCGCGAGTTCGTATCGGGCAGCACGCTCGGCGTGAAGGACGGGACGAACACGCCCTCCAGTGTCCACGCACCGAAGTAGTAATCTCCACGCAGCGACACGGCCCCGATGCGCTCGTCCTCGGTGTCCAGCACGTCGGAGTAGTCCCACACCGTGAGGTTATCGGTGGGATTGATCGCGTCGGCGCGCCCCCAGGCATAGATCTGCTTGCCAACCCGGACGTCGAGCGCGCCCGCATAAAGATCGAAATACCCCTCGTCGAGAAACACGCGGTTGCGCGCGGGGTCTGCCTGATCGGCCCTCACCTCGACTGCGCCGAACACCTCGCCCGCCTCCCCCGCCCTGTGCCGCAGCTCCAGCTGCAGGATCGCCTGGTTGCGGCCGTTCACCTTCTGGGAGTCCGGCGCCTCGAAGTAGGTGACGTTGTCGTACTCCACGAAGCCGCCGAGTCGCGTCTGAGCGAGGCAGAGCGGTGGGGTGAGCGCAGCGAGCGACAACACCGCGCCTGCCGCACGCGCCCACCCCATCTCACCGCCCTCGCCGCAGATACCGTTCGGAGAAGTGGCTGTCGGGAACGCCCTGATCGATGCTATACTCCTCCACCTCCAGCACCGTGCGGTCGCCGCGCTGCACGTCCTCCATCGTCATGAGGTACTGCCGCCACTTGTCGGTGCCCGCCACCTGCCGCACGTCGCCGGCCGCGAACAACTTCACATACGCACCGTCCCGGTCGTAGTACTTCGTCTGCACGATGAGATGGTGATCCTGGCTGATCCAGAGCTCGCGCTTGCCGTACCCGGTCTCTGCGATCTTTTCGGGATCGGTCGCGACCGCCTCGACGACCCACGTATCCATTCCGTCGACCACGTCCGTTCCGATCAGCGTGTACTCGTGAAGCTCGAGCTTCTCTGATTCGAGATCCTCATACGTGAACTCAGATCCCACGAAGTCATCGGTCTTGTCGGTGCCGGCGATGCGGCGCGTACGGCGCAGGGCCGGCAGGTACAGCCAGTTGTCGTCATCACGACCGGTGTGTTCGATCGAGAGAAACCCGGTCCCCTCGACGTCGGCCGGCGCCAGGAACCGAACGAGCATCTTGCGGTTCCCGTCGGCATCGGTCTTGGTGACGTAGGTCAGCTCTCGGCGGCGCTCCCCGCCACGCGCGTTGACCAAGGTCATGCTCTGCTCCACCGACAGATCGCGCGTCCGATCCTGCTTCTGGTAGAGCATCATGATCTCCCTGCCCGTCAACTCCTGCGCACTCACGAACCCCGACGTACTCATTGCCACTCCGAGTACCATCAGGCTGATTTCTTTCATTCTCCGCATCTTCGGTAGTCCTCCAGTTGCACTCCTCGTTGCCGGGCGGGGCCTACTCACGCTGGCACGCTCGCCATGTCCTCCACCGCACGCACGCCCGCCTCGGCCCCCGCCGCTTCCACTTGCCCTCCCCACGACGACAGCACGCCGGGAAGCAACCCCATCGTCACGACGGCGCTGAACACCATGTTCGCCGATACCAGCCAGCCGATGTGAATCACGGGCCAGAAGCTGGACAGCAGCAGGACCAGAAAGCCGATGGCTACCGCGAGCGAGTTGAACACGATCGCGCGTCCCGATGTCACCATCGTGCCGCGTACCGCCTCGGGGAAAGCCAGCCCGGCAGCTCGAAGCGAGCGGTAGCGTGACAGAAAGTGCACGCTGTAGTCCACGCCAATGCCCAGCACGATGCTCGCCACCAGCGCGGTTGCCGCGTCCAGGTACACGCCGAGCGCACCTAGCAGCATGAACACCAGGAGTACCGTGAGCACCATCGGCAGCAGGCCCATGACGCCGTACCCGGCGGACCGGAAGATCACGGCCAGGAGGAGGAGCACCACCACGAAGGCAATCCCGAGGCTTCTGAGCTGGCCCGGGATGATCAAGTCGTCCCCCACGACGCACAGGGTGGAGCAGCCCGCAAACGTGACCTCTACGTCGCCTCCGAAGTTCTCGCGCGCGAACGCCCGTGCGCGTTCCATAACCGTCTTCAGATTGGGTGTGAAGTCGTCCCGGATCATCACGACCACGTTCGCCTTGCTGTAGTCGAAGTCGGCGAGCTTCTCCAGGTCGTTCCCGCCGGCGTTCTCGTACAGGAGCACATATTGGGCGATCAGATCCCGGCCGGAGATCTCCACCGCACGAGTGACCTCCCGCTCCCTACCGTCGGCTTCCGCCCACGTCACCTCCTCAACCACTTCGGTGATCCGCGGAATCCGATTGAACGCCCGATCGTTGCCGTGCATCACTAAGTTCGTGCGCTTCACGTAGTCCGCGAGCGACGACGTGTAGCCGACCAGCGGCAGCGTCTCCAGCGTGTCCTGCAAGGCGGCGATCTTGGCAAGCACCACCGGGTCCTTCAGACCATCGTCGATACGGGTGTCGACGACGATGTTCATGACCTCGATGCCGCCGAACTTCTGGTTAATCATCTCGCTCGCTTCGACGATCGCGCTGTCGTCCTTGAACATGGCGACCATCGTGCTGCCGACCGTGATCTGCGTAATCGCCGCAACGCTCACGGCCACCAGCGCCACGACCCCCGCATACACCCACCGACGGCGCCGTACCACCAGCCCGGCGGCCCGACCCAACCAGCGCCCCAACCGGTCGTGCGCCATACCCTCAGCTTCCCGCCCCGGCGGTGCCATCAATTTCAGTGCTGCCGGCACGAACGTGAGGGAGAAGACCATGGCGGCGAACACGCCGATGCTCGTGAAGATCCCGAAGTCCCGAATCGACCTCAAATTGGACGTGGCCAGGGCTCCGAACCCGGCCATCGTGGTGAGCGAGGTGAGGATCACCGGCGCGGCCAGTTGCCGCATCGTGCCGAGTATCGCTCGGTCACGGTCTCGCAGCTCGGCCCACAGCAGCTTGTACTCCGTGATCAGGTGAATGCCGTCGGCGATGCCGATGGCGATCAGCATCACCGGCATCATGGACACGATCATCGTGATCGGTCGGCCCAGTAGCCCCATGACGCCAACCGTCCACACCACCGCGGCCAGGACCACCGACAGCGGGATGAACACGCCCCGCACCATGCGGAACGTCAGGTACATCACCGCCATCACGAGCAGGATCACCAACGGCGTGAGCTTCGCCATGTCGCCGCTCATGGAGGTGGTGGTGTACACGTTGACCATGGGCACGCCGGCAAGGTAGATCCGCTCGGGACCCTCGTAGGGCGCCGCCAGCGCCTCCAGCTCCTCGAAGACGCGATGCGCCAGGTCGGTGTGGTCGTCGTAGTAGAACGCCAGCTCGGCGAGAAGGAGCGTGGCCGTGCTGTCGGCCGAGACGATGAGGTCGACGAACATTTCGTTGTCGAACATGGTCTCCGCGAGCGCTGCCAGCTCCGCATCGGTCCGGGGCACCGCTTCCATCGGAGGCGTCACGTCGAGGCCCATCTCGGAGCTGGTGATGTTGTCTACCGCGGCGATGCTGAGCACGTCGCTCAACGGCGAGAGCTTCAGACGCAGCTCCCGCAGGAAGGTCACGAACGCCGGATCGGCGGCGCCGTCGTTGGCCGCCGCGATCAGCAGGTTGTTCACGGCTGCGCGATCGGCGACGGTGAGGCCGCCGGACAGGATGTCGCCGATCTTCTCGCGATACGCCGCGTCGACCGTCTCGGCCCACGCAGCTAGCAAGCGTGCGTCCTCCGGGCGCGCGACCGTGATTTGCCAAGCATTGTCCGTCAGTTCCTTGACCTTCGCCAGAGTAGCGGGATTGAAGATCCCGTTCTCGTGGACCACCCCGATCAGGATCATCTCGCGGCTGTTGAAGACGTGCTTCAGCTCCCTGTCCTGGATCACCGCGGGATGGCTCTGGGGCAGCAGCTGTTCGAGGGAGTTGTTGAGCTCCACCTTCCGGGCGTGCCATCCGAAGAACAAGGTGATCAGCACGATGAGCGCGATGACGCTCTTGGGAAACCGCAGGATCGTCTCGTAGAAGCGCATGGTTCGGTTTCCTCCACGTGGGGGCACTTCAGCCGGAGTTCGACGCCCAAGGTGCAATCGCCGCACCACCGCGGAGGGTCGCCGCAAGCGCCTACGGTTCACCTGGTTACGCACCGGCGCGCGCCGCCCGGGAGTCGGTGTCGCGGGTCAAATCCCCCGCGGCGTGGGGGAGGTGCCGTGCGCTGCGGGATGGCGCTGCGCGAGGCCGGTTCGGACCGGTGCTGGGGCATCTCGCGCTCTGAGCGGGGTACCTCACTTGCACGGCGCCTGACGCCCCGCCCGCGTCCGGCCCGTTTCCCCGAGAAACCCCTGCCGATGGAGCCACAGCCGCGCTGGCACTGACCTTGCTTCCCAAGTCCGCGACGCAAACCGGGGATGAAGACGTGTGACCACAAGAGCACAGTGGTATGCCGTGGGAGCCATCCTTGCCGTCCTCTTCGGTGTGATCGGGATCGGAGCGGCCCTGACCTCCGAGGGTGGTCTCGTCGGGCCCGGCACGCGGGCCCCCGACTTCCGCGCGGTCGATGTCACGACCCTCGACACCATGGGGCTCGACGATTACCAGGGTGAGGTCATGCTGTTGAACGTCTGGGCCACCTGGTGCAAGCCGTGCGAGCAGGAGATGCCCTCCATACAGCGGCTGCACCAGGCCCTCGGTCCGAGTGGCCTCAAAGTCGTCGCCGTGAGCATCGACAAGGCCAGCTCCCGCCACGTCCTGGACTGGGTGCGGGAGCGCAATCTCACCTTCGACATCCTGCACGATCAGGCGGGTCGCATCGAGCGGATCTACCAGACCACCGGCGTACCGGAGAGCTACATCATCAACCGCGACGGCATCATCGTGAAGCGGGTCATCGGCGCGTTCGAGTGGGATCACCCGGCACAGCTGGCCACGTTCCGGAGGTTGCTCGGACTGGAGACGAAACCGGAGTCGTAGTGGGCCCCGGAAAGTCAACTCAGCGGTGCCGCCGCGAGCGGCACGCCCTGTAGAGCCCCACTCGGCCGTTCAGGCTTGCTTGCTAACCACCACCCGCCCCCGCCGCACGTTCACCACGTAGCGATCGAGCGGACTGGGCGGGGGGCCACCGACGTTCATTCCGTTGAGGTCGAAGTGTCCGTTGTGACAGGCGCACCAGATGTGGCGCAGATCGGGCCGGTACTGAACGGTGCAGCCCAAGTGGGTACACACCGCCGAGAAGGCCCGCAGCTCGCCCAGGGGGGTCCGTATCAAGATGCCGGGACGGCTGCCGAACTTGAAAATCTGCCCACTATTCGACGCCACGTCCTCAGGTTCCACAGGCAGCGTCACCGAGGCGACTGCTGACTCACCCGACCGCGGCGGCACGAGGTACCGCATCGCCGGGTAGAGCACAGCCACCAGGAGCCCCCCCACGCTCGTTTCCAGCAGGCGGTTCAGGAACCCTCTGCGGGAACGCCTGGTACCCGGATCAGCAAGCATGCATTCCCTCCCGTGACTGCGGAGCGCCCATCATGAGCCGCTCCGGCGGCAAGTCCCCAGGGTTAATTCATGCAAGATGGGGTCCACGGCTTAAAGGCGTTCGCTTCAGAGATGGGGGAATAGAAGGGGCCTACCGTGGGTGATCTGACCGCAGCACATGGGTCGGGTGACCCGGAAGCGGCTGCGGCGCCTGTTGCCCTACGGCCGGAGCGCGAGGTCCCGCCGCCGTTCAGGAACCCCTGTTGGGCAGGCCGTACTTCTCCAGGCGATACCGCAACGTGTCTCGCGTGAGCCCGAGGAGACCGGCGGCTCGTGTCTTGTTCCCCTGGGTCTGCTCCAGCGCTTGCCCGATGAGGTCCCTCTCGAGGTCCTCCAGGTCCACACCGCCGGGCGGCAGCTTGAAGCCGGGTGAGAGATCCACGAGCCTGCTGCCGAGCCGAAGCTCGTCGGGCAGGTGCTCGGGCAGGATCTCGGCACCCTCCTCCAGGATCACGGCTCGCTCGATGACGTTCCGCACTTCCCGCACGTTCCCGGGCCACGCGTATCGCTCCAGCATCTTGAGCGCGTCCCTGGAGAGGGCCCGCGCCGGACGCCTGATGGCCGTCGTCATCTTCTCCAGGAAGAACTGTGCGAGTGACTCGATGTCCTCCGCGTGCTCGCGCAGCGGCGGTATCACGATGGGGAAGACGTTGAGACGGTAGAACAGGTCGCGGCGGAACGCCCCGTCCGCCACCGCCACCTCGAGATCCCGGTTGGTAGAGGCGATGACTCGCACGTCCACTGTGATGTCGCGCACCCCACCCACCCGCTTGAACGTCCGGGTCTCCAGGAACCGCAGGAGCTTGGCCTGGGCACCGGCCGGCAGGTCCCCGATCTCGTCCAGCAACACCGTTCCCCGGTCCGCAAGCTCGAGCAGCCCCTGCTTGCGCTCGCGGGCGTCCGTGAACGCACCCTTCTCGTGTCCGAAGAGCTCGGACTCGAGCAGCGTCTCCGGCAGCGCGGTGCAGTTGACCTCGAGGAACGGCGACTCGGCCCTCGCGCTGCGCGCGTGGATGGCCTGCGCAACCACCTCCTTCCCCACCCCACTCTCGCCGCGAAGCAGCACGGTCGTCCCTTCGCTGGCGGCCACCTTGCCGACCAGCTCGACGACGCGCTGCATTGCCTTCGAGCGCCCCACGATCTCCACACCGGCGAACCGCCACCCTGCCTGCCGCCGCAGCGCAGTGACCGTACGCTTCAGCGTTCGCGTCTCGAGACCCTTCTCGAGCGTGATCAGCAGATCCTCGAGCTTGGGCGGCTTCTCCAGAAAATGGTAGGCACCGATCTTCACGGCCTCTACGGCCGTGGTGATGTCGCCGTGGGCCGTGAGCATCACCGCGATGAGCTGCTCGTCGACCTCCACGAACTCGCGCAGCAGATCCATCCCGCTGCCGTCGGGTAACCTCAGGTCGAGCAGGGCCGCGTCCGGAGGCGATCGCTGGAACAGCTCCCGGGCCGACTGCGCGTCTTCCGCCAGGATGATCTCGTAGCCCGCGTCTCCCAGGTGGGCCTCCAGCCAGACGCGGATCAGCTTCTCGTCGTCGACGACGAGTACGGTCGATTCAGCCACCTGTCATCCCTTCCTCATTGACCAGCGGCAGGGCAACCACGAACGTCGCCCCACCACCCGGCGTTTCTTCCAGCCACAGCCTCCCACCGTGCCGCTCCACGATCTGCTGCGAGATCGGGAGTCCCAGACCCGTGCCCTGACTCTTTGTCGTGTAGAACGGGCGGAATATCTCGGAGCGAACGCCGGCCGGAACACCCGGCCCGACATCCCGCACGCCCATCCAGATCTCGGGCGGGCGCCGGGCGAGCCACACGGACAGCTCCGCTCCCGCCTCCATCGCGTCGATCCCGTTGAGCATGAGGTTTACGAGAACCTGTACGGTGAGCTCCGGGTCTACGCGCACTGCCACGGGATTCGACTCCGGTTCGATGCGAACGGCGACACCCGCCGTCCGGGCTTGTGCCTCCACCACGCGGGCGGCCCGCTCCACCAGGCTGTTGGGGTCCACCAGGACTTCCCGCAGCTCGGGCGGTCTCGCGTAGCGCAGCAATTGGGAAGTCGTGCCCTCGATTCTCCTGAGCTGCTCCTGCGCCTCCTCCAGCAGCGGGCGGGTCGGCTCGCTCCTAGCCATTTCCTTGAGAACGAGCTCGAGGGCGCCGAGCACGCCGGTGAGCGGGTTGCGAACCTCATGCGCGATCCCGCTTGCCATCGCGCCCACCGTGGCAAGCTGCTGCGCCCGCTCCATGTCACGCTCGTGCAGCCGGTCGATCTCCGCACGGGACTGCCGCAGATCGTCAGCCATCTGCCTGAACGCATCCACCAGCAGCCGCACCTCGGCAGTACCCGACCGCTGGATGGGCCGATACGGCTCGCCGTGCCCGAACCGGCGCGCCTCCGACGCCAGCTGGCGCAGGGGTGTGCTGATCGTACGGGTCGCCACCACGGCGGTCGCTCCGATCAGCAGCGTCAAGACGGTCGTCGCGAGGAGCGCAGCGTCCCGAAAGCCAGCCAGCGGCGCGAGCGCCGTGGCCAGCGGAAGCGCGGCGGCGAAGCTCCAGTCCGTGTCCGGCACCTCGACCGCCACGAGTAGTGACTCCGCCCCTTCGAGTCGGATGCGACGCTGCTTCGGCATCTCGCCGCCGACGAGTCCCATCGCCACGGAGAACTCGGACGCAGTGTGAGCGTGCGATACGAGTATCGGACGCCCGCGCCGGTCCAGCACAGCCGACTCAACCTCGCCCATGATGTGCGTGGGGATCGCGAACAATCGCCCGAAGTCCGACGCTCGGACGTGCCCCTCGAGCCAGGTGCCGCTCGACGGGTGTCCCAGCGGGACAGCGAGCACGTATGCGACGGCGCGGTCTTCCTCCCAATGGACCGCCACGCTCTGCTCCACCCACGCCGCCGCCGGGATCCGTGTCGGCCAATGGGGAGCCGTGTTCCGCAGAGCGACGCTGACCACGACGTCGCCCGCTTCCGTGACCAGGCGTAGCCCGTCGAAGACACCGTCCTCCGGCAGGCTTTGCGCCAGGCGGGCCGCGATTCCCTCTGGTGCCATGGCTGCGACGGCGTCCGGCGACGGTAACTGACCCACGATCGTGCGGAGGATTAATCGCTCGCGCGTGAGCTCGGTCGAGACATGGACGGCCTGCTGTCGTCCCAGCTCCTGGAGGGCGCGCTCCGCTTGGCCAAGAATGATGGTCCTGCTGACCGCATAGCCCACCAGGGCCGCAGCCGCGAGCGGGACCGCTCCGAAGGCGAGCAGCAGGAGGAGCAGTTGCCTGCCGAGGCTGAGAGGCTTCCGAGCAGGGCTCACGGCACCCGCACGGGTAGTGGTATGGGCGATCTCCCCCATCGCCCGGGCCATATCGCGGCCGGCCGACGACCGGTCTTGGTCGCTGCGCGTCGCATAAGCATTTGTGGCACTTGCACCTGCGTTGCACGCTATCGTGGCTTCGAAGTTGCGCTTGGTCACCGTGAACGTGCAAGTCCCGGGCCCAACTGACCAGAGTGGCCCCGGGCGGGCACACGCCATACGACCAAGCTGGACGATACGTGGAGAGAACGATGCAGAGATTGAAGATGATACCATCCGCACTGCGTGCTGCTGCGCTGCTCGCGCTGGTGCTCGTTCCGGCAGGGCTAGTGGCTCAGGAGCCCCAAGGTCAGGGGCAAGACGGCCCCTGCATGATGGAAGGCATGATGGGTAGCGGCATGATGGGCGCCATGATGAAGGAAGGCAGGATGGGCGGCGGCATGCACGGCATGATGCAGGGCGGCATGGAGGGCATGGGCATGATGATGGGAACGGCAGGAGGCGGCGCCGCGATGCAGACAATGCACTTGCAGCCACTCCGCGTCCTCTCACTGCGCGAGGACCTCGGCCTCACCCCCGAGCAGTTGACCCGGCTCGAGTCGCTGAAACCGATCGAGCACGGTGCCATGCGCACGATGCCGTCCGAGCGTCAGCGCCTCGAGGAGCTGTTCGCGGCGGAGCAGCCCGATACGGCGGAAGTTCGCGCCGCGGCGGAGCGACTCACCGCACTCCGGGGTGCCATGCATGCGCAGATGCTGACGACGGCTGCCGCGGTCAAGGGCATACTCACGCCGGCGCAGGTCGAGCAGGTCACGGCTGCGGGCTGCCCCATGATGAAGGGGCACGATTCCGGGCAGGGCGGCCACGGCCAATAGAGAAGGGCGCGAACGAGAGGCAACCATGGGCGCCACGGTGACCCAACACGGGAAGGCCAGCCGGAGACCCGATAGCGACGTGCAGCGGTTGCCTCTCCAGCGGCTCGAGCTGCCTATCTGCGGCCTCGCCTGCGCCGGCGCCGCCGCTCCTCTGGCGGCGCGGCTCGAGCGGTTCCGCGGCGTGAGGGAGGTCACCGTCAATCCCGTGACCGAGCGGGCGGCCATAGTGTTCGATCCGGGCGTCACGGGCGTGGAGCAGCTCATAGCCGCGATCGAAGGCTGCGGCCACGAGGTGGGACGCAGCCTGTCCCGCTGGCGCCTGCGAGTGGACGGCATCACGGGCGCAAGCCGGATTCGCCGGCTCGAGAGGGCCGTGGAACAGATACCGGGTGTGCACGCTGCTCTCGTGAACCCGACGGTCGGCACGCTCACCGTGGAATACACCCCCCGTCGGACCGACGTGGCGGCGGTGCGGGAGGTAGTCGCATCGCAGGGGTTTGTGGTCGAGTGGCCACGGGAATCGGACGACCTCGCTCGGGAGGAGCCCGAGGACTATGCGCCAGACAACGAGCTTCGCCTTCTCTGGCTGAGGTTCTGGTTCGCCACGGCGGTTGCGGTTCCCACATTGCTGCTGTCACATCCACGCGTCGTCGGGTTGGGCAGCGCCCTAGCTCCAGGGAGCGTTGGCTGGAGAGGGGTATCGGGCGCGCTCGCTGTACTCGCCCTGCTCGCAGTGCTCTTCTCCGGCGTCGCCTTCTATCGCGATGCGTGGGCCGCGTTCAGGCAGCGCACCGTTGATTCGAACACGCTAATCACGATCGCCATCACGGTCGCCTGGGCGTACTCGACCGCAGTGGTGGTTGCTCCGAGCCTCGTGCCGGTCGCTGCGCGGGGAACAGTCTTCTTCGATGTGGCCGTTGCAGTGCTTGCACTTGTGTCGTTGGCCCACGCAGTGGAGGCGCGGGTCCGGAGCAGGTCCAGGTCGGCCGTGGAGCGGCTACGACATATCCAGCCCAAGACGGCGCGTGTGCTCCGGGATGGCCCGGAGCGGCTCGTGGCCGTAGAGGAACTAGCAGCCGGCGACGTGATCATCGTTCGTCCCTGGGAGCGGATCCCAGCAGATGGCACGGTCATAGCTGGCGCGTCGACAGTGGACGAAGCCGAGTTGACTGGGGACGAGTTGGCGCAGGAGAAGCGTCGCTGCGATCCTGTCGTGGCCGGGACCACCAACGGACCCGGGGCCCTCAGCTTTCGTGCCACCCAAGTCGGCAAGGACACCGTGCTGAGTCAGGTCACGCGAATGATCGACGATGCCCAGGCGTCGAGGACCAGGGTGCAGCACGGAGTTGCCAGGCTGGCCGAGGACCTCGTGCCCGCGATGCTCATTCTGTCCATAGTCGGGTTCCTGGCATGGTACACGTTCGGCCCGGCCCCGAGGGCACCGTACGCCGTCAGTGTCTTTCTCACGATCCTGATCCTGGCATCCAGCGCGGCCCTGGCCCTGGCGGCCGCGCTGCCGTTCGAGGTCGCGGTCGGCGCGGCCGCCGACCGTGGCGTGGTGTTCGCCTCATGCGGCGTCGTGGGCGACAGCGGACAACTGGACACCATTCTGGTCGACGAGGGCGCACTCACCGAAGACGCTCCCAACGCCGTCCGCGAGCTGAGGAGCATGGGACGTGATGTCCTGTTGTTGACCCGCGGCTCTGCAACCGCCGCCGCGGCCCGGCGTGCGGCCGAGTTGGGTATGGACGGGGTCGCCGCGAGTGATGCCTCGGGGCTGGAATACGTCCTCCGGCTCAAGCAGCAGGGCAAACGAGTGGCCGTGATCGGCAGCGCACCCTTCGGCAGCTCGGCATCGATTCCCCCCGACGTGAGCGTCACCATCGGCGTCACGGGGCAGCTGGGCATCGGTGCCGCAGGTATCACGGTCATCAGGCGGAGCCTCCACGCAGTTGCATCGGCACTTAGGTTGAGCCGAGGCACCACCCGCGCCGTAACACAGCACCTGATCGGCACGACCGCCTACTACGCCCTCGGGATTCCCCTGGCGCTCGGGGCGCTGTCCTCAGCCGCCGGTACTCGACAGGCGCCACTGATCGCGGCGCTCGCGATGGCGGGCATCTGGATCGCGGTGGTCGGCAATGCCTCCCGCCTCCGGCGGCTGGCCCGGAACCGCGGGTGAGCCAGTGACTCCCGACGTGCTGATCGTCGACGCCCTGGGGCTTGCGGCCATCGGAGGCATCCTCTGGTACCTCAGGCCGCTGCGGAAGAGCCAGCCAGTGCAGCAGGCGTCGGATGCCGTGCAGAGCGCCCTGATAGTCGTCAAGGGCGGCTACACCCCCGACACGATCGTGCTGCAGCGGAATGTCCCGGCCAAGCTGGTGTTCCGGCGCGAAGAGGCCGCCCCGTGCAGCGAGCGCGTTGTGCTGCCGGCGTTCGGCCAGAGCGCCACCCTGCCGCAGGGCGAGGAGGTCGCCGTCGAGTTCCTCCCGGTCTCACGCGGCGAGTTCTGGTTCACCTGCCACATGGGCGTCCTCAAGGGACGGATCGTCGTGCAGTAATCGCCGTCGCGTGCCGGTGCTTCACCGCCCGGTGAGGTACTCGATGGGAGGGTCGAGACGGGACAATATGCCACCTGGCCCGGCACGCGGCGGCTTGTTCCGCACGGCCTTCACCGTGTTGCGAGCGAGTGGGTTACTTCCCCCACTGCATGGGGATTACCACCCCACCGGCCATCACGGACACCGGTGCGTGATCGGCGTAACACTTCTTCACTCAACAGCTTATCTGTTCTGCGATGCGCTGGCCCGAGTCCTGCATAACCCGGCGAAGTGACGATCGGATCGGACAGGATGCGCCGGCCGTTGTACGCCCGCTAGCCAGGATATTGACAGCCTGCCCCCAGAGCGGCGAGCAGTCCGGCCTTCCTGTCCCGGTCCGATCGCTACATTGACCAGATGTGAATCCAAAGGAACCGGAGTACATGACGCCAGGATCGATAGCCAACACATCCCGCCGCGGCAGGGACCGCATGCGGCTCACTGCGCGAGCGGCAGTAATCGTCCTGTTGCTCACGGCTTTGGCCACAACATCAGACGCCCAGGAGCCGCGGAGCGACACGCTCTCATTACGCGAGGCAGTCGAATTGGCCCTGGAGGCCAATCCCAACCTCCAGGCCGCCAGGCTGCGGGTCGACGTCGCTGCGGAGCGCGTTCCGCAAGCCGGCGCTCTCCCCGACCCGATGCTGTCTTTCGCGTTGATGAATCGGCCGGTGAGCGACTTCGGCACCAGCGAGCCCATGACCATGAACTCGATTCAGTTAAGCCAGCGCTTCCCCTGGCCGGGGAAGCTGGGGTTCAGCGAGGATCGGGCCGAGCATCTAGCCGTGGCGGAGAGCCTGCGTGCGGACGAGGTGGAGCGACAACTCATAGCTCGCGTCAAGTCCGTCTACTACCGGCTCGCCTACATGGATCGGGCACTCGGCATCATGGGGGAGACGCGGGACCTGCTGCGGAACTTCCTCGAGGTGTCGTCCACCCTTTACGCCGTGGGAGCCGGACTCCAGCAGGACGTACTCCAGGCCCAGGTCGCCGTGGCACAGATGACCGAAGACATCACGGTCATGGAGCAGGGCCGTATCGCCATGGCCGCGCGGCTCAACGCGTTGCTGGGCCGAGACGCTACCGTTGTGATCCCCGGCCTCGAACTGCCCGGGCCCGCCGGAGAGCTTCCCCCCACCGATTCCCTCATGGGACTCGCGGCGCGGGACCGGCCTGCCCTCGCGGCGGCCCGAGAGCGAGTGCTGGCCGCAGAGGCTGGCTACCGGGCCGCACGCCGGGCCCTCTACCCCGACTTCACCGTGGGCCTGGGTTACGGGCAGCGCCCCGAGTTCGTCGACTTCGTGAGCATCATGGTGGGTGTCAGCATTCCCCTGTTCGCCGGCTCGCGCCAGCTGCCACTGCGGCGCGAGATGGAGGCGATGCAGGCGGTGGAGCAGGCGAGGGAGCGCGATCTCTACAATGAGACGTTCGCCGACGTCACGGAACTCAGGGCCGAGGCGGAGCGAGCCCAGAACCTGACCACCCTCTACGCCAACGCGGTCATCCCACAGGCGCGCGCCTCGGTGGAGTCCGCGCTATCTGCATACCGCGTGGGCCGCGTCGATTACCTGACACTTGTGAGCAATCAGATGACAGTCAACCGATACGAGATCGAGTCGGTGCGGCTTGCGGCCGACTTCCATCGCGCCCTCGCCAACCTGGAGGCGCTGGTGGGCACTGACCTCGGAGGTGCGCGATGACCCGGCTCTATTCGCTGCTCCTGCTCGGAGCGCTGCTGCTCGTCGGGTGCGGCGCAGGCGAGGAAGAAGAGTCCCCAATGGCCGGCATGACCGCGGAGGAGCACGCACAGATGGAGGCCGCCGAGGCCCAGCGTGAGATGGACGCCACCGAGGCGATGGAGCGCCAGGCCGTGCACCTCTCCGAGGAGGAGGCGCGCACGATCGGTGTTCGTTACACTACCGTTCGCCGCGAGACGTTGATACGCAGCATCCGGACCGTGGGCCTCGTCGAGGCCGCCGAGCCCAGGATCGCCGACATCACTCCCAAGATCGACGGGTTCGTCGAGGAACTCTTCGTCACCTATACCGGTGAGTCCGTCAGACGCGGCCAGCGACTGCTCACCCTCTACAGCCCCCTAATGGTGGCAGCGCAGGAAGAGCTGCTGACGGCGAAGCGGATGCTGGACCGGATCAGTCCGGAGTCAGTCGAGGCGTACCGCAATGCCCAGTCCACATTGGCCGCGGCACGGCGCCGGCTCGAGTACTGGGACATCACGGCCGACCAGATCCGCCGCATCGAGGAGAGCGGCGAGGTCACCAAGACGCTCACGCTTGTGGCGCCCTTCAATGGTGTAGTGCTCGAGAAAGGCGTGTTCGAGGGCCAGCGGGTCATGGAGGGCATGCGGCTATATCGCCTGGCCGACCTCTCCGAGGTGTGGATCGAGGGAGAGGTATTCGAGCAGGATCTCCAGTTCGTGCGCGAGGGTACGCCGGCGCACATCGTGGTGGAAGCCTACCCGGGGGAAGACATCCGGGGCCGCGTGAGCTTCGTGTACCCGACAGTCGATCCCAAGACCCGCACCAATCGCGTTCGGGTATCGGTGCCGAACCCCGATCTCCGGCTCAAGCCGGGGATGTTCGCCACCACCTTCTTCGACGCCATGATCGGTAGCGCCGTGCTGACCATCCCGATGGAGGCAGTCGTCGCGACCGGCACACGCAACCTGGTCTTCGTGCGCGACGCCGACGGCATGCTGGGACCACGGGAGGTCGCGCTGGGAGCCCGGTCCGGTTCGCTGGTACACGTGCTCGACGGTGTCGCGGAGGGCGAGACGATCGTGGCATCCGGCAACTTCCTGATCGACGCGGAATCCCGCCTCGCCAGCGCCGGCGGCGCCATGCAGCACGCCGGGCACGGGGCCGCCGTGGAGCCCGACACAGGCGAGCAGGAGCACAAACAGCATGATTAACGCAATCATCGCCTGGTCGCTCCGCAACAGGGGCTTGATACTGCTCGGCACCGCCGGGCTGATAGGGGCGGGAGTGTGGGCGCTGCGCACCACCCCGCTGGACGCGATCCCGGACCTGTCGGACGTGCAGGTCATCGTTCAGACGGACTTCAGGGAGCAGGCGCCTGACATCGTTGAGGACCAGATCACCTACCCGATCGCCGTGGAGATGCTCAAGGTGCCCGGGGCGCGGGTGGTTCGTGCGTTCTCCTTCTTCGGCCTCAGCCTCGTGTACGTGATCTTCGAGGACGGCACCGACATCTACTGGGCCCGCTCGCGGGTCCTCGAGTACCTCAACGGGATTCGCCAGCAGCTCCCCCCGGGGGTTGAGCCCGTGCTGGGCCCGGACGCCACGGGCGTCGGATGGGTTTATGAGTACGTCCTCGAGTCCGACAGTCTCGACCTGGCGGAACTGCGCACCCTGCAGGACTGGTACATCCGCTACCAGCTCACTGCCGTCCCTGGTGTTTCCGAGGTCGCGAGCCTCGGCGGCTTCGTCCAGCAGTACCAGGTAGAGGTGAACCCTGAGCGCCTCCGCGCATTCGGCATTCCCGTGACGCGCGTGGCGCAGGCGATCGCCCAGCACAACGTCGACATCGGGGCGCGGGTGCTGGAGATGGGCGGCCGCGAATACATGATTCGCGGCTTGGGATACCTGGAGGGCATCCCCGACATCGAGAACGTGACCGTAGGCGCCACGCCTGACGGGACACCCATCCGCGTAGCCGACGTAGCCAGCGTCCAGCTAGGGCCCGCCCCTCGCCGCGGCGCTGCCGATCTCGACGGGCGGGGCGAAGTCGTGGCCGGCATAGTCGTGATGCGGTTCGGCTCCGATGCTCTCAAGACCATCGAGCGCGTCAAGGAGCGCGTAGCAGAGATCCAGGCGGGCCTGCCGGCGGACGTGCGGATTCGGACGGCCTACGACCGGAGCGATCTCATCCACCGGGCCATTGAGACGCTGCGCGAGAAGCTGATCGAGGAATCATTGATCGTCGCCGCAGTGGCAGTCCTGTTCCTGCTGCATGCCCGCTCGGCCCTGGTAGCCATAATCACGCTGCCACTCGGCATTCTCATCTCGTTCATCACCATGCGGGCTATCGGCGTGAACGCCAACATCATGAGCCTGGGCGGCATCGCGATCGCCATCGGCGCCATGGTGGACGCCGCCATTGTGATGATCGAGAACATGCACAAGCACCTCGAGCGAGCCGATGGAACCGTCTCCCGGTGGGAGATCGTGCTGGAGAGCACGAAGCAAGTGGGGCCGCCGTTGTTCTTCTCGCTCCTGATCATCACGTTCAGCTTCCTGCCGGTGTTCTCCCTGGAGCAGCAGGAAGGTCGGCTGTTCAAACCGCTGGCGTTCACCAAAACGTTCGCCATGGCGGGATCGGCGCTCTTGTCCATTACGCTCGTCCCGGTCCTGATGGGGTACTTCATCAGGGGAAAGATCCAGTCGGAGGGGCGCAATCCGGTCAACCGCTTCCTACGCTGGCTGTACCGCCCCGTCATAGGGTTCGCGATAAGCCGTCCGTGGATCGTGTTGGCGGGGGCTGCGCTGGTTTTCGCGGTCACGGTGCTTCCGTGGCGGCGCCTCGGTAGCGAGTTCATGCCCGAGTTGATCGAGGGGTCGGTGCTGTTCATGCCCACTACCGTGCCCGGTGTGTCCATTGCGCAGGCACGAGAGATCATGCGCAAGCAGGACAGCCTGCTCGCCGCGATCCCCGAAGTCGAAACGGTGCTCGGCAAGGCCGGTCGCGCCCGCACAGCAACCGATCCGGCTCCGCTCGACATGTTCGAGACGACCATCACGCTGAAGCCGCAGGACGAGTGGCGACCCGGCATGACGTACGGGCGGCTCATTGCCGAGATGGATCGTGTCGTGAGCATGCCAGGAGTCACCAACGCCTGGACCATGCCGATCAAGGGCCGCATCGACATGCTGGCCACAGGCGTACGGACCGCGGTAGGCATCAAGATCTTCGGCCCGGACCTCGACACTCTCCAGGCGCTCGGCCAGCACGTCGAGAAGATCATGCAGGGCGTACCAGGGACGCGCAGCGCTTTTGCCGAGCGAAACGTCTCGGGCTTCTACGTGGACATCGACATCGACCGTGAGGCAGCGGCCCGCTACGGCCTCAACGTGGGTGACGTCCACCGGGCGATCATGGGCACGGTGGGTGGGCTCAACGCGGCGGTGACGGTCGAGGGGCGGGAGCGCTACGTCGTGAATGTCCGCTACCCCCGCGAGCTGCGAGACGAGGTCGAGCGCATCCGCGAGGTCCTCATACCGACGATGGAGGGTGCCCAGGTTCCGTTGGGGCAGCTCGCCACAGTCGAACTGCTTATGGGGCCCATGGCTGTCAAGACTGAGGACGCCTTCCCCGTGACCATCATCTTCGTGGACATCGAGGGCGTCGACGTCGGGAGCTACGTCAAGCGGGCGCAGCAGGTTCTGAGCCAGCAGCTCACGTTGCCGCCGGGCTATTCGATCGTCTGGAGCGGCCAGTACGAGTTCATGGAGCGGGTGGCGCAGCGGTTGAAGATCGTGGTTCCTGTGACTCTAGGGATCATCTTCTTGCTTCTCTACCTCAATTTCCGTGGCGTCACGGAGTCACTCATCGTGATGCTGGCCCTGCCATTCTCGCTCGTAGGCGGCATTTGGTACCTGTGGCTCTTGGGGTACAACACCAGCGTGGCTGTCTGGGTGGGCTTCATCGCGCTCGCTGGCGTTGCGGCCGAGACCGGCGTGGTGATGCTGATCTACCTCGACGAGGCCTTCCACCGACGCAGCCTCGAAGGCCGCATGCAGAGTACCGCAGACGTGGCCGCGGCCGTTAGGGAGGGTGCTCTGGAGCGGCTGCGGCCGGTCATCATGACGGTCACGGCGATCACCGCAGGGCTGGCGCCAATCATGTGGAGCGCCGGCACCGGCGCGGACGTCATGAAGCGCATCGCATCACCAATGGTGGGAGGGATGGTCACGGCGACAATACTCACACTCATCGTCATACCGTCCATTTACCTGCTCTGGCGGTCCTGGCAGGTGCGCCGTCGGCCGGAGGCGCCCGTACGCGAGGCGCTGCATGACCGAATGGCGCTCACGCCGGTGGACTAGGAGGTTCCCATGACCAACATGGTCGAGATACGCGCCATCTTGAGAGTCGAGATGCTCGACCGCGTCGTCCGATGCCTGAAGGAGTCCGGCGTTCCGAGACTCAGCGTGACACGGGTTCACGCAATCGGTGCCGGTGTGGACCCCGCGTCGGTGAAGTTTTCGTTCGACGAAGGATCCGCCTATGCCGACAAGGCCGTCGTGCACTTCATCTGCGGGGCCGATCGGTGCGAGATGTTCACCGAGCTGATCGCCAACGCGGCGCGAACGGGACGCCGCGGCGACGGCATCGTCACAGTGTCGGCGATTCAGAATGTCACGAAGATCCGAACCGGTGCGGCTGACCTCGAGGCTCTTCGGTAGTCCCGCACAATCCATACACGGTTCGATGAGAGGTAGACGGTACATGAGAACTCACCCCGCACTCAAACTCGGGTTCATCTTATTCCCACTCCCGGCGCTTGCGGCCTGCTCCGACAATCCAGCCGCAGTGGAGGAGACTCCGGTACTCCTTTCAGTCCTTCCAACCGGCGGCGCGACCGGCGTAGATCCCAACACCACCGTCACGCTGGAGTTCAGCCACGGCATGCAGATGGACATGGAGATGTTCGTGGCGTTGCACCACGGTGCCGGTGTGGCCGGGCCGCTGGTGGACGGCACCTGGGAGTGGTCTGGCGACCGGAGGCACCTCAGGTTCACGCCGTCCATGCCGCTCGACGGCCAGACGGAGTACACCATTCACCTCGGCGGCGGGATGATGGACGCCGACGGCCATGTCGTCGATCTCGAAACGCACGGTCACGGCATGGGTGGTCATACCGTCACCCAGCAGATGATGGACGACAGGATGATGCAGGGCGGCGGCATGATGGGGAACGACATGATGGGCCCCGGCTGGCGCCACCCCGAAGGGAGCACCTACGGCATGATCTTCACGTTCACCACGGCCTGACCCGAGCGGGTCCGGCCGTGGTGGCGCGCTGCAGCGTAGCGGCTAGGAGTCGGACTGCACCCGGCGCGACGACCAGTGGATGTGCACGATGCGCCAGCCTTCGGAGGTGCGGCGCAACAGCATCGTCTCCACGCCGCGGGTGTTGATCTCGCGGTCGCGGAACGTGCCCGTGGTATGCGACTCGCTGAGCACCCAGGCGAGGCCGCCCTCCGAGCCGGCACGCTCGTGCGTGATCTCGCGGGATACGGAGCTGGAGAACTCCATGTCGGCCGGGAGGTGATGGGAGCGGTACTCGGCGCGGGACGCCTCGACGCCGCCGCTCTCGAATACCACGACGTCGGGCGCGAGGAGCGACAGGGCCGCCGCGCTATCACCGGAGGTCAGGGCGGCGTGGAACGCATGCGCCACGTCGGCGGGCGTCCGCTCCGCGCTCTGTGCGGCGAGGGGTGGTGCGACGACGAGGCACACCAAGGCGATGCGCAGCGGGTAGGTCATGGGGCGGTCTCCTCCTCCAGAGGCCTAGCAGATTGGGTTTGCAGCCGACGCCGGCGGGTCACTGCACCACGGCGCGCATGACCGTGTTGCGCAGCACGCCCACGCCCTCCAGCTCCACCTCCACCACGTCGCCGGGCGCCATGGCCCGAGTGGTGCCGGGGGTGCCGGTGAAGATCAGGTCTCCCGGCAGCAGCGTGACGTAGCGGCTCACATAGCTCACGATCGTGGCGACGTCGAAGATCAGATCGCGCGTCCGCTCCCGCTGGCGCACCTCGCCGTTCACGCGGGTCTCGAGCAGCAGATCGTCGTAGTCCAGGCTCCGGGCAATGACGGGCCCGACCGGACCGAACCCGTCCGACGCCTTGGCGCGCAGCCACTGCAGGTCGGCCCGCTGCCAATCACGCTCGCTCACGTCGTTGCCGGCCGTGACCCCGAACACGTACTGCGGCGCCTCTTCCCGCGACACGCGGCTCGCCTCCCGCCCGATGACGATCACCATCTCGCCCTCGTAATGCAGGTTCGCTGCGTCGGGCGGCATCACGATCGGCTGTTCGGGACCGATGATCGACGTCGGGTACTTGGCGAACAGCCCCGGGTACGCCGCTGGCTCCCGCTCGCCCAGGTGGCTCTGGTAGTTGAGGCCCACCGCGATGACCTTGGACGGGGTGCACGGCGCCAGCAGCCGCACGGCGGCGGGCGCCACCGCCGCACCGGTGCGGCGCGGCGCGCCGAACGGGGCACCGTCCAGCTCGTGGATCGTCTCGCCCTCCAGGATGCCGTACGCCTCCCGCTCCTCGTGCGTGTAGCGGACGAACCTGGTCACCTCCTGCTGCGCCGCGACTGCCCTGCCTGCCAGCGACAGCGCGATCAGGGCCGCGGCCAGCCGAGTGGTCGTGTGCATAGCGCCCTCCCCGCTATCTGTCCTCGATGGATGCCAACACCCGTTGCACCAGGCCGTCCATGGCCGCGCGCTCGATCCAGCGGGCCACGATCACCACGTCGTGCTCCGGATCGCAGTAGATCATGTTGGTCCCGGCACCGAGGTGGAAGAACGCGGTCTCCGGGGCACTGGGCAGCCGCCGGTGCTCGGTGTTCAGGAACCAGTTCATGAAGCCGTAGGTGGGCTGGGCCTCCGTGGGGGTGAGGGCCATCTCCACCCATTCTTCGGAGAGGAGCTGTTCGTCTCCCCACTTGCCGCGCCGCAGGGTGAGGAGGCCGAAGCGCGCCTGATCGCGCGCGCTGATCCACATGCCGCCGCCCCAGTGCCCGCCCCCGCTCACCGACTGCATCATCACGCCGTCGATGTTCACCCAGGAGTTCTCGTAGCCGTACCAGCGCCAGGTGTTGGACGCCCCGATGGGGTCCATGACGTACTCCCTGAGCACCTGGGGCAGCGGACGGCGCCACACGTGGAGCGCGGCCAACGCCAACACGTTCACCCGCACGTCGTTGTACTTGTAGGAGGTGCCCGGCGCGTTGCGCTCCCGCTCCACATACTGCGCGAGCGGCGTGTCCCGCGGCGGGCGATCGGCCCAGTCGGGCTTGCCCCACAGGGTGCCCTCCCAGTCGCTGGTCTGCCGCAGCAGGTGGTTCCACGTGATCGTCGCGTTGTGCTCGGAGTCGAAGTGGTCGGTGGGCACGTAGCCTCGCACCCGATCGTGGACGTCGCGGATCAGCCCGCGGTCCCAGGCGAGGCCCACCGTGGTCGAGAGGAAGCTCTTAGTCACGCTGAACGTCATGTCCGCGCGCCGCGGCTCGCCCCACTCGGCCACGATATAGCCGTGGCGCACGATGATGCCGGTCATGTCGCCGCGTGGCTTGAACGGTCCGATGGCCTCTCCGTACGGTTCTCGCCCAAAGCTCAAGTAGTGGTTGCGCTCCAAGTCGCGCGGCGCCTGCGACTCACCGCTCCGCGCGAACTCGATGGCCGCTGCCACCCCCGCCGGGTCCATACCGACCTGCTCCGGGCGCCGGCGCTCCCAGTCGTCGCCGCGTCCCGGGTAGTACGGTGCCTGCGCCGCGCTGACCATGGCACGCTCGGCGGGCCGCGCCGTGGACTGCGCCACCAGCGTGTCGGCGGTGAGCAGCAGCCCGAGGGCGGGCGCCGCGACGCTCAGGACGTACCATCTCACTCGTCGCATCGGTGCTCCACGAAGTTGGCGTTGATTGACGGCGGGAATTTCGCCGAGGGCCGGCTACGGAGTCCGGTGGCTGATGGACCACACGTAGGCCGCCACGGCCCGGACGTCGCTGTCGCTCAGCTCCGACACCCCGCGCATGGGCATCGGCTCGCCGGTCTCGGTCTCACTGCGGGGCACGCCGTGCACCACCCGCTCCAGGATCTCCTCGTAGCTCCCGGCGCCGCGAATCCACTCGTCATCCCTCAGCGACGGGCCGAGCTCGGAGCCCTCTCCCCTGGGCCCGTGGCAGGACGAGCACTTGGCCGGACCGTGGTACACCATCGAGCCGCGCTCGATAATGGAGTCGGTCACACCGGCCGGCCGGTCCTGGGCGACGGCCGCGGCCGCAATGGCAATGACGAGAATGAGCGAGAGAAGACCTGCCCGCATGGGCAACGGCCGTGACATGCTGCATCCTCCTCGATCGCGGGGGACCCTCGGGGCCACACCAAAACCTACAGCGCCGGATCGGGCGGCGGCAACGGGACGAGGGGAGGGCCTCGCCGCCACTCACCGCCCGACGTACTTTTGGCGTCGAGACACCATGGTGTGGGTGCGCCCATGAGTAGAGACCTTCTGGCCAGCGCGCTGCGCGCGCTGCAACGCTTGGCACAGGTTGCCGGAACGCAGCTAGTGGACGTGCGGCTGGTTGTGCAGGATCGCGCCGGTGCGGAGCGGTTGCACGACGCCGTGCGCGATCCCGAAGCCCAACGCCCCAGCGTCGCCTCCGACGTGGTCTCCAGCCAGGAAGCGATCCAGATGTGGGAGACCGGAGACGATCTGCGCGAGGCGGAAGGGCTGGAGGACACGATCGGCGGCGTGCGGTGGACGATCGAGTGGCGTGACTGATGCTCGGCGCCATTGCCGGCGATGTCGTCGGCTCGGTGTACGAGAGCCATCCCATCAAGACCACCGAGTTCCCCCTGCTGCAGGCCCGCTCCACCTTCACTGACGATACGGTGCTCACCGTCGCGGTGGCCGACGCAATCCTGGGCGACGGCGACTACGCTGCGGCCCTCAGGCGCTGGGGCCGACGCTACCCGGGCGCGGGCTACGGCGCCTCGTTCCTGGAGTGGCTGCTCTCCCCCGATGCCGCCCCGTATTCCAGCTGGGGAAACGGCTCCGCGATGCGGGTGAGCCCGGTGGGGTTCGCGTTCGACACCGTGGGGCGCGTGCTCGAGGAGGCCGAGCGAAGCGCGGCCGTCACGCACGACCACCCCGAAGGAATCAAGGGAGCCCAGGCGACGGCGCTCGCAGTGTTTCTCGCGCGGCAGGGAGAGTCGCGGCGGACGATCAACCGAGAGATCACGCGGCGTTTCGGGTACGACCTCACCCGCTCGCTGGCAGACATCCGCCCTGCCTACCACTTCGACATCTCGTGCCAGGGCTCGGTACCCGAGGCGGTCACCGCCTTCCTCGAATCTGAGAGCTTCGAGGACGCCCTGCGCAAGGCCGTTTCCCTGGGCGGCGACAGCGACACGCAGGCCTGCATCGCGGGCGCCATCGCCCAGGCGCACTACCGGGAGGTACCAGGTAGCATCGCGGCCGAGGTGCGGGAGCGGCTACCCGAAGAGCTGCTGGGAGTGATCGACCGGTTCGAAGCGGAGTACGGCTGGTAGCAGCGCCGGCCAGCGGCGGGGGACCCGCGTCAGCGGGCGCCCAGGGCCCTCAGGCCATCCCGGGCGCGGTCCAACCACGGGGCCACCACCTGGGGCTCGCCCAACTCCCACAGGCGCTCCGCCGTCAGATAGAACCGCACTGCCTCCTCGCGCTCACCGCGACTCCGCAGAATATCGCCCAGCTCGAGCGCCGCCCGCGCCGTGTAGAAGCCGTACCAGGTGTGCGGCGGGCAGAGCGAGCGATACAGCCACTCCGCCTGCTCGGTGCGGCGGTTCTGGCGCAGGATCTCAGCCAGGTTGAGTCGCATCGCCAGCTCGGGGTCGGCTTCCAGCGCCGACGCGGAGTGGATCTGCCACAGGTCGTACGCTCGCCGCGCTTCCAGCTCCGCGCTCTCCAAGTCGCCGCGGCGAGCGGCCAGCCGGGCCTCGATGTCCGCGCTGAGCGATGCCCGCCAGTCCCACGGAGTGTCGCCGGCGTACATGGTCTCGACGATGTGCTGCCACCGCCTCGCCACGGCCGTGTCCCCGAGCGCAGCGTGGTACGCGCTCACGGCCCACACCACCGCCCAGGCGTCGGGCTTGACCTCGGCATACGGCGACAGCGAATCGGTCGGCACGTACGCGATGAGCTCCTCGACCGCACGCGCCGTGGCGGCGGAGTCTCCCACGCCGGCCAGCAGCGTGGTGACGAAGTACCGATTCACCGTCGTGCGGATCGCGTCGAGCGTCCCCTGCCGCACTACCGAGTCGTTGGCCGCGATCCGGCCCTCGGCGAACCACAGTTGCGTGCGGGCTCCACTGCCGACCCGCTGGTGGAACACCGGCATGGTGTCCACGATCAAGGTCGCGAGGAGCTGCTCCGCGAGCCGCGGCCGCGTCTTGCGGAGGTCCCGCAGCGTGGTGAACACCTCCGAGATGGGTTGCGCGGCTAGCTCCCGGAGCAACGCGTCGCGCTCCGCGGGCGCGGCCCGCAGGGCGCGGAACGCGCCGAGCCGCCCCCGCACGAACGCGCTCCCGCCCCCGAGCCGCTCCAGGGTCTCGATCTCCCGGTCCGCTGTCGCGACGTCGTTCGCCAGCAGTGCCAGCTCGGCCCGCACCGAGTGGGCCACCGTAGAGGTCGGATCCACCTCGATGACCCGGTCGTACGCCGCGATGATCTCATCGAGCCCGAGGGGAAGCTGCCAGCCGTCCCGCCGGTAGGCGAAGGCGAGCGAGTGCAGCGCGTCCACGTCCACTGAGTCGATCTCGAGAACCCGCTCCAGCAACGACGCCGCGCGCGGGCCGTCTGTCTCGTCCAGCGCCAGCGCCGCCTCGACTCGCATCCGGTTGCGCGCCGTGAGGCGATCGCGGTACTCCATCGCCCGATCTATGATCGCGCGCAGTCCGGCGAAGGGCTGGGCGTCGAGATAGAGGATCCAGGTGCGGATGCTGTGCAGCTCCATATAGGCGAGCGCGAAGGTGGAGTCGAGCTCGATGGCCCGCTGCATCGCCTGCCCGGCTTCCTCGTACAGGCCGCGTCGCTTGAGGCTCTTCCCCTCGAGATACGCCTGCAGCGCGTCGATGGACTGCGTCGCGAAGCTCTCGATGACCGGCACCGTGGGGAGCGTGTCCCGTTGCCACAGCTCGGCGACCACCCCGATGGCGAGTCGGTGCACGGCGTGGGGCAGGCTCTCGGCGGGGGCCGCCGCCCGCAGCGTGGTGCGCAGGGTGCCGTCCCCGTCGTATACGCGCGCACTGATGTCGAACCGCCCTCCCACACCGGTGAGCGATCCCAGCACCATCGCCGGTGCGCCTACCCCGCGCGTCAGCTGGACCGCCTCGTCCAGGTCCGGCACCCGGTAGAGCTCCCCACCGGCGTCCCTCAGCGGCCGCCACAACCCCGCGGGGTCAGACACCGCCATCCCCAGGGTCCCGTCGACGGCAGCTGCCAGCAGATCGGCGGCGCCCTCGCCCAACGACCCGGCCTCCGGTCCCGTGGCGCGGAACGGATACACCGCGAGCGTGACGGGGCGCTCACCCGCCCTCGCCTCCCGCACGGAGAGGGCCAGGCGCAGGATCGCCGCCGCGCCGAGGAGCCCTAGCACGACCGCGACGGCGATAAGCCCGTTGCGCAGCTGCCGGCGCGAGATCATTAGCGCGATGCTCGAGCGGCGGCGGCGGCGCGGCGCCAGCCGGCCGGTGACGGCCTGGCTGAACTCCGTGGCCGTGGCATACCGGTCCGCCGGAGCGGGAGCGAGTGCCCGCTTGATGGCATCGTCGAGCTCCGGGCCCACCGACGTGCGCACCGGCTGCAGCGAGCGGACCTCCCCCGTGAGCTGGCGCGCCAGGATGGCCTGCGGCGTGGGCCCGGTGTGGGGCGGCTCGCCCGCCAGCATCTCGTACAGCACGCAGGCGAGGGAGTAGATGTCGCTGCGGCCGTCGATGCGCTGGTCGCCGCTGGCCTGCTCGGGGCTCATGTAGGCCGGCGTGCCCACGGCGAAACCGGTGGCGGTCAGCCGGTCGGCGCCGACCGCCGAGACCGCGCAGGCCACACCGAAGTCGGCCACGACGGCGTGGCCCGCCTCCAGCAGCACGTTCTCCGGCTTGATGTCCCGATGCACCACGCCCTGGCTGTGGGCAAAGCTCAGCGCGTCGGCCACCTCGCTGGTGATCCGGAGCGCCTCCTCCAGGGGGAGCTGGCCCTCCCGCTGTATGCGGTGCCGCAGCGTCTCCCCCTCCACGTAGGGCATCACGTAGAACAGGAAGCCGTCCGCTTCCCCGGAGTCGTGCAGCGGCAGAATGTGGGGGTGGTTGAGGCGTGCCGTGGTGCGGATCTCCTGCAGGAACCGGTCCGCCCCGACCGCCGAGGACAGCTCGGGCCGCATGACCTTGAGGGCGACCTGGCGGTCGTGGCGCAGGTCCCAGGCCAGGTAGACGGTCGCCATGCCGCCCGCACCCAGCGGTCGCTCGATGCGGTAGCGGTCGGAGAGGAGTTCCCTGAGAGCCTCGAGATGCTCGGTCACGCCGCCCCTCGGTCGCGGGCGGTTCTAACATAGGGCGCGTCCGACGCGGTGGCCAGAATGCGGGCGCGGCCCGAGGCGGGATTCCGGCGGCCTCGGTTGCACATCGACCGGCTGCGGCGAAGTTTATCCAGCCCGCGACTTCCCTTGGGGACGCAAAGCGGGCAGCAAACCCGGAGAACGCCATGCCGCCAGTCGACCTGCAGCCGCTGGACCTGCTCACGCTCGGCGTGGGAGCGGCGCTCTTCGTGTTCCTGGTCTACGCCGCGGTCGCGTCGCAGCGCGAGGGCGAGTCCCGCGCAGCGGTGCTGTTCTCCCTGCTGGCAGTCGGCATGCCCCTACCCTACTTGCTGGCGGCATGGCTCAGGTTTCCGGGCGACACCGCCGTCGCAGTCTTGCTCCTGGCTGCAGCCGCGTTGGGCTTCCTGGTGGGGCTGCTTCCGCTCGGCCGGGCTCGCCCAGCCGCGAACGACACCCCCACGCGACGCATCGACGAGCGGGACATCATGTTCTCGCGGCGGCTGCTGGAGCCGGGATCGGAGCGCTTCGCGCAGTACTACGCGCTGCGCCCGGACAACAAGGCGCCGGACGACGCGTTTCGCGTGGAGCCCGGCCTGCTCGCCAGGGCGGCTAGCGCGTACCACCCGCTGGCGTTCCCGGCGGCCGACGCGAGCTTCTGGACCATCGAGCAGCTGCGGCCGCACGTGGATGGGCTCGCTGCGGCGGAGCGCGTGACGTGCGATCCGGCGTCGGTCACGACGTTCCTCGAGCGCTGGGCACTCAAGCTGGGTGCGGTGTCCGCGGGCGTGACCGAGCTGCGCGACTATCACCTGTACACGACCGTCGGCCGGGGCCCGGACTACGGCTGCCCGGTCGAGCTCGACCACACGCACGCCCTCGCCCTCGCCGTGGAGATGGACAAGGCCACGATCGACCGCGCGCCCCTGGCGCCCACGGTCATGGAGTCGGCGCAGCAGTATGTCAACTCCGGCGTGATCGCAGTGCAGCTGGCCGATTTCATCCGCCGCCTGGGCTACGCCGCGCGCGCGCACATCGACGGTAACTACCGGGTGGTGTGTCCGCTGGTGGCGCGGGACGCAGGGCTCGGCGAGATCGGGAGGATGGGGCTGCTCATGACCCCGCAGCTGGGGCCACGGGTGCGCCTCGCCGTGGTCACCACCGACCTCCCGCTCATCCCGGATGGGCGCCGCCGCGACGACGCGATGATCGACTTCTGCGTGCACTGCCGCAAGTGCGCAGAGGCGTGCCCCAGCGACGCGATTCCGTTCGGCCATCAGGTAGACGTAGGGGGCGTGAAGCGCTGGCAGATCGATCAGGAGGCGTGCTTCACCCTGTGGTGCAAGCTCGGCACCGACTGCGCGCGCTGCGTGCGGGTCTGCCCCTACTCCCATCCCGACAACTGGCTACACAACCTGGTGCGTGCCGGCGTGCGGCGCTCAGCGCCGTTTCGCCGCATGGCGGTCTGGCTGGACGACGTGTTCTATGGAAAAGCTCCGCCGCCGGCGGAGCTGCCGGAGTGGATGGAATGCGACGATTCAGGGGAGCCCGCGCGCGGGTAGTGGGCGGGCGCAGGTGCCAGCGGCCGCCTAATCCTTCCGAGACCTCCTAGAACACGAAATACGCCTGCATCAACAGGGACCATTGCGTGACCCCGTCCTGCGGGATCCAGATGTCCGAGTTGAGGGCCAGGCGGTTGAGGCCCATGAAGAAGAGCGACACACCGGGCGTGAGCAGCCAGCCGCCGCCCTGAGGCCCACCGAGGTCAGGGTCTGCCCAACTCACCCGTGCCATCGGCTCGATGCCGAGCTGCTCGTCGCCCACCGTGACTGGCCGGCGGGCGCTGGCCAGCACGTGGAACGTCAAGAATTGCGGGGGGTCACCGGCGGCATCGAGGTTCGCCCAATGCCCGCCGAACGCAGCGGCCGCAAAGATGTGGTACCGCCCCTCGTAGCTACCCACCTCCACATCGAAGTTGAACCCCGGGGTGTACTCGTCGTTGCCCGTGATCTCGTTCGGATAGTCATGGAGCCCGGCACTCGCCCCCAGTCGGAGGTCGTCACGCAGCTGGTAGGTGAGCCTGCCAGTGTAGGACTTCGCGCCGTTCTCGTCGCTGGTGTTCTGACCAGTTCCGTTGGTGGACGAGAGGCGATAACCCCACTTCCCCCCGCCGAACACACCGTCGACGAGTAGGCCGATGTCGCGGTCGGCGTACTGTAGCTGCACCAGTAGGTTGCTGTACGAACAAAGCCCCTCGAAACCAGGACAGTCATGCACACCCCGGACTCGCCCCTCCCGCTCGATCACGGCGAGCCGGTTGGAGCTGGCGAGCTGGAACGCGTCGAATGGACGCTTGAACTGACCCACGGTGATGCGGAAGGCGTCACTGAGCGCAAGATTGGCGTACGCATCGCGTACGCCCACCTCGTTGAACTCGGTGAAGTCGATCATCCACCGCAGGCTGAGCTTGAACGTCGAGAAGACATCGAACGTCAACCGCGAGCGGCGGAAGATGAAGTCCGTGCCGCTGATCGAGTCGACCGAAGTGGTGTTCCACTGCATGTGGAGCCGGCCGGAGAGCCGGATGCGCAGAGCCGTACTGTAGATGTCCACCGGCTCGACCTGTGCCGCACCCGGGGAGGCCAAGCACGTGACGGCAACTCCCACGGCCAAAGCGACTCGCCGGGTCACCCGCCAGCGCGCGCCTCGACCTCCCACGCTCAGGCGCACCATGCCATTACCCTCAGTACACCCGCGCCAGGTTGCGCGCGTTCGCCTGCATCACGCCGAGATAATCGCCTTCCTGCGGCACGTTCCCGCACTGGTCGAACACCACCGGCTCTACCCCCAGCTCGCGCAGGCGAGCCGCCGTCTCGGCCAGCGGCTCCCCCTCCCATAGCATCCACCGTGCCGGATGATCGCTCAGCAGCCGCCGGAAGTCGCGCCACATCCCGCCGCTGGGGTTCTCGGTCGGCTCCCACTGCACGCTCTCCACGTTCAGGCCGTAGCGTCGCTCGAGATACTGATACACCGGGTGCGAGGCGAGCATAGGCTGACTCGGGTTCACCGCCACCGCAGCCGCGAGCTGACCATCTAGCCCCGTGAGGTCCACCTCGAGACCCGCAAACCCCTGCTCGAATATGGCGCTGTGCTCGGGCCAGGCAGCCACGAACGCCTGCTTGATGGCCGCCGCCTGCCGGATGGCCTGGGTGGGGTCGAGCCAGGTGGTAAACGCGATCCCTTCGTGCGCGTGCTCGCCGCCGGGGCCGTGCGCGTGCGTCACAGCGCCCTCGACGCGCACCAACTCGGCCGCAAAGGCTTCCGACGTATTGACCGTGCGCGAGGCCGGCAGCGTGGCCAGAGACGTCCACTTGGCGTAGCCTGCGCCGTTCAGCAGGATCAGATCGGCGGCCTGGTACTCGGCAACGACCTCCGCGTCGGGCGTCCAGAAGGCCGGGTCCAAGTCCGGCGGAGCCGGGAATTCCACGCGCACCACCTCGCCCCCGATGCGCTGGGCGAAGTACTGCAGCGGGTAGTTGACGGTGTAGACGACTGGCGCGCCCTCCTCCCCCGCCGCCCCCTCGGTCCGCGGCTCCGCACCACCGCACCCGACCACCACAACCGCGGCGAGCGCCACGGCGCTCGTCCCACCGCTCGAGAGTCCATGCTGCCGCATCATGACCTCCGTTCCGCCGACCATCTCTAGAAGATCAGCGCCCGGATCGCCGACGACCCGAACTGGCTGGTGACCAGTGTGAGGCCGGTGGCCAACAGCACGCCCACCAGCAACACCACGATCACCTCCGAGGTCATCACCCAGGCGATGCTCCCGCGCGACCCGCCGATCTTGACCATGGTCTCGATCTCCCGACGCCTGAGCCTGAGCGAGAGCAGGAACACCAGCACGGCGGTGGCGAGGGTCGAGAGTCCCACCACCACCACGGCGGCGATCACGAACGTCTGCACCGTGAGGATGGTGTCGAGCAGCTCGTCCATCACCGACACCGGCACCACGATCTGGGCCAGCTCGTCGGGCGACTCGTAGCGCCCCCTGAGGATCGTCTCGGAGCGCCGATCCGGGGGCACCGCGATGATGGCCGTGACGGGATAGTTGCTCAAGTCCCCGTGAAAGTGGAACGAGTCTATGTTGTCCCGCGTGATCTCCTGGTACTGCACCACCGAGGCATTGGCCGTGATCACGCTGCTGTCGCGCCTGAGCACACCGGCCGCCGCCTCCGGGCGCGAGAGGTCGGTGTGCCCGTGCACGAGCCCCTCGATCACCCAGGCCGTCTTGACGTCCACGAACACGGCGTGGTCATCGGGGCTGTCCGAGAAGGCCAGCACACCGGCCACCCGCATCTTCAGCGGGTACACTCCGGCGATGTCGAACACGCTCTCGGGCGACGACGTGATCGAACCGCCTGCCTTCACCCCCAACTGCTCCGCTACCCGCGAGCCGATCACGCAGTCTCCCAGCATGGTCAGGCTCGTGCCCAACGCGATCTCCAGACCGCGGAAGTCGAAGTACTCGAGCGTGGTGCCGACGATGGGGTAGCCGCGGGCCTGGAACCGCACATAGAGGGGTATGGGCCGCGCCAGCCCCATGGTATCGAGGCGGATCGCCTCTGCGTACCGCAACCTCTCCGGGATGTCCGACTCGAAGTAGAGGCTGTTCAGCACCAGCTCGAGCGGGCTCCCCTTGGCTCCTACGATGAGCGGTGTGACCTCGGCACGGGCCGTGAGCTGGTCAGCGCTCTGGTTGACCAGGACACGTAGTCCCACGGGCAGGAACACTATCAGCGTGATCGACGTGATCAAGATCGCCGTCTTGATCCGGTGATAGGCAAGGTAGCGCCACGCGAGGTAGAGGCTGTCCCTCACGCGTGGAACTCCCGGAAGTCAACCACGCGCCCGTAGCGGCCGATCAGGTCGTGGTCGTGCGTCACGGTGACCAGGGTGGCCCCGGTCCGCTGCGCGTAGTCGAACAGGATGTCCAGCACCCGGCCCTTGTTGTTGGGATCGAGGTTGCCGGTGGGCTCATCGGCCAGCAGCAAAGCCGGCTCAGGCAACAGCGCGCGGCACACCGCCACGCGCTGCCTCTCACCCTGCGAGAGCTTAGTGGCGTAGCGGTTGAGCTTGTCCCCGATGTCCACCCCGGCGGCGAGCCGCACCGCCCGCTCGCGCACCGCGCCGTTGAGCCGCATCGAGGGATTGATGCGATACGGCAGCAGGATGTTGTCGAGCACGCTCAGGTACTCGAGCAACTCGAACTCCTGGAACACGAGGCCGACGCTGCGAATCCGGAAGTTGCGGCGGCCAGCGTCGTCCAGTGACGTCAGCTCCACATCGTTCGTGGTAATCCGCCCCTGACGAGGCAGCGCGATCCCGGCGATGAGGTTGAGCAGGGTGGTCTTGCCCGAGCCGCTGGGCCCGATGAAGGCCACCGTCGCGCCGCGCTCGATGTGCAGCTCCGGAATCCGGAGGAAGAAGTCTCCTTCGGCGTAGCGGAACTCGAGGTCGCGGATGGTAATCATCGCGTCACCCTACAACCGTTGCTCCTCGAGCAACTCCAGGCTCGTGATCTTCCACACACCGTCCACCTCCCGTACCATGAAGCGCGCCTCGTATTGATTGGTACGTCGGTGGATGTGGCCCCAGTGCCCCACCGATCCCATCACGTTCCACACCAGGTGCGACTCGAACCCGGCGCCGCCGTCCACGGAGCGGTAGTCGCCCTCGACGATCTCTACCTCCTTCACCTTGGCCCGGGCACCCCCCTGGTTCTCCAGCTCGAGGCTGCGGCGTGTCTCGAGGTAGATGTCCGTCAGCAGATCACCCGTCACGCTCCGCTCCAGGGTGTCGTAGATCTGACCCTCCTCCCGGTAGTCGAACGCAAGATACACGTTGCGCAGCAACCCACCCATCACCTCCTCCGCCTGCCGGCCGGCAACGGCCCAGCCCAGCGCCCGTGGCAGGCTCAGCCCGAGGATCACGACGGAGGCGGCCACGGCGGCTGTGGCACGTCGCGGTGGGAGCCGACGCGCCGCCACGGTGCGCCAGTGCCGCGCGCCCAGCACCACCAGCCCCACTGCGCCCACGACAGCCGCCACGATGAACAGCACCCGGAACCGCGGCGGCGAAGCGACATCCACCAGCTCGGGCAGCGTGGGATTGGTGAGGAAGTTGCGCCAGCGCAGCACGTCGTCGCGGGGACTCAAAATGTACGGCAGAGAGCCGGCCTCGTCGGTCGCGGCGCTCGGTACCATCGGGATGCGCTCGCCGAATAGCTCCCACTTCATGGCGACGGAATCGGGGAGGCCATTCACGGGATACACGAAGATCACACCGAGCGTGGCCGAGATGATGTCCAGGTCCTGCGGTGGGTCGATCACCCCACTGGTGCGCAGGTTGCGATAGATGATGTGTACGCGGTCCAGGTATCCCTCGACCGGCACGCCATCTACCGTCACCGGGTTCCGCTCGGTAAGGAACTCGACCACGCGACGCTTCAGTTCGTCCTGCTCGGCAGCATAGATCGTGTCCTTCCCTGCCAACCCCAGGTCCACCCACTGCTGCAGGTCCTTGGGCCGGAGCACGATCTCCTTGCGGACCTCAAACGGCTCCACGTAGAGGAACGCCGAGATCGGCGCGAAGAACTGGCGCCGGAGGTTACGGTTCTCGAACTCCGAGTACCAGGGATCGGACCAGTCGAGGTTGAGGGTCTCCTTCACCCCCAGGTAGCGGAAGTCGTTGATGGGCAGGCTGTGGTGATAGGTCACGAATCCCACGTTGGCGGTCGAGACGCCACGCGCCGCGCCGGGCGGCGAGAACGACAGCCGCGCCGGCCGCCCGCCGGTGGGATACACGAGCCGGGCGAACACGACGGGCTCCTCTTCCCCCGGCGCCACGGGAAGCGGCTCTCCCGTGACCTCGTCCCGCCTGATCCGGTCGCGCGGCTCGAGTGCACGCAGGAACCCGAACAACACCTGCCCCCGCTCGTCCCGCACCACGAAGTCCTGCTCCACGAAGCGCACCAGCCGCTCGCCCCACGGCTCGGGATCGAAACACATGCGCTGGTACAGCTCGTCGGGGAGCAAGTTGCGGAATGCCTCGAGGTCCTGCATGCCGATCTCCAGCTGCACGACCACCGAATCCTGCTCCACGAAGATCTCGGCGATAGTGGAGGCGAGCATTGCGCGGGTCACCACTATGGCGTCGGAGAGAAGTGTGGTGGAGCCGAGCAGGCCGAGGACGCCCAGAGTCACTGATCGGCGGAGTATCCTAATGGGGTAAGAGACTAGCACGCCCTCACCGCGAAGCCAAGACCGCGAGAGGCCCGAACACCCCCCGGTGCCCAGGCCTCTGCCACCCCACTTTGTCAGCCGTGTCCGGTCCACACAGGCACGGCATGGCTCCCTACGTGCTCACGTCCCAGGCAGGAAGTACGCCCACCGGAACAGCAGCGTGAACGACTGGTTCTTGGCCGTGGCGCTCTCGAACGCGTCGGTTAGCCCGAGCGTGAACCTGCCGTCGAGGATCAACGCCGACTTGAGCGACGGAACGTTCCACATGAAGTCTGCACCGAAAGGAACGCTCCACTCGGTGCTCTTGGCATCCCCCGTTGGAGCAGTCGCGCAGTCCACGGGATCCGCGGTAGCCACGAGAGTGAACTCGCACTTCGTGTTGAAGCCCAGCGTGGCACCACTGTAGAAGCCGAGCTCCACAGCTGGCGACAGCGGGAGGATCACGTTCAGCAGCAAGGGGACCTCGACGTGGTTGAGCTTCACGAAGCTCAGCGTCTCGCCGGTGTCAAGCATAAGGTCGTTCCCACCCTTCTGCACGAAGTTCGCCTCGACCCGCATCGCCCAGTGTCTGTCGAACCGGTACTCGCCGAAGGCGCCAAGCTGGAAGCCCCAGCGCCATGCCTGATCGGTTATGGCCTCACCGCTCATTCGGCTGTAGAGGGGACCTCCGGACAACCCGATCGAGCCCTGTGCCCGTGCGACACGCGGTGCCACTAGTGCCAAGCCGAGAGCCAACGACAACCACAGTTTCCTCATCGTCTGAACCTCCGTTAGAGCTTGCTGCACGGTCAGTGACCTCGACTGCCGCGCCTACGGCCGGCCCGCTAAGCGGGCGGTATCCCGCGTTGTTGAGATCGGGATTACTACATGCCGGTCTGGTCTACTTCGCCTCCGTGTGGATCGCAAACGCCGCGCCCTGGGGATCCGTGCACTGGGCAACCCTATCCCCGCCGGGGACTTCCATCGGCCCGTTCAACACCTGGCCGCCGAGCTGCTTCACCTGCTCCACGACACGGTCCACGTCATCCAACTTGATGTAATAGAGCCAGAACGGCGGCCCCGGCATCTCGGCCGGCTTGTTGAACATCCCGCCGAGTGACGCCTCGCCACGACCGAACATCTGGTAGATCCCCGCCTCACCCATGTCC
>CAYGBV010000071.1:0-18059 GCA_964348295.1 uncultured Gemmatimonadaceae bacterium
GAGCTATCAGGACCGGGTCGAGATCGGCGGGATGATCGGGCCACGGATCTACTCGACGGGACCCGGCGTCTTCCTGAGCGAGAACATCTCGGACGCCGACGAGGCGAAGTCGGTGCTGGAGCGGTACTCCAAGTACTACGACACGAAGACGCTGAAGATGTACATGTCGGGGAACCGGCAGCAGAGACAGTGGATCATCATGGCGGCACGCGAGCAGGAGCTCATGCCGACGACCGAGGGCGGTCTGGACATGGAGTATGACCTGACCCTGGCCATCGACGGGTACCCGGGGCTCGAGCACTCGCTCCCGATCTTCCCGCTGTACAAGGACGTGATCGAGCTGGTGGCGCGCTCAGGAATCGTGTACACGCCGACCCTGCTCGTGTCGTATGGGGGCCCCTTCGGTGAGAACTACTGGTACACGCGGGAGAACCCGCACGACGATGTGAAGCTGCGGCGCTTCGTGCCCCATACCGAGATCGACCGGCGGACCCGGCGTCGCGGGCAGGGTACGGGCCCCGGGCCCGGTGGGTGGTTCATCGAAGAGGAGCACGTCTTCCCGAAGCACGCGATCGGTGTGAAGGCGGTCGTGGAGGCGGGCGGCCGCGCCGGGGTGGGCAGCCACGGCCAGCTCGAAGGGCTGGGCTACCACTGGGAGCTGTGGTCGATGCAGTCGGGTGGCCTGTCGGAGCACGATGCCCTCAAGGTGGCCACCATCGTAGGAGCCGATGCCATCGGCCTCGACGGCGATCTGGGCTCCATCGAGGTGGGAAAGCTCGCCGACCTCATCGTGCTGGACGGCAACCCGCTGGAGAACATCCGTAACACGAACGCCATTCGGTACGTGATGAAGAACGGGCGCCTGTACGAGGGTGACACGCTGAACGAGACGTGGCCCCGGCAGCGCCAACTCACGCTACCGTCGTGGTGGGATGAGGAGCCGGTCACCCGGGCGGGCATTCGCTAGGCCCCGTGCCCTCCAGAGAATGAACGCAAGACCCCGGACCGTGAGGTCCGGGGTCTTGCGTTCGTCGTGCTCCGGCTCCTGCCGCCCTGCCGTCTGCTACTGTCCAATCGGTGTGGCCGGCGGCGCCCTGCGCGGCTGACTGCGCTCCGTCGGTCCGTCGCGCCGGTTGAGGAACCGGTCGATGTCGGCCCACGCCAACTGCAAGTGTGCCTCCTCCTCGGGCAGACGGGGCTGCTGGTTCTGAATGTGCTCGAACACCCAGCGCAGCCCCCACTCGGCGCCGCCGCGTACCTCCACGGTGGCGGCCGGGTCACTCGCGAGGTCGATCAGCTGATCGACCACGAACCGCTGCACCACCCGGCGCAGCGCCGCCTCGTCGCGCGGCGTCGGGGCGGCCCACGTGCGCTCCAGCACGCGCGCGATCACCTCTTCGAGCGCAGGGACGTCACCGTTGCGGGCGTGAAGCGCTACGAGTCGCGCGGCCCGGCGTGGCTCGAACAGGGCGCCGAGCACCATCGCGGACAGGGTGCGAGCTGCCCCGATCTGGTCGAACGCCGGGTACGCGTCGGAGCCGAAGAACCACTCGTCGGTCGGGTGGCCGAAGGCACGCGGCGCCATGAGCGCGAGGATCCGTTCGGGAATCGCGAGCTGCTCGGGCTCCAGGGCGTCGAGCACCAGCTCCAGGGCGCTGCGCTGCCGCTCGGCGGGCACGATGGTCGTGGGCGGGAGCCCGTCGCCCCGCAGCGCGTAGGTGAACTCCATGCCGCCGACGGCCTTGATGGCTGCCTCGAGGGCGTAACGGTGGTGCAGGTACACCGGGACGAAGCGCTGGTTGAGCCACACCATGGGCTCCCCTCGCCGAATCCCCCGCTCGTCGAACCGGTCGATCAGCGCGCGGCGCACCTCCATGACCCGGGCCAGCTCCTCCACTGCTTCGCTCCCGTTCACCCACTGGGTGACCTCCGGATAGGAGCTCCAGATAGCGTTGTCGGGACCGGTGTTGAACTTGATCCCGTTGTCGATGGCCTCCTGCACGATGGCCTGGAGCCGGGCTGCCTCACTGACCGGATCGGCGAACTCGGTGTAGGCATAGCGGATGGCAATGGAGTCGTACGCGCCCGGTCCGTCACGGTAGGCGTCCGAGAGATCGATGCTGCCGTCAACCAGCCGGATCAGCGGACCCGGGTAGTCCATGACTGAGGCCCGTCCGTAGCTCGCGGCGATGAAGTTGTGGGCTAGGCCGAGGGTGTGGCCCACCTCGTGCGCGGAATGCTGCCGGCGCCGCGCCATGGCGAACTCCTCGCCGGTGACGTTCGAGTCGAGGGAGGCGAGCCAGTCGCCGAGCGCGGGGTCGCCCGGATCGGCGGTGGGCACGGCGCCCGCGTAGATGTTGTAGTCGGTGAGTGAGCGGTAGGAGTCCATCCGCACGGCCGCCTTGATGATCTCTCCGGTTCGCGGATCCACAAACGACGGCCCGATCGAGAAGCCCGGGTTGGAGCGGTGCACCCATTGGATCACGTTGTACCTGGCGTCCAACGGATCCATGTCGTCCGGCATGTCTTCCACCCGAAACCCGTCCACGAAGCCCGCCGCCTCGAACACGGCATTCCACCACATCGCTCCCTCGCGGAAGGCCGTGCGGTATGGCTCCGGTACCCCACGGTCCAGGTAGTAGATGATGGGCTCCACGGGCGCCGACATCGGGGCATCGGGGTCCCGCTTCTGGAGCCGGTGCCGCGCGACGTACCCGCTCTCGTAACGCTGGTCGAGGGAGCGCGAGAAATCGTAGAACGAGACCTGGAAGACCCCAATCCGGGGATCCCCCCGGCGTGGTGTGAACCCAGGCTCCGGAAGCCGCACCAGGGAGTGATGCTGCCTGAGGGTGACGGCTCGGCCGTCTGGGGCGTGGGACCGAATGAGAAAGCCCGGGTCGCTCGACGTGAACGTGAGCGAGACCTCGACCTCCGTGTTTTCCGGGAACGCCTTGGTGCGCGGTAGGTGCACGGTGCTCCGCTCACGGTCCAGGGAGAACCGGCCTTGATCGGCGTTCTCGAGGCGCCGGGTCACGGCCATGTGGTCGGCCACGAAGTGCGCGGTAGCATCCACCAGCACCCTGCCTCGCTCCTCGGCGAGGACATCGAAGGCGGCGATGGTCGAGGTGGGGAACGACTCCTCCACCGACCGCCGCAGCGCCGGGTTATCTGTGTTCACCGCCCGGAAGCGTGGGTTGGTGAACACGAGAAGGATCCTGCGGCCGACGCGCTCGAACCGGGCGATCCCCTCATCGCCGATCATCCCCCGATCGAGTCCCAGCCTGGTGTGGCCCAAGCCGGTCGCCAACGACGTGAGGTACAGGAACTCCTCCCCGGGTCGGGGGATCTCGAGGAGTAGACGCCCTGCCGAGGCGTCCCAGTACAGGGGGAAATACCCGTCGCGCTTCTCCATGCCCCGTGTGTAATCGCGGATCGATTGCTGGGCGGAGAGCGCGGCGGGCGCGAGCATGAAGGCGCTGATTACGACCAGGACCAGCCGACGCATCGGGAGCCTCCTGGAGAGGGTTCGTGGTTTCCGGGGAGGGATAGAGCGTCGGAGGGGGGTTGTCTAGTGGCGCAGTGGAGGCGGCGTGCCGGGAACAAGCGGAGCCGGACGGCTGGCGCCGCCCGGCTCAGGCGTGCTTCACGGGATAAGGTCTTACTGCGGGGGGAGGAGAACCTTATCGATCACGTGAATCACGCCGTTACTCGCCAGCACGTCCGCCTGAATCACGTTGGCGTCGTTCACCTTCACTCCCATGGAGGCATCGATGGTCACGTCGCTGCCCTGCAGCGTCGTGGCGCTCGTGAGGTTCACCACGTCGGCCGCAAGCACCTCACCGGCGAGCACGTGGTACAGCAGGATCTGCGCGAGCGCATCGGGATCGGCGAGGAGGGCCTCGACCGTGCCTGCCGGCAGCGCGGCGAAGGCGTCGTCGGTCGGCGCGAAGACGGTGAAGGGACCCTCGCTGCCGAGCGTCTGCGACAACCCCGCCGCTTCGAGGGCGGTGAGCAGCGTGGTGAACGAGCCGGCGCTGGCGGCCGTCTGCGGGATGTTCTGCAGCTCGGGCTCCTCGCTGTCGCTGCAGGCCGTCACGAACAGCGCCAGCGCCAGCGTGCCGGCGGCTGCCATGCGAGAAAAGCTGGAACGAATCATGGGCGCATCCTCCTGTGGAGCGGTTCTAAGTTGTTGCCGTGCAATTACTTGGTTGCTGGTACGACAAACTGTGTCCATCAACTGTCCAATAATATGGTAGCTTGAGCGGCTTCTGTCAAGCTATTGTCGAGGTCAATAGATCGACGCTGGCTGGACACGGGGCCGCCTTGCTCCGGGCCGCATGTGTCTTAGCTTGCCGACCGAGACTTCTGGCCCGAATGGGAGGCCCGGGTGGATGCCCTGACCGTGCTCCTGCTGGTGTTGGCCATGCTCCTCGGGGGCGTGGTGCTGGCCCTGCTGCTGCGGGGCGGATCCGGGGTGCAGCGGCAGCTCGTGGAGTTGCGCGCACGGCTGGACGGCCTGGTCGCGGTGCAGGGAGAGGTGCCGCGGGCCCTGGCCGAGGGCAGCGCAGAGCAGGCGCGCTCCTTGGCAGAGGTGCGCGAGCGGCTGGTTCAGTTGTCTGAGGCGACGGTGCGGCTCGAGGCCGTGGGACGCTCGGTGGCGCAGGTCCAGGAGCTGCTGAAGGTGCCCAGGCTGCGCGGCACCCTGGGCGAAGTCTGGCTGGAGGAGCTGCTGCGGCAGGTCTTCCCGGCGGGGCTGTATCAGATGCAGTTCGGCTTCTCAACCGGTGAGCGGGTCGATGCGGTGATCCAGTTGGGCGACCGGCTCGTGCCGATCGACGCCAAGTTCCCGCTCGAGGCCTGCCAGCGGATCTTCGCCGCCGAAGATGATCAGGCGGAGCGGGAGCGGCGTGCCTTCCGGCGGTCGTTGCGCGACCGCGTGGACGAAATCGCCGACAAGTACATCCGGCCGGAGGAGGGAACCTTCGACTTCGCGCTGATGTACGTCCCCGCTGAGAACGTCTACTACGAGGCGGTGGTGCGCGGCGACGAGCCTACGGACGAGGAAAGCCTGGTGGCGTACGCGCTGGACCGGCGTGTCATCCCGGTTTCCCCCAACACATTCTACGCCTATCTCGCCGCCATTCTGCACGGCCTGCGAGGGCTCGAGGTGGAGCAGCGGGCACGGGAGATTCTGGCTGCGCTGGGCGGTGTGCGGCAGCAGGTCGCTCGCTTCCAGCGGTCGTACGAGCTGGTGGGACGCCACCTCGACCACGCCTCCAAGCAGTATGAGGAGTCGGGCAGGCAGCTCGAGCGGGTGCAGGACGGGATGGAGAAGCTCACGGGTGTGGGTGGGCCCGATGCCCCTTCCGATCGCCCTCCGGAGGTGACCGAAGGCAATTGACGATTACTTGACGGCCTCCTCGGACCGTCGATGCGGAGCGTGAACCACACGCCGACGGTCAACGTCCTGCGCCACCGCGGTCCTCCGGGTGCGACGCGGGCTACACCCGAGGAGGTCCGAGATGATGCGAATGTCTGCCTTTACCATTACGATCCTCGCCGCACTTGTTGCGGCCTGCTCCGACTCCGGGCCCGACGCGCAGGAGGCATCCCACGACGAAGTGGTCGTGCTCTCCCGCAACGTCTATGTCGGGACCGACGTCGATCGGGTGCTCGTCGCCGAGACGCCCGAGGAGATGCTGGCCCGCGTCGAGGAGGTCTGGCAGCTCCTGCTCACGACCGACTTCCACGAGCGTGCCGAGGCGCTCGCCGACGAGCTCGCCTCGGGAAGGCCCCATCTGGTGGGGCTACAGGAGATCACCACGTTCCTCACCCAGTCGCCGGGCGACGCCATCGTGGGCGGCACGACGCCCGCCACGACAGTGGTGTACGACTACCTCGACATCCTGATGGATGCCATCGAGGCACGGGGCCTCGACTACCAGGTGGCGGCCGTCGTGGAGGACTCCGACGTGGAGGTCCCGCGACCCAACGCCACATTCGATGACGTCCGAATGGTGGACTACGACGTGATTCTGGCGCGGGGCGACGTGGCGATCGACAATGCGGCGGCGCAGAACTACACCGCTACGCTGCCGGTGAGCACCCCGGCGGGAACCACGCTCGAGCTGCTGCGGGGCTGGGCGGCGGTGGACGCCACTGTTGAGGGGCGGACCTACCGGTTCGTGGCCACGCACCTGGAGCCCGCCGACTATACCGACCTGGTGCAGGCCGCACAGGTGGCCGAGTTGATCCAGATCTTCGGCGCGGAGACGCGCCCGCTCATTCTGGTAGGGGACCTGAACACCCGGGCCGACGGCAGCGGCACGCCGACGTACGCCACGCTGCTGGATGCGGGGTACCGCGACGTGTGGGACCTGGACGCCACCCCCGATGGCTCGGGCGCTACCTGCTGCCACCCGCTGGACCTGCGTAGCGAGGGGCCGGGCCTCGACGAACGCATCGATTTCGTCATGGTGCGAAACGTGGGGAATCCCCTGTCAGTGGAGGCGTGGGTTGTGGGTGACGAGTCCGCCGACCGCACGCCTTCGGGTATGTGGCCCTCCGACCACGCTGGCGTGATGGCCCGGATCTTTATCCCGCGCGAGCAGTAGCCCTCTCGGGCGGCCGGGGCAATCCGCGGGGTAGCCTGCGGGAGCGGGGCGGTGGGAGCGTTGAGCCCACCGCCCCATTAGCTTTGGCCCATGCCCAGCCCGCTGGTACTGCTGGCCGGCGTCCTCGTGGTGCTGGCTGTGGCCTTCTTCCTCGCCGGCCTCGCCGCCCTCAAGCGCCGGCGGCTCTTCGGTACGGCGGCGAGCCTCACGCTTGGTCTCCTCCTACTGAGCCTGGCCGGCCTCAGCGCGACCGTGGCCGTGGCGATCCAGGGATACCGGGCGTTTACCAGGGAAGAGGTCGTCGCCGTGGTGGATACGCGCCCCACCGGGGTCCAGACGTTCAACGCGGCCTTCCGCTTTCCCGACGGGAGGGAGCGGTCGTTCAGCCTGGCCGGCGATGAGTTCTACGTCGACGCCCACATACTCAAGTGGAAGCCCCTGGCAAACCTCCTCGGGCTGCACACCGCCTATGAGCTAGACCGGGTTGCCGGGCGCTACGCCAGGATCGAGGACGAGCTGGAGCGACCCCGCACGGTCTTCACCCTGCGGCAGGACAAGCCGGTCGACATGTTCGACCTGCGCCGCAGCTTCCCGCTGCTCTTCAGGCCCCTGGTCGACGCCGAGTACGGCTCGGCCACGTTCATGCTGGCGAACGAGCGGGCCCGGTTCGAGGTGAGGGTGAGCACGTCGGGGCTCCTGGTGCGGCGTCTCGGGGAGCAGTGAGCCGGGAGCCGCCCGCCCCTGCACGTGCAAGGGGCAACGTGCAAGGCGCAGGGTACGACTGGATGGCTACGGGAAGCGGGAAACGGGAAGCGGGAAGCGAGTATGGATGTAGCGAGGCCGGGCACCCACCTGAGCGAGCATCAGTGCACCGCTGCAGCGGAGGTCTGGCCAGCGGCCGCTCCCGGGTGAGGGGGAGTGGCTGGGGGGAGGTTGGCGGCAACTGCCGTGAGCGAAGGTAGGTGCCCGGTCGAGCGCCGAGCGCCCACTGCAAGGGATCTTTAAGTGTCGCTTCACATTAGGATCATAGTAGCCGGGTTAGCGTCAATTGCTGTGCTAGGGCCTGCCCCGGCCGCGGGGCAGGAGCAGCCGGCGGCTGCCCCCTGCGAGGCGGACACGGTCTACCGCCAGTTTGACTTCTGGATCGGCGAGTGGGACGTGTTCACCCCGGAGGGCCAGAAGGCGGGCACCAAACGGATCGAGAAGCTGCTACGCGGGTGCCTGCTGCTGGAGAGCTGGACCAGCACCCAGGGCGGTGCAGGGAAGAGCATCAACTACTACGACCCCATCCGGAGGCGGTGGGTTCAGACGTGGGTGGATGGGCAGGGCGGCATCATCGCGGTCGACGGCATGCTCGAAGGCGGTGTCATGCGCTTCGAGGGCGAGCACCTCTATCCCGATGGCCGACGGGAAGCCTACCGTGTGAGTTTCACCCCACAGGCAGATGGATCGGTTCGCCAGTTCATCGAGCAGTCGAAGGATGGCGGGAGGTCATGGTACGTGTGGTTTGATGGAACGTACGTGAGGAAGCAGAACTGAGTGCCAAGTCATATACCGTTTCAATAGGGTTGGGAGGAGATCCTCATGAGCGACTACGTCTCGCAACTCATGGCGAGCGTCAAAGCGAAGAACCCGGCCGAGCCCGAGTTCCACCAGGCGGTCCACGAGGTCGCGGAGTCGGTTCAGCGGGTGTACGAGCGTCACCCCGAGTACCGGTCGGCCAAGATCCTCGAGCGGATCATTGAGCCCGAGCGCGTGATCTTGTTCCGTGTCCCCTGGGTCGACGACCACGGCGAGGTTCAGATCAACAAAGGGTTCCGCATCGAGATGAACAGCGCGATCGGTCCCTACAAGGGTGGCCTGCGCTTCCACCCGTCGGTCAACCTCGGCATCCTGAAGTTCCTGGCCTTCGAGCAGGTCTTCAAGAACGCCCTGACCACCCTACCCATGGGTGGGGGCAAGGGAGGCTCCGACTTCGACCCCAAGGGGAAGAGCGACGCTGAGGTCATGCGGTTCTGCCAGAGCTTCATGACCGAGCTCCAGCGCCACATCGGACCCAACACCGACGTTCCCGCGGGGGACATCGGTGTCGGTGGTCGCGAGATCGGGTTCATGTTCGGGCAGTACAAGCGCATCCAGAACGAGTTCACCGGGGTGCTCACCGGCAAAGGTCTCAACTGGGGCGGGTCGCTCATCCGGCCCGAGGCCACGGGCTACGGCGCGGTGTACTTCGCCGCAGAGATGCTGGAGACGCGCGGTGAGACGCTCGAAGGCAAGACCTGCCTAGTGTCGGGCAGCGGCAACGTCGCGCAGTACACATGTGAGAAGCTCCTCGACCTCGGTGCCAAGCCGGTGACCTTGTCCGATTCCTCAGGTTACATCCACGAGCCGGGCGGGATAGATCGGGAGAAGCTGGCGTTCGTCATGGAGCTCAAGAACGTGCGTCGCGGCCGGATCCACGAGTACGCCGACAAGTTCAAGGGCGTGACGTACACCGAGGCCGACGCCAAGCAGGGCTACAACTCGCTATGGGACCACAAGGCCGACTGCGCGTTCCCGTCGGCTACCGAGAACGAGATCAACGAGACTGACGCCAAGCACCTCCTGAAGAAGGGAGTGTACGTGGTCTCCGAGGGCGCCAACATGCCCACGGTGCCCGAGGGCGTGGAGCTGTTCCTGGAAAAGGGCATCCTCTACGGTCCGGGGAAGGCGGCCAACGCAGGCGGTGTCGCCGTGTCCGGGCTCGAGATGGCGCAGAACAGCATGCGCTACTCGTGGACCCGCGAGGAGGTCGACAACCGGCTGCGCCTCATCATGAAGTCGATTCACCAGGCATGCGTCGAGACCGCCGAGCGGTTCGGCATGAAGGGGAACTACGTCGCGGGCGCCAACATCGCCGGCTTCCTCAAGGTGGCCGACGCGATGCTCGACCTGGGGGTCGTATAGCAGATCCTGGGCCCGCCCCGTGACGTGGGGCCAGGAACCCGCTAGGATTTCCTTGTAGTATGTACCTGTGGGGAAAAGGGGGCTCCTCCCCACAGCGGGTACTTGCTGCAGGGAGTCAGTGATGGGCCCGTCCAAGCCGAGAGAGAAAGGACGTGTGGATTACCGGAGCCGGCAGGGCCGGTTCCAGCACTTGATGTCCTATCACGTCCAGAACATTCTACTCGTCACCAGCCTGTACGATTCATTCATCCTGGCCGAGGACGGCGACCTCGGCGAGCTGGTGCTCAATGAGTTCCTCGATCTCAACCTGCGGCACAGCCCGGAGCTCACCCACGTCGCGACCGGCAGCGAGGCCCTGAGCCTCCTCGCTGACCAGCGGCGGCACGACATCATCATCTCGAGTCTCAACCTCGGGGACATGACGGTCCTGGAGCTGGCCCAGAAGGTACGGGAGGCGGGGTTGGACACCCCGGTCGTTCTCTTGGCGTACGACGCGCGCGAGCTGAAGGACTTCGCGGCTAAGAACGACCTCTCCATCCTGGAGCGTGTCTTCCTGTGGCAGGGCGACGTCAGAATCCTGCTTGCCATCGTGAAGTACATCGAGGATCGCCGGAACCTGGCCCACGACACCGGCAAGGCGGGGGTGCCGGCCATCATTGTCGTGGAGGACAAGCCACGCTACTACTCCTCGTTCCTCCCCGTGATCTACAGCGAGCTGATGCTCCACGCACAGAACCTCATGCCGGAGGGGTTGAATCGAGCACACAAGCTCATGCGCATCCGGGCGCGCCCGAAGATCCTGCTGTGCCAGACTTACGAGGAGGCGTGGGGCTTCATCAGCGAGTACCCAGACGAGATCCTCGGCATCCTCTCCGACATCGAGTTCCCGCGTGAAGGGGAGCTCGACCCGCTGGCCGGATACGAGCTAGCCCGCCAGGTCCGGGGCCTGCGGCACGACATCCCCGTCATGCTCCAGTCGGGCCGGCCCGAGAACGAGAAGCTCGCCCGCCAGGCGGGGGCGTCGTTCCTGCTCAAGAACTCACCCGTCCTGCTCCAGGAACTGCGCGACTTCTTGGCCGACAGCTTCGGCTTCGGTGATTTCGTGTTCCGCCTGCCCGATGGGACCGAGGTCGACCGTGCCGAGGATCTCCAGACGCTGATCGAGAAACTGTGGACGGTTCCGGCAGACAGCATCGAATACCACGCATCCCGCAACCACTTCTCACGCTGGCTCAAGACCCGCACCGAGTTTGCCCTCGCCGAGAGCCTCCGGCCCTGGCAGCTGTCGGACTTCGACGGAGTAGAGGAGCTGCGGCACTACCTGATTCGCGCCATGGAGGTGTATCGCCGTGAGCAGAATCGGGGGGTGGTGGTCGACTTCGAGCGGGAGCGCTTCGACGGCACGGTGCCGTTCACCCGCATCGGCTCAGGGTCGCTGGGCGGCAAGGCCCGCGGGCTGGCGTTCGTGAACTACTTGCTCACGGACAACGACGTGTCAGCGCAGTTCCCGGGGGTGCGTATCACGGTTCCCCCCTGCGTGGTTCTCGGCACCGACGTGTTTGACGAGTTCCTGGACCGCAGCCGCTTACGCGACTTCGCCATCGAGAGCCAGGACGATAGTAAGATCGTGAAGCGCTTCCTGGCCGCCCGGTTTCCCAAGGCGGTCGAGCAGGATCTCACGGCCTTCCTGCAGCACATGCACGAGCCCCTGGCAGTGCGTTCGTCGAGCCTGCTGGAGGACAACCAGTACCAGCCGTTCGCCGGGATCTACCGGACCTTCATGCTGCCCAACAATGGCGGCGATCTCGATACTCGCCTGGCGCAGCTCATTACGGCCATCAAGCGTGTGTACGCATCCACCTTCTCCGTCAGGGCCAAGGCATACCTCGACGCCACGCCGTACCGGCTGGAGGAGGAGAAGATGGCCGTGATCGTCCAGCGGATGGTGGGAGGGCCGCACGACGGCGTCTTCTATCCCGACTTCGCCGGTGTTGCCCGGTCTCACAACTTCTATCCCACTCCGCCATTCGGGTCGGACGACGGCATCGCCGCGGTGGCCCTCGGGCTCGGCCGGACGGTGGGGGAGGGGGAGCCATGCCTGCGGTTCTGCCCGCGGTACCCGCGGCACGTGCTGCAGGCGTCCTCGGTGCAGGAGTTCCTCAATACGTCGCAGCGCGAATTCTGGGCGCTAGACCTGGGAGACGGCGTCGAGGGGGTCCATGACCCGGACGACAGCCGCATGGTGCGGCTCAGCCTGGAGCGTGCCGAGCAGGATGGGACCCTCCACGCGGTCGGGTCGACTTATTCCCACGAGAACGATGCGGTCTACGACGGTCTCTCGCGTGCCGGCGTGCGCCTCGTGAGCTTCGCGCCCGTGTTGAAACACGAGCGCTTCCCACTCGCGGAGGTCCTCGATCAGCTACTCGACCTCGGTGAGCAGGCGACCAGCGCGCCCGTGGAGATCGAGTTCGCGGTCAACCTGAGCACCGTCGGAGGCGAGCCCAAGGAGTTCGCGTTCCTCCAGATGCGGCCGCTGGCGCTGTCGCGGGAGTTCGAGGAGCTGGAGATTGGCGACGTGCCGCGGGACGACCTCGTCGTGGAGAGTCCCTGCGTGCTTGGCCATGGGAGGATCGACGACATCCGCGATGTCGTGGTCATCGATAAGCACAGCTTCGACCGCTCGACCACCCAGGAGGCTGCCCTGGACGTCGCGCAGCTCAATGCCGAGCTCAGGGCGCGCGAGGTCCCCTACCTCCTGATCGGCGTCGGTCGTTGGGGCTCGAAGGATCCGTGGCTCGGGATACCGGTGGCGTGGGATCAGATCTCGGGGGTACGGGCCATCGTAGAGGCCGGGTTCAAGGATCTCCGAGTCACCCCGTCACAGGGGACGCACTTCTTCCAGAACCTGAACTCAAACAACGTGGGGTACTTCACGGTCAACCAGGACGCCGGTGAGGGGTTCGTGGATTGGGACTGGCTGGCCCAGCAGCCCGCGGTGAAGGCCAGTCGCACCGTCCGCCTGCTGCGGTTGAAGCAGCCGCTCGTGATCACCATGAACGGCAAGACGAACCGGGGGATCATCCTCAAGCCGGGGGCGGGGAACCGGGACGGGAGCGGGGGCTAGTCGCTCGACCGGACACCCGCCTTCGCTAGTTGAAGGCATGTCGCTCCGGCAGGGTGTCAGGGAATTCCCAGATACTTCTGCGTCTGCAGGCTGAGCCGCCAGCGTGGGTGCTCGAGGCAGTAGCGCACGGCTCGCTGGGTGTTGGGCTCCCGCTGCGGACCGTCCATCGGCTGCAGATAGAAGTGGCGGAAGGCCAGATGGATGAACTGCTCCGGCCCGGCCCCCGGTTGCGGGTACACCAGCTTGAGCTCGTCACCTGACTCGACCGCCAGCGGCGCGCCCGCCTTGGGGCTCACGGTGAGCCAGTCCACGCCGTCGGGCACGGGAAGGGTCCCGTTGGTCTCGACGGCGATCTCGCAGCCGGCCTCGTGCAGGGCCGCTACCAACGGGGCATCCAGCTGGAGCAGCGGCTCGCCTCCCGTGCAGACGACGAACCGCCCGCCGGCCGCGGAACCAGGCCACGCGCGGACCACCGCGGCGGCGAGGCTGTCGGCCGTCTCGAACTTGCCGCCGCCGGGACCGTCGGTTCCCACGAAGTCGGTGTCGCAGAAGGGGCAGACCGCGCTCGCCCGATCGTCTTCGTGGCCGGACCAGAGGTTGCAGCCCGCGAACCGCAGCAAGACCGCCGGCCTCCCACTGTAGAAGCCCTCACCCTGGAGCGTGTAGTAGATCTCCTTGACCGCGTAGGTCATCGTCGCAGCTCTGTGGGTCCGGTGTGGTACGGCACCGGATCGGGCACCCCAGCCTCCTCGAACCCCTTGCGCCGCAGGCGGCAGGCGTCGCACCGGCCGCACGCCTCCCCCGTCGGCAACGGGTCGTAACAGCTCACGGTGAGCCCGTAGTCCACGCCGAGCTCGAGGCCCTTGCGGATGATCTCCTTCTTGGTGAGCCCGATGAGCGGAGCGTGAATGGCCACGCGGAGCGCACCGTCGGCCGCCGCCTTGGTCGCGAGGTTGGCCATCCGCTCGAATGCCTCTATGTAGTCGGGCCGGCAGTCGGGATAGCCCGAGTAGTCGAGGGCGTTTACGCCGATGAAGATATTGCCGGTGTCGAGGGTCTCCGCCCAGGCCAGAGCAAGTGCGAGGAACACGGTGTTGCGGGCCGGAACGTAGGTGACCGGGATCCCGTGGCGCAGCTCCTCGGCAGGGCGGTCCTTCGGGACCGGGGCTCCGGTGGTGAGCGCCGAGCCCCCGAAGCGTGCGAGATCGACGTGCAACACCACGTGGTCCGCCACCCCCAGGGCCCGTGCGACCCGGCCCGCGGCCTCGAGCTCCACCGCGTGCCGCTGGCCGTATTCCACGGTCAAGGCATATACTTCGTAGCCCTCTGCCCTGGCGCGGGCGAGCGTAGTGGTCGAATCGAGGCCGCCGCTCAGGAGCACCACGGCCTTGGGCTGTCGGCTGAGCGTCATGCGCAGAAAGCTAAGCCGAGCCCGACGCCGAGAGAATGCAGCCGTGCCCACTTTGCCATGAGCCCAGCACGCAAACTGCCCCGCACGGGTCCGCTACCGCGGCCCCAGAGTCCCGAGGAAGCGCGAGAGGTCCTCAAGCAGGAGGCGTTCCCGGCCCCCGACGTCCAGCGCGTGACCCTCGACGCCAGCGAGTTCACGGCCGTTTGTCCCCGGACGGGCCAGCCCGACTTCGGGACGGTCACCATCGAGTACGTCCCGCGGGAGCTTTGTCTCGAGTCGAAGGCGCTCAAGTACTACCTCTGGTCCTACCGAGACGAGGGAGCGTTCTGCGAGACCCTTGCGGAGCGGATCGCCGAGGACGTGGTGTTTGCGATCGACCCCAGCTACCTGCGCGTGCAGGTGAGCCAGAACGCACGCGGCGGAATCGCGATCGTGGCGGTGGCGGAGCGGGGAGCCAGGACCGACTAGCGAGTACGAGAGGGGTAGCGGGTAGCGGGAAGCGGGAAGGCCGCGGATCCCGCAGTACGCTCCCCGCTTCCCGTTTGCCGCTCCCCGGGTGTGGCGCGCGGGGGGCGGCTAGTTCTTGTACTTCACCGAGCACCCGTACGGCTGCGTCGTGGCTACGCTCACAGGCTTACCCGCCATCGCCTCATCCATGGCCGCCACTAGGTAGTTGTGTGCGCCCTCGATGTCTGAGAGGCGCGCAGTGGGCCGGTCGTCGATGGCCCCGTTGTAGAGCAGTGTTCCGTCGGCGTCGATGACGATCATCTGGGGAGTCGTCTTTGCCCCGTACAGTCGGCCCACGTTTCCCTCGGGGTCCAGCAGCACGGCCAAGGCCGCACTCTCTTTCTCTTCGGAGATCGCGTTCATCTCATCCGGCTCGTGGTAGCCCTGCTTCCCGGGCGCCGATGACACGATGGCCAGCCACACGACGCCTTGCTCGGCGTACGTGCGCTGCAGCCGTGGCATGTTACCGCTGTTGTAGTGCTTGGCGACGTACGGACACTCGTAGTTGAGCCACTCCAGCACGACCCACTTCCCTCGGTAGTCCGCCAGAGAATGCTCCTCCCCGTACGTGTCCGGCAGCGTGAACGTCGGCGCGGGCTCGCCGATCGCCCATGCTGTCTCCTGCGCCTGTGCCGCGGCCGGGGCGGCCGGCAGGAGGGCGGCAGCCACCAGGCCGCCGAGTGCTGTACTCACTAGTCGTCTGACCATCGTTCCACCTACTCCTTTCACGGGGAGGGTCAGTCGGATCCGGCCCGCCCGGCGCCGGCGGATCCCGACCGCGAGGGTGGGACCGCCTGGAGGGCGTCGAGCAGGATCTGCTTCGTGAGGATTACCGGGAGCACCACGGCGCCGCCCTGCTCGCCCCCCGGGTAGAGCACGTAGAGCGGTACCCCACTGCGCCCGAAGCTCTCGAGCGCGCGGGTAATCTCGGCATCGCGCCGCGTCCAGTCGGCCTTGAAAAGAGCTACGTCGCGCTCGCGGAACGCCTCCTCCACCTCGGCGGTGGACAGCACCACGCGCTCGTTCACCTTGCAGGTGAGGCACCAGGCCGCCGTGAAGTCGATGAAGACCGGCCGCTCCGCCGCCCGCAGCTCCGCCACCCGAGTGGTGGAGTAGGGACGCCACAGATCCTCGGTCGCCGCGACGGCCTCCCCTCTCGTGCCCCGCACGGTCAGTGCCACCGCCATGATCACGGCGAGTGCCGCTGCGCTGCGCGACGCCGCGTAGGCCCGGCTGCGCCGCGGAGCGGTCCGCCACCGCCACCAGGCCCAGGTGGCGAACCCGAGCAGGGTGAGGCCCCCCAGCAGCACCGCTGCTCCGTTGAGCCCGGTCTGCTGCCCGAAGACCCATACGAGCCACACCGTGGTCGTGAACAGCGGGAAGGCCAGCAACTGCCTGAGCGTGACCATCCAGGGGCCGGGGCGCGGCAGGCGGCTGAGCAGTGCGGGCGCCAGGGACAGTACGAGGTACGGCGTTGCCATTCCCATGCCCAGCATGCCGAAGACGAGCATGGTCGGTACGGGCGGTTGCGTCAGGGCGAATCCCAGGGCAGCCCCCATGAGCGGCGCGATGCACGGGGTCGCCACTACGGTCGCCAGCACGCCGCTGGCGAATGAGTCGGCGTACCCACCCGAGGCTCCCAGGACGCCACCCAGCCGCGTGAGCGAGGCACCCACCTCGAACGCACCCATCAGGCTCAGCCCCAGCACGAAGAAGAGGGCCGCCATCAGCGCCACGAAGACCGGAGACTGCAGCTGAAAGCCCCAGCCGAGCGCGGTCCCGCCTGCCCGCAGGACGAGGAGCAGTGTCGCCAGGAACCAGAACGACGCGATCACCCCCGCCGCGAAGGCAATCCCGTGCGCCCTCACCTTGTGCGGTTCCTCGCCTCCCTGGCTCACGAAGCCCAGGACCTTGAGGGAGAGGACCGGGAAGACGCAGGGCATCAGGTTCAGGATCAGGCCGCCCACGAAGGCGAACAGCAGGGCCGTGAGGAGTGTGAGGGGGGCCCCGGCCGTCATTGGGCGCTCGGTCACGGGCACGTCCACGGCCATCGCGCGCGCGCCGCCCGCGGTGTCCCAGGCGACGCCCTCGGGAGCGAGGAGGATTCCCTCTAGTCGGGCCGGTGGTCCCGACAGGTACTCGGACGCAGCCAGGTACAGCTGATAGCTGCCCCCGTCTCTGGTCACCGGTTGCGGCGCGGCGTGAGCGATGACGGCGCTCGCCCCGGAGAAGAAGTAGCTCCCAGCGAACGCTCCGTCCCATGTTTCCGGCGGCGTCACGGCTAGGACGAACCCGTCCGGCACGTGCCATGCCTCGACCTCCCAACCGTCCGCCACCGCCGGCAGCCGCGTTCTAGTGGCTGCCACGCGTTCGCCCCACCGGGGGTCGTATCGCGCCGGCCCCTGCGTGACGGGCAACTCGAGCGCGAGGTCGGCGGTAGCAGGAAGGCAGATCTCTTCGCATACCACCCAGTCGGCCCGCGCCCGCAGCATCACGGGGCTCCCGGGTCGGAGGGTCGCCGGCGGCGTCACGTCTACCAGCAGCAGCACCTCGTCGTCGTAGCCGTAGCTCGCGAGCGGCGGGGCCTCGATGCGGCGCGGGTAGGGCCACTGGATCTCCCCAGCGGCGAAGCCCTCGGGCAGGTCCCACTCGATCACGGTCTCGCCCCCCGCGTCGCCTGGGTTGCGCCAGTAGCTGTGCCATCCGGCGTCCATGGTCAGGTGGAGCGCAACGGTGAACGCCTCGCCCGGCCGGACCGCCGCTACCTCCGCCACGAGCCGGGCGTCGCTGTGGGGGCTGGGGTCCTCCGCTTGCTGGACGGCGATGGGAGTGCCCAGCAGGAACAGCGGCACGGCGAGCGAGGAACGGCCGATGGCCGGACCGGGACGAGCCATCGGCTTGGCTACCCGAGCTTCTTCTTGAGCTGCGTCAACATGTCACCGGTCATCGCCGCCAGGTCGTACGATGGCGCCCATCCCCACTCCTCGCGGGCGGCGCCATCGTCGATCGAGTTGGGCCAGGAGTTGGCGATGGACTGCCGCACCGGATCGACGGCGTAGCTGATGACAAACTCCGGAATGTGGGTCTGGATCTCCGCGGCCAGCTCGTCCGGCGTGAAGTTCATCGCCGTGACATTGAAGGCGTTGCGGTGCTGCAGGCGGCCCGGGTCGGCCTCCATGACCTCGATGGCCGCCTTTATCGCGTCCGGCATGTACATCATGTCGAGTCGCGTGTCTCCCTGCAGGAAACAGGCATAGCGCTTGTGCTTGATTGCCTCGTAGAAGATCTCCACTGCGTAGTCGGTCGTGCCCCCACCCGGGGGCGTCACGTACGAGATGATCCCCGGGTATCGCAAGCCGCGTGCGTCCACACCGAATCGGGTGTGGTAGTAGTCGCACAGCAGCTCGCCGGCCACCTTGGTGACGCCGTACATGGTGGTGGGCCGCTGCAGCGTATC
>CAYGBV010000072.1:0-70813 GCA_964348295.1 uncultured Gemmatimonadaceae bacterium
CCTTGAGTTCGAGGACTGGCAAACGCTCGGCCGATTCTACGGCTACACGGCCAAGGAGGACGGAGACCCCGAGTTCGTTGCGTTCGGTCCTGACGTTCAGGGCTTCAAGGCGTCGGCCGTGATTCTCGATCGTGACGGCGTGATCCGGAGTCGCGCCACGGCCTACTGCATGAACGATGAGCCAAAGTGGCGCGAGCGAACGAAGTACGAGTGGCACTACCTGCTCCGCTCGGGCGGCCATCAGCTTGAGGACCCCGGCAAGGATGAGATCGTGTGGGAGGACAACCCCGCGAAGCCGGGGAAGAAGCGCCCAGCCAAGAAGAAGGTCGAGGCGGGGACGGAGCCCGTTCCTCTCTTTCAGCTTGCGAGCATGGCCCAGACGCGCGCTGGAGCGAAGGGACTCCGGAACGTGCTCTCCTGGGTTGCCGTTCTCGCGGGCTACAAGCCGACGCCGGCTGAGGAGATGAACGGCGTCAAGGCGGAGGCTCCGGAGGAGAAGCGCGAAGCCAAGTCGGAGGCGGAGCTCGCCGCGGCAGACGACGCCTACTTCATGCGTGGTCACATGGGGCAAACGCGCCACGTCGCCGGGCACCTGTTCCAGCAGCGCGACGGGGTGTGGACCGATCTCATGCACGCCGACTCGCTCCGCACCGTGGAGATCGCACCGTACGGCGAGGCGTACTTCGCACTCCTGCGGATGGCGCCGGAGCTGGAGCCCTACTTCCAGGCGTTCGAGCAGGTGTTGATCGCCGGCGAGCGGGCGAGCATCCGCATCGTGGACGGCGGCGCCGCGACGCTGTCGACGCGAGAGCTGGAACGCCTAGTGCGCGACTTCCGCGCGCAGTAAACTGGACGGCGTGAGCGTCGACTGGGCGGAAGTGTACCGCACGACCTTTGTGGACCTGGTCCGCTTCCTGCACCGCAAGGTGTGGGATGCGGACCGGGCGCAGGACCTCGCACAGGAGGTGTTCGTGCGCGCACTCGATCACGAGCCGGAGAACCCCAGGGCCTGGCTCTTCACCGTAGCAGGCAACCTGGCCCGGGACGAGGCACGCGCGGCGATCCGCCGGCGCAAGCACCTCACGCTCATCAAGGTGGAGGCCACCGCGCAGTCAGTCGTCGACCCCACCGAGGAGTTGGAGCGTGAGCAGCGGATGGAACGGGTGCGCAGGGCGCTGGACCAACTGAGCGAGCGGGACCGGGACGTACTGCTGCTGTGGGACGCAGGCCTCAACTACGGTGAGATCGCCGGCGAGACCGGCCTCGCCAAGGGCGCCATCGGTACCACGCTGGCCCGTGCGCGCCGCCGCCTCGTGGAGGCGTACGACGCGTTGGAGGAGAGAGATGTCGCACATCGATGAAGGACTCCTGCACGCCTACCTCGACGGCGAGACGTCCGGGGCTGAGCGGTCCGGGCTGGAGGAGCACATCGCCGGCTGCGCCGAGTGCCGTGCGCGGCTGGACGATGCACGCTCGCTGCGGGATCGGAGCGCCGGAGTGCTGCGCGGCTCCGGCCCCGTCGAGGTCACTCCCCCACCGTTCGACGAGGTGCTGGCCCGCTCGCGCGTGCTCGAGACGCGGCGCCGCGTGTTCCGGATGAACCGGCTCACCGCGCTCGGGTGGGCCGCAACGATCGTAATCGCCGTTGGGGTGGGCTGGATCGCCCGGGGGACGCTGGGATGGGGCGGCGGTCCCAGCGACGAGCAGTCCGTGGCGCTCGACAGCGCGGCGGCCGTCGTCGCGCAGCAGGTCACGGAGCCGGAGGCAGAGGTCGGCGCCGTAGGGCGCGCTCTCGAGCAGGCGCCGGCGCGACACAGCGAGACGGCGCTCCGTGAGGCGCAGCGCCGCGACCAGCCGACGGCGGCACTCAAGTCCGAGGCCGCGCCGACCGGACGGATCGAGGCCAAGCTCGCCGACGAGCCGGCCGAGCTCGAGGAGGCGAGACCCAAGCTGGCGGAAGCAGACGTGGCACCGGAGCCGGTGGCCGGTGTCGTCGCACCCGCTGCAGCTCCTCCGACCGAGCAGCGCGCCCGGCGTGCCGCCGCCCCCGTTGACACGGTGACGCCCCTCGAGAGAGAGCGGACTGCGGAAGACCAGAGGATCGCGCAGGTAGTCGCCGCGGAGGAGGCACCCGCCGCTGCCGCCTACCAGGTGGACCTGGACGCACTAGTCGTGGGTGGGCGGGGTGCGTGGCGCGTGGGCGACGAGGATGCTGCGCATGCCGTGTTGGGGGGCCCCGTGGCGCTGCTGCCGGACATCGCGGTCGTGGCGTACCTGATCCCGGTCGAGGAGGACCGTGCTGCCGTGCAGCTTGTGCAGCGGCTCGAGTCGGGAGACATAGTGGTGCTGACCCAGGAGCGGGTCACCGAGCCGGCCGACGACCTGTACCGCGCGGGTGAGGGACTCGTTTCCCGGAACGAGCCCGCGCCGGGTGAGTCCGTGGCGTCGGTGTCCGTGCGCCGGGGAGGCTACCTGTTCTCGCTGCGCGGGGCGCTGCCCCTGGACACCCTGGTGGCGCTGCTCGAGAGGCTACCCTAGCCCGCCGTCTCCCCCGTCCGCCGGACCCTGATCAGCTCCGCCACGACCGAGACGGCGATCTCGGCAGGGGTATCGGCGCCGATCGCCTCTCCGATAGGCACGCGCACGCGCTGCAGCGCCGTGCGCGGCACCCCGGCCTCGGCCAGCGCATCGAAGATCACGGCCCGCTTCCGCATGCTGCCGAGCATGCCCACGTAGCGGGCCGGCGAGGCGGCGGTGCGCTCGATGATTTCCGCGTCGTAGCTGTGGCCCCGCGTGGTGGCCAGCACGTAGTCGTCGCCATCGAGGGTGAGGTGGTCGAGCACCGCCCGGAAATCGTCGGCGATCACCTCGTGCGCCCCCGGTAGCCGCTCCGGGGCGGCGAACTCCTCACGGTCGTCGGTCACCACCACGTAGAACCCCGCCCCGGCCGCGACCCGCGCGATCTCGGCTCCCACGTGCCCGGCCCCGAAGATGATCACGCGGGGCACCCGCTCCAGCGGCTCCACCAGCGCACCGAGCGTCTCGTCGACTCCGGCGGCGGCACGCGATCGTACCGCCCAGCCGGCCTCCGGCTCCGCGTCGAACGGTGCCCCGACCCGGACCACCTCGCTGCCGATGCGCGCCTCCTTGCGCGGTCCCCCGCTCCAGTCAACCGCCGTGATCAGCGTGCCGGCCGCACGCCGCTCCACCGCCGCCGCCACAGCCCCGTATAGGGCGGCCATCTGCGGCGTGGCCATGATGGGCTCCAGGAAGAGCTCCACCGTACCGCCGCACGAAAGACCTATGTCGCCCGCCAGGTCCGCGTTCAGCGTGTGCTGCGCGAAGCTGGGCTGGCCGCTCCGCGCCGCCGCCAGGGCCTGCGCCGCCACGTCGGCCTCGGTGCAGCCGCCTCCCACCGTACCCCAGCGCCGGCCATCCTCGGCAACCACGAGCTTGGCATCGCGCGCCATCGGGAGCGAGCCACGCTGGCTGGAAACCGTGGCCATCGCCCCGACCACTCCGGTCTCCGCCAGCTCACGGGCGGCGTGCCATACGGCCGCGCGGTCGGTCACGGGGCGGGCAGCTCCTCGAGCGCCGCAACGGCACGACGCAGGTGGGGAATCACGATCGACCCACCGACGATCAGCGAGACCGAGAATGCCTCGAACAGCTCCTCGTCGGTGACGCCTTCCTCGCGGCAGCGGATGAGATGGTAGGTGACGCAGTCGTCACACCGCAGTACCATGGAGGCGGCGAGCCCCATCAGCTCCTTCGTCTTGGCGTCCAGCGCGCCCTGCTCGTAGGCCCGGGAGTCGAGCGCGAAGAACCGATTGATCGTGAGATTCTCCGCATCGTGGATCGCCTTGTTCATCTTCTCCCGGAAGTGGCGGAACGCCGCGAGACTCTGGTGGGCTTCGGACATGGGAGCTCCGTAGTGTCAAATGGGGCCCCGCGGGACCCCACTGCAAACTTCAACCGATCGTCCGATACGGCTAGTGGTGTCCGGTGGCCTCCGCTTGCGCCAGCAGCCGTGGGCTCACCATCGGGAAGGTACGCGCAAAGAGGCCATACGCCATGAGGAACAGCCCCAGGAACCCTACGGAGATGCCGATCTCGGGCAAACCGATCTGGGGCGCTTGCTCGGTGAGCGACGGCTGCACCAACAGGTAGCGCTCCAGCCACACCCCGAGGAAGCTGATCAGCACGAACAGCGTGAACGTGGCCACGGTCACCTTCGACTTCACCCAGATCAAGCCCCAGAACGGGATGAGGAACACCATCAGCCCCACCAAGATCGAGACGGCCTGCCAGTCGCCCCACAGCCGGTAGAACACGAACGACGTTTCCTCCCGCAAGTTGCCGTACCAGATAACCAGGACCTGGCTGAACACCAGGTAGGCCCAGAAGATCGAGAAGCCGAAGACGAGCTTGCCGAGGTCGTGGAACTGCTCGCGGCCGATCACGTCGCCGAGCTGCAGGCGCCGCCGCCAGTAGACCGTCATCAGCCCGAGCATCGTGAGCCCAGTGAGCACCGCGCCCATGAAGAAGAAGGCGCCGAACAGGTTGCTGATCCAGTAGGGTGCCAGCGACATCACCAGGTCGAAGGCGATCAGCGAGAACAGATAGGCGTACGCCAGGCAGAGGAGCACTGCCAGCCAGTTGAGCCGTCGCTCGATCTTCTCCAGGTCTTCGGGCAGCCCGGTGTAGCCCGCGGCGATGCGGTCGTACAGGGCGCGCTTCCATCCGGTTACCTGGTCGCGCATGTCCGCCACGTCGGGCTTGACGTCGTTGTACACGAACGCGATCGCCACCACGACGAGGGCCAGCAGGGCGACCAAGTCGCGCCAGAACACCCACGAGACGGTGAGCCAGTTGCCGCGCGCCGGCGTGGGGTGCTCGATCCAGGGGAACAGCTCGTGCCGTCCCGCGAAGAGGAGCACGAAGCACACGATCGCGACGGGGAGGAAGGCCACCGTCGCCTCGGCGAACCGGATGATCGGCCCCGACCAGACCCCCTTGGTGATCTTCTGCGTGGCCGCGAACACCGTGGCGCCGAGGGCGACCCCCGTGAAGAACAAGAAGTTCACGTGGAACATGCGCCAGGCGCGACCGGGATCGTCGCCCATCGCGAGCGCCACGAAGAACCCGAGCCCGAGCACCGCCAGGAGGGTACCCCCCAGCAGCATCGCGCGGGCCGGTGCGTTGGCGCCGCGGTAGTAGAGCTCCTGGTACGACCCGCCCGCGCTCACCGGGCCGCTCCCTGCAGCAACCGGACGTAGTTCACGATGTGCCAGCGATCCTCGGGACGGATCTTGCTACCGTACTCGGGCATCAGCGCGCCGAAGCCGTTGGTAATCACACCGTAGATCCAGCCGTCGCTGTTGGTGATCTGCCGCTGCTCGGTCAGGTTCCGCACGGCGTTCGCCAGCGCCGGGGCGACGGGTCCGTCACCCAGTCCCTCAGCCCCGTGGCACAGCGTGCAGTAGATGTCGTAGCGGTCCCTGCCGCGCTCCATGGACGCGGCCGTGCGCTGTGTCGGGTTCTGCAGGCGATCAAGGGCGAGCCGGTTCTGCGGGATCGCCGGCGGTACCACCTCGATGCCCGTCACCGGCACCGTCCCCTCTACCGGCTGGCGCGGCATCTTGTATGGCTGGATTGCGAGGCCGCGGTGCATCACCGAAAACCAGCGAACCGCGGCGATGACGTCGTCGGGACTCGGGAAGCGATGCCACTGCTCCCGGGTGCAGCCGGCGGCCGTGAGCGCCAGGGTCACGAGGGCGAGGGCGGCGCTACGTCTCAACGCGCACCTCCACCGCGCCGGAGTGGCGCAGCAGCTCCTCAACCGCCGGACGCCGCTCCACCGGGCACGCGACGAAGATCCCGATCTGGTCGTCGGTGAACCGGCCGTCGTAGGCGGCGCGCTGCCGCGTGCGCCAGGAGTGGAACAGCAGTCCCAGGATCGTCGCACCGGCGCCGAACAGGATGGTCAGCTCGAAGGCAATCACCACGTACGGGATCACCGAGCCGACGGGCTTGCCGCCCACCACGAGGGGCCAGTCGTACGACATCCACAGCGTCATCGCGAACCCGGCGGCGCACCCCAGCAACCCGCCGAGCAGCGTCCAGCGGCGCACGGGGCTCACCTTGTGCCCCACCGCCTGCGCGATCTCCACGTTGGGGACCGGTGTGTATACGGTGAAGTCCTTGTAGCCCTTGGCCTTCAACGAGTGGATGGCCTGCGCCGCAGCGTCCACGTGCTGGTACGCCGCGAGAATCCCGCCCGGATGCGCCTTACCCATGCATGGCACCTCGCTTCCGCGGCATCGGGATGATCTCCTTCACCTCGGTGATGGACACCGTCGGGAAGTTCTTCGCGAACAACAGGAACCACATGAAGAACCACGCGAAGCTACCGGCGAGGATGGACCACTCGACCCAGGTGGGGGTGTAGTGACCCATCGCGTACGGCTCGTACTCGTGGGACAGCGATACCACGATGATCACGAACCGCTCGAACCACATGCCCAGGTTGACGAACAGGGATAGCACGAACATGGCCGGGATGCTGCGCCGCACCTTGCGGAAGAACAGCAGGAGCGGCAGGAACCCGTTGCAGGCGATCATCGTCCAGGTCGCCCACCAGTAGTCGCCGAACGCCCGGTTGAAGAACGATTCCCGCTCGAACGGATTCCCACTGTACCAGGCGATGAAATACTCGACGGCATAGGCGTAACCGACGATGAGCCCGGTCAGCAGCAGGAGCTTCGCCAGGTTCTCGAAGTGCTCCACCGTGATGTACCGCTCCACCTTGAACACCTTGCGGAGCGGCACCAGCAGGGTCACCACCATGGCGACGCCGGAGTAGATCGCGCCCGCGACGAAGTAGGGCGCGAAGATGGTCGCATGCCAGCCGGGCACGATCGACACGGCGAAGTCCCATGACACGACGCTGTGCACGGAGAGCACCAACGGGGTCGCCAGGGCCGCCAGGTAGAGGTAGGCCCGGACGTAGTGGCGCCACTGCTGATCGGTCCCCCGCCAACCCAACGCGGTGATCTCGTACAGCTTGCGCCGCCAGCCGGACGCCTTCTCCCGCACCGCGGCTAGATCGGGCACGAGGCCGACGATCAAGAACAGCGTGCTCACCGTGAAGTACGTCGACACTGCGAAGACGTCCCACAACAGCGGCGACTTGAAGTTCACCCAGAGCTGGCGCTGGTTGGGATAGGGAAAGAGCCAGTAGGCGTACCAGATCCGGCCCACGTGGATCAGCGGGAACAGGCCCGCGGTCATGACGGCGAACACGGTCATGGCCTCGGCGGTGCGGTACACAGAGGTGCGCCAGGCCGAGCGGAACAGATAGAGGATCGCCGAGATCAGGGTGCCGGAATGGGCGATGCCGACCCAGAAGACGAAGGTCGTGATGTAGACGCCCCACAGCACGGGCGGCGCGTACCCAGCGACGCCCAGCCCCCAACGGATCTGCCACAGCAGGGCGAACGCGCCTATCGCCAGCACGACCAGCACCATCGCGAGCAGCACGAAGTACGCCCGTGACGGCCGCCCCAGGGTCGCCGCGATGTCGCGGGTGATCTCGTGGTAGGTCGGCTGCTGCTGGGCGACCCGTTCGGGTTCGGCGATGGTCGCCATCGCGTTATGCCTCTTCCACTGTCACGTTGCGCACCTTCCTGAGGTACGTCACGCCCGGCCGCGTGTTGAGATCCGCCAACACGTGATAGCCCCGCGCATCGCGCGAGAGCTGATGCACCCGTGAGCCCGGATCGTTCAGATCACCGAATACGATCGCGTCGGAGGGACACGTCTGCTGGCACGCGGTGAGGATCTCGCCGTCCTGGAGCTCCCGCCCGGCGAGCTTGGCCTCGTGCTGCTTCCCACGGATCCGCTGCACGCAGAAGGTGCACTTCTCCATGACGCCCTTGGCGCGCACCGTTACGTCGGGATTGAGCAGCCAGTGCAGTGGCTCTGGGAAAGCGAACGCCGGATCGCTCTCGGACTGATGGTCGAACCAGTTGAAGTAGCGCACCTTGTACGGGCAGTTGTTGGAGCAGTACCGCGTGCCGACGCAGCGGTTGTAGATCTGCCCATTGAGCCCGTCGGGCGTTTGATACGCGGCGAACACGGGGCAGACCGGCTCGCACGGCGCGCTGCCGCACTGCTGGCACGCCATGGGCAGGAAGCGGGCCTCCAGCGGCTCGCCACGCTCCCCACCCTCGAAGTACCGCTCGATGCGGATCCATGACATCTCGCGACCGCGCCGGACCAGCTCCGGCCCGACAGTAGGGATGTTGTTCTCCGCGTGGCAGGCCGTGACGCACGCGCTGCATCCCGTGCACCTGGAGAGGTCGAAGGCCATGGCCCAGCGGGGCAGGTCGCCCGCGTAGTCACCGTGCCGGGTGTCGGCGAGCTGGGCTTCCTGCACCTCGTCCAACAGGTGCTCGATCTGCTCCGGCACCGGCGCCGCGTGAGCCTCGTGATGCTCCTCCCGCTCACCGTGCTGTAGCTCCGCCAGCGTCACGGCCTGGGCGATCCCACGACCCATCTGGCGTGGCTTCCCTTCGGTCTTGGGCAGGTACTCGTGCTCCCCCGTGTTGTGCAGCGTCGCCGTCGCATAGTGCGAGAACCCGCCGAAGTCGGTGACGTCGGTGGACAGCAGGCCATACGGGTTGGCGCCCCGTCCCGCAGCGTAGCGGCCGAAGACGCTGTGACCCTGCCCCAGCGGCATCCCGATCACGTCGCGGCGCAGCCCGGGATAGAGGTAGGCCGGTGCTCGCAGCGTGCCCGCCGGCGTGGTAACCTCGAGGATGTCTCCCTCGTGGATGCCGCGCTCAGCCGCCGTCTCCGGGTGCAGCTCGACCCATGTGCTCCACGTCATCTTGGTCACCGGGTCGGGGAGCTCCTGCAGCCACGGCCGGTTCGCGCCGCGCCCGTCGTACAGCGCCGCAGAGGGGTAGGCGATGAGCGTAAGCGCTCCCTCCGGCGCCGACCACGTAGGCTGCTCCAGATCGCCCGCCGTGCGAGCGAGCCGAACCTGCCGCACCGGCGCCTCACGCCAGACGCCGCCGTGTTGCAGGGCCTCGGTCCAAAATGTCTCGAACGGTCGGATGTCCCGCAGCCGCCGCTGCAGCCGGCCCCACGCCTGCTGCAAGTAGTCCTTGTAGGACGCCTCCGGGAACCGCGCGGCTACACTACCGCCCAGCTGCTGCGCCACCGCCAGCAGCACGTCGCCAGTCTGCCGTGTGTCGAACACCGGCTGCATGACCGGCTGCTGCAGGGCGTACACGCCGGCCCGTGGCTCGAAGTCGTTCCACTGCTCCAGCGGATCGTGATCGGGAAGCACCAGGTCGGCGTTGACCGTCGTCTCGTCCCAGAAGCGGGAGAAGCTGACCGTGAAGCCGACCCGCTCCATGGCACCAGCAAAGTCGGTTCCGCCCGGTGCCGCATGCGCCGGGTTGGCGCCGTGTACGAACAGCAGCCCGACGCCGCCGTTGCGCATCGTCCGGACCAGAGCGCCCAGGTCGGCGTAGCTGGACCCGCCCGCCGGATTCAGGTCGGCGCCGAAGGTGACCGTGCGGCCCACGTTGCCGGCGACGTAGTTGAGCAGGTTGACGGCGGCCGCCGTCACGTGCGCCCGCTCGTGCTGCGCGCCCATCCCCCCGGCCAGCGCCACGCTCGGCCCCGCAACGAACTCTCGGGCGAGCCGCTCCACGGTCTCGACCGGCACCCCGGTGCGCTCGGCCACTGCCGCAGGCGGGTGGGCGTCCAGCAGCTGCTGCACGCGGAAGGTGTCGGGCTGCCGCGGCACCAGGCGCTCGGTCACGATCACGTGCGCCATGGCCAGCGCGAGCAGCGCCTCAGAGCCGGGACGCGGCGCGATCCACTCATCAGCGCTCATCCCGGTCATGCTCATGCGGGGCTCCACGTGCACGTGGCGACCCATCGCGCCGTCCCCGTAGCTGTGGCCCTCCGCGAACCCGCGCGCCTGCTCCACAGGGCTCAGCCAGGTCTCCAGGAAGTCGGCCCCGAAGGAGAGAACGTAGCGCGCGGCGGCGAAGTCGTAGTGCGGCAACGCTTCCACGCCGAAGATCTGCTGGTTGGCGTGGCGCAGCGCCTCGTAGCCGAACGGCTCGTAGACCGCACGGCCGCGAGAGCCAAGCGCCGAGAGCCACTCGTTCACCAGCCGGTCGAACGTCCCCGCCTCATTGCCCGTGACGAACCGGATCAGGTCGCCGGTGACACCCTGGAGCCGTTCGGCGACGCGTGCGATCGCGTCGTCCCAGCCGATGGGCTCGAACTCCCCGGCAGCATTCCTTGCCATGGGCCCCCGAATGCGATCGGGATTGTAGAGCCCCTGCAGCGAGGCCTGGCCGCGCGCACAGAGACGCCCCTGGTTGATCGGGCTCTCCGGATTGCCTTCCACCTTGACCACGCGCCCCTCGCGCACACGAGCGTGCACGCCGCAGCCCGCGGGGCACTCGCGGCAGGTACTAGCGTACCATGTCGCAATCCCGGGAATCTGGTTGTCGGGTGGGACGAGATACGGGATGAGTTTGGTGGCGCCGTCGCCCGAGCAGCCGGAGAGCGCCGCGGCCCCGCCCCCGGCCGCGCCGAGGACCTTGAGGAACCGCCTGCGGTTCATCCCACTGCCGTTCGGCTCACCGTCGGTGCCGTTCACCATCCGTCCTTACGCGCTTGAGCGACTGTTTACCCGCCTCAGTAGTGGCAGACGGTGCAGTCGGTGCTGGCTTCTTCCTGTTCGTGGCAGGTGATGCACCACCCCATCTTGAGAGACGCGTACTGATAGACTTGCGGCATTTCCTCCACGGGACCGTGGCAGTCCTGGCACTCGATCTCCTTGTCGGACATCACGTGCCGGTGGTGCGGGAAGCGCACGAAGGGGGCCACCCGATGCACCTCGACCCACTCGATGAGTCGACGCTCGTTCCAGTATTCCCTGAGCTTCTGGACCTCGGGGTTCGCCGCACCCGCCAGGATGTGGCACCCCATACAGGTGGAGACGGTAGGGAGACCGGGGCTCGGGCTCACTTCCGCGGCGTAGTGGCAGTAGCGGCAGTCCATCTCGTACTCACCGGCGTGCACGTCGTGGCGGTAGAAGATGGGCTGCCTGGGGCCGGGAAGTCCGGCAGTGTCGACGTCTACCGGGGCGGTGAAGCCACCCACTTGCGAAGCGGCCTCCTGCCCCGCGCCCTGCGCGGACCCGGGGCTGGTCACGACCAGCGCCACGGCAGCAGCGGCCACGCTCAGCGTTGCGACTAGCAGCAAGGCGCGTCTTGTCATGACACTCCGCTCGGCGGCACGCGACCGCTCCATGGGTGGGCCCCGACAGTCATAGCGGGGCGCCGTGCCGTTGTCATACCAGGAACCACTAACTGAAAGCGGCCGCAGAGGGGTGCTGCACGATGGTTCGGTTGCGGCCGCCGTGTAAGATAGTCGCCGGCCGCAGTTGCACAACCAGCGATGAACGGGGCGTCAGGAGCCCGGACGACTACCCGTTCCGCTCATCCAGCGCTCCACGTTTCCGCCGAGAATCCCCTCCCGCACGCGCGCCGGCAGGTCCAGCAAATCGAGGTTGGCCACCGCGGCATCGGGGATCCGGAGAGGCATGCCGGTGCCGAAGGCAAAGCGCTCGGGGCCCACCGTCTCGAGCAGGATGGCGAGATGGTCCTCTGGCGGTCCCCAAAGCCATGACACATCCCACAACACCCGGCTCGCTTCATCGGGGGTGAGGCCGAAGTGAACTTCCTCCACGAACGCGCGGTCGGCATGCGTCACCAGCAGACGCAAGTCGGCATCGCTCCGCACCAGGGCACGCACGGCGGCCGCGGTTAGCTCCGGCGCCACGTCGGTAGGATGCCGCTGGCGCGCATCTTCGAGCCGGACGGTGAGCACACCGGGTACGCCCGCCACCGCGAGCGCAGCTGCCGCGACGCGCATCTCACCGCCCGCGGGGTCCAGCCCCTGGTGCCGGGGGAAGAGCCGCACGGCCGGCGCCCCCAGGGAGATCGCCGCACTCAGATCTTCCTCGAAGCGAGGCTGCTGCGGGTGGAGCGTCGGCACGGGCACCAGGCGATCGCGGTGCTGCGCCACCAGTTCACCCAGAGCGACGTTGCCGGGCGTGGGGTCCTTATAGAGAAACGAGGGCAGGTACCCCACCCACGCTCGCGCAATGTCGAGCCGGTCCATCTGCACGAGGAGCCAGTCGGGCGACGCGGCGTGCTCCAAGTGCCGGAAGGGGTACGGCCCCACGAACGCCGCGACGTCAGTCGTTGCCATCGAACACCCCCGCCGGGAAGAGAGAGCGCGCGTTCCCGTGCCGAATCAGGTCCAGGTCACTCCCCTCCATGCCCAGCGACTCGAGGTAGCGGAGCTTGCCCCAGCCCGTGCCCATGGTGACATCGGTCCCCCAGAGTAGCCGCGACGGTCCGACCGTCTCCAGCGCCTGGTGCAGCATGTCAACGTCCACCCCCGAGCCGGAGAGATCGACCCAGACGTTGTCGCGTCCCCGTACGGCTCGGAGCGAGTGCGTCCAGTCGCCACCTCCGCCGAGGTGCGCTACGATGAACTGCGTGCCGGGGTGGCGCTCTGCCAGCTCGGCGAGCTCCGCCGCGTCCGATGCCTCCTGTCCCGGCCACTCCCGTCGGCGGTGCTGCCACACGTGGTGCAGGATGGGCACACCCCACTCCATGGCCGCCCTGGCCACGGGATCGAGCAGCGCGTCGGTGGCGCGGCGGCTCGCCGCCAACTTGATCCCCACCATACCCGCATCGAGGCGCCGTACAATCTCGTCGAGCGCATGGCTCGTGTAGTTCGGATTCACCACGCAGTAGCCGAGCACGCGCCCTGGGTGAGACCGTTGCAGCTCCGCCATGGCATCGTTGGCATGCGTGACGTCGCCCGGCGAGGGGAAGTAGGTGGGTGAGCGGAATCCCCAGCTCCCGAGGATGGACGCCACGTGGGTCGTGATCCCCATGCGCTCGCCCGCAGCGAGGCGCCGGGCGTTGAGGTCGCGCCAGTCGCTGCGGCCCGAGCGCTCCGTGTAGAAGTGGGCGTGCACGTCGATCAACACGTGCGCCCCACCTGTGTCAGGGCCTCGTCCAGACGCTGCGTCACCGTCTCGATCTCCTCCTCACCGTGGGCCAGTGAGACGAAGTTGTAGGCGTCCCGCTTGAACAGCAGGCCGCACCGCGCCGCCTCTATCGCCACCCGCCCCGAAGTCTCCTCGGAAACGAACTCCAGGTAGCACATCTGCGGCAGCCCTCGGACGCCGTGCACCACGGCGGCGTGCTCCTCGGCAAGGGTCTCAAGGCCACGGAGCAGCCGCGCTCCCACGCGTTCGAGGTGGTCGATCACCGGTTGCTGCTCGTATGTGTCGAGCACCGTCCGCGCCGCCGCGAGGCTGACGTACTCCGTCGCCAGGGTGGAGGAGATCCAGGTACGGTTCACCGCCTCCATCACATCCCGGCCGCCACACACGGCGGCAATCGGCAGGCCATTCCCCAGCGCCTTCCCCAGCACCATGAGATCGGGCACCACCCCCGAACGCTCCCCCATGCCGCCCACGGCGACACGCAGCGCCGTCTTGATCTCGTCGAACACCAGCAGCGCGCCATGCGCCGTCGCCATCCGGCGGGCGGCGTCGAGCCAGCCCGGCGGCGGGGCGTCGTTCACCACCGGCTCGATCACGACCGCCGCGACAGGGCCAAACTCGCCGAGGGCCGTCTCCAGCGCGGCAGTGTCGCCGAAGGGCACCGCGCGCCGCAGCGCACGGACCGCCGCAGGCACACCCGCTTCGTCCTGACACCAGTCGAGCCAGCCGTGATACCCGCAGCTGATGACTCGCTCACGGCCCGTCGCGACCCGGGCCACGCGCACCGCCGCCGCCACCGCCTCGGCACCCGTCTTGAAGAACTGCACCGCTTCCGCTCCTGGCAGCACCGCGCAGAGGCGCTCGGCGACCTCGCCCTCGAGTACCGGTGCGAGGGACCCGACGGCGCCGTGTCGCGCCGCCCGCTCGACCGCGGCCACCACCGCCGGGTGCGCGTAGCCCAGCGTCACAGCCCCGAGCGCCATCACCGTGTCGAGGTACTCCTTGCCGTCGGCGTCCCACAGGCGGCACCCCTCGGCCCGCGTCATGCGTGCCGGTGCGCTCGCTCCCGCGCCGAACAGCGCTGCGGGCCGCTTGCTTCCGGTGGACGTGAATCCGGGGATGGTCATCGCAGTCCCATGCGCTCGAGGTAGCGCACCACCTCGATGCACATCGCCCGCAGCAGCGTCGCCTCCCGACCATCGATCGGGGTGCGGTGCGCCACCTCCCGCACCGTCCGCATGATGCTCGCCGGATTGCGCGTCTTGAAGAACTCGATGGTCTCGAGCGCTGCCTCGGCGTCCTGGAACAGCTGCTCCAGCTGCTCCGCCGTGGCTGGGGGAGCGCTCCGACGCGGCACCTTGAAGGGCTCTACGCCGCCGGCTAGGTACAGCTCGTACGCCATCAGCGTGAACGCCTGCGCCAGGTTGAGGGCACCGTAGTCCGGGTTAGTGGGGATCGCGATGCTACGGTGGCAGCGATCCAGCTCCTCGTTCGTGAGGCCGCGGTCCTCGGGCCCGAGCACCAACGCCGCCCGGCCCTCCGCGGCATGGGCCAGCAACTCGGACGCCGCCTCCCGCGGGCGCTGCATGTTGCGCTTCGCGGTCCGCTCCCGCGCAGTCATTCCCGCCACGTAGGTGCAGTCGGCCAACGCCTCATCGAGGTCGGCGTACATCTTCACCCGCTTGAGGAGATCGCCCGACTTGTGCGCGATCCCCTCGATGCGGTGCGGCTCATACTCCTCCGGCGCCACCAGGCGCAGGTCCTTGAGCTCGAAGTTCTTCATCGCCCGCACCACGCCGGCGATGTTCACCAGGTCCTGCGTGCGCACCAGCACCACAACCAGGCTCACGTCACCTCCGCGATTGCCGCGCCGGCCGGCGTCTCCCGATCACCCCGCAAGTACACCCATCCGGCGCCTCCCGCCAGCGCGAGCTGGCCGGCGCGCCGCTCCCGGCCTGGCTGCATCTCGTTCACCACGACGTTCACCGCGAGCCTCTCCCCGCGCCGGATCGGCCGCCCCAGGTCGATGGCGACCACGATGCGGTATCCGTCGGCGGTTCGCGCCCAGCTCGCCACGCAGCGTGACGCGTCGGCCGCCGTCCCCGCGACCGCCTGGATCCGCACCCCGGTCGATTGCGGGTCGGGCACCGCGAGGTAGCCCTCCCAGGCATCCGCACCCACGTAGCATTGCACCCCGTCGGAGTGAATATCCGACACTTCGTTGTCCAGGCCGAGGTCCGGCGCGTCCACGGCGCGAAACACCAGCTCTTGCTTGGTCACTTCGAGCGCGATGCACACCCTCGAATCTACGGCGACCACGGCCACCCGCGCGGTGAGCGGACCGGCGGCGCCATAGGGACTCTCAGACCGACGGTAATGCCGCGCACCGAGGCTCGCGACCACCCCGGGCGGAATCACCTCCGGCCAGTTTGCCGCCGTTGGCAGCTCGTACAGCAGGGGGCAGGCGATCACCGGCCCCTCTACGTCACGCGCGGGCGCGGTCGGTGGCACGGCTTCCCGCAAGCCGGCGAGCGTGTGGGTCGTACCGTCGGCCTCGACGATGCGCAGGCGCTCCGCCTCGAACTCGAGACGGTCCACCGAACCGTCGGCCCGCTCGACCGCTACCGCATCGCCCTCGACGGACAGCGCACGCACGGTCCCCGGCCGGAGGACGTAGCACTGCGCCCACCGGCCGGATCCGCTGGCACGCCGCACTAGGAAGCCGTGTGGCTCACCGTCGGCAAAGTGGAGGTCGGGCGGGCCCGGCCCGGCGGCGCCCAACATGGTCTCGCCCCCGCGCGGCGCAAGCACCAGCTCCGGCCCTGCTTCCGCTTCGCCGCGCCACAGACGGTCAAGCGGCGCGCCGAGCGCGACGAGCCCGCCGAGCGTGTCGTAGCCGTGCTCGTGGCCGGAGGGGCCGTGCCCGAGGGAGGGCGCTCCCTCATCCCCGGAGGGGCCCTTCCCCACCCCGCCCAGCGCCACACCGGCGAGCACATGAGTGGGGAGGTCCACCGCGACGTCGGGCGGCGCGTCCACGTCCACCACGTCCACCACATAGTCGGGACCCACTGCGATGGCGCGGCGCACCGCCGTCCCCTCACCGAGCAGACAGCGCGCCCGAGCCCGGCACCACGACCACCGCTCACCCGCCTCGAAGGCGTCGCACCACCCCTCACGCCCCGGCTGCCCAACCCCAACCCGCCCCGGTGCATTGTGCGCCAGCGTGGAGCGGTACCAGTGCAGAGACGGCGTCACGTAAGAGGCGGTGCCGAAGTCGGCCAGGATGTGGCCGGCGGAGAAGAGCGACAGGTGCAGCAGATCGGGATGCCCGTGACCGCCGGGGGCGCCGCCGCACTCCAGACTGACGTACCGCTCCCCACCGGGGCGGAGCACGGCGAGCCCGTGTGCTGCGAGGAGGCGCGATCGGGGCATCCATCCGACTACTGCCTCCGGCGGCTCCGCCTCCATCCAGCACAGGGCCTTCCACCCGAGTTGCTCGCGTGTGAACCGTTCGGCCGGGCGGTTCTGCTCCTGCTCGGCGAGTTCGCTCAACCCCGGGTCCTCCCCTGGCGGCGCGTCCGTGTCGTAGATCGCTGCCAGGAGTGCAGCCAGACGGGCATCGCCGAGGCGCGCCCGGCCCAGCTCCCACAGCTCGGCGAAGCGGCGCTGCACCACGCTCACGCCGAACGGCGCGTCGCCTCGTGCGGGCAGCGTGAGATCAGGCAGCAGAGTGTCGAGCGGTGCGAGGTACATGGATCCGAGCTTGGCACCCACCAGGGAGTCGGCGTACAGGTCTACTCCGGCCGGGCGTAGCAGCTCCGCAGCCAGCAGGAAGCCCCGCAGCGCGAAGAAGTGGTAGTTCTCACCCTCGAACCACAGCCCGTCCTGCGTCACCCCGACCCGAAGCTGGCGTCGCAGCCCGTGCGGCCCTTCAATGGCGTGCTGCAACATCCGGTCTTCGCCGAGCCACAGGGCGGCGGCAGCGAGCGCCGTGTTGTTCCACACCTGCCGGTTGGACCACCCCTCGTCGAATGACCCGATGAGCTGCGCCGACTCCCGCACCACCGGGTCGAGCACGCCGCGCACCTGCGCCAGTGCTGCAGGCCGCAGCAGCGACGCTGCAAGCACGATCTGCGCCAGCCAGATCGACTCGAGGTAGGTCGAGAAAAAGAGGTGCGTGGGCCCCAGCACGTTGTCGCGGTTGGGCACGGCGGGATAAATCCGCGCGTACGCCGCGATGATCTCGACCGCCTTGCGCTCCAGCACCTCCTCGCCCCCGAGTGCGGCCAACAGCGCCAGGTGAATGGCCCGCTCGGAGAGCCACAGGTGGTAGCGCCAGATCCACGCACGGTAGTGCCGCTCGTCTTCGTATGCCGCCCCACAGCGGGGGCAGTGGTGCCGCAGCGGGCTCAGCGGATGGAACAGGAGGCGCGCGCCGTCGGCCGCACACACGCCGCCCTCACGGGTGAGCCGTGGCTTCTCCTGCGGTGGCGATACCGGGGCGTCGAGTACCGGCTGCAGGTAGCCACGCAGCCGGCGCGCGAGACCTTGCAGGGTGGGCGAGTGATGGAGTGTGTCGCGGCGCGCGACGAGCTCGTCAGGTCTCAGGAGCAGCATCTTCCTGCTCCCACACCGCGACGCCCTCGAGCGCGAAGCCCGCGCGCAGCACTTTGCCTCCCGCGCCTTCCACGGCCGCCGTCACCCTTCCCTGGTGCTCCGCGGGACACAGCAACACCATGCACCCGCCGGCACCGGCGCCGGTCGCCTTGAGACCCCACGCGCCGGCCGCCGTGGCGGCCTCCTCGATCGCCCGCGTGCGCGGCGTGGAGATCGTGGCATCGAGTCGCTGCTGCTGATTCCAGTTCTCGGCGATGACCACCGCCAGCCGGTGCCACTCGCCTCCCTCGAGCGCCGCGGCGGCCTGGGCCGGGAGATCACGGATGCGGTGCAGCGCGTCGGTGACCTCCGAGTCGCCCTCGCCGTACGCCTGCCACACCCGCGCGTGGGTATCGGAGGAGAAGTGCGAGTGCCCGCTGTAGGCCAGCACCAGGTGTGCCTCGAGCTCGTGCACGGCTGCGTCGCTCACCGTGAGCCGCCGCACGCGCACGGCGTCCTCGGCGAACTCGAGCTCGTGGAACGCGCCTAGAGCCGCCGCGTACTGGTCCTGGCGTCCGCCCAGAAGTCGCAGCTCTTGGGTCTCGAGCTGGAAGCCCATCTCGGCCAGCTCATCGGGCGAGTAGGACTCCTCCCGGCAGCGAGCTAGCCCCGCCAGGAGCGCCACGTCGAGCGCCCCCGAGGCGCCGAGACCGGACCCGCTCGGCGCGTCGGAGCGCGACAGGATCTCGATCCCCCCCGTGACCGGGAGCATGTTGAGGGCCGCCTTGTGGAGATCGAGCTTGCCGTCGTACGCGATCGCTCCTGACGACTGGATCGTGACGTGCTCCTTGAGGTCCTCCGCGTGCAGCGTGATGCGCTGGCCGCTGCCCGCCTTGCCCGGCAGCAGGAAGTCCACGTGCACGTGCAGCGCGATGGCTGCGTTGACGACCGCTCCCCCCTCCCGGTCGGCGAACTCCGGCACGTCGGTCCAGCCCCCGGCGAAGTCGATGCGCATTGGTGCACGGGCGTGCACGCTCACGGCCTTTCCTCCCTAGTTTCAATGCGCCACGCCGCGATGTCGGCGAGCTCGCCGCGCAGGTCCGGCGGTGCTGCGACGACGCGACGGTTCGCCCCCTGCAGGCCCCGGGCGTGGTACAGCCAGGTTGTGGGATGGTCGGCGGCGAGCACGCGCTGCGCCCGGCGCCACGCCTGCGCCAGCGCCGCTTCCGACGGGGCGGCGCGCACCGCTGCCAGCGCACTGTCGAACGCCGCGCTGCGATACCCGGCGTACGCCAGTGGCCCTGGTGCCCGACCGTCGAACAGCGCGGCCACGTAGCCGAGCGAGAGATCCCCCGGAATCCCGGTGACGAGAGCGTCGAAGTCCCGCTCCTCGCCCTGCGCCGTTGCCAGGAACGTGGCCAGCTCGAGCTGCCGGATCGTCACCGCGGCGCCCACCACCGCCAACTGGGCCTGGATCATCTGCTCGAGAGCGTTGTCCCCGCTGCCCACCGTCAGCAGATCGAAGGCGAGGGGCCGTCCGTCCCGCTCGCGCACCCCACCGGCCCCCACCACCCACCCGGCCTCATCCAGCAGAGCGCGCGCCGCCCCGCGATCGTGCTGCATCGGTGCGGCTGCTTCATGCCACGGATGCTCGGGCGGAACGGGTCCGTGCGCCACCGTGCCGTAGCCGTACAGGAACGCAGTGACGATCAGCTCCCGGTCCAAGGCCAGGGTGAGCGCGCGGCGCACGCGCGCGTCGTCGAACGGCTCGCGCCGGAGATTCCACACCAGGGCGTACGCCAACATGATGGGGTAGTCGACCACGGCGAGGCGGGCGTCTTCCCGCACGAACGCTGCGTGGGCGGGCGCGATGCCTGCGAAGTCCAGCTCACCGGAGGTGAGCGCCGCCAGCTTGGTGGCCGGCTCGTCTACCACTGCCAGCACGAACCGCTGCATGACGGGGCGCCCCAGCGCTGCCGGGAAGCTCTCACTGCGACGGAACACCCAGCGCTGATTGGAGCGGTGCTCCACGAACTCGAAGGGACCGTTGCCTACCGGCGCGGCGTTGAACGCAGCGTGGCGAATCTGACCAGGATCGAGCTGTGCGAAGCGCGCGGCAGGGAGGATGGCGAGGTCGGTGAGCACGTCGGGAAAGGTAGGCTGGGGACGATCGAACCGCACGCGCACCGTGAACGAGTCGAGCGCGGTCACCTCGACGACCGCCGCTAGGTCGCGCGCCCGCGGGTACGCCACCTCCGGCCGGCGGGCCATGTCCAGCGTCCACACCACGTCTGCCGCCGTCGTCGGGGTGCCGTCGTGCCACGACACATCGCGCCGCAGCACGAACGAGAGAGCGCTGCGATCGTCGCTCCACCTCCAGGTCGCCAGCCGTGGCGCCGGGCGCAGCGCCGTGTCATACGATGCCAGCGTGAGGAGGAGCACGTGCTTCTGGACCGCCTTAGCCAGGGGATGGACCGTCACAAGTGGATTGATGGACTGGAGGTCGGCGCCCGACGCATAGAACACGGCACGCTCGCGCCCCGGCCCCCGCTCCACGGCGCAGGCCGTGACGGCGAGTAGCAGCAGGCTTGACGCCCAGGCGGGCGCCGAGCGATGGTAGCGCATGCTCGGTCGGATCGCGCGGCGTCTCGCCCTCGGCATCGGCATCGTCCTCGTCGTCGTCACGCTCACGTTCATCTTGATTAGTCTCGCGCCCGGTGATCCCGCAAGGCTCTGGGTCGGGCCGGGCGCCGGCCAGGCGGAACTGGAGGCGGCGCGACGCGCCCTGGGCCTCGACCGACCCCTCCTGCTGCGCTACGCTACGTGGCTCGCCGACTTCGCCCGGGGCCACTGGGGAGTGAGCCTGGCACAGCAGCGACCCGTCGCCCGCATCATCGCCGACGCCCTACCCCACACGCTGCTGCTCTCGGTGAGTTCGCTGCTCGTCACCTATCTCGTGGGCGTGCTCACGGGCGTGATCCAGGCGGTTAGGCGCCGCTCGATGCTCGACACGGGCCTCACCGTGGGCACGCTCCTCGTATACGGCATGCCCGCCTACTGGCTCGCCATCATGCTGGTCCTGGTGTTCGCCTACGGTGCGGCGCGCCTCGACTGGCCGGCGTGGCTCCAGTTCCCCGCGCTCGGCGTGGCGGGACTCGACGCCGACTTCCTCGGCCCCTGGGGCCGGCTCGTGGACCGCATGCGCCACCTGGCCTTGCCGCTGGTAACCCTCGGGGCCATCGGCGCGGCGGGGACGGCGCGCTTCGTTCGAGGCTCGGTCATCGACGTGCGGGGACACGACTTCGTGCGCACCGCCCGGGCCAAGGGCCTTCACCCCGCGGCTGTCGAGCTGCGCCACGTGCTGCGCAACGCGCTACTTCCCGTGGTCACGCTACTCGGTCTCTCCCTCCCCGCGCTGTTCTCCGGTACAGTGTTCGTCGAGGTCATCTTCGCGTGGCCGGGGATGGGCCGGGTGATGGTGGACGCCGTCGGAGCGCGCGACTATCCGGTGGTCATGGCCACTACGGCGATCTTCGCCCTCCTGGTCGTAGTGGGGAATCTGCTGGCCGACCTGCTGTATGCCGTGGCCGACCCACGGCTGCGGGGGAAGGCACGATGACAGGGCTGCGGGCGCTGCTGCGCGACGGTCGCGCGGTCACTGGGCTCCTCATCCTGGGGGTGCTCGGAGGGCTCGCCATTCTGGCTCCCGTGCTCGCGCCGGCCGACCCCGTGGCCCAGCACGACGTCCTGGCAACGCGATTCCTGGCGCCGCTCACCGAGGGCCCCGATGGCCTGCGGCACTGGCTGGGTACCGACGCGTTCGGACGCGATGTGTTCTCGCGCTTGGTCTTCGGGGCCCGCATCTCGCTGGCGGTCGGGCTGCTCGCTGTCGCGGTCTCGGTGCTGCTCGGAACGCTGATCGGCGTGCTCTCCGCCGTGCTCGGTGGTGTGGCGGAACGCGCGCTCATGGCCCTGACCGATGCAGCCCTGGCCATGCCGCGGATCGTGCTGCTGCTGGCGCTGGTCACCCTGTGGGAGCCGAGCCTCACGCTGGTCGTGCTGGTGCTCGGCTTCACCGGTTGGATGCCGGTGGCGCGTCTCGCCCGGGCAGAAGTGAAGGGCCTCCTGGGCCGACCGTTCGTGGAAGCGGCACGCGCAGTGGGCGTGGGCAGGCACCGGCTCATGTGGCGTCACGTCCTGCCCAACGCGACCACACCGATAATCGTGGCCGCCGCCCTGGGAGTGGGCAACGCGATCATGCTCGAGGCCGGACTCTCCTTCCTCGGCCTCGGCGTGCCGGCGCCGGCTCCCTCATGGGGCAACATGATCGCCAACGGGCGGGACGCGCTGGTGAACGCCCCCTGGATCGCCACCTTTCCCGGACTCGCCGTGGCACTCACCGTGATCGCGACCAGCCTGCTAGGGGACGGTGCCCGCGATGTGCTCGATCCGCGGACCCGCACCTTCTCCGGGCCCTGAGATCGCGGCGGGAGCCACGCGAGTCGGACAACTGCGCCGGGCGGCGCGCTACCCTCAGCCCGGCTCGTCTCCCAGCGGCACCTGCTTGAGCTCCCGCCTGAGAGCCGGATGCTGGCGCAGCAGGTACCAGCCCATGACGCCGGCGGCGGCCAGGCTCACCACGCCGATCTGCCACCACGCCGACCCCGCCAGCAGCGGCTGCGCGAATACGAGCAGGGCCGCATAGATGTGTGCCGCCACGAAGATCAGCACGAACAGGATCGCGTAGCGGGCCACGGGATAGCGCTCCGCCTTCGTGACCAGCCACGAAGCGAACACCCCGAGGACCACGAACGCCAGCACATGCACCATGTTGTATGCCAACACCGGGCCCGGCGTGATCTCCAGCGCAGCGGGATCGTCCAGGCCGTAGAACAGCACGGCACCGAACATGGCCGGCGTATAGAACGGGGAGCGGCCCAGCACCACGTTGAGCAGCGCAAAGAGCACCACCACCGTGAGGTAGCCGAGCAGGCCGGCGAACATGCCGCCCGTCAGGACATCCTTCGTCTCGGAGCGCGTAGGCACCTCGCAGGCAAGAGGAATGACGGTCCAGCCCTTGGCTCGATGCTAGGGCGGCACCGCGGGAGGGCCGATTAGGCTTTCATGAAGATCGGTTTAGAGGGCGATATCGGTCAGCTTTAGCTGCTCCACCAGCAGGGTGACCACCTCGCGGGGACCGGCCTCGAACGGTATACGCCGTTCCCCGCCGGTCGGTGTGAGGTCGGCGACGCGCTTCTCGTCCAGCCGCGCGCGCCACGCGCGCTCGATTTCGAAGGGAACGGTCCACGAGCCGGGAACCGGCCGCTCCGTGACGTTCACGCACCGCAGCACCAGCGCCGTGCCGTCCTCACTCTGCTTCACGGCCGTTAGCACGAGGCCGTCACCCGACAGCACCGGACCTTCGACCAGCCAGGGCACGTCGATGGCGTACGGAAGCATGACCCCCGCGAGCGGCGCGTGAAACTCCTCGGCGAGCCGCTCGACGGCCGCCCACTGCTCGGGCGCGCTCTCGAGGTCCACCGCGCTGGGCGCGAGCGCGAACTCGGCACGGAAGCTCCCCAACTCCTGCGCCTCGGGCGTCGCCGCCGGCCAGGCTGCGTGTCCGGGACGTGCCCGGAGGTCTCCCCGCGACAGGTCGCCCACTGCGCGCAGCAGCGTAACGGCGATCGCTCCTTCGGGCGTGAGCTCATACTCGTGGAGTCCCCTGGCGAAGACTGTGAATCCGTGGGGCACGCTCACGTAGCGCTGCACGGGCGCGGTGTCGGCCGGCCATTCCCGCGGGTACGCAGCGCGATCGTGCACCCGGTGGCGGCGCCGCACCGGCCCGTATTGCATATCGGCTACCGTCGTGACGGCGCGGGCGCCCTGCGGCAGTGGCACGACGACCCGCAGCCTGTGGCTGCCGCGCAGATTCACGCCCTGCACCGCGAAGCGCACCAGACGTGAGCCCGCATCCAGTCGGGCGAACACCGTCCCGTGCACGCGATCGCCTAGGCGAAATTCCCTGGCCGTCGCGGCGACCAGCGGCCCTTCCCACACGGCCCGAGTGCGTCCCCACTGCGCCGCCACCGGCGTGTCCCCGCTCACCGGCTCGAAGGTGTAGGTGTCGCCCTCGTCCCGCTCGCTCACTAAGGAGGCGACGCCGTACAGCTCCAGCCCCGGCTCGCGCGCGCGCACAACGAACCCACCCCCCGGGTCCTCTGCCACCTCTCCCCACGGAGCGGCCACGCACCGCCCGCTGACCCAGACGTGCTCGTCAGCCGGCGCGGGCGGCCCGTCGCCCCCCACCGCGTACGCCCTCATCCCCAGCGGCGGGACGGCACGGCAGCGAAGCGCGACGCGGTAAGCGGCGACCTCGTCCTGCACCGGATGGGCCGCACGGCTGTCGAGGCGCTGATAGCCGCGATACCACTCGAGCACCTGCACCGGCACGGCGCTACCATCCGGCTCCACCACGCCCGGCGGAGCGGGCCAGCCAGACATCTCGTCCGCAGGACCGCCCCCCGGTCGGCCCACCACGAGGCGCTTGCGGGACACGGTGAGCGTAGCCTCGACGACTCCGTCGCGGGGGTGCGCCGACGGATTGATGACCGCGAGGGCCGGCTCCCACTCGTGCGGCTCCCGTGGGGCCCGTGCCTGGTCCTGCTCCAGCCGGTCGTGCGCCGCATCGACCAGGATTCCCCGTGCCTGCGCCGCGACGCCCTCAGCCCGCGCGGAGACCTGCCGTGCCACCGCGTCGCCGGTGCAGCCCGCCAGGGCATCGTGGAAGCAGTCGAGCAGGTGATCGCGCCACGCGGAGCCGAGCAACGCCCGCCGGTCCGTAGCCCCCGCCGCCCAGGCGAGCGCAGCCTGTGGCTCGGCCCACCGCTGCAGCAGGCGACCCCCTTCGGCGATGGCCCGCTTGAGGCGGCTCCGGGTGGAGTGCACGCTCTGCAGCGTCCACGTGTAGCGGTACGAGAACCGCAGCTCACCGCGCACCTCGGGCACCTCGAGGTCCTCCGGCAGCGCCGCGAAGTAGGCGGCGGGTGAGGCCAACTCGAAGTGATGTCCTTGGGCCAACTCGGCGAGGCGATCCGTTACTGCGCCCACGTCCCGTTGGATCGCGTGATGATCGGCTCCGTTCATGACGAGCAGCGCGGGGGCCGTCGCGCGCGGCTCGAGCACGGCACGGATCTCCTCCCAGCGCCCTGCGAGCGCATCGGGCTCGAGGGGCAGGTCGGCACCGATCTCGTAGCCCACGGGCGGCAGGTGGTGTACCAGCACCGCCGAGCCGTCGGGCCCGACCCACCGGAAGAGATCACGCTCCTGGCCCGGCTCCCCACCGTAGCCGCGCCACACGATCGCGTGCTCGATGCCGAACCCGGTCAGCACCGTGGGGAGCGCCGCCGGGTGACCGAACGCGTCGGGGCTGTACCCTAGGGAGAGCCAGCCGCCGAACCGCGCGCCGTCGTAGCGACCTATCAAGAGGTTGCGAACCAGCGTCTCGTCGGTGGGGAGCAGCTCGTCGGCCAGCACGAACCAGGGACCGACCAGCAACCTGCCGGCGCGCACCAGTGCCGCGACGGGCTCCTCGGCCTCGGGGCGCACTGCGAGGTAGTCGGCGAGCAGCACGGTCTGGCCGTCGAGCAGCACCGGACCGGCATCGGGCTCGGACTCCAACCATGCGACGGCATCGTCCAGCAATGCGACGAGCCGCTGCCGAAAGCGCGCGGCCGGCTCGTACCACTCCCGATCCCAGTGGGTGTGGGGGACGATGAAGACTCGGGTCACTGCGGCAGCGGGGGTCAGTAGAAAACGGGGAACGGGGAACGGGGAACGGTATGGCGGGCTCGCCACGTGCGGGAACTCAACCGTCCCCCGCGCGCGGGCGTATCGTACCGTTCCCCGTCAGTCATTCAAGCCCCAGCTCCGCCTTCGCCTCGTCCGGCAGGAACGGGATCAGTTTTGGCATCGGCACCGCAAACCCCATCCCCACCGCCTCACGCAACCCTGCGCGATGCACCGCCACCACCTCGCCGCCGGCGTTGAACACCGGACTCCCGCTGGAGCCGCCGACGGTGAACCCATCGAAGTTGATCACCTCGCTGGTCACCTTGCTGAAGATCCCCGCGCTCATGGACGTGCGCACGGTGCGCGTGGCGTCGAGGGCGTTGCCCAGGCCGGCCGGAAACCCGATGAGCGCCGCGGGCTCGCCTTGCCGGGCGTTGCGGCCGGACCAGTCGACCTGCTCCACGTACGGGCCGTCGAAGCCCAGCACTAGGAGCACGGCGAGGTCGGGACCCGACGGCTGAGCCACGGCCACAAACTCGGTCCGTCGCATCACCTTTTGATCGGCCATCGTGACGTACACAGAGTCGGGCGCGCGCCCCTGATGCATCACCACGTGGCGGTTGGTCACGAAGTAGCCGGACGGTGTGACGGCGAAGCCGGAGCCGTCATAGATCTGACCCCCGACGTAGACCGTGACCAGACCGATGGCGCTCTGGTTCGCCTGCGCCACTGCCGCCAGGTTGGAGCCGCGCACCGCACGCATCTGCGTGGTGATCGCCTCGGCCCGATCCTCCGCATCCCGCACGGCCTGCCGCAGGGAGTCGAGCAGCGCATCGGAGGTCTCCGACGTGCTCGCGCGGTCGAGCTGAGCCCGCAGGCTCTCGAGCTCGGCCTGGGCCGCGCGGTTGATGGAGTCGCCGGCGGCGAGCTGCTCGCTGAGCGAGGCTTCGGCGCGCTGGAGAGAAGCCTCCAGCGACCGCGTCCGCTCCTGGGCTTCGACCAGCTCCATGCGCAGGCTGTCAACCACCGCTGCCGGGGCCGAACCGGCGCGCGCGTCATTCAGCTCCTCACGCAGTCGCTCGTACTCGGCGTCCGCAGCGGCCTGGACCGAGTCGTTGCGCGCCTGCAGCTGCTCCAGCGCCACACGCTGCTGCTCCTGGATCTCGCTGGTCGCCTGCCGCACCCGCAGCTCGCTGTACCAGTACATGGCGCCGACCGACCCGCCCAGCAGCACCACGAATAGCCACACGACCCAGCGCACCCGCCGCGCACTCTTGCGGGAGGACTCGGCGAACATCTCGCTGATGAACATGGTGGCGCCCTTGCCCCCGAATGAGCGGCGCGCACCGCCCAACTTCGCCGCCACCCGCTGTGCCAGCGATTCCCGGCGTCGGGCCCGCTTCGGCTCGGGCCGGGGCGCGGGTGTGGGTTCGCGCGGCACTTCCGGGGGCGGTGCGGCTTGGGCAGGCGCCTCCCCTGGGCGGAGCAACCGGGCCACCACCAGCTCGAGTCCCGACGGTCCGAGACGGATGCTGTCGCCGGGCCGGAGCTCGCGATCTCCCTGGACCCGCACATTCTGCAGGAAGGTGCCGTTGCGGCTGTGCGCGTCGCGCAGCACCACCTTGCCGCCGGGCTTGAGCACGATCTCGGCGTGCACCCGCGATACGGACGTGTCGTCGGGCCCCACCGGACGCAGCTCGCACTCCTTGCCCCGCCCGATCCGGACGCGGCCGCCGCTCGCGGCGAACTGCTCACCGCTGCGCGCGTCCATCAGGACCACCTGGAGTTCACTCGGAGGCTGCGGCGCGGCCGGCGGCGGGGGCTCGACGTCTTCCATGCTCTCGAGCGGCACCGTGGCGGCCGAAGGACGCGCACCCATGGGGCCCTCCGCCAGCGTGTCGCCGAACTGCCTCTGGGTGACCGCTTCCACCCGATAGCGCGGCCCGCGCGCGCCGAGCCGGATCACGGCACCGGCAGCAACGGGCTGCGGCTGCCCCCGCACCAGCTGCCGCTCCTCAAGGAAGGTGCCGTTACGACTGCCGCTGTCCTCCAGCCACCACTGGCCCTCCCGCTGGAACAGCCGCGCATGGCTGCCCGACACTACCTCGCTGCGAGCCCCGGTGACGGGGAGCTCGCACACCGGATCGCGACCGATCCGCACCTCGCCGGTCTCGAACTCGACGCTCTGATCGGTGCTCAGGTCACGCAGGCACAGGTATGGCATGTGGGCCCAAAGTTACGGTCTGCCGAGAACCCGCACCACCGGGCAGCGGGGGCGCGGCACCGCGCCGGGCCCCAACTCGAACGGTGTCTCACCAGGCCAGCACGATCGAGCCAAAGTTGCGGTTCGCTTCCAGGTAGCGGTGGGCTCCCGCGGCATCCCGCATGGGGAACACACGATCCACGATGGGCCGCACCGCGCCCTGGGAGAAGCGCGGGAGGACCCGGTCCACGAAGCGACGCGTGACCTCCGACTTCTCCTCCGACGTGCGGCTGCGCAACGTGGTGCCGACCAGCACGGCTCGCTTTCGCAGAACCGTGCCCAGGTCGAGTTCGGCGCTGCGCCCACCCGTGAGCCCGATGACGATGATCCGCCCGCGCGGCGCGAGGGCCGCGAGATTCCCCGCCAGATAGGGACCGCCCACCAGATCACAGATTACGTGCGCCCAACCGCTGAGCAGGGCACCGTCGAAGGCACCGCGCACCACGACGCCCCGGTCGAGACCCAGCTCCCGTTCCGCACGCTCGAGCTTCGCCGCGGTGCGAGAGGTTCCCGCAACCTCGGCACCGGCGGCCTTGGCGAGCTGGAGCAGCGCGAGTCCTACGCTGCTCCCGACGGCATGGACCAGGACGTGATCCCCGCCCTCGAGGCCCACCTGCATGAGCGCATCGTGGGCCGTGACGAAGGCCTCGGGCACCGCCGCCGCTTGCTCGAACGACCACTCCTCGGGAATGGGAATCAGATGGCGAGCCTCCACGGCCACGTACTCCGCGTACGCTCCCCCGCCCACGATCCCCATGACGCGGTCGCCGGCGCGCCACACCGACACCGCCGAGCCCACCTCCTCGACCACGCCAGCGTGCTCGAGCCCAGGGATGTCCTGCGGCACTCCCGACGGCGCCGGATAGCGCCCCACACGCTGCAGCGCGTCGGCCCGGTTCACACCGGCCGCACGCACTCGCACCAGAGCCTGGTGGGGCTGGAGCCGCGGTCGGTCCACTTCCGCGAGGACGAGCGCCTCCGGTCCGCCCGGCTCCGCTATGCGGATCGCCTGCATCCGGTCGTCCATCGTGAGCCCTCTCCACCGTTATCTTTGATGCGCCATGACGTCTCCGGCAAGTGCGCCGCGCCCGCTGATCGATCCTGCCGTCGACCATGTGGCGTTGTTCGACAGCGCGCAGCGGGAGTTCTCCGACACGCTCGAGATCCTCCAGCTCGTCGCTGCCACGCCGCTGCGCGCCCTGTTCGTGGCCCGGGACAGGGTGCTCAAGCGCCGCGTCGTGTTGCGGGTGCACCTCCTGCCTGACTCGACGTACCGCACCTGGTTCGAGCGCGAGACGGAACTCCTGGCGGCGCTCGACCATCCGGTACTGCGTCCGGTATACGCAGCCGGTCATCGGGGCGAGTGGGCCTACCGCATCGCCAAGTGGATCGACGGCGAGAGTCTCATCGACGCGGTGGCGCGCGGCGCCCGCCCGATCCCCTCGGTGCTGCAGCTGTCCCGCGATCTGGCGAGCGTGCTGGAGTACGTGCACTCCCAGCGCATCGTGGTCCGCAAGCTCGCGCCCACCACGCTCATGATCGAGAACACGGAGCGGACCTACGTCACCGACCTGCGCTTCGCCAACGTCTGCCTCGACGTTGCTGGGCCCGACGATGATCCCATCGCGGCACCGTTCCTGGCCCCGGAGATTCGCGACGGGAGCGCGGGTGAGCCCACCGGCGACATCTACTCGGCCGGGGCGCTGCTCTACTTCGCCGTGACCGGGAAGGCGCCGCCCCTCGACGCGGCGAAGGTGGAGCCGCCGAGCGCACTGCGCCCGGCGTGCCCCGCAGCGCTCGAGCGGGTGATCATGCGCGCCCTGCAGTCCGAGCCGGCCCGGCGCTATCTCACCGCCGACGAGATGGCCGCCGACATCTACAGCGACTTGGGCGAGGCGGCCGTGCCCGTCCCGCTCACCGCGGAGCGCGGTGTGGGGAGCGAGGACACGATGGCGTGGGAGAAATGGCTGCGCCGTGCGCTGGGCGACGACTACGAGCTGCTGCACGAGCTCGGCTCGGGTGGCTTCGGCCGGGTGTACCTGGTGCGCGACCTCGCCCTGGAGCGTGAGGTGGCGCTCAAGGTGCTGCACCCCTATCTGACCGCCGATCCGGCAGTGGTCGAGCGCTTCCGCCGCGAGGCCCGGACAGCCGCTCAGGTAATGCACGCGAACATAGTCAACACGTACGACATCGGACGGCGCGCGGGGCTGATGTGGTACACGATGGGGTATGTGAGGGGCCGCAGCCTGGGCGGACTCGTCAGGAGCGATGGCCCCCAGTCGCTTGACCGGGTGCTGCGCCTGTTACACGAGTCCCTGGGCGCGCTGCGCCACGCCCACGGCCACGGCCTGGTGCATCGGGACATCAAGCCGGAGAACCTCCTGTTGGACGACGCCACCGGCTCGGTCCTCATCGCCGACTTCGGGCTCGTGCTCGCCCTGGCGGGCCCCGAAGGGGGCGGACCGGTGTCCCAGTCGGGCACGCCGGACTTCGCCGCGCCGGAGCAGCTCCTGGGCGAGTCGGTCGATCACCGCGCCGACCTCTACTCGCTGACGCTCGCCGCATACTACGCTCTCGTGGGCCGGCTCCCCTTCGGAACCGGCACGGCGGAGTCGGTGCTGGCGCGGCAGGCGGCGGGACGGCTCCCCAACCTCGCAGCCGCACGCACCGACGTCCCCCAGTCGGTGGTGCGCGTACTGGAGAAGGGTGCCGCGCAGCACCCCGGGGAGCGCTGGAGCTCGGCTGAGGAGTACTCCCGCGCCCTGCGCGACGCGGCCCGCCCGGCGCAGGGCATGATGTCCCGTTTCCTGCGCAGGCTCGTCGGCCCGTCGTAGAGGGCTCGGTGCGGATCGCCCTGATCACCGCCACCCCCCAGTCGGTCAGAGAGGGAAGCGGGACCTTCGTCGCGGGAGAGACGCTACGTCGTGGGCTCGAGGCGCTGGGGCACGACGTGCCTATCATCTGCCCGACGCGCCGCGCACCACCCTCGGCGTACACGCTCTATCGTTTTGCCTTCAACCAACGCCTCTCCCCCGCCGCGGTGCACGGCGCCGGCCTAGTGGTGGGCTTCGACATGGACGGCTTCCGGCTGGCCGGCCGGCTCTCCGTGCCGTTCGTCTGCTACATCCACGGTATGCTGGCCGACGAAGCCCGCTTCGAACGCGGGCTCGTAGCTGCCTCGATGCGGCTGCAGTCGCGCGCCGAGCGCGCCGGCGCCCGGCGGGCCGACCTGGTGCTCACGGTGAGCGAATACAGCCGGCGCCGGATCGTGGAGACCTACGGGATCGATGCGCAGCGCACCGCGGTGGTGCCGCCGCCGCTGAACCTGGAGCGGTGGCGCCAGGCCGCTGCCACTGCCCCCAAGGTGTCGGGCGATCCACCGACGGTCCTGTCGGTGGGCCACCTGTACCGGCGCAAGAACTTCGCGGGGCTGATCCGGGCGGCGGCGCTGCTGCGGGAGCGGGTGCCCGAGGTCCGCGTGCGCATCGTGGGCGACGGACCAGAACGCCTCCGTCTGGAGCGGCAGGTAGCGACGCTGGGGCTGCGAGATTGCGTGCGGCTCGACGGTCAGGTGCGTTTCGATACCCTGGCCCAGGCCTATGCCAGCTGCGCTATCTTCTGCTTGCCGAGCCTGCAGGAGGGGTTCGGCCTCGTCTGCCTCGAGGCCATGGCGGCGGGAAAGCCGGTGGTGTGCTGCCGCGGCACGGCCGTCGAGGAGCTGGTCCGGCACGGCGTGAACGGCCTCGTCGTGCCGCCGCACGACGACGGCGCGCTCGCCGCAGCGCTGGCTGGACTGCTCGAGGACCCTGCGCACCGCAGGCAGATGGGCGAGGCAGGCCGCGCGACGTGCGAGCCGTATGGGCTCGAGCCCGGCGCGCGCCGCTTCATGGAAACGGTCGCCCCGCTCACCGGCGGAAAGGAATGGCAGTGAGCCACGGCAACGACTCGCAATTGCGCCGGGTGCAGGAGGTGTTCGATGACTGGGCCGTGCGCGGGCGCGCAGAAGGGATGGAACAAAGCCATGCCCCCTTCGTGCGGCGCGCGTTCGACCGGCTCGAGCTCACACCCGACGCCTGGTACCTCGACATCGGTTGCGGCAACGGCTACACGGTGCGGTGGGCGGCAGCCGCGGCACCACAGGGGAGGGCCGTGGGGATCGACCTCTCGGCCAAGATGGTGGCGCTGGCGAGCGCCCTCTCCACCGACATCCCCAACGTGGAGTTCCACGAGGCGGCGTTCCCGGCGCACGGGCTGCCGCGCGCGCGGTTCGACGCGATCCTCTCGATGGAGGTGTTCTACTACCTCCCGGATCTCGCCGCAGGGCTGGCCGAGGCGTGGCGCCTGCTCAAGCCGGGCGGACGCTTCGGCTGCATGGTGGATTTCTACGGAGAGAACGTGGCGAGCCACTCCTGGCCCCACGACGTGGGCGTCGCGATGACGCTGCTAGACGAGGCCGGTTGGCGTGCGGCGCTCGACGCGGCGGGCTTCGTACACATCGAGCAGCACCGCGTGAGACTTCCACCGGAGGAAGCCTCGGAGCCGTGGAAGACCACGGAGGGCTCCCTCCTCACGCTGGGGCGCCGCCCCCGGTAGGCGCCCGCGGGAGACCGCCATGACGACGATTCGCATCGCCTTGGCCCAGCAGGCGGCCGGAACCGACACGCCGGAGAACCTGGAGCGCGCCCTGGCCGCCATGGAGGCCGCGCAGCAAGCGGGTGCCCAAGTGGTCGCGTTCCCCGAGATCGTGCTGTACCGGTTCTTCCCGCAGCACGAGCAGTTCGCCGCCGCCAAGGAGCTGGCCGAGCCTATCCCCGGCCCCACTGCCGACCGGATCGCTGCCAAGTCCAGGGAGTTCAACCTCGTTACGGTGTTCAACATGTACGAGTCGGCGAACGGCGAGCGCTTCGACAGCTCGCCCGTGTTCGATGCCGACGGCGCGCTCCTCGGTGTCACACGCATGGTACACATCACCGACTATGCCTGCTTCCACGAGCGGGCGTACTACGCGCCGGGTGACCGGGGCGCCCCGGTGTACGCCACCAGGGCAGGACGCATCGGCGTCGCCATCTGCTACGACCGCCACTACCCTGAGTACATGCGGGCCTTGGGGGTGAGTGGCGCCGAGCTGGTGGTAATCCCGCAGGCCGGAGCGCTGGACGAGTGGCCCGAGGGGATGTACGAGGCGGAGGTGCGCGCCGCCGCCTTCCAGAACGGCTACTTCGCGGCGCTATGCAACCGGGTGGGCGAGGAAGAACGACTCACCTTCGCCGGCGAGTCGTTCGTGGTGGACCCGACAGGGAAGATCCTCGCACGCGGCAAGCGCCTCGAGGAGGATCTTCTCGTCGTGGACCTGGACCTCTCGCGGTGCGCCACCTCGCCGGCCCGGACCCTGTTCTGGCAGGACCGCCGCCCAGAGCTATACGGCGACTGGCTTATCTGAGGGCTCGGGCTCCCGCAAGGCGGGTGAGCGCGGCCGCGCCCCAGGCACCTGTTCGGGCTCCTGCCGCGTGAGCGTTCGCTTTAGGAACAAGTCGAAGTCGTCCAGCAGCGAGTACATCACCGGCACCAGCACCAAGGTCAAGAACGTGGCGAATGCCAGACCGGCGATCACCGCGATGGCCATCGGCCCCCACCACGCCGCCTGCTCGCCGCCCCAGTAGAAGTCCGGCGCTATGCGAGTGTAGAAGCCCTTGAAGTCGATGTTCAGCCCGATTGCCAGCGGCACCAGGCCCAGGATCGTGGTCACCGCCGTGAGGATCACCGGGCGGAAACGGGTCTTGCCGCCCTGCACGATGGCCTCATGTCGCTCTAGCTTGTCACGCTGCCGCAGGATGTCGATGTAGTCGATCAGTACGATCGCGTTGTTCACTACCACGCCCGCCAGGCTGATCACGCCGACGCCGGTCATGATGATCCCGAACGGCATGCGGAAGATCATGAGCCCGATCAGCACGCCGATGGTAGACAGGATCACCGAGCTCAAGATGATGAGCGGCTTGGTAACCGAGTCGAACTGCGTGACCAGGATGAACCCGATCAACAGGATCGCCAGAACGAACGCCCCGGTGAGGAACTCCTCCGACTCCTCCTGCTCCTGCTGCTGCCCCGTGAACCGCATCTGGTAGCCCGTGGGCAGCGACGCCGCGAACTCGGTCAGCTCCTGCTGCACCTCGCCCCGCACTGCGTTGGCGTTGTAGCCCGCACGCACGTCCGACGAGACCGTGACCATGCGATCGAGGTCCTTGCGGTTGACGTCACCGTACCCCTTGTCCACGCGCCAAGTGGCGACGGACGACAAGGGGACCTGAACCCCCATGTCAGACCAGATCGTGAGATCGCCCAGTGAGCTCAGGTCGCCGCGGTACGCCTCGGCCAGCCGCACCGTGATGTCGTATTCGTCCTTGCCGTCGCGGTACTTGGAGGCCTCCGTCCCGTTGATCGCGCTGCGAATGGTGAAGCCGATGTCCTGCGTCGTGAGACCGTAGAGCGCGGCCTTCTCCCGGTCCACGTCGATCACCAGCTCGGGCCGACCCTCTGCCATATCGCTCTCTAGCCCATCCAGCTTGGCGAACAGAGCGGAATTCTCGAGGAGCGACACGACCTCGTCACCCAGCCGCTTGAGCAGCAGGGGATCTTGCCCGGTGATCTCGATGTTGATCGGCGGGCCCGTGGGCGGCCCCATCTCCGGCTCCTCCAACGCCACGTCCGCGCCGGCGAGATCGACCCCCGCAGTCCCCCGGATGTTATCGATGCTCTCGAAGGCATCGATCTCGCGGTCCTCGAAGTCCACGAACTGCACGACCACTGTCCCGAGGTGCGTGCCACTACCGCCGGAGAAGCCGGCCGACACCCTGGTGCCGACAGTGGCCACCACCGACTCCACATCACCCTGACCTGGGACCCCGCGGAGCTGCTCCTCGATCTGCCGCACGATGCGGTCGGTCTCCTCGACACGGGTGCCAAGCGGTGCCTCGATCTGCACATAAGCCGCGGTGGGCGGCACGTTCTCCGGGAAGAACTCCACCCCGGCGTTGAGGAATCCGAAGACGACGATGGCAAACAGCAGCGCGGCCCCCGCACCCGCAACCATGCGTAGCCGGCGCGCCAGCGCCCAGCGCAGCACCACCTCGTACCGCTCGATCACCCTCGGGAGCGCCCTGGTCATCACCCAGTGCCCCGTCGGATGCCCCACATGGTGGTGGAACGCGTATACGACCACGCCCGTGAGAATGAGCAGCAGCGACGTGAGCCAGTTGACCGTCAGCATGACGAGCATTACGAGCGCCCCACCCACGATCAACACCCGCCGCAGGCCGGGGCTCATGCCTACCGGCGCGTCCTCAGTATCCAACATCCGCGCCGCCATCGTGGGCAGGATCACCAGCGCCACGAACAGTGACGAGCTCAGCGTGATGATCAGGGTGAACGGCAGGTACTTCATGAACTCCCCCATGATTCCGGGCCAGAACGTCATGGGGAAGAACGCCGCCAGCGTAGTGGCCGTCGACGCGATGATGGGTACCGCCACCTCTCCGGTGGCATACTTCGCCGCCCGCACGCGATCGAACCGCTTCTCGCGGAAACGGTAGATGTTCTCGACCACCACGATCGCGTTGTCCACCAGCATGCCCAGGGCGAGGATCAGCGAAAACAGCACCACCATGTTCATCGAGAAACCGACCAGCCGAATGATGCTGAACGACAGCAGCATGGAGAGCGGGATGGCGAGCCCCACGAAGGGAGCGGTGCGCACACCCAGCACGAAGAGCAGCACCACCAGGACCAGGATAAGGCCCGAGATGATGTTGTTCTCCAGGCTGCTCACCCTGCCGCGGATTTCCTCGGACTGGTCCGAGGTGGTCTTGACGACGGTGCCCGGCGGGAAGTTCCGGGATTCCTCGTCGATCACCGCCCGCACCGCGTCGGCGGTCTCGATGATGTTCTCACCGCTGCGCTTCACGACGGCCAGCGATATGACCGGGTTGCCGTCGAGCCGTGCGAAGCTGTCGCGCTCCTTGAACCCGAAGTCCACCGTCGCGACGTCCCGCACGTAGATGGGGCGGCCGCCGCGCGTGATGATCACGATGTCGGCGATCGGATCGGTCTCCTCGAACTCGCCGGGTACCCGCACGAGGTACTTCACGTCGCCCACGTCGATCGTCCCACCCGGGACGGTCACGTTCTCGAAGCGCACCGCGTCGATCACATCGTCGAACGTGATGTCGTAGAACTTCAGCTTTGCCAGATCGACGTCGACCTGGACCTCCCGCTCGAGCCCGCCCGCCAGGCGTACCTCCAGCACGCTGGGGATCTGCTCCAGCCGATCCTGCAGGTCCTCTGCCACCTCCCGCAGTCGCACCTGGCTGTAGTCGCCGGCGATGTTCACCTGCATGATGGGGAACTGAGAGAGGTTGATCTCGATCACCTCGGGCTCTTCCGCCGCCGGTGGCAGCTCGGGCTTGGCGATGTCCACCTTCTCGCGCACCCGTTGCAGCGCCTCATTCATGTCCATCCCGGCCTCGAACTCGATGTTGATGCTCGAGTAGCCTTCGGCCGAGACCGACGTGATCGTCTTGATATCGGCGATGGTATTGAGCTCGTCCTCGAGGGGCTCGGTGATCAACGTCTCGATGTCGCCCGGTGCCACGCCGGGGTAGATCGTGGTCACGAAGATGTTGGGGATCACGATCTCGGGCATCGACTCCTTGGGCACCCGGAGATACGATGTGAGCCCCATGATGATGACGATCAGGGTCATCACCATCACGCTCGTGGGATGGTCGATCGCGAACGAGGTGAGGCGAAACTCCTTGAACTTCCGCTTGTGCCGCGGATCGGGGGCAGACCCCGGGGGCTGGAACGTCCCGCTCACGCGCGCCGGGTCGGTGGCGGATCGCGGGACGCGGTGCACGCCGCTTTCGCCGGTCTTGGAGTGCTTGGACTTGCCGGCGCCCTTCCCTTCTCCCGACATGCGCGGGGCGCGGAAGGATTCGGTGTCGCCGTCGCGGTCGCTCATCGGCCCCCTCCGGTCGCGCTCACGACCCGTACGAAGCTCCCCTCATCCACCAGGCGCTGCCCAACCGTGATCAAGCTGTCACCGATCTCCAACCCAGACGCTATCACGATGCGGTTGCCGTACGACGGCCCCAACTCGACCTCCCGCGCGGAGGCCACCGGGTAGCCGTCGCGGTCCGCCACCACGTAGACCTGGTAGCCGTCCTCCGTGCGCAACACGACCTGCTGCGGCACCACGATTACTTCCTCCAGCCGATCCCGCTCCACCTGCACGTTCGCCACCATCCGCGGCTTGATCACCCCATCGGGGTTGTCCAACACGACCTCGATCGGAAACGTGCGGTTCCCGGCGTCCACCGTCGTACCGACGAACCCTATGGTTCCGGCAAACCCACGCCCTCCGAGAGCGTCGAAAGTGATCTTGGCGCTGTCACCGCGCTGCACGGAGAGCGCGAACCGCTCGGGCACTCCCCCTACCACCTTCACCTGGCGCACTGCGATCACCCGCACCACCGGGGTGCCAGCGGCCACCATCTCACCGGCCTCCACGAACTTCTCGTCGAAGATGCCAGTTACCGGTGCCTTGATCTCGGTGCGGGCCAACCGCTCCTCGAGCACCTGCAGTCGCGCCCTCGCCGCCTCGGAAGCCGACTTGAGCTGCAGGTAGGCGATCTCGCTGCCGATCTGCTCCTCTTCCCACAACCGGCGCTGTCGCTGGTACTGCTCCTCGGCGACGTCGGCTAGCGAGCGCGCCTCGTCGACCATACCGCGCAGCACGGCGTCGTCGATCTTGGCGATAACCTGGCCGCGGCGCACCCGGCTCCCCTTCTCGACCAGGAAACGCTCGATCACCCCCGCCTCCTCGGCCGAGACGGTGATGTCGTACATCGCCTCGACCTCGCCCGTGATACGGATGTAGTCCACGAAGCTGCTGAGGGCGACCGGAGTCACCTCCACGTTGACGATCCGGGCACCGGTGGTGTCGAGCGTGGAATCCAATTGTTCGGCCCGCGCCTGACTCCCATCGGACGGTGAGCATCCCGCTACGGCGAAGGCCAGCGCCGCCGCGGCGACGAGAGCCGTGACTCCTCGTCTGCCGCGCCCCACCTCGCGCCACCACCTCATATCGATGCGCATCGTGCTCGTCTCCATCATGAGCCGTCCGCCGGGATCTCGCCCGGCGCCTCCGGCGTGGTGCCCAGTGCCATGTCGAGCAGCGCCCGGGCCGTGAGGTAGTCGTAAACCGCCTGGGCGTAGGCGAACTCCGCCTGCCGCAGAGCCTCCTCCGCGTCGGTCATCTGGAGCTGCGAGCCGATCCCTTCCCGGTACTCGACCGACGCGATCTCGAAGCCCCTGCGGGCCTGCTCGACGCTGCGCCGCTGGCTGGCGGCGCGCTGGCGGGCCTCGCCGACGGCGTCCACCAGGCTACGCACTTCGTTCCCGGCGTCCAACTCCGCTCGCGCCAGTCGCGTCTCCTGCTGCCGCACCGCGTTCCTCGCCTCGTGCACCCGAGCGAAGCGGCTCCCGCCCTGGAAGATCGGCAGCTCCACGCTGAGACCGGCCGCGGCGGTGGTGTAGCGGCTGGTAGCACCCTCCCCGAAGAAATCCAGCCCACCGTCCTCCTGCGCCAGGATGTTGTAGTTGGAGAAGAAGGAGACTCGCGGATAGAACTCCCCCTTCTCCGCCGACAGGCGCGCCTCCTCCAGCGAGATCGAGGCGCGGATCTGCCGCAAGTCGCTGCGCTGATTCAGCACCAGCTCACGCAGTCGTTGCTCTTGATCCAACAGCGCGTCGGGCGCCCCTGCGAGTCGCAGGATCTCGAGGTTCGCGAGGCTGTTGCTCGGCGGATCTTGCAGATCCATCTCGTTGAGGCTGCCCTCGAGCTCGATGTCGAGACCAGGGTTCAGTCCCATCTCGACCAGAAGCTCCCGCCTGCGGGCCTTCACCGCATTCCTGGCCCGCTCCAACTGGGCCTCGACCGACGCATACTCCACCTCGAACCGCAGCACGTCGTAGCTGCTGGCGAGTCCGGCGCGGTTCATGGCACGCGTCTCGTCGAGGGTGGCGCCGATCCGCTCCATGCTCTCCTCGACCAGCCGCAACAGCTCCGCTGCCAGCAGAGCGTCGAAGTAGCGCTGCCGCACCGCCAACACCACCAGTTGGGTCGTGCCACGCAGCTCCTCTTCCTTGAGGCTGCGGAACCGGCTGGCCGCTCCCAGTCCCACGAGCACGCCGTACTCGAACAGTGGCTGGGAGAACGTGAACTGGGCCGTCCAGTTGTTGTCCGACCCGATTGTGATGGGGCGCAACTCTCCCGGGGCGCCGCCGAAGAACTCCGCGGGGAGGAAGATCTGCTGCTTGAGGAGGTTGCGGGAGTACGAGGCGCTGGCAAAGATGTCGGGGAACACGCTCCCCCACGCCTCCTTCACCTGCTGGTTGGCGATCTCGTAGCCGTACTCCGCATCATCAATGGTCTGGCTGTTGGCCAGCGCGGTTTGTATCGCCTGGCCGAGCGAGTAGCGCTGGGGCGCAGGCTCTTGAGCCACCGCGCACCGCACGACCGCTGCGGGCCCCAACAGCACCGCTGCCAGCATACCGAGACGCAAGGTGTTCAGTCTCATCGCTCACCCCTCCCCCCCGCTGCCTCCGGGCTCCCGACGGCCGCCATCGCGGCCGGCCCAATCACGCCGCCGCTGACCAGCGGGCCGAACGCGTGGAACAGCTCCAGCGGTGTCCGCGCCATGGTCTTGCTGTCGAACTCCGGACACTGCTCGATCTTGCACGCCAGCGAGATCGTGAGGAGGCCGTGGGTGAGGCTCCAGAGGAACATCACCATCAGGTCGGGATCGATCGCGCGCATCGCGCCCGAGTCCATGGCATCCACCACCGCCTGACGCAGCAGGCCGTAGCCTCCCCCTTCGGGGAGGTCATCCAGCGCGTGTGGGTGCGGGTGCTGCAGGCTGAACAGCACGCGGAAATAGGCGTGGTTCTCGAGGGCGAACTGGAGGTAGGCCTCCCCAAGCGCCCGCACCCGCTCGAATGAGCCGCGCGGGTGGGCCCCCATTGCCTGCTGCAGATACTCTCCGAAGCGGCGGAAGCCTTGCTGCACCACCCGCTGCACCAGCTCGTCCTTGTTCTCGAAGTAGTGATAGATGGCCGTGGCGCTCACCCCCACCCGGTCGGCGACCGTGCGCATGGAGAGCCCCTTCAGCCCCTTGTCGGCCAGTAAGTCACGCGCGGCCTCGAGGATGGCGCCCTCGACGTCCCCTGCGCGACCGCCGACATCTTCTCTTCCAGCCATGCTCGCTCCTGCCTCCGGGGTGCCCCGGAACAGCTAAATCCAGGCCACTCAATCGACTTAACGGCGTTAAGTTAACGCCGTTAAGCGTAACCCTAGGTCCCTACGCAGTCAACAGGGAGCCGGTTTCAGCTGCGCGACGCCGGAGTAACGAGCGAGCAACGCAGGAAGTTGCAGGTTGGGGATGTCGCCCCCCACGCGCACCCGCGGGGTAGCGCGACTCAGGCGCCGGCGGCCCGGGCGGCTGCCCGGGCGTCGGGCCACCGTTGCCCCGGCTCCTTGGCCATGCACCGGCGCAACGCCGCTGCGAAGGGGGGTGGCGTGTCGGGGCGTTTGCCCCGCACGTCGGGGATGGGCTGCTTCACGTGCATCGCGAGGGTGTCGTGCACGGTATCGCCCACGAACGGGACCTCGCCGGTCAGCATCTCCCAGGCCAGGATCCCGAGGCTGTAGATGTCGCAGCGGTGATCGACGTCCGTGATGCCCTGGGCCTGCTCCGGGCTCATGTACTCGGCCGTCCCCACCACCTCGCCGGTAATGGAGATCGTGCCACCCCTCACCGCGATCGCCTTCGCCACCCCGAAGTCCAGGATCGAGACCCTCCCGCGCCGGTCGAGCATCACGTTCGCCGGCTTCACGTCGCGGTGCACCACCCCGTGGCGGTGGGCGTATTCCAGCCCCTTGGCCAGCTCACCGAACACGCGCAGGGCCTCCTTCACCGGCAGTCGCCCCTCACGATCGAGCCGCTCCCTGAGCGAGTGACCCCGTACGCGGGGCATGGCATAGTACACCAGCCCCGAGCCCTTGCCGGTGAACAGGACGGGCAGGATGTTCGGGTGGTCGAGCTGGGAGGCGAGCTCGGCCTCGCGCCGGAACCGCTGCTTCAGCGGGCCCGCGGCCAGCAAGCTGGGGCGCATCACCTTCACCGCCAGGTAGCGGTTGCGGCGCAGGTCGCGCACCGAGTACACCACGGCGAACCCGCCGCGGCCCAGCTCGCCGACCAGGCTGTAGTCGGATCCCAGCGCGGCGGCAAGGCGCTCGCCTGTCGTCGCGTCCCAGTCGAACGCGGCGTCCGCCCGCCGGCCACAGCGAAAGCAGAATTGCGCGTCGGCGGGGAGTGGGACGTCACACTGTGTGCAGACCGGCATTGCCTCGGCGCTCGGCAGCGAGTCGATCCATGGCAGGCAAACATACGGTGCAGACCAGGAAGCGCGAGATCGGCCTCTTGCTACCGGGGATGACGTTCAACGCGTCCATCTTCCCCGAGCTCGACCTGCCTACACTAGCCGTGGACTTCAACGAGTTGGCACTCGGGCGGGGCGGGAGCACGGTGGCAGGCGGGCGGATGGAGGTCTATCGCAACATGCTGGACGACTTCCTCGGCGGCATGGCGCCGTGGACCGGTAGCCGTCGCTTCGTCGTGGCTCACAGCTTTGGGGGGATGCTGGCACTCCACTGGCTGCTGGCACACGGCTGCCAGGGCGTGGCGCACATCGACGGGCTGTTGCTCATCGCCACGACGGCCGGGAGGATGTTCGACGTCGTGCGCCTGCGACTCGGGCGGGCCGGCGGACGGGTACGACGCGTGGGGGTGCGGTGGGCCATGCCACTGTGGAACACTCGGCTCGTCACGCGCGCGCTCAAGCGCATGCTCACCGGGGGATCACTCGGCGCCCAGCGGGTCGACTTCCGCACCCTGGAGGACCGGTCCGACCTGGCGCTAGACCTGGCAGGCTGGCGCAACACGGACTGGCGCGCGATGCGGTCTTACCGCATCGCGTTGCACGGGTTCGACGTGCGGGATCGCGTGGGGGAGATCGGTGTGCGGACGATCGTGCTGCACGGCAGCGAGGATGCGCTGTTTCCCCTCAGCGTCGCCGAGGACCTGGCGGCTCGCCTCCCCAACGCCGAGCTCCGCGTGGTGCAGGGCGCCGGACACGGGCTACCGCTGACGCATGGCGACGAGGTGCGCAGGGCCGTAGAGGTCCTCACCGCCACCTGAACACCCGGAGCGCGACCCCGAAGCTCACGCCTCCCCACGCCATGAGCAGTGCCATCAGGCCGGCGCTAGCGAGCAGCGGCGCTCCGTCGAGCAGCACCGACCGCAGGGAGTCGTTCAGCGCCGTGAGCGGCAGTGCCCGGATGAACGGCTGCATCGTCTCGGGGAAGTGGGAGTAGGCGAAGAACACACCCGACAGGATCCACATCGGGACCATCACCAGGTTCATGAGCCCCGACACACCCTCGATGGTCCTCGCGCGGCTCGCCACCAGCAGGCCCAGGCCGGAGAACGTCATCGCACCGATCACGACGATCGCGGCGACGGCAAGGAGCGAGCCGCGCACCGGCACGTCGAACACGAGGTGGCCGAACAGCAGCACCGCCGCAACCTCGAAGCCCAGGAAGAACAGCCGGGCCAGCATGAACGAGAGCATGAACTCGCTCTTGCGCATCGGCGAGGCGAGGAGGCGCTTGAGTAACTTGTCGTTCCGCGCCTTCACAATGCCGAAGCCGATCCCCCACATCCCCGTGCCCATGATGTTGAGGCCGATGAGCCCGGGGATCAGGAAGTCGATGTACCGGGCCCCCGGTTCCATCACCTTTGCGTCGCGAATCTCCACCACGTCCCGGCGGCCGGCCGTTTCCTGCAGCGCGTCACCCACCACGAGTCGCGCCACGTCGCTCTCAATGCGCGTCGAGTCGTAACGCAGCACGATCGGGTCACCCGGCGTCACCACCAAGGCCACCCGCCCAGTGCGCAACCGGTAGTCAGCCTCCGGGCCGTCCAGCAGCACTGCCTCGATCCGCTCCGCCTCGTCGAGCGCGGCCACTAGCGCGGCGGCCTGGTCGCCCTGCTCCACAGCGATGCGCACCACCTCAGGCCCGCGGCTCTTGAACGCGAGACCGAGGGCGAACGCCAGCATGATCGGAAAGGCGAACACCCAGAACAGCGCCTCCGGCTCCCGGGTGAACTCCCGGATGCGCCACAGTGTCAGCTGGAGGATGCTGTCGAGCCTCGGCCTACTCATCGCGCAGGTGTCTCCCGGTGAGCGAGAGGAACACGTCCTCCAGCGTGGCATGGTGGGTGGTGAGCTCGCTAAGGGCGTTGCCTCCCTCTTCCAGCAACTTCATCAGGGCGGGAACGACCTGGTGCACCCGACTCACCGTTAGGTGAACCTTTCCGTCGTCGTGCGCCACCTGCTCGACTCCGGGCAGCCCAGCCAGCGCCTGGTCGGCCGGCGCAGCACCATCCTCCACGGCGAACTCCACTACGTGCTCCGCCCCGAGCGACGCGATGAGCTCCCACGGTGACCCGAGAGCGATGATCTTCCCGTGGTCTATGATCGCCACGCGGTCGCACAGGCGCTCCGCTTCCTCCATGTAGTGCGTGGTGAGCAGCACCGTGCCTCCCCGGCGTCGGAAGCCGGCGATGATTTCCCACATCTGGCGGCGCGACTGAGGGTCGAGTCCGGTCGTCGGCTCATCGAGGAAGAGGATGTCGGGATCACTCACCAGGGCGCATGCCACCGCCAGGCGTTGGCGCTGCCCGCCGGAGAGCTTGCCGACCCAGGCGCGGCGCTTTTCCTCGAGCTGCACCACGCGAAGCACGTCGTCGACCTCGTTCCCCCTGCGGTAGAAGCTACGGAACAAGCGGATCGCCTCTTCTACGCTCAGCTTCTCGGGGAGTTTGGTCTCCTGCAGCTGCGTCCCCAACCGCTGCCGCAGCTCGGCTTCGTGGTCGTTCCAGGCGAGCCCGAGCACCCCCACCGTGCCCGCATCCGGGTCCAACAGCCCCTGGATGATCTCGATGGTGGTGGTCTTACCCGCACCGTTGGGGCCGAGCATGCCGAAGCACTCGCCGCGCTGGACCTCGAGGTCGAGCCCGGCGACAGCGGTCACGTCGGGCGGGTAGCGCTTGACGAGCCCAAGACAGGAGATGGCCGACGCAGACATGACCGGCAATCAACCCGGTGCCTCTTCAAGAAGCAAGCAGACGCTCCGCTGGCGTCGGTCCCACTGCCGAGCGAGCTTCCCTGCCATGGCCATCGCTCTCTCGCTCGCGGTGATCGTCGCGGCGTGGACACTGCTCCTCCTCGGGGTCGAGCCGGTCCCGACTTGGTTCTACGTGTTCGTGTGGTATCCCACCCTGGTCGTGCTGGACGAGCTGGCCAGCCGCAAGGAAGGCACCCGCCCCGTGTACCGCAGCGGCTGGCGCGCGCTTTCCTTGCTGGCGTGGTCGGCGGTGGTGTGGCTCCTGTTCGAGGCCTTCAACTTCCGGTTGCAGAACTGGTACTACGTCTTCCTGCCGCTCCACCCGGCGGAGCGGTGGGCCGGGATCACGCTCTCCTTCGCGACCGTGCTTCCGGCGCTGTTCCTCATGGCGCGCCTGCTGGAGAGCACGGGCGTGGGTAGAGCCTGGCGCACTCGACCCGTGACGCTGACCGCGTGGCAGCTCCGTGCGGCGACCGCGTTGGGCCTGATGACCCTCGCGCTCGCCCTGGGGCTGCCGCGGCTGTTCTTCCCCCTCATCTGGGGCGCGGTCTGGCTGCTGCTCGAGCCGGCCGTGTACCGCCGCCACCCCGAGTGGTCCCTGTTCCACGACATCGAGCGGGGCGAGTGGGGCCGCATCGGCCGGCTGCTGCTCGGCGGGCTCATCGTGGGCCTGCTGTGGGAGTGCTACAACTTTTGGGCGCGCGGGAAGTGGATCTACACCGTCCCGTGGCTCGAGCACGCCAAGCTGTTCGAGATGCCACCCGTCGGGTTCCTGGGGTTTCCCTTCTTCGCCCTCGAGGCGTGGACCCTGTACCACGCGCTGTGTGCCGCAGGCGTGGCCGTGCCCTTTGCCCGGGGCCGCATGCCCTCGGGCCCCCGCCTGCTCGTCGCCGTACCGGTGGCGGCGGCATTCGCCGGCGCGGTCCTCCTGGGCATGGAATCGTGGACCATCGGCTCCACCACGCCGCGGGTCGAGGACTTGCCCGGGGTGTCGCTGCAGGACGCCAGAGAGCTTAGGGCGCAGGGATACGGCTCCGTATTCTCCCTGGCGACGGCCTCGCCCGAAGCGCTCGCCCGCGCGTCCGGACTCGCTCCGGGAAGGGCGGCGGCCGTAGTCGATGTGAGCCGCCTCGTTACACTGCGCGGCCTCGGCACGCGTAACGCCCGTCTGCTCCATCGGGCGGGGGTACGCACCGTGTGCCAGGTGGCGCGCCGCGAACCGCTCGGGCTGTGGCTCGCACTGCTCGGGGCGCGCACCCGCTGGGAACCGGCCCGCGGTTCGCGGTCACTGAACAGGGTGAACCCGCCGGCACCGCGCCCGACTGCCGCCGAGGTGGGGGTCTGGGTGCGGGCCGCGCGCCGCAATTGCCCGACTAGTTAGCTTTCGGCCCCATGTTGTCCGTAGCGCTCAAAGTCCTCGCCGCACTAGTCATCGTGTACGCGCTGGTCGTGTTCCTGGCCTGGCGGTTTCAGGACCGGATCGCCTTTCCGGGCTCCGGCGGGCCGCTGCCGGCTCCCGTGGCAGCCGGCATCCGCGACGGGGAGCTGATCAGCGTCACAACCGAGGACGGCATCGAGCTGCGCGGCTGGTACCTCCCACCCGACCCAGCGCCGCCCGAGGGCGCTCAGGCCCCCGGGCTCATCTGGTTCTACGGCAACATGGAGACGGTGGGCGCGATCGCGCCGGTGCTGCGGGAGTTCCGCCCCCGGGGGATCGCCATGGTGGCACTCGACTACCGCGGCTACGGCCAAAGCGGCGGCACCCCGACCGAGGCGGGAGTCTACCGGGATGCCGAAGCGGCCTGGCGGTATCTCACCCAGCAGCCCGAGATCGACACCACTCGAATCGCGGTCTACGGCCGGTCCATCGGGAGCGCGGTGGCACTGTACCTAGCGACCGAGCGTCCAGTGCGGGTCGTCGTCCTCGAGTCGGCGTTCACCAGCGGCCGCGAGATGGCCGACGAGCACTACCGCATGCTGCCGAGGTGGCTGGTGCAGCTTCGGCTGGACAACCGCGAGCGGGCGCAGCGTCTCACCGTTCCTCTCCTGGTATTTCACGGAACCGACGACTGGATCGCCCCATTCGAGATGGGACTCGCGGTCGCCCGAGCCGGGCGCGCGGAGCTGTTCGTCCCGCTCGAGGGCGCAGGGCACAACGATACCTACGCGGTCGGTGGGACGCTGTACCGCGACACCTTCCTCGCGTTCCTGGAGCGATACCTCAAGTAGCGTGGCCGCCCGGGGGGAAGGAGTAGGAGCGGCTCAGCACCTCGCTCGCACCTCACGCGCCCATGCACTAGCTTCCCGCACCCCCAAAGCCCCACGGAGCACCGCCGATGCAGAGGCTCATTGTCCCCCTTGCGTGGCTCGCCATCGTTGCGCCGCTCACCGCCCAGGAGTATCCCTCGAAGTTCTCGCCGGAGGTTGCGCGGCACCCCGCTGTGCTGGACGCCCTGGCCTACATCGACACCCACTTCGAGGAGCAGGTGGAGGAGTGGATCCGGATCACGGAGATCCCGGGCACATCGCGACACGAAGCGGAGCGCGCCGCCTACGTACGCCGCGAGCTGGAGGCGCTCGGACTCGAGGTGCACGTCGACTCCATCGGCAACGTGGTGGCCCGGAGGCCCGGCACAGGCGGCGGACGCACAGTGGTGTTCGCCGCTCACCTCGACACGGTGCATCCCCTGGAAACGGACCTCACGGTGACGCGGCGGGAGGGCAGGCTGTTTGCTCCCGGCGTGTACGACAACAGCGCGTCCGTCACTAACATGTTGGCGGCCGCCCGGGCAATGACCGCTGGGGGCCTCACCACCAAGGGCGACGTGGTCCTCATCGGCACGGTGCAGGAGGAGCTCGGGCTGAATGGGATGCACTACTGGCTCGGCCAGAACCCCGCGGTGCCCGATATGCTGGTCGCCCTGGATGGCGGCCTGGGTCCGGTGCGCTACGGCGCCCTGGGGATCTACTGGTCGCGCATGGTGTTCCGCGGCGCCGGCTCGCACACCAACTACTCCCGCGGCAAGCCGCACCCGGCACGGGCGGCCGCCCAGTGCATTCTCGACATCTACGAGGTCCCACTGCCCGAACCGGACGCGCCGGTGGGCGCGGTGTATAACGTGGGCATGCTGCGGGGCGGCCACGTGGTGAACGCGATCGCGCAGGAGGTGTCGTTCACCGTGGATCTGCGCACCGTCGACCCGGTGCTCCTCGCCCAGCTCGACACGGCCATCGTGAGCGCGTGCGGGGCTGCGGCCGCTGCCGGAGAGGTGGAGTTCCACCGCGAGTGGATCCAGCGCAACGAGGCGGGTGGCACCCCGGAACAGCTCGCCGACCGCCGGGCGCACCCTCTGGTGCAGACCGCCGTGGACATCCTACGCTTTCTCGGTTACGACATGGGTGACCGCCCACCGGCGCGCGCCTCGGGCTCGACCGACGCCAACGCCGGCGTCCTGCGGGGCATCCCGTCCATCTCGGTGGGCCGCGCGCGTGGTGGTGAGCAGCACACCCTGAGTGAGTGGGCCGACGTCGCGTCGGCGAAGATTGGGACGAAGCAGATCGTTCTTCTGGTCGCGGCCCTCGCAGAGCTAGACGAGGGCTGAGAACCAGCATGTGACGTGGAGCAGGGGAAAGACGCAAGATAAGACGAGGGGGGCCACACCACCCCGCTACCCCCCTACACCGCCTCCCGCTCCGTCGCATGCACCCGGAACGTGAGCAGCCACACGAACGCCACGATCGCACCCGCGATATAGAACGGCAGCGACGCGCCCAGTGCACCAAACACCGCCGTCGACCACAGCGGTGCGATCACCCGCGCCATTCCGCCGAAGGCCTGCTGCACACCGAGGGTCTGCCCCAGCTCGTGGCGCGGCGCTCGATGGGTCACCAGCGCCGAGACCGCCGGGAACAGGCACGCCGTGCCGATGGGCACGAGCCCGAGCAGGATTCCCATGGTGAGGACGTTCTGCGGTAGCGGAATGACGACCAGCCCCAGCGCCAGGAGCCCGGCTCCCACCCGCATGAGCTTCACCTCACCCAGCCAATCCACCAGCTTCCCCAGCATCACGGCACGCATGATCACGCCCACTGCGCCCACGTACACGAAGAAGATCCAGATGTTCTCCTCCGTGATCCCGAAGTCGCTGGCGAGGTAGAGCGCCAACACGCCGGTCATCGACATGAAGCCCAGCATCCCCGCCGCGTAGATCCAGACGAGCTGAGGGACCTCGCCCCCGGGGTGTTGCAGCACCTCGGCGATCATGCTTCGGATCGAGCGATGCGCCCGCTCGGGGGTCTGGCCCGCAACGCCTCCGTCCGCCTTCCCCGGGTAGGACTCCGGCAACAGCTTCCAGGCAAACACCAGGTTCAGCAGGCAGAGGCCTGCCGCCACCAATCCCGGCGCCTCGGGCCCTAGCTTGAAGGCCAACGAGCCAATGGCAGGACCGATCATCACCCCGGCACCGGTCGCCGCCGAGACCCACCCCAACGCCCTCGCCCGGTCTTTCGGCTCGGTCACGTCGGCCACGTAGGCCTGGAGCACCCCGGTCGTCCCACCACCCAACCCCTGCACGATGCGGGACAGGAAGAGCATCCCGATCGTGACCGCAAAGCCGAAGATGGTGAACGCCACGGCCGACATGCCGAGCCCCACGAGAATCGCGAAGCGCCGTCCGAAGAAGTCCGACGTGCGGCCCCACAGCGGGGACGAGGCCAGCTGCGCGATGGAGAAGCTCGCGATCATCCACCCGATGACCCACTCGGCCGCGTCGAGTCGCAGCGCATAGAGCGGCAGCAGCGGGAACACCATGGCAAACCCGAGCATGTCCACGAAGGCCGTGGCCAGGAGCACCCAGAGGCGCCTCATCGCCGCGTCCCCACTACCATGGCTGTCGCCGAGAAGAGCATGAGCACTACGCCGTACGCCGCGGCGGTGCCCACGTCGAACGCGCGCAGCGCCGAGAGGATCTCGATCGAGATGGGCCGCGTCTCGAACGTGTACAGCACGATGGACGTGACGAAGTCCCCCAGGGCGGTGGCGAACGCGAGGGCACCGCCTGCCAGGATCGCCGGGCGCAGGAGCGGGATCGTCACCTGCCGGAGGGTGCGCCACCGTCCGGCTCCCAGCGAGGCGGCGGCCTCATCGAGCGAGGGATCGAGCTGGCGGAAGCCCGCCAGCACCGAGCCCGCAGCGATGGGAATGTTGCGCACCAAGTATGCCAGCGGGAGAATGACCACCGTTCCCACGAACACCCAGCGCAGGACCCAGGGAGCGAACACCGAGAACGCCGTGGCCAGCGCGATCGCCAGCACGGTGCCGGGCACTGCCCAGGGGACCGACAACAGCGTCTCGATCGCGCCGCGCAGCACCGCCCGCCGTTGCACCACGAGGCGACCGGCCCACAGTGCGATACCGATCGCCGCCGCCGTGGCCAGCCCCGCCATCCATAGGGAGTTCACCAGGGGCCTGAGCCGCTCCGGTTCGGTCACCAAAGCGGCATAGTTCCCCAGAGTGTACGCGGGAGGCACCAGCTGCGTGGTCCACGTACCGATCGGGACGAGCGACACGACCACCAGCGTGACATGAGGCAGCAGCAGCGCAACGGCGAACACCCAGCCCACGACCGTCGCGCCCCAGCGGGCGAGCGGCTGCGACAGAGCACGCGCGGCCGGAGGCGTTCCCTTCCCCACGGCGACGACCGAGCGGGCCTCGGCCCGACCCCTGAGGAGCAGCAGGCCGATGAGCGCGAGCGCCGCGAGCGCCGTGGTCTCCACGATCGCCATCGGCATGTCGCCGTTCAGCTTGCTGGCGACGATCTGCGTGGTCATGACACGGAACCCGCCGCCGAAGATGTAGGGAGCGCTGAACGATCCCAGCGCCGTCATGAACGTGAGCAGTGCCGCCGCGGCGAGCTGCGGGCGCAGCAGCGGGAGAGTGACCCGCCTGAGCGTCGCCCACGCGCCGCACCCCAGGGAGTGCGCCGCCTCGATCATGGAGGCATCTATCCTGGCCAGTCCCGCCCGGGTGAACAGGTAGAAGTACACGTACATCGAGTAGGCGTGAACCAGCAGGATCGCGCCGGCTCCCTGCAGCCGCCATGGAGACTGTCGCAGACCCAACAGTCGCACGATGGCGCGCGCCACGAACCCGCTCTCACCGTAGAGGAAGAGAAAGGCGATCACGCCCACCAGCGGCGGGAGCACAACGGGCAGCGCCACCAGCCCGCCGAGTACTCGCCGTCCCGGGAAGCTGAGGCGCTCGAACACGAACCCGAGCGGCACGCCGATCAGCCCCGCCAACAGCACGCTCGCCAGGGAGATCCACAGGCTAGCCCACAAGGCGGCCCACTCGCGCGGCTCCCGCACGAAGGCCGCTACCGCACCGGGCTCGCTGCTGACGATCACCAGCAAGACCGGATACACGACCATCCACGTGAGCAGCAGCGTGAGGAGGAGCCCGCGCGGCCGCCGGATCACCGTCTTTCCTCCGCGAACGCCAGCGCCCGTTGCGCCTCTAGGTGGACCGCATCCCCCACGCGCGCCGCGCGCACCGCCGCCTCGAACTCCACCGTTGCGCCGCCGGCGTCGGCCGCGAAGTAGGCACGAGCCCCGGTGTAACGGCACCCGGTCACGGTCGCGGCCAACCCCTCGTCGCCCAGGCTGAGCGCCTCGGGCCGCACTACCAGCGAGACCCGTGCGCCCGGTTTGAGCGGCTGGGGCGTCTCAACAACCCACTCCACGCCGGCGTCGAGCCGCGCGCGATCGGGCGCCGTCATCACGCCGTCCAGCACGCTCGCCCGTCCCACGAACGTGGCTACGAACAGGGTGCGCGGCCGCTCGTACAGGTCGGGAGCCGCCCCGACCTGCTCCAGCCGTCCCTCGTTGAGCACCGCCACCTGGTCGCCGAGGGCAAACGCTTCTTCTTGCTCGTGCGTCACGAACACGGTGGTTATGCCGATCTTGCGCAGCGCCGCCTTTAGCTCACGCCGTGTCCGCTCCCTCAGGCTCGGGTCGAGGTTCGACAGGGGCTCGTCCAGGAGCAGCACCCGTGGCGACGGTGCCAGGGCCCGCGCCACCGCGACGCGCTGCTGTTGTCCCCCGGACAGCGCGCTCACGGGGCGGTCCGCGAAGCCGTCCAGGTCAACCAGTGCCAGCATCTCGGCCACACGCCGCGTCTTGTCAGTGCCAGCCTGTCCCGCGAGCCCGAACGCGATGTTCTCACCCGCGCTCAGGTGCGGGAAGAGAGCGTAGTGCTGGAACACCATCCCGAAGTGCCGTTCCGCCGGCGCCTGCAGAGTCACGTCACGCCCGTCCACCTCGACCGATCCGCCGTCGGGCTTCTCGAAGCCGGCGAGGAGGCGCAGCGTCGTGGTCTTGCCGCTCCCACTCGGCCCCAAGAGCGCCAGCACGGTCCCCTGCTCTACCGCGAGCGTGACGTCGTCCACCGCTACGTGGTCGCCGAATCGCTTGGTGAGATGGGTGAGTCGAAGGAACGCCTCGCTCATCAGCTACCGGCCGCCCCCCGGCCCCGCACGTGGCGGTCCCAGTAGGTCATCCACGCGGCGCCGCGCTCGCTCAACAGCTGCCAATCGATGTCGGCAACGATGAGCTGTTCCCGCACGTCGCGGGCCCAAGGCGGCAGCGAGTCGGGTGCTAGATCGACGCGGGCCGGCAGGCGGAAGACCTCCCGTGCGGCGAGCAGCTGCGCGTCCACTGAGCCGGCCCACTCTACGAAGCGACGCGCCGCCTCGGGGTGCCGGGCGCCGCGCACCACGGCGATCGCGTCCTCGATGACGGGCGTGCCGCTATGCGGCAACGTGTACCCGAACGGCGCTCCCTTGTCCTGCTCGATCAAGATGTCGGGAAGGTCCCACAGGGTCACGAGCCCTTCCTGCCGCAGCAGCTTCTGGTGCAGCAGCGCCGGATTGAAGACGTATTCCTTAGTCTGCGCGTCGAGACGGCGCAGCCAGGCAAAGCCAGCCGCCGTGTCTCCCGTGGCGCTGATGCTGCGCTCGATGACCATCCCGAAGATCGTGCGCATCGTACCGGATGCCAGCGGCTCCCGGATGATCACCCGCCCCGTCCACCGCTGCTTCAGCACGTCCTGCCAGTCCGCCGGCGCCTCGGCGGCGGGCACCGCGGTGCTGTTGTATGCGATCACGGCCGGGGTCTCGTACACGGCGAAGTAGAGGTCGTCCGGCCCATGGCCACGGGTCGCCACTGCGGCGGCCCAGCTGGGACGATACGGCTCGAGCAGCGAGTCGGCAGCCGCCCGCCGGAACAGCGTCGACGGCCCACCGAACCAGAGGTCGGCCTGGGGGTTGGCCTGCTCCGAGCGAATGCGGTCCAGCGCATCCTGCGATCCCATGTCGAGCCAGCGCACGTCCACGTCGGGATTGGCAGCCTCGAAGGTTCGCTCGGCGAGCGACAGCAGCTCGCGACCGTGAGGCGAATAGATGACGAGGGGGGTGCGGGATTCCCCACAGGCCAGGAGCGCTACGGCCACCAGGGCGGTGGGACCGTAGGGCAGTACGGCGCCAAGCATTCGAGCGCGGGCCCCGCGCGCCATGGCGCCACACCACCGTACGGCCCTACCCCCCATCCCCCCCTCCCAACGCCAGGAGATTGAGGAACAAGCGAAACGCCCCGGGCGTCCCTGCGGGCAGTGAGCGGAAGAAGCTGATACCCGTGTACACGTAGGTACCCTCCCCGTACCGCGCCATGAGGAGCCCACCCTCCAACTGCGCCATACCGGGGTCCGCCATCGCCAGCAGAGGCGTGTACGCCTCGTCCCACGTGCGCGCGAAGTACAGTCCCCGCTCCTGGGGCCACCCCTCCCAGTCGGCCGGGCCCACCGGGTTCGGGCGCCTGAACGCCGGGTGTTGCGGCTCCAGCAGCCGCACCGGCGCGGTTTCGTCGGTCACTCGATCGTGCGGGAAGCCGATGGCGAGCGGGTATGGCGCATATCCACCGCGCACAAACTGGTACTGCTGGTACTGCACCAGCAGCAAGCCCCCCGCCGCAACGTACTCAAGCAGCCGATCGTTGTGCCGCATCAGTGCGGAATCGGTCTCGTAGGCACGGCTCCCGACGACGATCGCGTCGTAGCGGGACAGGTCGGCCTGCGCCAGCGCGTGCTCATCGAGCAGCACCACGGGCACGCCGATCTGCGCCAGTGCCTCCAATACCCGATCGGCCGCACCCCGCACGTAGCCCACCCGCTCCACATCCGGCAGGGCAATCGGGGCGACGCGCACCGCGCTCTCCGCTGGCTTGACCCAGCCGGTGGGACGGATATGCGCATAGGCGACGGGCTGCACGCCCCGATCGAACACCCTGCCGTCTCGCGTCCGCGCCACCGCTCGGACGGTCACCTCATCCTGCTCCACGTCGGCGGGACGCTCCAACCGGAACGCGAAGCTGCGCGGCTCACCAGCGCGCTCCAGACGGAAGGCCTGTGCCGGGGGGGCCGGCCACCCGTCTGCCTGCAGCGCAATCTCTCCCTCCGTCGGGCCGTCGCCGTGGCCGGTGAGCGTTACCGTGAAGACCTGTGACGGCGAGCCGGTGCTCGACCAGACAAGCCGCTCCGGTGACAGGGCGACTTCGATGGCGGGCACCACACGGACCGGGCGCCGCAGCTCCCCGATCGCCTGATCGAGATAGCGGTAACTCGCCTCCCGGGTGAGGACCAGCGGCGCGTCGAGCAGCGTCGCCCGCACCCGTGCGACGACGAGAGGAGGCGCGAACGGCTCGCCCCGCAGGGCCGCCGGCGCGTCACCCCAGTCGTACAGCGACCCGACCAGGGGCCGCGCGAGGAAGTAGGGTCGGCTGGGCTCCGCGTCGTCCGGCACCGCGACGTGGAACCGCCGCACCGCCAGCGCTCCAGGCTGCACGACGCCAGGTGCTCGCTCATCGCTCGTCACGCGCCATCCCCGCGGCACCGAGAGGGCGACTTCCTCCAGGCTCAGCGGATCTGCGCCCGCGTTGTAGCACTGCACGGCGACCTCGAGTGTGCCGCCTGGCACAACGTCGGCTACACTGACCGTAGCATCGATCACGATGCCGCCCGCCACGGCGAGCGCTTCCCCGAGGAGACTGATCCGGTCAGGGGGCCAGCGCCCGGCGGGCGCCTCCCGCAGGACCTTCGCGAGCGGGGCGACGGCGTCACGCAGGCGCGCTGCTGACAGCGCCGCTCGCAGGGAGTCGGCAAACGCGCCGAGCCGCGAGGTGTCGGCCGGGAGACCGTCGAACAGATCGACCTCGACGCTCAGCGGATCGTTCCCCGTGCGATCGCGCACCAGCCTGAGGCGGGTCCGCTGGGGGCCGGTGGGCTGCAGCCGACCCATGTCTTGGGAGCGGTGCTGCGACCGGCTCGCCATCGCGATCTGGTGATACGAGCGACCCGTGCGCGGATCGAGGGCGCCGGTTTCCAGTGTGAGCGTGGTCGCCGCGGTGTCGAACCGGGTGGAACGGTACAGTTTGAGGGGTTGCCACGCAGTCAGCCCCTCCTCGCGCGCGAGCTCCGCAAAGCGCCCCGGATCGCCCGCCGCATCGAACACTTGTTGGGCGATGACTCCCGCCATCTGGTGCTGGCCGTGGCGGTCGCGCACAGTGCCCGACCAGATGGCCACAATGACGTGGGGTCGGAAGCGGCGCACGACGCGAACCGCGTCTTTCAGCACCGAGTCCGGCAGCCAGAACCGCTCGGTCTCCTCCAGCGTGCGGGAGTACCCGAAGTCGTAGGCCCTGGTGAAGAACTGGCGGGCACCGTCCAGCCGGCGCGCGGAGGACAGCTCCTGGGAGCGCAGCAGACCCAGTGCCACACCGAGCTCGTCTCCGATCAGGTTCTGGCCGCCTTCGCCCCGGGACAGCGAGAGATACGCCGCCTCGGCACCGTAGCCGCGGGCCAGGAGGGCCAGGAGCCGCGTGTCCTCATCGTCGGGGTGCGCGCCGATCACCAGCACCCGACCGGGGGCCGCGAGGCGCTGCAACACATGGTCGAGCGCCGCGGCCCCGCCCGTCGAGGGCGGCACCAGCTGGGCAGCCAGCGAGCCGCCGCCCAGCAGGAAGCACGCGACCAGGACGGCCAGGCTACGCCGCTTCGCGCGCAACGACAATGCTGCGGAGACGTTCGGCGCTGGGATCCTGCGGATCGCCAAAGGGGCGGGGATGACCGGCCGGATCCATGAGCACGGAAGGACAGACGAACTGGAGGCGGCGCGCGCGCACTTTCTCCTGTACCGGCTGCGTGCCGACCGGCGCTGCAACCATGAGGTACGCCGGATCACCTGGCTTGATCGCCTCCACGGCGGCCAGCAGCTTCCACGGCTTGGTGACGTGGCCGTCCACGATCACCACGTTTTGGCCCCTCACCTCACGCAACGCGCGGGTTCCGCGGAACAGCAGCCGCTCCGTCTTGACCGTGCTGCGCGCGTCTTCGATGGCGTCGCTCAAGGCTTGCGCATCGCGGAAGTGCGGCTCGAACTCCTGATCCAGCACGGCGTTCGCGTCTTCGGCAATCGCCCCCACGATCCCCAGCTCCCCCATCCGGACGTGGGCCGCCACGACCACGTCGAACTTGCAGCCCATCGCCTGGGCCACGTTGGCTGCGATCTCCACACCGCTGGGGGTTACGCCCAGCACCAGCGTCGGCGGGTTGATGTGGTTGTACACCTGCCGTCCCAGCAGGGCGCCCGCCCCCGAGCGCGTGGGGTATAGCGGCTTCGTATCGACGTCGGTCATGGCTCCAGCGAAGATAGCGCCGCCGCCCGGCTCACGGCACCGCCGCGGGGCTCAAGTAGCGTGCCAGCCAGCCGTGCACCTCGGTCCACCACACCAGTTGGTTCTGCGGTCGACCGATCCAGTGTCCCTCGTCGGGGAAGTAGAGTAGCCGGGCCGGCACCCCCTGGCGCCGCAGCGCGGTGAACACCTCGAGACTCTGCGTGTCGGGCACGCGGAAGTCGAGAGCACCGTGCACGACGAGGGTCGGCGTGCGGTAGTTGTTGGCGAACCGATGCGGAGACCACTGCTCGTAGTACGTGCGGTTTTCCCACGGCGTCCCACCGAACTCCCACTCCGGGAACCAGAGTTCCTCGGTCGCACCGTAGAACGACTCCAGGTTGTGGATTCCGGCGTGCGTGACGAGGGCGTCGAACCGGTCGGAGTGACCGTTGATCCAGTTCACCATGTAACCACCGTACGATCCCCCGGCGGCGGCAATGCGCGTCGAGTCTACGAACGGGAAGCGAGCGGCGTGCTCCACCCCAGACATAATGTCGATGTAGACCCGACCGCCCCAGTCTTGGGAAATCTGGTCCACGAAGCGCTGGCCGAACCCGGTGGAGCCTCGCGGGTTGAGCAGCACCGTGACATACCCCGCGGCAGAGAACAGCTGCGCGTTCCAGCGGGAGTGCCAGTTGTCGCGCCAGGCACCCTGCGGCCCACCGTGAATCAGTACTAGCAACGGATGGCGCTGCCCCCGCTGGTACTGTGGTGGGCGCACCAGCATCCCCCGCACGGTGTTCCCATCCGCGCCCACCCAGCTGATTTCCTCGGCGGGGTTCATCTTCACCTGGCTCAACACCTGCGCGTTGAGATTCGTGAGCTGCTGGGGGGTGGCGCCCGCGTTGATGGACCACACGAATACCTGGCCCGGCCGGTTGATGGCATCATTCACGAGGGCCATCGTGTTGCCGTCGTCGGCGATGGAGATCTGGGAGCTGTTGCCCCAGCGCATCAGGGCCTCGATCCGGCCGTTGAGGTTCGTGCGATAGATGAGGTTGTGGTGCCGCAGCTGGGAGGTGAACACGAGCTCCCGCGAGTTCGGGAGCCACACGTAGTCGGCCACCCACTGATCGAAGCCACGGGTCACCTCCCGTACCGCACCGGTCGAGAGGTCGAGCACCATGAGGCGCCAACGGTCCGCCTCGAACCCGGCCCGCTCCTGCGACAGGAACGCCAACATCCGCCCGTTCGGCGATGGCGCGGGGTGCTGTTCGGTTCCACGAAAGCCAGAGGTGAGGTTGCGGGGCTCACCGCCCTCGATCGGGACCTGGTAGATATCGGTGTTGGTGTGCCATGCCTGATCGGTACCCACCTTGGTCGTGAACACCAGTGAGCGACCGTCCACCGTGAAGTCGTAGTCCGTCGATCCGCCGAACGGCGGGACCGGTACGTCGTAATCGCTCCCGGCGATCACGTCGAGCGGCGTGCCGCCACCCACCGGCACCACGAAGAGGTGGCTGCGCCGGCCGTCTTCCCAGCTCCGCCAGTGCCGGTACAGCAGGTCGTCGTACGCCCGGGCTCGACTGGCCCGGCCCGCCTCCGCCTCCATGCGGGCGGCATTACACGCGTCATCCGCGCACTCGGGATAGACCTCGGACACGAACGCTAGGTGCGCCCCCGTGGGTGACCAGATGACACCATCCGCGCCGGTGGAGAGCCGCACCAGGCGCCGCGAGCGACTCCGCGCCACATCGTACAGGCGGACTTCGGCCCCATCCCCGCGCGTTGTGACGTAGGCGACGGTCCGCCCATCGGGCGACCACCGGGCGTGCCGTCCGCCGCGTCGCACGTCAGATATGCGGCGTGGCTCGCCCCCGCTGGCCGCCACGAGCCAGAGGTCCGTGGCACGGGAGTTGGCACTCAAGTCGGTCGTCGTGACGGTGTACACGACCCACTGACCGTCCGGCGAGACCTGGGGATCGCTGACCCGATCCAAGCTCAGGAACTCTTCAGTCTGGAGCGGCCGCCCGCCGGTCTGTGCCTCGCTGCCCGGGGGGGACAGCACGGCGGCGGCCACGAGGGCCCCGATAAAGAACCGTGTCATAGTCGGGAATCCTACGATCTAACGCCGCCGAATGTTGCCTCCACAGCCCGACCCGCGCAACCGTGACGCAGTGGCGGCGGGAACCGGCCAACTCCATATTTCACTTTCAATACAAAGAGCGCGACGGAACGTTCCGTCGCTCGTCGATACACGTCGAACTGGACATCACGATGATTACCGCCAGTACCGATAAGAGGAGTGGGGCCGGACCGCCAAGCGACAAGCAAGTGAGCGAGGGTGAAGCTCGTCGCGTGGTCGAAGCGGCACGGCAGAAGGAGTGGACCGCACCCAGCTTTCTCAAGGAGATCTTCAACGGGCGAGTACACCTCGAACTGATTCACCCGTTCCCGCAAATCCCGGAGGAGGAGCTCGAGCGTGCCAAGCCGTGGCTCGACGAGCTCCAGGCGTTCCTCAAGGCCAACGTGGACGCCGAGGCCATCGACCGGGACTACAAGATCCCCGAGCACGTAGTGCAGGGACTGGCCGAGCTCGGCTGCATGGGTATCAAGGTCCCGCAGGAGTACGGGGGGCTCGGCTTCTCGCAGACCATCTACAACCGCGCCATCTCCCTGGCGACTTGCTACGAGAGCTCGGTCGGCGTGCTCCTCTCGGCGCACCAATCCATCGGCGTGCCGCAGCCGCTGAAGCTGTTCGGCACCCCCGAGCAGAAGGAGAAGTACTTCCCCCGCTTCGCCAAGGGGGAGATCAGCGCGTTCGCGCTCACTGAGCCGGACGTGGGCAGCGACCCGGCGCGGATGACTACCACGGCGACGCCCACCGACGACGGCGAGGCCTTCGTGCTAAGCGGCGAGAAGCTGTGGTGCACAAACGGCACCATCGCAGATGTCATGGTGGTGATGGCCCGGACGCCGGACAACAAGATCACCGCGTTCATCGTGGAGTCGGCGTGGCCCGGCGTGGAGGTCGCGCACCGCTGTCACTTCATGGGCCTGCACGGCATCGAGAACGGACTGCTCCGGTTCACCGACGTGCGTGTGCCCAAGGACAACATCCTCTGGGGGATGGGCAAGGGCCTGAAGCTCGCGCTCATCACGCTCAACACGGGACGGCTCACCATCCCGGCCGCGGCAGCTGCAACTGCGAAGACGTGCCTCGGAATCGCCCGCCGCTTCTCACAGGAGCGCGTGCAGTGGGGCCATCCCATCGGCAAGCACGACGCCGTCGCCCAGATGCTGGGCAAGATGGCAGCGATTACGTTCGCGATGGAGTCGGTAGCTGAGTTGGCGGCGCTCATGTCCGACCAGGCGAGGTTCGACGTCCGCCTCGAGGCTGCGATGGCGAAGATGTGGAACAGCGAGCGCGGCTGGGAGATCATCGACGACACGATGCAGATCCGCAGCGGGCGCGGCTACGAGACGGAGACCAGTCTGAGGGAGCGGGGCGATCGACCGGAGCCGGTGGAGCGCATGATGCGGGACTTTCGAATCAACATGATCTTCGAGGGTTCCAGCGAGATCATGCGACTGTTCATCGCGCGCGAGGCCGTGGACAGCCACCTCAGGGTCGCCGGGGCGATCGCCGACCCCGACGCCACGCTCGGCGCCAAGCTCGCGGCGCTGGTGAGGGCCGGCTTCTACTACGCGGTGTGGTACCCCACCCGCTGGCTCGGTTGGGGCCGGTGGCCGCGCTACGGGGAGTTCGGACCGCTCGCCAAACACATGCGCTACGTGAACCGCGCGTCGCGCCGCCTCGCGCGGTCGTTGTTCCACGCAATCATGCGCTTCGGCCCGGCGCTCGAGAAGCGGCAGGCCGTGCTCGCACGGATGGTCGAGATCGGGGCCGAGATCTTCGCCATGAGCGCCACGTGCTCGCGGGCACAGGCGCTACGCACCAGCAAGTCACCGGAGGAGCGCGCCAAGGCCGAGATGGCCGTCGATCTGGCCGACACTTTCTGCCGCCTGTCGCGTCGCCGCACCGGGGAGCGCTTCCGTCACATTTTCCGCAACGACGACGTCAAGGTATACAAGGCCGCGCAGCGGGTGATGGCCAACGAGGCGGGCTGGATGGAGGAGGGTGTGCCGGTGCCGGACTGATGGTACGGGTATACCTGTGAGATAGTTGAAAGGCGGGACCCGTTGGGTCCCGCCTTTCCCTTCTTCGGGAAGCGGGATACGGGAAGCGGCCGTGGGTCACGCTTCCCGTTTCCCTACTTGCTCATTTTCACCACTTCCCTCTCGGCCGTGGCTCCCGGCTGCCCGGCACGGCCGACGAATTCGAGCGCCTGCGCCACGTCTGCGATGAGGTCCTCGTAGTGCTCCACGCCCACAGAGATGCGCACTAGGCCCTCGGTGATACCGAGGCGCTCCCGGTCGTCCGGCTCCACGTCGGAGTGGGTCATCGTGGCCGGGTGCTCGGCCAGCGACTCGGTGCCGCCGAGGCTCACCGCCAGGCTGATGAGCTTGAGGTTGTTGAGGAACTGGAACGCCGCCTCCTGCCCACCCTCGATCTCGAAGGCGATGAGGGAGCCGGGCCCCATGCATTGGTGGCGGTACACCTCGTGCATCGGGTGCTCCTCGGGAAGCAGCCCGAGGTAGTTCACGTGCTTGACCCTGGGGTGGTCGTTCAAGTAGTCCGCGACGTAGCGCGCGTTCTTCATCTGCGCGGTCATGCGCATCTTGAGCGTCTCGAGCGAGCGCAACAGCAGCCACCCCGTCCATGGCCCCGCCGCCGTGCCGATGAACGTGCGCAGGGTGCGGATCTGCTCCACCACCTCGCGACGGCCAACGCACGCTCCGGCCACCACGTCGCTGTGGCCACCGAGGAACTTGGTGGCCGAGTACAGCACCAGGTCGGCACCGTGCCGCATGGGGTGCTGGAACACGGGGCCGAGGAACGTGTTGTCCACCATCACCACGGGGCGCTCGTCTCCCTTGCCCATGGAGCGCGCCAGGTCCACGACGCCCTCGATGTCAACCAGCTGGTTCGTGGGGTTGGCCGGGGTCTCGATCAGGATGGCTGGCACCCGCCGGTCGCCGACACGCTCCCGGATTCCCTCTGCGAGCTCCGCCATGGGGATCCCAGCCGGGAATCCGACGAGCTCCACCCCGAACTCCGTGAGGTAGTGGTGGATCAGGTACTCGGTGCCACCGTACAGGGGCTCACTGAACACGAGTGCGTCGCCGGGCCGCAGGTACGCCAGCAGGCTCGTGGCGATGGCCGCCATGCCGCTCTGGAACGCCGCACCCCCCTCCGCCCCATCCCACAGGCAGAGCCGGTCCTCCAAAATCTCCAGATCGGGATTGTTCAGCCGGCTGTAGATGAGCCCTGCCTCCTCGGTCGGTCCCTTCTCCCGCATGCCGAGGGCGAGCTCGAAGAACGCCTTGCCGTGCTCGGCGCTCTTGAAGGCGAATGTCGAGGTCTGGAAGATCGGGCACTTGAGCGCGCCCTCCGACAGCTCCGGGTCGTACCCGTAGCTCATCATCATGCTCTCGGGCCGGAGCTGCTTCTCGCCGACCTTCATCGTCTCGGGCTCGAGCTTGTGCTTCCCGCTCTCCCGCTCTTTGTAGTACTTGGCCACCGGAACACTCCATCTGTGTCGCCCTAGAAGGATTGCCACCCCAGCCAGACCGGTCAAGGGCGACTGACTTGTAAGCGATTGCTACACAGCCGCTTAGGATTCCCGCGGGAGCGCCGAGGGTGGCCGCGCTGCCGTGCCGGCCGGGCCTCCGCGGCTTCCCCGCCTTGCTGTGTGGAGTGGCGCCCCGCCGCTCAGTCCGAGGCCGCACATGCCCGCGATCTCGCGCCGCAGGGCAAGCCCGCGGAATCCGTCGGCCGGCGGTATTATTCAAGCAGCCAGCACGCGGGTCGTGAGGGAACCTCCGTGGCCAATGTGACACTCGCTTGCCAGTTCTGCGGCAAGCTCAACAAGGTGGATTTGAGCCGACACGCCGACCGTCCCAAGTGTGCGGAGTGCGGCAAGCCGTTCCTGTTGGACCGCCCGGTGAAGGTACTGGAAGAGCACTTCGACACCACGGTGCTCAAGTCAGATGTGCCGGTCCTGGTCGACTTCTACGCCGACTGGTGCGGTCCCTGCCGCATGATGGCGCCATACCTCGACGAGATCGCTAGCCAGCGTGCGGGTGAGATCCTCGTCGCCAAGGTGGACACCGACCGCTCGCCCGGGGTGAGCGCACGCTACGGCATCCGCTCGATCCCGTTCTTCGGTCGGTTCGAGAAAGGCGAGATGGTGAAGACCGCGATCGGCGCTGTGGGCCGGGAAGGCCTCGCGGAGTTGGCGATGTAGCGACCCGTACCGGCGCCTGCCGCTGGCGCAGCTGAGTCGGCCAGGCACCCGCCCTCGCATTGCTGATGTCGCCATCCCACCCTGCGCTGCAGGAGCGGCGGCGCGCTGCCCTACCCCGCCAACCCCTGCTCGATCACCTGCTCCATCGCCTCGGCGAAGCGGTCCACCTCCTCGAGCGTGGTGTACACGTTGGGCGTCACCCTGATGCCCGTGCACGCCGGATGGCCGATGGGGGTGACGATGATGCGCCGGGTCTTCCACAGGTGCTGTGTGAGCGCGCCGGGATCGACCCCCTCGATCGCGACGTTCGCCAAACCGCAGGACATGGCGGGATCGTAGCTGGTGTAGAGTCTGATCCCGGGCTGGCCGTCGAGCCGCCTCATCCAACGGTCTCGCAGGTAGCGCAACCGCGCCGCCTTGCGCTCCGGCCCGATGCCTTCGTGGAAGGTGAGGGCCTCAGCGATGGCGTTGTGGTTCGCGGCGGGATGGGTGCCGATCTCCTCGAACTTCCGGATGTCGTCATTCATCAACTCCGGCGCCGCCATCAACGGCCACACGTCACCGATCTTATTCCGCTGCACGTAAAGGAACCCCGTCCCATGCGGTGCCAAGAGCCACTTGTGCAGCGACGTGCCGTAGAAATCGCATTCCAGCGTGTCGCACTGGAACGGAAAGTGGGCGAAGGCGTGGGCGCCGTCCACGATGGTGTGGATCCCCCGGGAGCGGGCCAGGCGACAAATGTCCCGGACGGGGAAGATCTGTCCGGAGAGATTCGTGATGTGGCAGAAGTGGATCACCTTGGTACGCGGAGTGATGGCCTGCTCGAAGATATCCACCAGGTGCTGCATGCTCGGTGGCGGTGTGGGAAACGACACCATCCGCACCTCGATCCCGTCCCGACGACGCCGCTGATCCCACGTCGTGTTCATGCGTGGGTAGTCCTGGTCGGTGGTCAGGATCTCGTCACCCGGCCCCAGCTCGAGCCCGAGCTGGCAGATCTCCAGCGCCTCACTGGCGTTGCGGGTGATCGCCATCTCCTCCGCATCGCACCCGAACGCCCGCGCCAGCCGCTGGCGCACGCTCTCGACCTGAGGCTCCAACACGCGCCACATCGTGTAGACGGGCGCCTCGTGGGAGTACTCGAGGTATCGGCGCATGGCGTCCTGCACGACCTTGGGGCTCGGACAGACACCACCGTTGTTCAGGTTGACGAGAGAGCGATCGACGGTGAACGCCTGTTGAATGCCGAACCAGAAGTCCTCGTCGGCAGCCACCTCTTCGGGGCTGCGCCCGTCGGCCCGGGCGGCGACGGAGAAGATCTGCTCCAACCCGTCGTTCTTGAGCGCGGGGAGCGCTACCCCCGCCGTGCCGAACATCGAGCGCAGGAAGTCGCGACGCGTCAACACGGTGGAGCTCCTTGTTGATCGTTTCGGTATTGTGGGTGGATCTGCCCGAGACTGCCGCTCCGGATACGGGATGTCAATAGCCGCCTAGCGCTCTTCCTCGGGCGCACGCACCGCCGCATCACCGCCGCGAGACCGGTGGTAGAGCAGCACCGACCCCACGACCGCGATCACCGCGAAGGCGAACCACTGGATGGCGTACGATAGATGTGGACCACTGTTGATCTCGGGACGCGGCGCCGGGTGCATGCCGTCGGGGAGGTAGCTGCCGCCGACGGTGCGGCGCAGCACGAGGGGGAGTAGGCGGTACGGGTAGTGGGGGGCGAGGCGCTGGAGCTCGATGACGCGGAGGTAGCGGGGCCAGGTAGTGTCGGAGGGCTGCGTACCGCGCACCGTCCCCGGTGCCAGGAGCACGCCTCTCACTTCGGTAGTATCGGGTTCGCGCAAGGCGCCGGGGTCTTCGACCGTCCTCCCGTCTGGCGAGAACACCCAGCCGCGCTCCACGAGCACCGCCTCGTCGTCGGCGAGGCGGAGCGGCGTCACGAGGTACACACCGGGCGTGCCTCGATATCCCCGCCCGGTCAGGACGATCTCGCGAGTGAAGTCGAACGTGCCGCGGGCCACGGCGGCGCGGAAGCGGAAGCTGTCGGGGAGGTCGGCGGCTCCCCGCAGGGCGGAGAGATCGATTGGCGGAGCGGCGAGGCGGGCGCTGATCTCGGCGTTCAGCGCCCTGCGCTCGCCCAGTCGTTGGAGCTGCCACACGCCGAGCCGCACGAACAGGGCCGCAGCGGCGAGCGCTATGACGAAGATGAGGTAGCGCTTCACCCCGCGGCCGCACGCCCCACGATGACGCGGGGCTGCATGCCCAGAAAGAGCCCCGTCTCGACCACCCCGGGGCGGTCACGCAGGGCCCGGTCCACCAGCCCCGGGTCGTCCATGCCGCCGGGGAACGTCACATCGATGATGTAATGCCCCCCGTCGGTCACGTACGGCTCCCCGCCCCCGCCCTGCCGCAGTGCGGGCTCGCCGCCGAGGGCCCGCATCGGCTCAAGGTGCGTGCCCCACCCGAAGGGCATGACCTCTACGGGCACGGCGAAGCCCCTACCGAGTCGCTCTACCAGCTTCGACTCGTCCACGACGATGATGTACTGCCTGCTCGCGGCCGCCACGATCTTCTCCCACAGCAGCGCCCCACCGCCGCCCTTGATGAGGTTACCGTGGGGATCCACCTGGTCGGCGCCGTCGATGGTGAGGTCGACCGCCGGATGCTCCTCCAGCGTCGTGAGCGGTATTCCGAGCGAGCTGGCCTGGTCACGGGTGCGGCCCGAGGTCGGGATGCCTCGGATGTCGGCGAGCTCGCCCCGCCCGAGCTTGCGTGCGATGGTCTCTACCACCAGAGCGGCAGTGGATCCGGTGCCCAACCCCAGCACCATGCCCGAGCGGACGTGAGCCGCTGCCTCTTCGGCCGCGCGGCGCTTCAGCTCGTGCTGCGCCCCCGTCATGCCTGCTCCAGAAAGCTCTCCGGATCCGTCACGCGGAGCGTGGGCCGGCCGCGTGCCGCGAGGGCCTGGTAGTCGCCCAGCGCCTGCGCGCGCATCAGCTCACCGAAGCTGTGGTGCTCACCCGGAACGGGACGGTCGGCGTCGGACTCCTCGATGAGTTGTACGAAGTGTCCCGTCGGCGGTCCACCCTTGTGAAACTGTCCCGTCGAGTGGAGGTAGCGCGGGCCATAGCTCCAGGTGACCACCGCCTCCAAACGATCCCGCAGCGCGGTGGTGAAGGTCGCCACCCGCGCGTCGGTCTTCTCTCCCGGGGGCAGGTACGCCAGCACGGCCACGTAGTGCCGGGGCTCCACCCGCTCGAGAAAGGCGGTGATGTCGTGCCGCCGCAGCTGGGGGATCGGGTCGAACGCGCGATGCTCGGTGAGGACCCGCTTGGTGTTCTGCTTGCTCTCCGCCACGTTCGGCTGGTCGAACGGATTGACCCGCAACACCGCGCTGGCGACCGCCGTGGCAAACTCCCAGCAGAAGAACTCGCCCCCGATGTCGTACGGGTCGGCGACTGGCACCCGCACCATGGGGTGTCCGTTCGCCGCCACCGCATGCATCCACCGCTCGAGCCTGGGATCGACCGGCCGGCCCAGCGTCATGACCACGAAGAGCCGGTCACGCGCGTACCGCGCGGGTGACCTCGGCGGCTCCACCACCACCGGCAAAATCCCCTTCCCTTCCTTGCCCGTGCTCTCGGCAATGAGCTGCTCGGCCCAGAGCCCGAAGCTCGCCACTCCCGGAGTGAGAATCAGCGTGAGCTTGTCGCGACCGGCGCGTACCGCCTCGCCCATGAGCGCGCCGAGCCAGGCGCCCGGGTTCCGGTGCACAGCCACTTCGGGACCGCACCGGCGGGCCATCTCCTCGCCGCGGTCCAGCAACCTGCGCACGTCGATCCCCATCAACGCCGCCGGAACGAGCCCGAACAGGGAGAGCGCCGAGTAGCGGCCACCGATGTCGCTGGGGTTCAGGAACACACGGCGAAACCGCTGCTCCCTGGCGAGCCGCTCAAGAGGGGTGTCGGAGTCGGTGATCGCCACGAACTGGTCACCACGTCCCCCAGTCAGCCGCCAGAAGTATCGGAAGAAGCTCAGGGTCTCGAGCGTGGTGCCCGACTTGCTCGCGACGATGAACAACGTGCGCCGGGGATCTCCGCCCCGCTCCACATCCATCACGGCCTCGGGAGCCGTGCTGTCCAGCATCTGAAACGGCGGGAACGCCGGGTTACGACCGAAGGTGCGCCACAGCACGTCGGGAGCGAGGCTCGACCCACCCATCCCCAGCAGCACCACGCGGTCGAACTCCCGCCGTATCTCCTCGGCAAAGTCGCTTAGGCCGTCCAGCTCCCTGCGCATCTGGGGAAAGACCGTGAGCCACCCCAGCCGATCCCTCACCTCGGGAGTGGCGGCGTCGTCTACCCACAGGGTCGCATCCCGGTCCCACACCCGCCGCACGGCGTCGGCGGCGGCGAGTTGCTCGAGGCGTCGGGCCAGCGCTGTCTGGAGCATGTCAGTCATCGACTCACCCCGCCAGCATGGCGCGCACGCGCTCGGCCACTGCGTTCGCCGTGTACCCATACTCGTGGAACAGGCGCTGGTAGGGCGCCGACGCCCCGAACCGCTCGATCCCCAGCACCGCACCGCGGTCGCCCACCCAGCGGTACCAGGATTGGGGATGCGCTGCCTCGACGGCGAGCCGGGCGCTTACCGCCGGCGGCAGCACCTCCTCCCGGTATGAGCTTGGCTGCGCCGCGAAGACCTCGAGGCAGGGCATGCTGACCACTCGGACGGGCACCCCTTCGGCCAGCAGCTGCTCTCGGGCCTCCAGCGCGACGGTCACCTCCGAGCCGCTGGCGATGACGACTGCCGCCGGCGCGGCGTCGGGCGCGTCGGCCAGCACGTAGCCCCCCCGGGCAAGCCCGGCAGCCGGCGCCAGGTAGCTCCGATCGAACACGGGCACCTTCTGCCGGGTGAGCACCAGCGCCACTGGACCGCCGCGGTGCCGCACGGCGAGGCGCCACGCCTCCGCCGTCTCTGCCGCGTCGGCGGGGCGCACCACTGTCAGGTTGGGGACGGTGCGCAGGGAGGCGAGCATCTCGATGGGCTGGTGCGTGGGGCCGTCCTCTCCCAGTCCGATGGAGTCGTGGGTGAAGACGTAGATGACGGCGACTCCCATCATGGCCGCGAGCCTGATCGAAGGGCGCATGTAGTCGGAGAAGACCAGGAAGGTACCGCCGTAGGGACGGAACCCGCCGTGCAATGCCATACCGTTGAGGACGGCCCCCATCGCGTGCTCTCGAATGCCGAAGTGGATGTTGTGGCCGTCGAGCGCTCCGGGACCGATAGCGGGCGCGCTCTTGATGAGCGTGTTGTTGGACGGGCTGAGGTCGGCGGAGCCGCCGATCAACTCCGGCATCACGGGGACCAGCGCATTGAGCACCTTGCCCGAGGCGGCACGCGTGGCCAGCGGTCCGTCTCCGGGCCCGAAGTTGGGCAGCGCATCCTCCCAGCCTGTGGGTAGCTCGCCCGCTAGCCGCCGTTCCAGCTCCCGTGCCAGTTCCGGGTGGGCCTCGGCGTATGCACCAAAGGCCTCATTCCACGCGGCCTCGAGTTCCGCACCCCGATCCACGCAGCGACGCCACTCGGAGCGCGCCTCCTGCGGCACGGTGAACGGCTCCTCACAGGGCCACCCGAGGTTCTGCTTAGTGAGCCTTACCTCCTCCTCGCCGAGCGGAGCCCCGTGCGCCGCGGCCGTGTCCTGCTTGTTGGGGCTCCCGTAGGCGATGTGCGTGCGCACGATGATCAACGACGGCCGCTCCGTTTCCTCACGCGCGGCCGCGGTCGCCCGATCGAGCGCTGCGAGGTCGTTACCGTCGTCCACCCGCAGCACGTGCCACCCATACGCCGCGAAGCGGCTCGCCACGTCGTCGCTGTAGGTCAGCGACGTGGAACCATCGATGGTGATTCGGTTGTCGTCGTAGTAGCCGATCAGCCTACCCAGGCGGAGGTGCCCAGCCAGCGACGCTGCCTCGTGCGAGAGCCCTTCCATCATGTCGCCGTCGCTGGCCAGGAAGTAGGTGCGATGACCCAGGATCTCGTGGCCCGGCCGGTTGAACATGGCCGCCAGGTGCGCTTGGGCCAGCGCCATGCCAACCGCGTTGCCCACCCCCTGCCCCAACGGACCGGTCGTGGTCTCCACGCCCGGCGCGTGCCCGTACTCGGGGTGCCCCGGGGTCTTGCTGCCCCACTGCCTGAAGTTGACGAGCTCGTCGAGGGAGAGGTCGTACCCCGTGAGGTGCAGCAGACCATAGAGCAGCATCGAGGCGTGGCCCGCCGAGAGCACGAAGCGATCACGGTCCGGCCAGCTCGGGTTGGCCGGATTGTGGCGCAGGTGCTTGGTCCACAGCACGTAGCCCAGCGGCGCCAGGGCCATGGGTGCCCCGGGGTGGCCCGAGTTGGCCCGCTGCACGGCGTCCATGGCCAGCGTCCGCACGGCGTTCACGCAGAGCTGGTCGAGGGCAGCGGACCGCGCCACGACGGCTTCGGGCATGATCGGGGTCTCCGTGAGATGATGTCGGTCGGGCTTGGAAGATAGCGCCGGTGCACGGCGGCAGAAACCGGCCCCACACTCCGGCATTCACGCTCGCTTCACCGTCTCTTCAGCCGGGCCGCTTCACTCTGCCCCCATGTCTCCGCTCGGCACACTGGTCATCGTGCTGGTGCTCGTGGGCGTGGCCGTCGCCGCGTTCTGGATGGGGGTGCGTCACACCCGGCGCCGCACAGCCGCACTCATGGGTGCAGCTCAGGACTTCTGCCTGCGGAACTGCCGCCTGCCCGACGGCCGCTGTCCTCTGCTGCGCTTCGACATGCGCAGGGAAGACTGTCCCCTGTGGCGCTTCGTAGAGGCCGGGTTCCCTACCGACCTGCCGGTCGACGCCGACGCTCCGCTCGGCGCCGGCCCGTATCGCAACCCTCCTGTGTCAGGCGCTACGGATTCACGGTGATTTCATCCTCCCTTTAGGCCGGCTCCCGTATCCTGCACCCGTGGGACGGGAGGAGCCCGTGTCTGGAACCGGCGTGGTGGTGATCCTCCCGCGACTCGCAGCGCCAGCGTGTTCGAAACGGACTCCGGGCACCTGGCAAGGCTGTGAGTCAAATACCCGAAGCCTCTGTAAGAGGCTGGGCACGGGTTGGGCTTGCAGGGTCTACGGGATCATGGCGGACCGAGGTCCGCTGGGCGGCCTTCAGATCTGGATTTCCAGGACTGGAGGTCGCCTTTTGTCGTGGGGTCGGCGCCGACGACCGCCGCAGCCGATGATGTGGCGCAGAGCGTTCTGCGCCTGCTCGTCCCGCCATGTATTCTTAGCTGTTGGCACAACGACACACTCAAGAGCGACTTCTCCCATGGTGAATCCATTCCAGTCGCGTGCCACCCTTGATCTCTCCGAGGGAGGCCTGACGATCTACCGGCTCGACGCCCTGGCTAAGGCCGGGCTCGCCGACCTAGATCGGCTGCCATTCTCCATTCGCGTACTGCTCGAGAACGTGCTGCGGCACGCCGGCAACGGAGTGGTCAGCGAGGATCACGTGGCGGCCGTGGCGCGGTGGTCACCCAAGCCGGACCGCAGCTTGGAAGTCCCATTCATGCCGGGGCGGGTGGTGCTACAGGACTTCACGGGCGTCCCCGCCGTTGTGGACCTCGCCGCTATGCGAGACGCCATCGTTCGGCTGGGCGGCGACCCCGATCGGATCAACCCACTCGTCCAGACCGACCTCGTCATCGACCACTCGGTACAGGTGGACTTCTTCGGCTCACCCATGGCGTTCCGGCTCAACGTAGAGCGCGAGATGGAGCGCAACGCCGAGCGGTACCAGCTGCTCCGCTGGGCACAGCAGGCGTTTCGCAACTTCCGGGTGGTACCACCCGGCACGGGCATCGTCCACCAGGTGAACCTCGAGTACCTGGCGAGCGTGGTGCGTTGCGTAGAGCGCGACGGCGAGCGCGTCGCCTTCCCCGACACTTTGGTGGGTACCGACTCCCACACCACCATGATCAACGGCCTCGGCGTCGTCGGCTGGGGCGTGGGCGGCATCGAGGCGGAAGCGGTCATGCTGGGCCAGCCTTACTTCATGCAGCTCCCCGAGGTAGTGGGAATGAAGCTCACCGGACGGCTGCCCGACGGCGCCACGGCGACCGACCTGGTGCTCACGGCCACCCAGATGCTGCGGAAGTTCGGCGTCGTGGGACGTTTCGTGGAGTACTTCGGTCCGGGACTCGCCGGCCTGGGGCTCGCCGACCGCGCGACGCTGGCCAACATGTCCCCCGAGTACGGTGCCACGATCGGCTTCTTTCCCGTGGACGACGAGACGCTGGTGTACCTCGAGCGCACTGGCCGCCCGCGGGCGGTGATCGAGCGGGTGGAGCGGTATTGCAGAGAGCAGCACTTGTTCCATTCCGACAGTACGCCCGATCCCGAATACTCGGCGGTGCTGGAACTCGACCTCGGCACGGTGGTGCCTTCCCTTGCCGGGCCACGCCGCCCGCAGGACCGCGTGGCGCTCACCGAAGTGAAGCAGTCGTTCCTACAGACGCTGCCCGACCTCCGCCCGGCAGGCGCGAAGCGTGAAGGCACGGAGGTGCTGGACATCGAGCATGAGGGCACCCGCTTCGACCTGCGGGACGGGTCGGT
>CAYGBV010000073.1:0-72537 GCA_964348295.1 uncultured Gemmatimonadaceae bacterium
GCCACAGTAGGGCCCAGCAAGAGGAGAAGTCGCCGAAGGGCAGCGGAAGTCATGGAATCTGGTCCCGCGGCCTAACTAGTAATATGCTGCGTCATCCCCGCTCCCTCCCTGCGGACCACGCAGCCTATCGTGCACCTCGTCCAGAATTAGGCTGCGAGCACCGCAGCCTAATCCACCCAACTGCTGCGAGAGCCATGAGCGTTTGGATAGCGACATGGTCAGTAATGCCCTGGCATCGAGCGCGCAGGGGAGGGAACGCCCGTTTCACTCTACTACCCTTGGACCTGTCGCCCGTTTCCGCCAGGTCCCTTTGGGGGCATCAGGTGCCCTATCTGAGACAACTGCCGTGCTCAGGCCTCACTGCGAGTCTATCTCTCCCATTTGAAATGTCCCACTCCGGGCACACGATGCCCCCGAAGGGGTCTTTTCAGTCGCACGAACCAGCGACAGGTTACGTGTAGTAGGGACACCAGCTGCCGGGCCTCGGAACAGCCTGATGCTCTGGCGGTTGCGCCGCCGTACCGACGCCCCTGGAAGGACGCCCGCCCGACGACCACCGCTGACCGTCAGCCTGCACGAGTTGGCTGGGGCTCCCCAGATATCGATTGGCCGCGTACAGCTCACGTCGGAGGCGATCAACATGCGAGGCGCAACACCACGTCTCATCCCGTCTTTGCTGGCTATGGTCGTGGCGGGGATAGGTGCATGTAACGAGGGTCCGACGGAGCTAAGGTTTGTGAATCCGATGCTGGATGAACTGCAGATCGACGAGTCGTTCATCCACGACGGAGGGGCCCTACTTGTGCGCGCCGTGCCGGCGGATCCGTCCTTCCAGCTCGCGGAAGACGCCCGGATCAGACTCGCTGTCCGAAGCAGCACCAGCGAACGCGAGGAAATCCACGTCGGACCGGAGTTGTGCCGACTGGAAGACGGTAGGGAGATCCTGTGTAACAAGTTTCTGATTCTCATGGAGAACGGGGCCGACATCAGGGACCTGAGGCCGTTCATCGAGCAGATCAACGGGAGGCTCCGTCTCGTACGTGTCTGCACGAATGGGTCCTGTGGCCCGTGGATCACCGAGTTTGGGGCTGTGAGAATCTTCAGTGGTGAGCTTACGGCCGCCATGGCGCAGGCTCGGCGCTGGCCTGGAGTGCGGTTGGTTGAATACAGCGGCATCATACGGATTGCGGACGTTGAGGACAGCCCGTCAGGCTCGAACGCATTTCTGGGCGGCGCACCGCTTGATCTCCTGGAACCGCGTCCTCACGACGGCAGCGTCCAGGTTCAGCCGGCGGACGTGGTGACCGTGGAGTACGCGCAGCCTGATGGCCAAGTGCTCAGCGTCAGCGTGACGGTGTCAGAGTAATCCCTACGGAGTCGGCACACTCGGCGCATTCGTAGGAATTCGCCCGTTCGTTCTACGGAAGCTCCATCCCGGAGATCGCGGTTATCGATCGGGTGTGGACGCGCTGCACTACGACGGAACCAGCTGCAGTGCCCTGACGAGCTTGACGAGCGAGACCCTCCCTGCCGTCTGGGACACCTCGTCGGGCGACCTCTGCATCCGGCGGACCGCGTGACTATGAATCGGGCACCCAGCAATCCTCGCTTGGCTGCGCGTGCGTTGTCTCTGGTCCTGGCGCTTGCCTGGGTAACCGGCATGGCGTGCAGCGATGCCAGCCGCTCTAGCGATTCAACGCACTTTGGTGGACTCCCGCGCGACCTCGGCGTCGTGGCGGCCTCGCGGGAGGTGCGCCCGATGTCACTCGAGTACTCAAGATCCCTCGGCACGAACACCGGCCCACTCTCCTTCACCCTTATCGGCGATGCAGCGGTAAGTGAATCCGGACTCTTGGCCGTCGCCGATCTCTATCTATGCCAGATCGTACTTCTCTCTGCAGAGACCGGTGCGTTCCTGCGGCGGTTCGGCCGGTGTGGCAGCGGACCAGGTGAGTTCCAAGACGTGGGTCCGCTCACATTCCGTGGAGACCACCTGGCGGTCTACGACTATCGCTCGCGCAGCGTCGTGGTGGTCGACCTGGAGGGACAGGAGGTCTCGAGAACATTGGTCGCTGGGCCGTTTGTCACTCATCTGTCGTGGGTGGATGACACGACTGCCGTCATCGCGACTTCGGTACTGCCACGGCTCTGGTCGCCGCGGGTTGGCCAGGGTGTAGAACCGGGTCAGGTCGCTTGGCTGGACCTGCGGACGGGTGCCGTGCGACATCATTCGCTATCCCCTCCGGAAATAGGTCTTCGGAACACCGGTGCCTACGCCAACCGTGTGGGTTCGTGCTCGCGGGGCCAGGGCGAGGCGTTCATGCTCGCTGTCTTGAACTCCTGGAGCTTTGAGGCCGTCGTCCTGGCAGGGCCGCAGCTTGTGCCGTACTCCCGGTTCCATACGGCGCTCGACTGGATCGCGCCTCAGGAGGGGCGTCGGTCACCGACCGATCGGCTCCCTGCCAGCGCCTCGTTCGCGGCCGTGTGTGACGAGGATATGGTCCTCTATTGGCACCTTAGGGCTCTTCCCACTAATCGAATCAGGGGAGAGAGCGGCCACCTGGAGCTCCGCTCCTACGAAGGCGCTCTGCTCATGGAGATGGATTTCGACCGCACGGACACCTTGTTTCATGAGCGGCCCGTGGCAGCCTTCCGCAACAAGTTCTTCTTCCGGGCTAACCACAGTGGCCCGTACCCCCAACTCCGTGAGTTTATCGCGTCACCCGGGCCAGTCCGATAGGTTGGGCCTCTCTGCTACTGTCGCAGCCCTGCGCGGCGCTAGCTTGTAGGGTGGAGCCGGCACCCATCCCACGGGGGAGTCGATGCCGGTGACCGCCAAGTTCTCCGAGGAGTTCTACGCCAAGTTCGGCCACCGGGTGGCCGACGAACTCGTGGACTGGTTCAACCAGGTGGACGCCACCTACCGATCGGAGTTCCGCGAGCTGTTCGAGGTCCACTTCGCGCGGTTCGACGCCAACCTCGAGCAGCGCATTGCGGCGCTGCGGGCGGAGCTTCACCCGGAGGTTGCGGGCCTCCGTGGAGAGTTCACCCAAGCACTCACTGCGCTGGAAACCCGGCTGATCCGCTGGATGTTCCTCTTCTGGGTGGGCACGACCGGGACGATGATCGCGCTGCTCAGGTTCTGGAGCGGGTAGGAGATTGTGGCAAGCCCGGTCAGGTGCTCCCTGTTCCGAAACCCCCAAACCCTGCTCCACCGTATTGCAGAACATTACCCCCCCTCCTGACCTCTCCGCCGCCACCGACCTGGAAGTGGTGGCCTGGGCGCGCCAGGGCCGCGAGGACGGGTATCGCGAGCTGCTGCGCCGCTACCAGCGGCGCGTCTATGGCTTCATGTGTCGCCTGGTCGGCGACCGCGAGGTGGCGCAGGACCTCACGCAGGAGACCTTCGTAAAGGTCTTCCATGCGCTCCAGAGCCACCCGCCGGAACGCAACGTCTCGGCCTGGATGCTCAGGATCGCGAACCGCACCGGCGTTGACTACCTCCGGCGCAAGGAGCGCACCCCCCTGCCGCTTGATGACCCGCCGGACGTCACCCCCTCCGGACCGGTCGGGCCCACGGCGATCCAGCTCGCCACCCGGAGCGATCCCCCGACCCCCAGATCCGACGCGCGCAAGGTCGCCGCGGCGCTGGAGCAGGCCATCAAGCGGTTGAGCGTGAAGTACCGCCGCTGCGCCAGGCTGCGGTTTGTCGAGCAGCGCTCGTATGACGACATCGCGGAGACCCTGCGTCTGCCCGTGGGGACCGTGGCCACCTATCTCCACCGCGCCCGCAAGGAGCTGAGACGGATGCTCGGCCCCCTGCTCGACTCCGTGCCCTAGGATTCCTCCCCCACCGCAGCCTGAGGGACGGCCCGCACTGGCGATCCGGCGATCGCGTAAGTGCACGAGGCCGTTTCCGGCAACTCCATCCCCCGCAATCAGTTGAGCCCACTTCTTGAAAGTCAGTAGCGATTTCTGCGTCTGACATAGTAGGGACACGATTGCGGAAGGAGTCCTGTCATGACCGTGCATGTCGACCGGAGCCTGCGGGCACCCCGCCGTTTCGGTACGCCGTTACGAAGCCTCGGCACGGCTTCCCAAAGCTCCGGTACGGCTTCCCGAAGCTCCGGCACGGCTTGCCGAAGCTTCGTCACGGCTGGCCAAAGCTTCGGTACGGCCTACCGAAGCTCCGGTACGGCTTTCCCAAGCTTCGACACGGCCTGCCCAAGCTTCGGCACGGCTCACCCAAGCCTCCTACAGGCGTTGCGAGGCCTCGACCTGGCCACTCGAAGCCTCGATTCCCCTGGCTGCGGTCGGGATCGGCCACTCCGCCGCCGCCATCACCACACTTCACCAAGGAGAAAACCGAGATGCGGTTCCCTGATGCAGAACCCGAGATCGCGGCACTGGCGCAGCTGCTGGTGCAGGGCCTGGGGCAGGCGACGGAGGACTTCCCGGCACCCCCGGTGCCGCCGGAGGAGTTGCGGGCCAGGCTCGACGCGTCCCACGCGACGGCCGCCGCCACCGTCGTCGCCGAGACCGCCGTCCGCGAACAGCACGCGGCCAAGGACCGCGCGCTCGAGGACCTGGTGGACGACATGAAGGCCAACCTGAAGTACGCCGAGGTCGCCGTGCGCGACCAACCCGAGAAGCTCAGCCAGCTGGGCTGGGGTCCGCGGCGCAGCCCCGTCTCGCTCAAGGAGCCCGGCGAAGTGCGGGACATCCGGATCGTGAGCGAGGGAGACAGCTGGGTGATCCTCAGCTGGAATCCGCCGGTGGATGGCGGCCAGGTGGGGGCCTACAAGATCCAGCGCAAGCAGCCGAGCGGCGCCTGGGAGGACATCGGGACGTCGGTGGACACCACGACGTTGCTCACCAACCAGGCGCGCGGCGTGGAGTTCGAGTACCGGGTGCTCGCGGTCAACAAGAAGGGCACCGGCCAGCCGAGCGCCACGGTCACCGTGGTGCTGTGACGCAGGCAGTACCAGAGGCTGGAACGGAGCGGGCCGCGCAGTGCGCGGCCCGCCGTGTTTCCCCGGTGCTGCGGCTTCCGCGCTGCGCTACGGCCGCCAAGAGGGCTGGATGTCCTGAACGAAACCACCCAGGTCGACCCCTCTGCCAACGAGCTTGCGATCCGCCAGGTAGCTTGCCGGCGTCACCGTGCGGGGCACGACATAGATCAGCAGGTTGCCGAGCGGGTCCCTGCCAGTCAGCACGATCTCGGTCCCGTCGGGTGACCAGTCACCGCCAAGCAGGTCCAGGTCGAAGTCGCAGAACTGCTCGTCGGTGATGCGGCGCTCGAGGGTTCCATCCGTGTTGTTGATGTCCACGATCCAGCCGTCGTACGAGCACGAGAGTTCGCGGCCGAAGAGAACCTCGGTCCCGTCCGGCGAGTACAGCGGGCTGTCGTCGTATCCGGGCTGGAAGGTCAGTTGCCGCAGCCCGGTGCCGTCACGGTTGATGACGAAGAGCTTGTCCTCGGGAATCGCGTCCGCGGGGCTGTACGCGGCGAACACGATCTGCTGCCCATCCGGCGAGAAGTCCAGCGGGCCGACGACCAGGAGCGGCGCCGAGTCTACGGGGCGCAACAGGCCGTCAGGCGCGAGCCGCTGCACGCCAGTGCCGTCGTAGTTCGCGGTCCACAGCATGCTCACGGCGGGCGCAGCCGCCCCGGAGTCACGCGCGAACACCAGCCGGTCGGGGTTCTGCGGGTCCCACGAGAACCCGCTCCGGCCGGAGCTCCAATTGATGATGCCCGCGCTCGCGAAGGCATACGTGTTCACCGGCAGCGACCCGATCGGCCCGGTCACGTCACCGATGACGCACACGTCGAACACACTGAACCCGTCGCCGCACTCGAAAGCCAGATGCACGCCGTTGGGGCTCCAGCGCGGCTGGAACGTGCTCGTGTCGTTGACCACTTCCTGTACCGCGCTTCCTAGCTTGTTGGTCACGTAGAGCTTGAGCGGACCGAACGCGCCGCCGTCCCACGAGTAGGCTATGCGGCTGCGGTCGGGCGACCAGCGTGGGTACTGGCGCTCGAAGCCGAGCGGAATCAGGTCCTGTACGCGGGCCAGATTCGACGCATCGGGGTCCACCGTGAAGATCCCGGTGGAGAGGCCGCCCGAGGAGTCGCCCGCGAACACGATCTTTGGCTGCTGCACCACGAGCGTCAGGTCGTTCGCTCCCCAGACCGTATCCAGAATCACGCCGCCGCCGAGATCGAGACCGTTCACGCCGACGATCACTCCGGCCCGGGACGCGAACGTCATCACGGTGAAGGCGTCTCCGGGCTGCGGCGTGAATCCGGCTGTGATGTCGAGCACGCCGGAGAGATCGGCGACCCCGGAGATGTTGAGTTGATCGTACTGCGAGCCCGCCGTGAGCCCGTTCAGCTCGAGATTGACGGTCGACAGTGCGCTCAGCGGCAGGTCGCCGTTGATCCCGAGGGCTCCCGGAGAGGTTCCCGGGTTCACGTCGCCGTCGAGCGCGGTGACCGTGGCATCGATCAGGTTGAGGGTAGCGGTGCCCTGCAGCACCGCCCCGTCGGCGTGCGTGAAGCTACCGTTGAGATCCAGCGCGCCCGTTAGCACATCGATGGTACCGTTGTTCACCACGTCTACGTTGACCGACACGAACCCGTCTGACGCCACCGCCAGCATGCCGTCGTTGGTGAGCGCAGCCGCACCCACCGTATTGTCCAGCACGCTCCCGTCGGGCGCCTGCACGTCGAGCGTGCCGGACGCGGCATTCGTGATCGCGGCGCCGTTGCGGGCATCGATGTTGCCCGCCGTCCACACCGTGTTGCCCTCGTTGCTGAGCACCCGTCCGTCGAGCACCTTGGCACCGCCGTCCAACGTGCCCCCGCCGGCGGCTCCGATGCTGGTGAGTCCCCCGCCGTCCATCGTGCCGCCCGACCAGAGCAGCGTCCCGGAGACAGAGACGTCACCGGCACCGCTCAAGGTCCCGCTGCTCAGCGTGAGGTTCGCGGTGGTGGCGGGAGTCGTGGTGTTCTCGAAGCTCATGGTCCCGCCGGAGACCGAGGAAGTTCCGGTGACACTGTAGCCGCCGAGCAGTGTGACCGGGCCGCCGGCAAAGTCGATGTCGCCACCCCCGCTGACGGAGGACGAGGCGCTGAAGCTACTGGTGGCGCCGCTGAACCGAACCGTGGCGCCGGCGAGCACGGCGAGCGAGCCGTCCGCCGTCATGCTGCCGCCGGTGACGTCGAGGGTCCCTCCAGACACCGAGGTGCTGGTGCCGGTGGCGGTGCTGATCATGCCGCTGCTGGTGCCGCCCTGCGCCAGCTCCAACCCCCCGGCCTGCACGTCCAGCGATCCGGTGTTCGTGAGCGCGAGATCGATCACGGCCACGCCACCGCTCACGCGCATGACACCGGCCGAGAACAGCGAGCCGGTTCCCGCGAGGCTCGCGCCATTCAGGTCAACGGCCCCGGCGACCCCGATGGTCGAGTTCCCGTTGAGGGTGAGTGTGTTCGAGCTCAGGGCCAGCGTCTGAAGGCCGCTCACGCCGCCCATGGTCAGCACGCTCACGGTGGCAGCGGTACCGAGCGTGACCGTGTAGGTCCCATCCAGGTCAATGACCACAGTGTCGGCCGCCCCCGGTACCTGGTTGGGAGTCCAGTTGGCCGGATCGCTCCAGCTTCCTCCACCCGCATTGTTCCAGCTCAGCGTGATCCCGAGGGCCGCCGTCGCGCTGAAGGTAGTCGTCACGGAGGTGAAGCCGGATACCGTCGCGGTGGCCGTCTGGGTCCCGGTGCCCGGCCCCAGCGTCCACATCGTCTGCGCCCGGCCGTTCGCGCCGGTCACGACCGAATCGGCGCTGAACGATCCGCCGTCGCCGGTCGTGAACAGCACGGAGGCGCCCTCGATGGGGAGGTCGGCTCCGATCACCTCCACGATCAGCGGCAGCGGAAGCTCGGATCCGCCCGGGGCCGTCTGGCCGTCGCCGCCGACCTGCACCAGCAGCTCGGGCGCCGGCTGCACGTCCACGCTGATCGTGTCGGCCTGCCCGGTGAGCAGCGTCGCCGTGATGGAGACCGGCCCGGGTGTCGTGCCGCCCAGGATCGCGCCTTCCGCCGGATCGGGCACCGTCGCGCGCGCCGGATCCAACGACGCCCACGCGATGGGCGTGCCGGCGATCGGCTGGCCCCCAGCATCGCGGGCCTCGGCACTCAGCTGCGTCGTCTGGCCGGGCAGCACCGTCGCACGCGCCGTGGTGATCACGACCGACGCCGCGTTGGCGCCCACGCCCACATACACGGCCTCCACCTCGATCGGCACGGGCTCCGCACCGGCCGCACTCGGGGTCACCTCGACCGGCCCCGCCCGGAAGACAGTGACGCTCGCCGGCGCGGGGGTGATGAAGTCGAGGAACATCTGGAACACTTCGTTGGGCTCGTTGAGGCGGACGGTGAGCTCCAGCTCCAGCGAATCCGCGCCCGTGGGCACGGTCACCGTCGTGTCCAGCGCCACGGACTCGTCCCCCCGCAACAGGCGCACACGGACGCTGCCGATCTCGACGATACCGGCCGCGGCGCTCGCGAAGCTGGGCGCCAGCGAGAAGTACCCGGTACCCGCCGCGGGACCGGCGGCATCCCGGCAGCTCCACACGATCACCGCCGCCAGGGCGAAGCAGAAGACGGGACGTACGCGTTTGGCTCTCATGGTCATCCCCCCGGCCTCACGGCGTCCACTCGAGGTGCACGGCACCTCGGAACCCGTCGAAGTGCGGGCTCACGCCCTCCGACCGCACGAAGCCGGTGGTGCCGTCGAGCTGGAGCACGATGGCGAACTGCGGGTTGAGTGCCCGCCGCAGGTCGGCTCCGAAGCGGAACGACTCGCCGCTGCGCTTGAGCCCGACGTCCGGCTCGTCCGCCGCCAGCGCGGTGCGGTACTCGAAGCGCGGCGTCAGCACCGTGGCGCTGCCGAGTGGCCAGTCGAGCCGCGCGCCCGCCCCGAACAGATTGCCGCGCGGCAGGACCGCCGTCCCGATGGCGGTGGACTCCAGCTGCGGCTTGTTGCGGTACACGTCGTACACGTAGACGTTCAGCGTCGTGTTGCCGACGCCCTGATCGAGGGACACGTAGCCGACGAGGCGATTCCCCACACCGTTCAGCGTCTGGTCCCCAAACGCGTCGTTGTTCCGATACAGGAACACGCCCGCCACCCGCAGGTAGGTGCGGCGCCCCAGAGACCCCTCCGCTCCCAGCCGCACGCGCACGTCGGCGCCCGGCTTGAGCTCTGCCGTATCACCGACCACCGCGGTGTAGGGGAAGGCGCCACGCAGGGTGGCGCCGACGCCGAGCGCCCAGGAGCGGCTCAGGGAAACCGCGCCCGCGAAGCCGGCGCCCAGACCGCCGCCGTTTCCCAGGTTCACGTTGGCGTACCCGATGATGTCGCTGGAGACGACCGCCAGTACCGACAGCTCTTCCTGCGTCACCGTCTCGACGCCCGTTGGGATGGCTCCCAGCGCAAACACCACCAGCTTGCCGGGAATGGCATCCCACGAGAGCCGCAGCTCCGAGTTCAGCAGACCGGAGATGCTCTGATCCCCGAGCGCCGAGCCGGCCGCCGCCTCGAGATCGGTGAGCACGTAGCCGCTGGAGAGCCCGATGGAGCCCCAGCTGAACGGCACCGTAGCGCCCACCGGAACGGTGAACTGACTCACGCGGCTGAAGTCGAGGCCCTCGTCGAAGCTGTAGCTCTCGTAGAAGGCCGACGTCCACACCAGGACCTGGCCCTGGGCCCGCTGCGGCGTGCTCAGCAGCGCCAGGGCGATAACCGGGAATACGAAGCGTAGGCGTCTCATGGCAGTCGGAAGATCACGCGGATGGTGCCTCGGACCCCCGGCTGCTCCTTGGTGAGCGTCGGTGGTGGTTGGGCGTTGGACGTGGTGGTTGCCTGCTGCGTGGTCTGTTGCCGCGTGGCTGGCTGATTGCGCTCCGCCTGCGTGGCCGCTATGTCGCCGAGGGTCGACGCCATCACGTCGGCGATCGGTTCGGGCAGTAGCGTCGGGTCCTCGACCGACTGCGCCGCCAGCGTCGTGACCTCGGCGGCGGACGCCGCCTGCGCATCGTCGGCCGCGGCGCTTCGCTGGTAGTTCGCCCGCGCCGCCGTGAAGCTGAGATCGGCCCGCACCGCGTCGGCGTAGTACAGCGCCGCCGTGGGGAAGTCACCGAGTTCCTCCGCCACCAGCCCGCGAGAGTAGGCCAGGAACGCCACTAGGCTCAGGGTGCCGTTCTCGAGAATCAGCTGTCGCTCGGCCTCAGACAGCACGTAGCCGAGCTGCCCCGCGATCCCGATCACGACCTGCTTCTCCATCTGCATGAGGTCGCGCAGCCGCCCCGTCGCGACTTCGGGGTTGGTCACCCGCCCGTCGGAGCGAACCACACTCGCCTCGAGCCGTGCCTCCGCATCCGGCGGGATCGCCGCCAGCCCCTGCACCATGCGACCCGCCCGGAGCAGGTACCCCATGCGCGCGGCCGTGGCCGCGTCGACGCGTCCCGCCTCGGCGAGCTGCATCTCGTCGATCAACGCTCCCACCTCGAGTCGCTCCACCATGCGGAAGCGCTGCAGCAGCGCGAGATCGGACGTGAGCATCTCTGCGAGCCCACGGGAGAGCGGCTGGTAGGAAGAGTCTCCCGCGATGTCGAGCGGGAGCACGGCTACCGTCTGGGGATCGCCGGGCTGCTGCGCCAACTCCTGCTCGCGGGCCAGCGCTTGCCGCGCCTGCGCGTTGGCCCGAGCCCGACGTGCGAGCAGCTCGCGTGCGCGCACGGCGCCGGCGCCGTCGTGCTCCGGATAGGCGGCGAGGTAGTCGGCGTACACGGCGATGGCTCGATCGTACGCGCCCTCGCGCTCGAGACACTGTCCCAGCACCAGCGGGCCCAGCGCGTCCTGCCGCCATATGGCCATGCCGCGCCGTGCCACGGTTCGCGCGCTGTCGCACTGCTGTGCCGCGAACAGCGCCGCGGCGTAGCGCAACAGCGCGTCGGCGTCTGCAGGATCCTGTGCCAGGCGCTGTTCGAGCTGAGGGATCTCTGCGGGAGAGACTTGCGCCGGTTGCCTCCCGGCGCAGGCGGACACCGCGAATGCAGCACCGACTACGACCAGTAGGAGCAACCGGTGACGGGCGGCGTTGACCTCGGAGTTGTACATACCTGCTCCACGCGTGGCGGAAGGCGAACATGCGCCGCGCCGAGAGCGGCGTCAAGTTCGCTGTGTGAGGCTCGTGTGAGTTACTGGAACGATTCGTGCCAGCGTCACGTGAGCCGCGACGCCGGCGAGCGACGCAGACAATGAAACGCCCGCGGTCGGCGCGGGCGGTGAAGCCGCTCGGGAGTCTGCCAGGGAGTGTGCGCTATCCCTCTTGCAGCATCGTGCGCATGCGGCGGACCAGCTTCTCGATCTCCTGGAGCGAGTTCACCGTCTCCGCGTCGTACTGATCGGCGTTGAGCAGCATCATCTGGGTCTCGGCCAGGATCGCCGCCAACGGGTTGGCCAGGTCATGCCGCAGCTTGCGGATCCGGGCATCGCGATCGGGCTCGCGGCTCACTCGGTGACCGATCGATAGAGGTCCCGCAGATGGTGCTCTCGGAGGTCGTTGAGGCACTCCCACAGATCGCTCTCACTGGCGGCACAGAAGATGTCGGCCGTGGCCGGAGCCGACTCAGCGTCGGCCGGCCCGAACAGCAGCCGGCCGCGCCACGTCCCGTCCTCTGCCCTACGCATCTCCAGCCGCACCGCTACCAGCTCGCCCTGATATCGCAGCGGAGGCAACTCGTGGATGACGGGTTCGGTGGGATGGGATGCGCCGTACCGGACGGGGTTTCCCGCCATGTGCAGCAACCTGTTGGTTTGCGCAAATATATAGGAACCCACGACTTGAGCAATAGTGAGCGGGCAGTCACTAGTGCAGAAACGGCCCCTAGAAGTAGTGGATCGGAACCGGTGTGAACGTCGCCAGGAAGAGGATCAGCGTGGCCCAACCGACGGGCCGCCGGTTGCCCGGCAGCCGCCGGTAGCGGTCCAGCACCTGCGGGTGGGCCAGCCGGCCTCGGCCCAGGATCACGATGACCGCGGCCCAGATCCACCACCACCACTGGCCCTGGAAGAAACCCAGGAGAATAAGCGCCGCGAACGCCACGGATCCAACGATCGACTGATACCGCCCCACGAGCGCGTACACGATGTGACCGCCGTCGAGCTGTCCCAGAGGGAGCAGGTTCAGCATCGTGACGAGCAGGCCGATCCAGCCGGCGAACGCGAGCGGGTGGAGCAGGACCGTTCCCTCCCCCACGACCAGGCGTCGCACCAGGTACATGATGGGCGAGTCGCCGAGATACAGATGGAAGTGCGCCAGCGTGACGAACTGCTCGGAGGCGCCGACCTCGGGAACCACCTGGGAGCGGAACAGGCCCGCGATCAGCGCCACCATCGCCACCACGAAGCCCGCCCAGGGCCCGGCGGCTCCCACGTCCATGAGCTGCTGCCGATCCACGACGGGACTGCGCAGTCGGATGAACGCGCCGAAGGTGCCGATGAAATTCACTATGGGTGGTGCGGGCAGGAAGTACGGCGGCGAGGCGTTGATGCCGTAGCGCCGGGCTACGAGGTAGTGCCCCGACTCGTGGGCCAACAGGATCGCCATGAGCCCCAGCGCGAAGTCCAGCCCCGGACGCAGCGTCACCAGCTCCCGCAGCAGCTCCAACAGGAGCTGGGGCGCCACGGCGAAGTCGATGTTGAAGGGAAACGCGAGCGGCAGCGCCGAGCCGGCTAGCAGCGCGCCGCCCATCCACACCGTGAAGAATGTGGCGACGAAGAGCAGCACGTGCAGCGGCCACCGCTCGCTCGGCTCGGGGCGGAGCACCCGCACCAGCATGAGCCGGCCGTCGCCGTCTCCCCGAGCCCAGTAGTGGAGCCCCGGCCACTCGGCCAGCGCCTGCTCGAGCTCGACCGAAGGCCCGCGGTGCACCGGATCGACCACGGCGTCCACGATCTCCCGATCACGCACGACTGTAGTGCGCCACCAGAGGAAGAATGGTGAGAGGGGATTCAGGCCGGCACTTGACGTCATTCAGCCTCCGCCGTAGGATTAGCGCAGCTACACACCCAGCTGATATCCCCTAAAGCCCAATCTTCCTCCACGACGCCAACTGCACCCGGAGTACGGGTGATATACGTGTTCAGCCGCAGGTTAATCCCACCACACTGACGGAGCATCCGACCTCGTGGACATCGCCGATCTCAAGAAGAAATCAGTCGCGGAACTGCACGAGATGGCCGAGGAGTTGAACATCACCAACTACTCTGGCCTCCGCAAGCAGGATCTGATCTTCCGCATCGAACAGTCGCTGCTCGATTCCGACACGGTCCTTCGCGGTGAGGGGGTACTGGAGATCCTCCCCGAGGGCTACGGATTCCTGCGCAGCCAAGACTGGAACTACCTGTACGGCCCGGACGACATCTACGTCAGCCCGAGCCAGATCAAGCGTTTCGACCTGCGCACGGGGGACACGATCCTGGGGCAGGTGCGACCGCCCAAGGAGGGTGAGCGGTACCTCGCGCTCCTCAAGGTCGAGAAGGTCAACTTCGACGACCCCGAGAGGGCCAAGCACCGCATCGGGTTCGACAACCTCAAGCCGCGCTATCCCGACCGCCGCATCCACCTGGAGCGGGAAGATGCAGACCTCGCGATGCGGGTGTTGGATCTCCTCACTCCGGTGGGCTTCGGGCAGCGCGGCCTGATCGTGTCGCCGCCCAAGGCCGGAAAGACCATCCTGCTCCAGAAGATCGCGAACTCCATTACCGAGAATCACCCCGACGCCACCCTGATCGTGCTCCTCATTGACGAGCGGCCCGAAGAGGTCACCGACATGGAGGAGAACGTGAAGGCCGAGGTGATCGCCTCGACGTTCGACGAGCCGGCCGACCGGCACGTGCAGGTGGCCGACATGGTGATCGAGAAGGCGCGCCGGCTGGTGGAGCACGGGCACGACGTGATCATCTTGCTCGATTCGATCACCCGGCTCGGGCGGGCCCACAACGTCGTGATCCCGCACTCGGGGAAGATCCTGTCCGGCGGCGTCGACGCCAACGCGCTGCAGAAGCCCAAGCGCTTCTTCGGCGCGGCGCGCAACATCGACAGCGGCGGCTCCCTCACGATCGTCGCCACCGCGCTCATCGAGACGGGCAGCCGCATGGACGAGGTCATCTTCGAGGAGTTCAAGGGCACGGGCAACATGGAGGTCGTCCTCGACCGGCGGATCGCCGATCGGCGGACCTACCCCGCCATCGACGTGCAGCGCAGCTCGACTCGGAAGGAGGAGCTGCTGCTCGACACGAGCGAGCTCAACAAGATCTATCTGCTGCGCAACTTCCTCGCCGACATGCCGACAGTGGAGGCCATCGAGTTCCTGCTCGAGCGCATGAAGCGCACGAAGAACAACCAGGACTTCTTCTCCACCATGCAGGAGGGGTGACGGAACGGGGAGCGGGAAGCGCGGCGTGGCGAGGCCGCCGTCGTGCGTGATTCGGGTGGCACCGGGGTAGATTGCAGGTCATGGGCACCACGGGATTACCACGCGCGGGGCGGCTGCTGGCCGTCGACATCGGCGAGAAACGCATCGGGCTCGCCCTCTCCGATCCCGCCCAGTCCCTCGCGCACCCCCTCGCCACGATCACCCGCCGCGCCGGCAAGCGTTTCCCCATGCAGCAACTGGGAGCGCACCTCGAGGAGCACCAGCCGGTCGGCGTCGTGGTGGGACTACCCATCACCCCGAGCGGGACGGAAGACGAGCGCGCGGCGAGCGCCAGAGCAGCGGGCGAGCTCATCGCCGAGAAGACCGGCCTCCCGGTGGAGTACTGGGACGAGCGGATGACCACTGCGCGTGCGCTGGGCGCGGTGCGCGAGTTGGGCGGCGGGACGCGCGGCCGGAAGGGCAAGGTGGACCGGCTCGCCGCTACCGTGCTGCTGCAGAACTACCTGGACAGTCGCCGACCATGAGGGCGACGGCTACCATTGCGACACTCGCCCTGCTGAGTGCGACGGCCCTCGGATGCGGCCGGCGGCAGACCGATGTCGCGACCCAGGAGGTCACGATTCCGCGCGGCGCCACCCTCGCCGCAGTAGCCGACACGCTACAGGCGCGCGGCCTCATCCGCTCGGCGGAGCTGTTCGAGTTCTACGCGGTGATGTCCGGCAGGCACCGCGCGATCCAGGCCGGCACCTACGACGTGCCCCCCGATGCCTCGAACCGGGAGTTGCTGGCGCTGCTGTCCGCCGGTCGCCCTGCCCTGCGCCGCCTGGTGGTTCCCGAGGGGCTGTTCCTCACCGAGGTGGCCGCCACCGTGGAGCAGCAACTGGGAATCTCGGCAGAGCGCTTCGTGGCAGCCGCCCGGGACTCGGCACTGCGGGAACGGCTCGCGGTACCCACGCCCTCCCTCGAGGGCTACCTCTACCCCAGCACCTATCTGGTGCGCACCGACGCGGGCGCCGCAGATGTGGTACGGCAAATGGCTGCGGAGTTCGAGGCGGTGTGGCGCGAGGAGTGGAACGCGCGGCTGGATACCCTGGAGATGACTCGACACGAGGTCGTCACACTCGCCTCGATCATCGAGGGTGAGGTGCGCTACGCCCCGGACCGCCCGTACGTCTCATCGGTGTACCACAACCGTTTGCGCCAGGGGATGCGGCTCCAGGCCGACCCGACCGTGATCTACGCCCTCGGACGACGCCGGCGCCTGTTCGAGCGTGACTACCAGGTGCGCTCGCCGTACAACACTTATGTCATTGACGGGCTCCCACCCGGCCCCATCGGAGCCCCGTCCGAGGCAACGCTCGAGGCCGCGCTCTACCCTGCCCGCACCGACTTCCTTTTCTTCGTGGCGCGCGCCGACGGCCAGCACATCTTTTCCCGCACCTACGCCGAGCACCAGCGCGCCATCCGCGCGGTGCGCCGCGGGACCGGTACCTGATCAGGCCAGCCCTCGATCCACGGCGTCGCGCAACCGGCGCGCCGCCTGTTGCACGTCCGCCACACCGAACACCGCACTGCTCACTGCAACGCCTGCAGCGCCTGCGGCGAGGATCTCTGAAACCTTCTCGGCCGTGATCCCCCCGATGGCGATGACCGGCGTATCGGCAGGCGCGTAGCCGGCCAAGCGCCGAAAGCCCTCGGCCCCGATGGGGGCGCCCGCATCGGGCTTGGTCGTGGTGGCGTAGATCGACCCGATGCTCCAGTAGTCCACCGCGCTCCGCAGGGCGGCTGCCGCCTCCTCCGGTGTGCCGACCGAGACGCCGATACGCAGCGCTTCCCCGGCGAGGGCCTGCACCGCCGTTGGCGGGAGATCGTCCTGTCCCACGTGCACTCCGTGCGCCCGCGCGGCGAGCGCCACGTCAGCGCGGTCGTTCACCCAGATGGGAACGGGAAGCGCGGAGCACAGCGACTCGGTGAGGTGCAGGAGCACGGCGGCGGGCGCCTGCTTCACACGCAGCTGGACCGCAGTCACGCCGCCTTCCACCGCGGCGCGACAGGCGTCCACCAGTCGTGCCGGTTCGAGCACCGGAGGCCCGGCTATCGCGAGCAGTCTGAGTTCGTCGACCAGTCCCATTCTCCACCGTCCCCAGTTCCCCCCTCCCCGCTCCCCGCCGTTTCCCGATTGCCCTGTAATTTAGACAGTTGTAGGTTGGAGCCATGCCGCTCGCCAGTGCGGACGCGCGCAACCGCAACGCGCAGGTTCAGCGCGTGCTTCTCGGCCTCCTCGTCGCCAACCTCGCCGTCGTGGGGGCCAAGTTCGTGATCGGGCTGCGTACCGGCTCGCTCGGCGTGTTGGGCGACGCGGTACACTCGTCCGTCGACGCGATGAACAACGTGCTGGCGCTGGCCGTGATCTGGGTCGCGTCGCGGGAGCCGGACGAGGATCATCCGTACGGTCACGAGAAGTTCGAGACGCTGGGTGCGCTGGCCATCGTGGTGTTTCTCTCGATCACCGGATTCGAGTTGGTGAAGGGTGCCATATCCCGTCTGACGACTGGCACCGGTCCGCTCGGCATCAGCCCCGTGGAGTTCACCGTGTTGGCAGGGACGCTGGTCGTCAATACCATGGTGACGATCTACGAGACGCGCCGCGGTCGCGCGCTGAACAGCCAGATCCTGCTCGCCGACTCGGCGCACACCAGGGCGGACGTGTTCATTACGATCGGGGTGCTGGTGGGCGTGCTCGCCGCGCGCGCCGGCTACTGGTGGGTGGACTCCATCGTCGCGTTGTTGGTGGCGGTCGTGATCGTCATATTGGCGTACACCATCGTGGCGCGCTCGGTGCCCGTGCTGGTGGACCAGCACGCGGCACCGCCGAGCGAGATCCAGCTCGCCGCCGAGGGTGTCGACGGAGTGATCTCCGCCTACAGCATCCGCTCACGCGGGGCTACTGACCGCCGCTTTGCGGAGCTCACGATCGCGGTGCCGCGCGATGCCACCGTCGAAGCGGCGCACCACGTAGCGGACGCCGTCGAGGCACGGCTGCGTGACGATCTCGAGTTCAACGAAGTCGTGGTGCACATCGAGCCGTGCTGACCTCTCCGCTTCCTCGCCGCCGGCGTGCCCGCCAGCAGCAGTCGCTGCGGCAGGAGTACGAGGAGTTCATTCTCCAGCGTATCGAGGAGTTCAAGCAGCAGCTCGCACGGAGCGAGCTGCTGGCAATCGCGGACGAAGCGGTGCGGGAGCTGGAACTGGGACCGGACGAGCAGCTGGTGTTGACCGAGGTCCTCGTGCTCGAGCACGTGGACCGTCTCATCATGCGGCGCCTCAACCTGCCGACCTACCGCCGCTGGCGGGAGAAGCACCTGCGGCTGCGTCGCGCACAGCGCGAGCCGACACACTGGGAGCTCGACACCGCCACTCCGCTGCTGGAGCTGGCGGAAGACTTCGACGCGGACGGCGACGCCCTGGTCGTGGGGGGCAGTGCGGCCGGCGCCGCCTACTTCCTCGCGGCTCACGGCTGGTCGGTGGTGTTCATCGATCAGGAACTCTCGGTCGTGGAGAGCGTGGAGACGCGAGCCGCGGCGGAGGCGCTCGGGGCGCGGTTTCAAGCCCTCGTAGTGAGCCTGGGCAACTGGTTCCCGGACGTGCAACCGGTCCTCACCGTCCTCGACCCTGGGGTGTTGGGCCGCCTCGAGGGATCGCAGCGGCACGCCTTCCTAGGCGCGCTCACGGGCCGGACACCGCGTGGTGGCATCCACTACGTCATGCCCGCCGCGCCGCAGGGCGACGTGATCCAGATCGGCCCGGAGATCGTGGCCGCCCACTACGACGGCTGGCATCTGGAGCGCGGCCAACCCGACGGGCCCCGTTGGCTCCTCGCCCTGAAGCACTGATCACCTGAAACGTTGCGGGGCCGGCAGCGTGCCGACCCCCGTACAACGTACTTCGCGAAGAAGAGCCGAGACTACTTCTTCTTCTTTCTCGCCTTCTTCTTGGTCGCCCGCTTGGCGCCCTTCTTCTTGGTCGCCCGCTTCTTCTTGGGCATAACGCCTCCGCGTTGAGGGTAACCGCATCGAGCGGCTGCGCCGCTCACGACTCCGCTCCGCTCTGCTACGAAACGCTCTCGCTACACGGCGTCCGAGACCGAGGTGAAGTGGAAGCCCCGCACCGCCAGGGGCGGAACCACCACCGCCGGTCCCAGACCGCCGGACTCAGACGAGACCACTCGCACCGCCTCACCCACCGCCTCTATGCTGTTGAGCATCGCGACGACACTCTCGTTGAACCGCAGGTTCTTGACCGCCCTCGTGACCCGCCCACCCTCGATCAGGAACGTCCCGTCGCGCGTGAGGCCGGTGTACTTGAGGCTCCGCGGATCGACGCCGCGGATGTACCAGAACCGCGTGACCAGGAGTCCAAAGTCGACCCCCGCGACCATATCATCGACCGTGCCCGTCTGTCCCTGGAACTTGATCCCACCGGCCAGGGGTACCGGTTCGCGTCCCTGCTGCTCGGCCCAGTAGCGGCCGTACGACAGGTTGGCGAGCACGCCGTTCTCGATCCACGTGGTGCGGCCGACGGGGAGGCCCTCGTCGGTGAAGGGTCGCTCCAGCAGATCGGGATCCTGGGGGTCCGAGTATATGGTGACCCGCTCGTCCGTTACCTGCTCGCCGATGCGATTGCCGCCGCCCGCCCGCGAGAATGCCGACCGACCCTCGTCGGCCGCCCGGGCATCGAGTCCGAACGCGAGGCGCTGCAGCAGATGCCCCACCGCGGTCGGCTCGAGGACGACGGTGTACGGTCCGGGTTGGGCGATCGTGGGGTCCACGCTCCGGTCGGCCTTGTCCCCGGCGCGCTGCGACAGCTCGGCAGGAGACGTCACCCGACTCCAATCGTTGTGCGTGCTCCCCGCCCATCCCGAGCCGTCGCCCTCGGGCGTACGCGCGGTCGTCGTGAACGAGGCGAGGGTGGAGCGCTCGTACCCGAAGAGGCCGGCGGAATTCGCGACCGCCGTGGACTGGGCGACGCGCGCCAGGAATCCCGTCGACACGAGGTCGGCCTGACGGGCGAGCTCGGCGGCATCTGCCACCGCATTCGCACGCTCGGTGGGTCCGAGGTTCCGCGTGCTGTCGAAGAACGCCGCCGCTCCGGCGTACTCCTGCATCCCGAGCAGGGGCATCTGCTCCGGATCTTCCGGAGCGAGGCGCGCGAGGGTCTCCGCCTTGCGCACCGCCGCCGCGATGCCTTGATCGCTCAAGTTGTTGAAGCTCACCGAGGCGCCGCGGCTGCGGAACCGCGCGGTGATGGTGGCCTCCGCATCGACCACCTCTCCCGCCGTGGTGAGCTGATTCCTGGCAAAGCGCGTGTTCCCGTCCAGCCCCGACCGCAACCGTACCGCGGCGCCGTCGGCCGTGCTGCGACTCAGGATGCTGTCACACAGCTCGCGGGCTTCGCTCTCGGTGAGAATGTCTGCCATTGCGTCGCTGTCGAGTTACTCGGCGCGAGCCGTATTGATGACGGTGACCTGCCGGAAGCGCGCCGGCGGGCACCCGTGGCTCACGGCGTTCACCTGGCCCGGCTGTCCCTTCCCGTCATAGAACGTGCCTCCGAGCTCGTAGCTGCGCGGGCCTCCCAGCATATCCAGAGAGTTCCAGAACTCCGGCGTGCGCCCCTGGTACGCCACGTCCTTGAGCATCCCGACGATCTTGCCGCCCTGGATCTCGTGGAAGACCTGACCACCGAACTGGAAGTTGTAGCGCTGCTGGTCGATGCTGTACGACCCACGCCCCTTGATGAGGATACCGCGCTCGGTAGCGGCGACGAGGTCGTCGAGCACGTAGTCGTCGAACCCGGGCAGCAGCGAAACGTTGGGCATTCGCTGGAATTGGATCCGGTCCCACGACTGGGCGTAGGAGCAGCCGTGCGAGCGCGACACCCCGGTGATGTGCGAGATCCAACCCGCCTGCTCACGGGTGGTCTGGTAGTCCACGAAGATGCCGTCCTGCACCAGGGGCCAACTGTCGGCCGGCACGCCCTCGTCATCCCACCCGACCGAGGCGAGCGCTCCGTGCTGCGTCCGGTCGGCCTGGATGTTCATGATCTCCGGACCGTACTGGAACTTCCCAATCACTTCCTCGGGCGGAGCCAGGAACGACGTGCCCGCGTAGTTCGCCTCGTACCCGAGCGCGCGGTCGAGCTCGGTGGGGTGGCCGATGTTCTCGTGAATAGTGAGGAACAGGTGTGACGGATCGAGAACCAGGTCGTACTCCCCCGGCTCCACCGGCTTGGCGGAGAGCTTCTGCACCGCCTCTTCGGCCCACTCGCCCGCGCGGCCCCGCAGGTTCGCGCGCCGCACGTGCTCGTAACCCAATCCCATCGGCGCCACTTCGGCGGAGGTGCGGGACTGGAAATCCGAGAAGTCCGCAGCCACCGCCGTCACCGTCATAGCCGGCCAGGTTCGATACAGCGTCTGCTCGATCACGCTCCCGTCGGTGGACGCGAACGTCGTCTGCATCCGAACGAATGCCAGCGACGAAGAGACGAACCGAGCGCCCTGGACCCGGAGGGCCTCTACGTTCGCGCTCAGCAGCAACTCGATCTTATCCTCCACGGGAACCGCAAAGGGATCCACTTCGATCGGCGTTTGCCACTCGCCGTTGGGATACGGATCCACCGGCGCCAGCTCGACGGGCTCACTCCTGGCTCGCTGGTTGGCTCGCGCTTGCGCGATGGCCACCCGTGCGAGACGTGCGGCCTCATCACGCGTGAGATGGCGGGTCGCCTGGAAGCCCCACGTCCCCCCTACCAACGCACGCACGCCGATCCCGATGGTCTCGTCGTCCGCGAGCTCCGCCACACGCTCCTCTCGCGTGCGCACCACCTGAGTCCGCACACTCGTCACCCGTACATCGGCGTAGTCCACTCCCTCGGCCATCGCCGCGTTGAGCGCGACCATGCAGAGCTCCTTGGCCGACGCTGCCTGGAGGAAAGACGAATCGGGCGGGGATGCAACAAGCTCGCTCGGCCGGGAGGCGGCGAGCGCTGCGGCGGCGAGCGAGGTGTGCTTGACGAACTCGCGTCGCGTCACCGACACAGGAGGTGCTCCGTCGGGCGCGAATTCACGAACCCGAATATTGGATATACCAGGAATTCACGCAATAGGTTTTTCGCCGTCGTTGCGCACTCCCGTGCCGGGTTGCTGTGCGTTCGACGGACCTTCAAATTCCGCGAGCGGCATCTTCGCATCGAGTACCGAACCCGTTCTCAGGGTCATCACCATGGATCTACATCTGGATGAACGCGTGGCGCTGGTCTGCGGTTCGTCGAGCGGCATGGGACTCGCCATTGCGGCGGCGCTCGCGGAGGAAGGCTGCCGCGTGGCACTCAACGGTCGGGACGAGGCGCGCCTGGCGCGCGCGGTCGAGCAGCTGCAGCAGCACGCGCGACACGAGGTGGCGGGGTTCCGCGCCGACGTCAGCGTACCGGGCGAGGTCGTTGACCTCGTCAACCGTGTGACCCGCGAGCTCGGACCCGTGGACATCCTGCTGTGCAACGCCGGGGGTCCGCCCCCGGTCACCTTCGCCACCGCGCCGGCCGAGAGCTGGCAGGAGGCGCTGCACCTGAACCTGCTCTCGACGATCAACCTGTGCCGCGCCGTAGTGCCCGCGATGCGCGAGCGACGCTGGGGGCGGATCATCTGCCTGACGAGCATCGCAGCCAAGCAGCCCCTGGGGACCCTCATGCTGTCGACCACGGCGCGGGCAGGAGTGCTCGGATTCGCCAAGGCCCTGGCAGACCAAGTGGCCGGCGACGGGATCACCGTCAACTCCATCTGCCCGGGCTACACCAGCACCGAGCGCGTCCAGGAGCTGCTGCACGAGTTGGCGAGGCAGCAGGATCGCAGCCCGGACGAGGTGGCGCAGGCGATCGTGAGCGACATCCCCGCCGGTCGCATGGCCGAGCCGGAGGAGGTCGCCGCGGCAGTCGCGTTCTTGGCCTCGGAGCGCGCGAGTTACATTACGGGCGTCGCGCTGCAGATCGACGGCGGCTTCGTGCGCAGCATCCTCTAGAGGGAGGCGGACCGCCAGCTCACGGTCGAACCTGGGAGGGGGACATGAGGGCGTCGGTGAACCAGCGACTCCGGGGAGAGCTCGACCAGTTCAAGCAGGACGGGGTCTACAAGGTCCTCAACTACCTCGACTCGCCGCAGGACTCACGGGTCCAGATGGAGGGGCGCGGCGAAATCATCATTCTGTCCAGCAACAACTACCTGGGGCTCTCTGCCGTGCCGGAGGTGGTCGAGGCCGGCAAGCAGGCACTCGACCGGTTCGGGGCGGGGACCGCGAGCGTGCGCTTCATCTGCGGCACGTTCACCATCCACCGCGAGCTCGAGGCCGCCCTCGCCGGTTTCGTCGGCACCGAGGCGTCGCTCAGCTACGTGTCCTGCTGGAACGCGAACGAGGGGCTCACCGCGACGATGCTTGGCGCCGACGATGCGGTGATCTCCGACGAGCTGAACCACGCTTCCATCATCGATTCAATCCGCCTGGCCAAGTCCATCGGCAAGTGCCGCGCCGCGGTATACAAGCACTCCGACATGAGTGACCTCGAGGAGAAGCTCAAGGCGGCACAGGATGCGCGGAGCCGCCTGGTATTCACCGACGGCGTCTTCTCGATGGAGGGCGACGTGGCCAAGCTGGCCGACATCCTGGAGCTGGCCACGAAGTACGACGCCATCGTCGCGGTGGACGACTCCCACGCGACCGGCGTGCTCGGCGCCACCGGACGGGGCACCGCCGAGCACACGGGGGTGTTGGGCGAGGTGGACATCATCACCTCCACGCTGGGGAAGGCGCTGGGCGGAGCGGCGGGCGGCTTCACCGCCTCGTCGGAGGCGCTGTGTGACTATCTCACCCAGCGCTCCCGCCCGCAGCTCTTCTCCAACGCCCTCCCCTGCACCGTGGCGGGGAGCGCGCTGGCCGCGGTGCGGTACCTGGAACAGCACCCCGAGCGGGTGACGCAGCTGCACGACAGCGCCCGCTACTTCCGCGGCCGGCTCACCGAGCTGGGGTTCAAGCCCCTCGAGGGAGACACGCCCATCATTCCGGTGATCCTCGGGGAGACGGCGCAGGCGATTCAGATGAGCAACATGTTGCTGGAGGAGGGTGTGTTCGTGACCGGCTTCGGCTACCCGGTCGTACCCAAGGGGCAGGCGCGGGTGCGGTGCCAAGTCTCGGCCGCTCACACGCGGGACGATCTCGACGAGGCGCTCGGGGCGTTCCGCAAGGTCGGACAGAAGCTGGGGTTGATCTAACAGAAGGGGACGACACGCGATGATCTCACTACGTGGGTTGGGAGGACGGATGGTGTACGGGAGCCGTGCAGTGTCAGTGGTGGGGCTGCTGTCCCTCGGGCCGCTGCTTGCCACGGGATCGCTGTGGGCGCAGCACGGTCCCCGGCCGCCGTCGGAGGTGCTCGGGATCGAGGTGGGCGCCGATTCGGTCCTCGCCGATTGGACCCAGATCGAGTACTACATGTCCGACCTGGCCGGCGCTTCGGACTACGTGCGGCTCGACACGATCGGGCAAAGCACCCTCGGCAAGCCGCTGCTCATGGTGACGCTCACCGCGCCGCGCCACCAGGCGCGGCTCGAGGAGATCCGGCAGGCACAGGCGCTGCTCGCCGACCCGCGCCGCCTCACCCCGGCGCTGGAGGACTCCCTGGTGCGACACCAGCCGGCCGTGGTGTTCATCAACAACAACATCCACTCCACCGAGATCGCGTCGAGCCAGTTCTCGATGATCCTGGCGCATCGCCTGGCGACGGAGGAGCGGTACCGCGCCCTGCTCGACCGCCTAATTGTGCTGCTGACGCCGTCGGCGAACCCCGACGGGCTCGACACGGTGGTGGCCTGGTACCGCCAGCACAAGGGAACTCCGTACGAGAGCGGACCCATCCCCTGGCTGTACCACCCGTATGTCGGGCACGACAACAACCGAGACTGGTTCATGCTCACGCAGGAGGAGACCCGGGCCATCTCGCGCGTGCTGTATAAGGAATGGTTCCCCGAGGTGGTGTGGGACGTACACCAGATGGGCAACCGCGGCGCGCGGCTCTTCCTCCCGCCGTTCAGCGATCCGGTGAACCCCAACCTCGACCCGATGCTGGTGGAGGCGACCAACCTGGTGGGTAGCGCGATGGCTGCGGCGATCTACGACGCGGGCCGGACCGGGGTGCAGCACCAGAGCCGCTACGACCTCTGGTGGCACGGCGGCCTGCGGACCGTGCCGGCCCGCCACAACATGGTGGGGATACTGTCCGAGGCCGCCAGCACGCGCTTGGCTTCCCCGATCTTCCAGGAGAAGGAGGACCTGCGCCCCGCCAGCCACGGAGTGAACTACCCGCACCCGTGGGAGGGCGGCTGGTGGCGCATGGGCGACATCATCGAGTACGAGCTGCTCGCCGCCGACGGGTTGCTGCGCCTCGTAGCGGATCAGCGGGAGCTGTTCGTCCAGCGCTTCGTGCGGCTGGGACGCCGCGCCGTGGCGCGGGGCGAGGCCGGCGGGCCGTACGCCTACGTCGTCCCCATGGAGCAGCCCGACCCGGCACGGGTCGCGGTGCTGGCCAACACGATCCTCGGATCCGGCGTCGAGATACTGCGCGCCACCCGCGCGTTCGAGGCCGACGGCCGCTCCTATCCCGCCGGCGCGCTGGTGATTCCCATGGCCCAGCCATTCCGGGCGCACGTCAAGGACCTGCTGGAGCTGCAGCACTACCCCGACCGCCGCGAGTATCCCGATGGCCCGCCGCTGGCGCCCTACGACGTGGCCGGCTGGACCCTGGGCCTCCAGATGGCGGTGGAGGTCCGGCAGGTGGACCAGCCGTTCGCCTTCGAGGGCGAGCCGCTGAGCCACGTGGCGGTCGCGCCCGGAGTGGTGCACGGCTCCGGGACGCAGCGGGTCCTCACCAACCGCGCCAACCTGGAGAGCAGGACCATCGCCGACGCGCTGGCGCTGGGTGCCCGACTCTGGGTGACCGGCGAGTCGCTCGAGCTGGCCGGCTCCCGGCTCCCGGCGGGCAGCGTGGTGCTCGAGCACCCCGCCGCTCCCGAGCAGCTCGACTCCCTCGTGGCCGCCCACGTCGCGGCCTTCGGCTACGACGCCTGGGCGGCCGACGGGCTCGAGCCCGAAGGCAGCGTGCACCGGGGCCTTCCGCGGATCGGCCTATACAAGCCCTGGACGGCGAGCATGGACGAGGGGTGGACCCGCTGGGTCTTAGAGCAGCACGGTATTCCATATATATCGGTCACCGATGCCGATATCCGCGCCGGAGCGCTGGGAGAGCGCCACGACGTCCTCGTGCTGCCCGATGTGGGCGACTCAAGCATTGTGAATGGGCGCTCACATACTAGGATTCCCCCCGAGTTTGCTGGGGGAATCGGGACGCAGGGGGCGGAGCACGTCGCCGAGTTCGTCCGCGGCGGTGGTGTCCTCGTCACCCTCGACGCTTCAAGTACTTTCGCGATCTCGTGGCTTAACCTCCCTGTCCGCAATGGCCTAGCAGCAGGCCCGGCCGCAACTAGGGGCTCGCGTTTTTACGCGCCAGGCTCTATTTTCGGCGTGACCCTGGAGCCGGGAGGGCCCCTAACATCGGGCCTCGCCGACTCGGCCCACGTTTACTTCGCCCGCAGCGTTGTGACGGAGGCCGCGGCCCCGGCTCGGGTCCTGGGTCGATATTTGCCGGCGCCGCTGCGGTCCGGTTACGCCCTGAACCAGGAGCAGCTGGAGGGGAAGGCGGCGCTGGTGGACGCGCCCGTCGGTGAGGGTCGGGTGATCCTGTTCAGCTTCCGGCCGCAACACCGTGGGCAGACGCACGGAACCTTCAAGCTCCTGTTCAACGCGGTGCTACTGAGCGTGCAGTAGCTGAGGAGCCTTCGCCTGGAGGTACGGCCAATGCGAATCGTGTCCGGAGTTGCTCTCGCCGCCGTTTGCGTGACGCTGACCGCGGCGCCCGCGCTCGGTCAGGACCTTGGATGGCAGGACCGGTGGTACTGGGGCGGCCAAGGCACCATCATGCGGTTCAAGACCCCGACCGCCATTAACTGGCAGACGGCCTACGGCGCGGGCGGCTCGTGGTTCATCACCAAGCGGCAGGGAGGGCTGTACCTGGCGTTCGATCAGATGTTCTACGACGACGGCACTACCTCCGCCGTGTCCAACGCCCTGAGTCCCACGGGATTCTCCGATGTGGAGTTCACCCGGAGCCACCGCTGGCAGGCTCTGGTGTACGCCGTCCCCTGGTCGGGCGCGTTCCAGCTCTACATCGGGCTCGGCTTCGAGATCCAGAACGTCACGGACGCCGACACCGTGACCACTGGCACCGAGACCAGCCAAGAGGTCTCGGCCGCACTGATCGCGATCGAGGAGGCGCGAAGCGCGGCCTTCCTCGCCGCGGGGGGTGGGATACAGCTGCAGCTCGGGCGCCTGGCCGTGTTCGGCGACTATCACTTCATGCCGTCCTCCAGCGAGTTCCTGATCACCAGCTCGATGCACACATTCGCGGCGGGCATCCGCTTTGCGCTCACGTCGTCGCACACCGAGGTGACGACCACACAGTAGGCCCGCTTCACTCCGGCCACGGCACGCGAAAGGGCCCGGACACCGTCGTCCGGGCCCTCTTTTCGCCGTGTCGGGCTCGCTTCAGCCCTTGCGCGACAGCCAGAAAGAGCCCTGCTCGCAGAACCGCAGCGGCCAGTCGGCGGCCCGCGAGATACCGATGCGTGGCCCCACTGCGACGGCCACGGGCGTCGCACGTGCCGGCCGGAGTAGCCGCACGGGACCGGTCTCGAGACTCTGGCCGTCGTGCACTCCGGTGATCCCCAGGGCCTGACACAGCCGCCCCGGTCCGGCGCAGAGCAGGCGCGCGTCGTCGGTGCCCCGCCGCGCGGCCATCGTATCCATCCCGTCCAGCGGCTCCAGCGCCCGCACCAGCACCGCGGAGGGGAAGCCCGCGCGCTCGGTGACGGCGTTGAAGCACCAGTGCACCCCGTAGCTGCGGTACACGTAACACGTGCCCGGCGGGCCGAACAGCGCCGCATTCCGCGCAGTGCGGCGGTTGCGGTAGCCATGGTCCGCCGGGTCGTGCGGGCCGACGTAGGCCTCCACCTCCACGATGCGGCCCGCCGTGCGCTCGCCCCCAAGGCACGTCTCCAGCACGCACCCCAAAACGTCGCGCGCGACACCCTCGGTGTCGCGCGCGTAGAACCGTTCCGGCAGCGGCGCGCCGCTCGGCTCCATCTACGCGCCGCTCTCGGAGTCCGTACCCTTAACGACCTTGGAGAGCGCGGCGGTCATGCGGCGCAGCAGTCCACCTCCCTCGCCGGACTCCTCCGGCGGTGCGGCGGCGCCCGAGGACGCCGCAGCGGCTTGCTGCCCACCACCACCCGACGCGGGCTCCTCCCGCGCTGGCGTGTCCGCGGCCGCCCCCTCCCCGCGAGCCCCGGCACCTGGCCGCCGGCGGCTGCCGGAGCGCACCCCCAGGGAGCGCGCACCGGAGGACGGCGCCCGGTGAGAAGCGGGCCGGCTACCCCCCTCCGGCGCCGTCGCCTCGTCCGTGCCGCCGCTCTCACTCGCCGTGCGGGTGCGCGGTGCGCCGCGCGAGCCGCGCCGGAACCGCGGGTTGCGCGGCTTGGTGGGCTCCCCGGCCTGCACCTCGGGGGCCTGCAGCCGGGCTGCCGGCGCCTCGGGTTCGGTCGCGGTCTTTTCCGTCGCCTGCTTGGAGCGGGAGCGGGAGGAGCGGGTTCGGCCCTTCGTAGTCTTCTTCTTCGTCGTCTTGCTGCCCTTGGTCGACTTGCGCGACGACGAGCGTGCGCGTCGCGTGCGCCCGCCGGCAGGTTTCTGCTCCGCCTCCTCGTCGGCCTCCCCCGCGGGCTCGGCCGGCGGCTCACCCTGGGGCTGCTCCTCCACGTCGGAGTCCGGAATCGAGAGCGGATTGAGCTTCAGGCGGTACACGTGACCCTCGCCCTTCACCAGCTCGATCACGTCCGCGTCATGCGCCTGGCGCATGAGCCGCTGGAACCGTGGCCGCTCGAACACGGGGTCGGAGTCGTCGCCCAGGAGCTCGACCATCTTGGCGCGGGCCTCGTCGGCGTCGGTGGCCTCGTCGCCCACCGCCCCAAGCACCATGAGCGACTGGCGCAGCAGCTCGAACGCCTCGCCGAGGGTCAGGGTCTTCTGCTTCTGTCTCGGCTTCTCCTTCGGCTCGCCCTCCCGGCGCCGCGCCGTCCGCCTGCGCCGGGGCCGCGCGCTCGGCTCCCTCACGGCCGGCTCGGCGGCACTCAGCGCCACTTCCTCATCGGGCGGCACGTTGGCGTTCGGTCCCAGCTCCACGGCGTACTGCCCGTTGTCCAGCTTCTCGAGCGTGAGCAGGCCGCGAGCGGCCGCCTCGACCACGAACTTGCTGAACCGGTTGAAGCCCGTGTCCTTCTCGTCGAAGTTCGGATCGACGGTCTGCATCACCTGCTTGAGCCGGTCGGAGCGCATCACGTCGTCATCCCGCTTCATCTGCGTGACGACCTGCACCACCAGCTCCCACGGGTCGCGACGCAGGTGCTCGACCTCACCCTCCTTTGCCAGCCCGGTCACCTCGGTGTAGCTGTAGTACTCGTCGCAGTTCTGGATGAGGAGGTCGCTCGACGACTCCCGGATCCCCACACCGATGATGTACTTGCCGTACTCCTTGAGCTTCAGCACCAGGCTGGAGAAATCGGAGTCGCCGGAGAGGAGAATGAACGTGCCGATCTCCGGTCGCGTGAAGACGAGCTCCAGCGCGTCGATGGCGAGCCGGATGTCCGTGGCGTTCTTCTTGTTCGACCCGAAGGCCGGGGCGAAGATCAGATCGATCGATGCCTCGGACAGCGGCACGATGTACTGGGGGTAGCGGCGCCAGTCCGCGTATGCCCGCTGGACGGCGACCTTCCCCTTGATGATCTCCGAGTCGAGGAGACGCTTCAGCTGGGCCTGGAGATCCGAGCGGATCCCCATGGTGACGTTGTCGAAGTCGATCATGAGAGCCGCGTTCGGCGCATGGGCCAGCGGCTCGGCGGTGGCGGTCATATGCCGCCCGGTCTTGACATCCCTCACGTAGCACTCAATTCCAGCCCCACGACCTGCGCCAGCTCCCGTCGTTTCACCTTCCCGCTCCCGGTCAGGGGGAAGGCGTCGAAGAAGCGGACGCGATCCGGGACCTTGTAGTCAGGCAGCTGCTCTTGGCAGTACTCTCGCAATTCGTCCCCCGTCACGATGGCACCCTCCACGGGGATGACACAGGCGCAGATCAGCTCCCCCAGGATCTCGTTGGGGACGCCGATCACGCAGGCGTCGTCCACGGCCGGGTGCGTGCGGAGGACATCCTCCAACTCCCGCGGAAAGACGTTGTAGCCGCCTCGGATGATCATGTCCTTGCTGCGGCCCACGATGGCGACGTGGCCGTCTTCGCCGATCATCGCCAGGTCTCCCGTGAGGAAGAACCCTTCCGCGGTAAACGACCGTTTGGTCTCCGACGGCATGCGGTGGTAGCCCGCCATGACGTTGGGACCGCGTACCGCCAACTCGCCAACGGCTTCCGCGCCGTGCAACGACCCGTCGTTCGGGTCAGCGACGCGGACCTCCACCCCCTCGATCGGCCGCCCGACGGACTGCTCCCGCACGTCTGCGGGATCGTCGAACCGTGTAACGGTTACCGTCGGGCCCGTCTCGGTGAGGCCGTAGGCGATTTGGACGTCGTTCCACTGCCGGATCCGCCGCACCAGGTCCACGGATACCGGGCTTCCGGCCACGATGCCGGTCCGCACAGTGGAGAGGTCCCGGCTCCCGAACGACTTGTCGCCCATCAGGAGCTGGAACATGGTGGGCACGCCGTGGAACACGGTGACCTGCTCGCGCTCGATGAGATCGAGCGCCTCGGGCGGCTCGAAGCGCCCCTGCAGCACCACCGTGGCGCCGCTGAGCAGCGCGGCCACGACAGCCTGCATGCCGAACACCGTGAACACAGGCACGGCCGCCAACACCCGGTCGGCCTCGCTCAGGCGCAGCGCCTGCGAGACGCAGCGCGAGGTGTGCACCAGGTTGCGGTGTGTGAGCACCACTCCCTTTGGCTTGCCCACCGTTCCCGACGTGTAGACGATGGCGAGCGGCGTCTCGGCGGTGTCTCCCTGTGCCACGCTCACCGGTCCCAGCCGCTTGCCCCGCGTCACCAGATCGCCGAACTGGAACACCCGATCGTCGTACCAGAAGTCCTCCCGCCCCACCGTCACCAGGTAGTGGAGATCGGGCAGGTCACCGACCAAGTCCTCGAACAGCTCGAGGTAGTCCAGCTCACCCAGCGACTCCGCCGCCACCGCCAAGCTCGACTCCGTGTTGCGGAGTTGATACTTGAGCTCGTGGTATCCGAGAGAGGGATACAGCGGCACGAACACCGCCCCCAGCTTGGCGGTCGCCAGCAGGGTCAGGACCCACTCCAGTGAGTTGGGGAGATCCACCGCGATACGATCACCCGGCTCGATTCCGAGCCCGCGGAACGCCGCCGCCAGCGCGTCGGCCTCGGCCGCCACTTGCTCGTAGTTGAGCCGGCGCTTGCCGTGGGCCAGGCATTCCCGATCTGGATGCTCCCGGACGCGCTGCTCGAACAGCTCCGCCAGGTGATGCGTGCTCACAAACCCCTCTCCCGAACGTCGGGAACCATTGAAGCTAATAGACTTACGAACCCCCTACAAGGAGCCGGGAGCGCCTCCCAGCGGCCCCTGGCGCCACTCCGGCGCGCGCCGCGAGCGCCAAACGCAGCCGCCGCAGGCGGCTTAGTGAGCATACGCTCACAACGGCAGAGCACCTGACGACTCCTCCCTGCTCCGCGACCGGCAACGCTGCCGGGCCCCCGGCCGCTCCTCACTCCCCGAGCACCTTCACGATGACCCGCCTGCGCCGCTTGCCATCCCACTCGCCGTAGAACACCCGCTGCCACGGCCCCAGGTCCAGCTCCCCCTTCGTGATGGGAACGATGGCCTCGTGTCCCACGGTGAGGCTCCGCAGGTGGGCCGCTGCGTTGTCCTCGCCGGTCAGGTTGTGCTTGTAGCGCCCGGGCTCCCACGGCGCGACCGTCTCCTCGAGCCACTTGAGGATGTCCTGCCACAGCCCCGACTCGTGGTCGTTCACGAACACCGACGCCGTGATGTGCATGGCCGAGACCAACACGAAGCCCTCCTGCACGCCGCTCTGCTCGACCTGCTCGGCCACCGTGTCGGTGATGTCGATGATCTCCTGGCGCCGCTTGGTGTTGAACCAGAGATAATGAGTGTGCGACTTCATGGCTGAGTTCCCTCGAGCGGGGAAAGGGGAAACGGGAAAGGGGAAAGGTACGACACACCGGGGATCCTCGCGGTGGTCCCTTTCCCCTTTCCCCTTGCACCTTTCCCCAGTTGTGATCTCAATGGGCACTACAGAAACGCGACCTCCGACGGGAACTCGATTAGAGCACCCTGAGCTGCTCCAGCGTCTCCTCGCCGTAGAACACGCGGATGTATTTCTCCTGGATCGACGTGAGCCTGCGCACCGCCCACGTGAGGTACACGAAGTGAGGCTCGACGGGCAGCCGCCGGAGGCCCAGGCCGGACTCCCGCGGGAGCCGGTTGCCCTTGCGCGTGTTGCACGTCGAGCAGGCGGTCACGACGTTGGTCCAGTCGTTGGTGCCGCCGCGGGAGAGGGGAACCAGGTGGTCGCGCGTGAGGCACTCGCGGAACCCGAGCTCCGGCTCGGAGCGCCCGCAGTACTGGCACATGTAGCCGTCGCGCGCAAAGAGGAAGGTGTTGGTGACCTGCCGGCGGAACTTCCTGGGGACGTGCACGAAGCGCACCAGCCGGATCACCGCCGGCTTTGGCACGGTGAGGCGCGCGCTGCGCAGCACCCGCTGTCCGTCCGCCTCCACGATCTCCGCCTTGCCGTCTATGACCAGGCGAAGTGCGCGGCGCACGGGCACCAGCGTCAGCGGCTCAAACGATGCATTGAGCGTCAGGCAGCGCACGTCTCATCTCCTGCAGACCTAAAAACCCCCCCGCCTCGCTCGGGCGTAACGGGCGGGAGGAGTTTGCAAAAACCTACAGCAACGTGTAACGCATTGCAATAGGGGGCGTTACGGACCCCAACGAGAAACCCCGGACTCTCGCCCGGGGCTCTCGCACTCGTTCTAGGGCGTCCACTACAGTCTGTTCTTCTCGTACATCAGGTTGCGCGGCGAGAACTGCCACTCGAACTCCCTGGTGAACAGCTCGCCCTGCATGACCTGCCGGCTGGGGCGGTCGGCGGCCGTCACCAGACGCACCCGCACCCCCAGGATGTCGTCGAAGTCGTTGGTCGGGTCGATGTCGTTCGGGTTCGCCTCGGGCGCCTCGTCGAGGTCGCTGAACACCAAGTTCACCTCCCACTCCTGGACCCCGTAGGCCAGGATGTCGCCCGCGGGCGTGCCGTCCGGGTTCAGCCGCTCGGCCCGCATCAGCTTGTCGCCGTCCAGGTAGTACACGATCAGATCGAGCTCCTGCACGAAGGTCGAGTAGCGGTCGAGCCGCAGGTCGCCGGTGAGCCCCGCCACGTAGTGCAGCAGGGACGTGTGGGTCCCGAACTCTACCGTCAACGTCACCCCCGGCTCCACCGAGGTCACCAGGATGATCCTGCGCTCGTCGTTCACCTGGAGGCGGGCCAGATTGCCCGGCTCAAGATCGAAGCCCTTGGGCTTGTCGAGGTTGAGGCAGTATGTCCCGCACGTTCCGCCGGACGGCAGCGGATTGTCCGTACCGGGATCGGGAACCAGGTCGGCGGGGGGCGCCTCCTCGGGATCGAACGGTACCGACAGGATCACGATGGTGTCGCCCCACACCGCCAGGGTGCCGAACGACACGGTGCTGGCGATGCCCACGCCCACCGTCTGCATGTCCCGCTCCAGCGACATGCCGATGAAGCGACCGTTGCGGTAGACCTCCTCCCGAATGGAGTTCCCCTCCATGGTGCGCCAGGTGGACACGCCGAAGGAGAGGGCCGCGCTCAGCACGATGACCCCCATGGTCAGCGCTATGAGCAGCTCGACGAGCGTGAAACCGTGCCTGTTGGTCTGCTGCATCCGCATCGCTCGCTCCTTAGGTCGGTACCGGCGGCACGTAGATCAGGGTGACCAGTTCCACCGGCTCCCGGCCGCGAGGGTAGTCCACGACCACCGTCACGCGGATCAGGGTCGCGTCAACGCCTTCCACCAGTACCGAGCGCGTGTACGCCCCGCTCCCATCGAGCTCGCCGGCCGCGTTGACCTGTACCGGCGACTCGGCCTTTATGTCCTGCGGGGGCTGCGCCCGGATCCGCTCCATGTGCCCGCGGGCGATCGCCACCGCGTTGATCTTCACGGAGGCCGCCGTGCGCGAGGCGATGACCTCCCCACCGGTGCGGGCGAGGGCCATGATGCCCACCGAGAGGAGGACCAGCGCGATCAGCACCGAGATCAGCGTGAAGCCGGCCTGTTTCCTCATTGCCATTCCCCCCCTCTGAAGACCCACAGCTTCACCGAGCCGGAGCCCGTGACCGACACCGCGGCCACGGCAGCGGGCTCGTCGCGGTGCACCAGATACACCGCGCCGCGCGTGCCGAACGGCACCGTCACGCCGCGGCCGTTGAACTCCACGTGCCCTACGGGGAACGAGATGGCGCCCGAGCCCGTGTCGCCGGGCACCGCGCCGGCGCTCCCGCGGCCGAACTGGATGACGCTCTCGAACTCGCGCCGGCCGAAGGCCCGCAGGTCCTCCATCTCCACGGTGCTCTCGTTGATGATCCCGTCGCGGTCGTGGTCGCCGTAGCCCGTGTACCCCGGGTCCGCGACGTCGAACGTGACGCGCGCCGCCCTCCTCGAGCTCAGCGCCCGCGTCCGGGTCATCTCCAGGTCCCGGGAGAGCTGGGTCGCGGCGATGCGCACCCGGCGCGTGGGACTCACCCGCATGAACGGGATCGCCATCGCCAGCAGCGCCGATATCAGCGTGATGGCGATCAACAGCTCGATGATGGTGAATCCCCTGCGCCTCATGATGTCCGAATCCGCCTCGTTCCCTCAATCAATATGGTGTCACGGCCCCCGCCGCCAGCACTGAGGGTGCCGGCGGGCGGGGACCGCGATGACCACTAGAAGACCGGTCGGAACGCCGTCCGGATCACCACCCCCACCACCGGGGTGCCCGGCGGCAGGTTGGCCGGGTCCTCGAACCGGGTGTCGAACTGCCAGTCACGCTTGGGCGGCGAGTAGTACGTGCCGTTCCAGGTACCGGTCGCCACGATCGCCGTGTCGAGCGACACCAGCGAGCCGCGGTAGATGAACTGGATGCCCGACCACCGCTCCAGGAAGCGCGGGAAGTTCTCGATCCCGCCGCCGTAGAAGTCGGCGTACCCGCCGGGGCACGGCGCCACCTCGTGGTCGCACGGCGTGGCCGAGTGCCCGGCCAGGATCGCGGCCCACACCTCGGTCTCGGTCGCGTCGAGCTTCTCGACCACCTGGTTCTTGTGGTCGGCGTCCACCCACGCGGTGGACAGGATCGTGATCGCGTCCCCCACCAGGGCAGACGGCTTCCACGCCAGCGCGTTGTAGTCGCCCTCCACGTAGAGCGGCCAGTCGGTGGCGACGCTCATCCGGTTGGGCAGCGTCTCCCCGTTTCTGACCCGCACCGCCGGATCGAGGCTGTTGTCGGCCAGGAGGCTCTTGGCCGCGGCCGACCACCCTCCGATGTTCGCCGGAGCCCGCATCTCCACGTAGATGACCTCCGCCTCGCGGTTGGCCTGCCCACCGACCCACAACGCAAGCGCCATGACATCCAGGGTGAGCACTTCGCGCATGTTGCCCTCGCGGCCGTCGAAGAACGCGGACCACTCCCACTTGAACATGCTGCACAAGTCGTTGATGTTGGGCGTGACTTTGCCATCAGGCCGCGTCACCGTGATCGTGGGCCACGGCGTGGTCAGGTCCAGCAGGCTCTGCAGGTTCCTCCAGATGGCCGTGCCGTAGTACGGCGAGTCCTCGACGTCGGAGAGCACGATCTTCAGCTCATCCACGCCCGCCGGGACGATGATGTTGAAGGTGCACAGGGTGCCGACGTCGTCTTCCTCGCCTTGCCAGATCACGGCGCCGTCCCCGTACACGGTGAGGTCGAACTCGGCCTCGTTCTTCCAGCCGCAGTTGTCGCCGATCTTGAACGTGATCTTGACACCCGCCTCGACCGGCTGCAGCCCGACCACGCCGGGGTTGCCGATCACCTCGTCGGGCGTCTTGGAGCCGGCGCTTCCGCACACACCCCCGAGGTTATTCATGTTCTCCAGGTCCACCGTTACGTACATGTCGGCCTTCCAGGAGAACTTGGCCCGCTTCTCGGTGTCGGTATCACTCGCCTCGCGCGGCGCCATCACCTCGCGGGCCCCCACGCCCGGCGGCAGCGGCACCTTGAGCGAGTCGACCTCGTAAGCGTCGGTCTTGAGCCGGTTGTCGAAGTCCTGGTCACTCCGCGCGCGGAACGCGTTGGGATCGGCATGGGTCCGACTGTCAAACAGCAGCTGCACTTCGTTCCCGTAGGCATCGTCGACGTACACGCCGTCGTAGATCAGGTGCTGGTCCTTCCGGTCGTGGAACAGCTTGTTCGGCGTGGTAATGGCGTCCTTGTACCACGCGTTGTTCGAGCTCAGGTAGATGTTCCCGTTGGCGTGCACCCAGCCGGAGAACGTCATCGGCGGGCCGTTGGTGGCCTCCAGGTCCTTCTCGAAGAACACGCCGAACTGGAAGATCGGGATCGCCTGCGCCTTGGCCGAGATCAGCACGGCGCTGCTGTTCTCCTGCCGATCCTCGGCCTCCGAGTAGATCTCCACCTTCTGGGTGAGCGAGTACAGGCCGGCGAACGAGCCGTCGGTGATCGTCTCCGTGATCACGTCACCCGTCTTGGTGACCGAGAAGCTGTCGAACGAGAACCCCTCCAGATCGGGCGGGGTGAGCGCCGCCAGCTCCTCCTCGTTGAGGTAGCCGTCCTCCATGTAAATGCCCAGCTGCCCCATGATCGCTTCCGTCGCCGCCTCCGCCGCGTAGAAGACCCGCGAATTCCGGTAGTCCAGACTCGTGGTCCGGGTCGTCGTCACCGCCCCCATCACCGCGGCGGCGAGCAGCACCGAAATGAGCAGCATGACCAGTAGGGTCGCCTCCAGGGCGAAACCCCTCCGGTCGCCGCTAAGTCGCTTGAATACACGCATGAGGTCCTCCACGCTCTAGGGAACTCGGCCGCTGCCCGACCGTTCGCTGCAAGGGTAGGGCCGGCGGCTCCGAGCCGCCAGCACCCGCCCAAACAATCCGATGCTCACTGCACGCTTCCCGCGGCGGAGCGGCCAGGGCCACATACGGCATGGCTGGCACCCCGCGGGGCGTTGTCGTACCGATATGATGCCGGATGGTGCCTCAGGAGAGCGACCTCGGCGAGGCGGTCGATGGCCACGGCGCTCGCGCTCTCGAGGCGGGGTGTAACCCCAGCCGTCTCGATCCCTCTCGCGTCGTGAACTCATCGGCATTGCCTCCCGGCAGCCCGGCTGTCGTCTCCCGGCCGGAGGACGACCCGTGGCTTTGCGTCCCAGAGTTTCCCCTGGTTTGCTCTTATCGGCCAGCAACGCACCCCGGGCCAAGACCCGGGAATCCGCTGTACACCAAGTACGCAACTCGGATGCCAGCTGCCCTCTCCCGAGCCACGTCCTTGTACGACGGCAACTTACGGCATTCCCGGGGAGACCGCTGTGTGAAGCGTCACACTCGGGCGGCTCTCAGAACGCCAGGAACCGGGCGGTTTGCACCCCCAGCCCACCGCCCCGGGTGCAGGGGGAACGGGAAAGGGGGAACGGTACGACATTCCCGGCTTCGGACGCTCGCGCCGTCGTGGGTCCAAGGTGCCCGGAATCGGGGTGTCGGGATAGGGCGTAGGTCACTACCCCACCACCACCGCCCACCTGGTGCAGGGGGAGCGGGGCGGCGGCGGGGCACGCAACCTCCCGCCCCCCTCACACGTCTACGATACGGGACCCGGAAACGCTCCCGCATGACCGTTCGGCCGAAACTGGAGGATGGGGCCGACGTAGGGAGACACAGGGACTCCATGTGGTGCACTGCGGCGTGTGGGCGTCCCGCCGCCCGGCAGGACGGCTCGCCTGGAGGGGGCGAGCAGGGAGCCACGCAGAGCCCGACCGACACGTCGCAGCGGCAGTACAAACGGGGAGTGGCAGGACGAGCCGCTCCCCGTTTCTTGTGTCGTGGGGCCCGCCGGTGGAGCCCAATCGGCCGCGCGCCGCCCGGCTCAGCCCCCTAGCTCCCTGTTACGTAACGACTTGAAACGCCGCGTCGAGCTCCTCGATCTGCGCCAGTACTGCAGCCCGGGCCGAGCCTCCCGCCGTGGCGCGCCGCTCCACCGAATCCTCCCACGAGCCCAGGGTCGCGAGGAGCCCTGGCAGTTTCGGGTGGACGGCCTTGGCGACGCTCGAGCCGACGCCGGTGATCCCCACCCCTGCGGCCTCGGCCGCACGCACCAACCGGCCCACCAGCCCATGGGCCTCCCGGAAGGGCACCCCGGACTCGACCAGCTTGTCGGCCACATCGGTGGCGAGGAGGCTCGAGTCGAGGGCGCCCTGCATCCGCTGCGCCACCGGCTCGAGCGTCTCGACGGCGCCGCGCAGCGCCGGAAGAGTGAGCAGCACGGTATCCACCGCGTCGCACAGGAACGCCTTGTCCTCCTGTAGATCCTTGCTGTAGCCCGCGGGCAGGCCTTTGAGCAGCGCTAGCATGCCCGACAGATCGCCGAGTAGCCGCGCGGCCTTGGCGCGGGCGAGCTCGAGCACGTCCGGGTTGCGCTTCTGCGGCAGTAGGCTCGAGCCGGTGCTGAACCCGTCGGCCAGACGCACGAAGCCGTACTCCGAGGAGGCGTAGGTCTGCAGCTCACCAGCCAGCCGTGAGCAGTGGGTGGCCAGCAGGGTCAGCGCGAACAGCGTCTCCGCCGCGAAGTCCCGGTCGCCGGTGGCATCGAGCGCGTTGGGAGAAAGCCGCTCGAGCTCGAGCAGCTGCTTGAGCAGGCTCCGGTCCACCGGCATTCCCGACCCAGCCAGGGCTCCGAGCCCCAAGGGGAGCTCCGCCGCGCGCCGGGCCGCGTCGGCCAGCCGCGCGCGGTCGCGCGCCAGGGGCCAGGCGTGGGCCACGAGCACATAGCCCCAGCGCACCGGCTGCGCGCGCTGCCCATGGGTGTAGCCGGGGAGCAGGAGGTCGACGCCCCGCTTCGCCTGCTCGACTAGAGCGCGGCCCAGTGCCGCAACCTCGTGGTCGACGTGTCGGATCGCCTCCAGGGTCCAGAGCCTCAAGTCGGTCGCCACCTGATCGTTGCGCGACCGGCCGGTGTTGAGCTTGCCCGCCAGCTCGCCCACCTCCTCGTACAGCAGGCGCTCCACCAGGGTGTGCACATCCTCGTCGGGCGCGCCCGCGGCGGCACCGTCGGCGAGGCGCTCCGCCACCCGCTCCAGCCCAGCGAGCAGGGCTACCTGCTCGTCGGGCTCCAGCACGCCGGCGCGCCCCAGCGCCAGCACCCAGGCCCGCGCGGCGCGCACGTCCTGGGGCCACAGCCGGTGGTCCACGGGCAGACTACGGTTCAGCCGGTCGGCGGCCTCCTCGAGCCCCAGCGCGAAGCGTCCACCCCAGAGCTGGTGCGGCGTCCCGCCCTGCGGGCCGCTGCCCACTGGCTCCGAGCCGGGCGCCGCGGGTGAGGCGGCTCCGGGCGCATCGTGCTCGCTCACGCCACCTCCTCGAGCCGCTTCGGCCGGCCCGCGACTTGCGCCGCGATCCGCACCGGGAGACCGAACAGGTTGATGAACCCGGCGGCGTCCGCCTGGTCGTAGACCTCGTCGGCCTCGAAGGTGGCGTACTCGCCGGCGTAGAGGGAGAACGGGCTCTCCCGCGACACGACGGTCGCACCGCCCTTGAACAGCCGCACCAATGCGGTGCCCGTCACCCGCCGCTGGGTCACGGCGACGAGGGCGTCGAGCGCCTCCCGCTCACCGGTCCACCAGCGTCCCTCGTACACCAGGTCGGCGTAGCGCGGGGCGAGCTCGTCCTTGAGGGCGAGGGTGCGGCGGTCCAGCACCAGCTGCTCGAGCTCGCGGTGCGCCGCCCGCAGCACCGTGCCCGCCGGCGTCTCGTAGATGCCGCGCGACTTCATCCCTACCAGGCGATCCTCCACCACATCGGCCCGGCCCACGCCGTGGGCGCCTGCCAGCTGGTTCAGGCGCTCCACCAATTCCACGGGCCCCACGGGCTGGCCGTCGAGCGCCACCGGCGTCCCTTGCTCGAAGCCGATCGTGATCTCGTCCGGCCGGTCCGGCGCCTCGGTCGGATCGGCCGTGAGCAGATATAGGTCCGCCGGAGGTGACGCGGCGGGATCCTCGAGGATCCCCCCTTCGTGCGAGCAGTGCCACAGGTTGCGGTCGCGGGAGTAGGGCTTCTCGGCGCTGGCCTCCACGGGGATCCCCTGCTCCCGCAGATACGCCAGCAAGTCCTCGCGGCCGCGGTACTGCCACTCCCGCCACGGCGCGATCACCGCGAGGTCGGGGGCCAGAGCCTGGAAAGTGAGCTCGAAGCGGACCTGGTCGTTGCCCTTGCCGGTGCAGCCGTGGGCCAGGTGCGTGGCCCCGCCCTTGCGCGCGGCGGCGACCTGCCCCGCCGCGATCAGCGGTCGCGCCATGGCGGTGCCCAGCAGGTAGGTGCGCGAGTACACGGCGCCCGCCCGCAGCGTGGGGAACACAAAGTCGCTTACGAACTGCTCCCGCAGGTCCTCCGTGACGCAGCCGACGGCGCCGGTGCGCACGGCCTTCTCCTCCACGCCGTCCAGCTCGCGGTCGCCCTGGCCGACGTCGGCCACGTAGCAGAGGACCCTGGCTCCGTAGGTCTGCTTGAGCCACGGGACGATGGCGGAGGTGTCGAGACCTCCGGAGTAGGCGAGTGTGACTAGCGGGCCCACGGGCCGTTCCTCCAGTCTGTATGTCTATGCGGCAGAGTGCATAAACATACAGACACGGCGGCCGTGGTCAAGGCCCGGAGGCGGCGAGCTCCTTGAGGCGGGTGGCGAGCGCGCGGCGGGCGCGGTCCGACCGGGCAATCACCAGGATGGTGTCGTCGCCCGCGATGGTCCCGACGACTTCCTGCCACGCCTGGGCGTCGATCGCGCTCGCGATCGCGTTGGCGCTGCCCGCGGGGGTGCGCAGCACGAGCTGGTTCCCCACCCCCTCCAGCGATACCAGCAGGGTCGGCAGGAGCTGCTCCAGCGACGGGTGGAGCACGTCGCCCTCGGGGGGCGGCGCGTAATGCGCCCTGCCATCCGCATCGGTCACCTTGATCAGGCGCAGCTCGTGCAGATCACGCGAGAGGGTTGCCTGGGTCACGTCGATCCCCTCGGACTCGAGCAGCTTGCGTAGCTGCTCCTGGCTGTGAACACGGTTGGCCCGCACGAGGCGCAGGATAACGGCGTGACGCTGGGTCTTCATGGCTCCCGGTCAGGTAGCGGCATCGTACACGCACCGCCCGCCCACGTAGGTGGACACAATGCTCGATGGGTCGGCGTTCAGCAACCGATCGGCGAGGTCGGTGGCTCCGACGCTACCGCCGATCCCGTCCAGTCGCAGCGCGACCAGGTCCGCCCACTTCCCCACCTCCAGCGAGCCGACCTCAGACTCCATGCCCAGTGCCCGCGCCCCGCCAATCGTGAGCAGTCGCAGCACCGCCGCTCCCGAAAGGCCCGCTACGCCCTGTGCGGCGCGCCCCTCGGCGAGTAGGTCCAGCGACTCGACGCTGACCACGGAGTCCGTCCCGAGCCCCACCCGGACCCCCGCCCGTAGCAGCGCCCCGAGCGGCGGGTCGCCGTGGCCGTGCCGCCGGTTGGAGCGGGGGCAGACCGCCACCGCGCTCCCCGCTTGCGCCAGGATCCCGATGTCCTCGGCGTCGGCCTGGACCGCATGAACGGCCAGGAAATCGGGACCGAGCAGCCCAGCACGCGCCGCGTACGCGACCGCCGAGCGCGCTGTGGCCGGCAGGGGAATCCCACGGGAGCGCCAGCTCTCGGCAAACGGCCCCGCGGCCCGGCTCACGAACTCTGCCTCGGCCGGCGACTCCGCCACGTGGGTGGCGAGCGGCAACCCCAGCGACCGGGCAAAGGCCACCGCGCGCCGCAACAGCTCGGGGCTCACCGTGTACGGGGCGTGGGGCGAGACGCCGACGGTGACGCCGGCCGGTGCCTCACCTGTCAGGCGCTCGACCATGCGCGCCAGCTCGGCACAGCTATCATCGCAGACCGCCGGGTCGGGACCGGCCACCTCCTGGTAGTACACGCCGTGGCCGCCGAGCTCGGCCAGCGCGCGCAGCGTGGCCCCACTCGTCCCCGTGTCGGCCACCGTGGTGGTGCCGCAGCGCCAGGCCTCGCGCACGCCCTCGCGTGCCCCGTCGAGGTAGGTCTCCTCGGGCGTGGTCTGACGGATGACCCGCATGTGCTGAATCCACGCGTAGAAGTCGGGCTCGGGAAGCTGCCCCCGGAAGCCGTGCAGCTCGAGGTGGGTGTGCGCGTTGACGAATCCCGGGAGCAGCACCGTAGCGGCGTAGTGCGCCCGCTCGGCGCCCGGAGGGTGCGGCACCAGGTCGTCCGCACCGACGGCCGCTATGCGCCCGTGCGCGTCGGTCAGGACCGCGCCGTTGGAGATGGGTGGGGAGGTCACGGGCCAGACGACGCTCGCGCTGACCCTGAGGGACGTCAGCGGCGGCCTCCCGGAGGCCCGCCGACCCCCGGCGCGTCGGTGAAGATGCGGTCGAACGGGTTGTGCACCGGGCAGAACTCGGTGGGCTCCGTGCCCGGGATGAACCACTCGAAGTAGGCGGTCTCCCGCGGGCAGTAGTCGGTGGCCCGGTAGCCGGTGGAGTTATCGACGCGGTGCAGCACCAGGCCGGCGGGCCGGTCCCACTCGTCGGGCGGGGGGCGCCGCTCGTACACGTCGTTCATGAACTGCACCCACGCCGGGGCGGCGAGCAGCCCGCCCTGGGCGTTGGCCTTGATCTTGCGCGGCTGGTCGAAGCCAATCCACACCGCGGTCACCATCTCCGACGTGAACCCGATGAACCAGACATCGGTGCCGTCGTTGGTCGTGCCGGTCTTGCCGCCGGCGGGGTGGCCGAAGCCGCCCCGCACGCGCACCGCGCTGGTGGCCGTGCCGCGGTCCACGACCCACTGCAACATGTTGGTGAGGAGCCACGCACGGTCCCCATCCAGGATGGGCGTGCGCCGCACCTGCGGCTGCCACACGATGTTGCCGTCCGCGTCCTCCACCCGCAGAATCCCCACCGGCGCCGCCTGCGTCCCCAGCGTGGCGAAGGCGGTGTAGGCGGAGGCCATCTCCAGCGGGATCACCGACGCAGACCCGATGGAGACCGAGGGGACCCGCGGCAGCCGGGTCGAGATCCCGTAACGCTGCGCCTCGCCCACCACCGCCGGCACCCCCATCTCGAGCCCCAGCTTGATGGCCACCAGGTTGCGCGATAGCGCCAGCCCGCGCCGCATCGTCATGGGACCGTAGAACCGGTCGTCGAAGTTCTGCGGCTCCCACGGCATCGTGTCGTTCTGCATGATGCTGATGGGGCCGTCATCGATCATGTAGCTGGCGGCCTTACCGGAACGCAGCGCGGCCGAGAACACGAACGGCTTGAAGGTCGAGCCCGCTTGCCGCTCTGCCTGCGTGGCGCGGTTCCACTCCGAGTGGCTGTAATCCCGTCCACCCACCATCACGCGTACGTAGCCCGAGTCGGCGTCCAGCGAGACCAACGCGCCCTGCAGATACGGCGTGTTGGTCATCTTGGCCCCTGGCGTCTCAACGCTGTCGAGGTACTGCTGGTAGCTGAGATGGTGGTAGCGGCCGAACTCCTCGTTCTCGATGCGCTCGAGTTGCTCCTCCACCGCCAGCTCGGCGGCGAGCTGCATGTCCAGATCGAGCGTGGTGTACACCCGGTAGCCGCGCTCGTAGATCGCGTTGCCCAGCCGGGCGTAGAGCTGGCGCCGCACCCACTCGACGAAGTAGGGAGCCACGTCCCCGAAGTCCACGCGTGAGCTCAGCAGCACGGGGTAGGCCTTCCACCGCTCGGCCTCGTCCGCGGAGAGGAAGCCCTGGTCGCTCATCAGATTGAGCACCAGGTTGCGGCGCTGCAGCGCCCGGTGGGGATGCCGCCGCGGGTCGTAGTAGCCGGGGACGTTGCCGATGGCCGCCAGGAGGGCCGCCTCCGCCGGATTGAGATCGCGCGCCGACTTGCCGGAGTAGCGCTGGGCGCCGGCCTCCACACCGTACGCGCTCCCGCCCAGGTAGATCTGGTTCAGGTAGAGCTCAAGGATGCGGTCCTTGCCGTACGTCTCCTCCAGCTCCAGCGCCACCCGCATCTCCCGCACCTTGCGGCGGATCGACTTGGTGCTGGGCAACTCCCGCGACCACACGTTGCGGGCGAGCTGCATTGTGATCGTGGAGAAGCCCTCGGCGTAGCCCAGCGCCACGATGTTCGCCTTCATGGCGCCGGCAATGCGGCGGAAGTCGATCCCCCCGTGCTCGTAGAACCGCTTGTCCTCCACCGCGACGAAGGCAGCCAGCACGTCGGGGTCGATCTCGTCGAAGCTCAGTACGGTGCGGTGCTGGGCACCCACTTCCTGGATCAGCCGCCCGTCGGCTGCATAGACCTTGAGCGCCTGGGTGGGCCGGTACGACTCGAGCACGCCGATGGAGGGGCAGGCGTTGCCCGCACAGGCCCGGCTCCAGCCGCCGTACGCCAGCCCCAGCCCGAAGCCCGTGCCGCCGAGCGCGACGAGCACGACGAGCTGCCAGGTCCGGCGGGACCAGTTCCAGGGCAGCAGCCACGAGGCGACGCGGGAGCCCTGCGGGGGGGAAGAAGTGCTCTGTTCCATATACCCTGCGCAATACCAAACGTAGTGTGGCCCGGTTCAGCTTGCCAGCGGGGGTGCGCTCGCTATGTTGCTTGGCGACAGTGGGGTACGCCCCGACACAACACCATCCGACGACCTCGGACCGGTCCCGACGGCGATGGCGAAGACCCGATCGATGGCGGCGTTTCTCGACGAGCTGACCTGGCGCGGCTTGGTTGAAAACCAGACCCCCGGGTTCAAGGAGCGCATCGCCAAGGGACCGATAGCCGGCTACGTGGGGTTCGACCCCACGGCCCGGAGCCTGCAGATCGGCAACCTGGTTCCGGTTATGCTCCTGGCCCACCTGCAGCGCGCGGGCGGCAAGCCCATCGTGGTGATCGGCGGGGGGACCGGCCTGATCGGCGATCCCAGCGGAAGGTCCGACGAGCGTCCGCTGCTGGACGAGGAGACCATCGCGGAGAACACCCAGCGTCAACGGGCGCAGCTCGAACGATTCCTCGACTTCCGCTCGGGTCCCACCGGCGCCGAGATGGTAGACAACGTCGAGTGGCTCCGCCCCCTCAACCTGCTGGCCTTCCTGCGCGACGTCGGCAAGCACTTCACGCTCTCCTACATGCTGCAGAAGGAATCGGTGAAGAGCCGGTTGGAGGAGGGAATCTCGTACACCGAGTTCAGCTACATGCTGCTCCAGGCATACGACTTCCTGCAGCTCTACCGCCACAAGAAGTGCGAACTCCAGTTGGGCGGCTCCGATCAGTGGGGCAACATCACGGCGGGCCGCGAGCTGATCCGCCGGGTCGACGGGGGCGAGGCCCACGGCCTGACGGCCCCGCTGCTCACCACGACCTCCGGCGACAAGTTCGGCAAGACCGAAGAGGGGGCCGTGTGGCTCGACCCCGCGATGACGTCCCCCTACAAGTTCTACCAGTTCTGGGTCAACGTGGACGACCGGGACGTCCAGTCCTACCTCCGCGCGCTCACGTTCCGCTCGCGGGACGAGATCTCCGACCTGTTGGAGCAGCATGCCGGAAACGCCGGGGCGCGCATCCCGCACAAGGCCCTGGCGGCGGCGGTGACGGAGCGGGTGCACGACAAGCGCGCGGCGGCGAGTGCCGCGGCCGCATCGCGGGTGATGTTCGGCGAGCTCGACCCGAAGGAGGCCGACGCCGCGACATGGCAGATGCTGGAGGCCGAGCTGCCCAGCGGAAAGATCAAGCTCAAGGGCGAGGTCGCAGCCGTAGACCTGCTGGCGGGCTCGAGCCTCGCCAAGTCGAAGAGCGAAGCGCGGCGGCTGCTACAGCAGGGCGGGATCTCGGTGAATGGTGAGCCACTCCCCGCCGACGGAACCGTGGGACCCGAGCGGCTCCTCGCCGGCCGCTACCTGTGGCTCAGACGCGGGAAGAAGGCCGACTTCATCTTCACAGCCGCGACCTGATCGCCTCCGCCATCGCGTCGAGCTCGGCGCGGGTGGCCTCCCTGGGATACGACTTGGGAAACCGCAACCCGAACGTGTCGTCCTCGAAACGGGGCAGCACGTGCAGGTGGAGATGGAACACGTCCTGCCCCGCCGCCTCCCCGCTCGCCGTCCAGACGTTGAAGCCCGCCGCGTCGGTGGCGCGCACGATCGCGGGCGCGATCTTGCCGCTCAGCGCGAACAGCCGGCCGGCCAGGTCCGCGGGGCACCCGGCGAGGTCCTCGACATGGCGCCGCGGCAGGATGAGCGTGTGGCCCGGGTGCACCGGATAGAGGTCCATCAGGGCTACTGCGTCGTCGTCTTGGTACACGAAACTGCCGGGCGCAGCTCCATTGAGGATCGCGCAGAAGACGCACTGCGCCATCACCGCCTCCGCAGGATGTCCACCACCCGATCCAGCTCGTCCACCGTGTTGTAGCAGTGGGGCGAGAGCCGGATCGACCCCTCGCGCAGCGCGCCCACCACGCCGGCCTGCTTGAGGGCGTGATACGACTCGGCCACGTTCTCCGTCATCACGCACACGATGGAGCTGGAGCGCTTCTCGTCGGTCGGCGAGCAGAGGGCGAAGGCCCCGTCGGCGGCCGCCTCCACCAGCGGGCGGCGCAGCTCCCTGAGGTAAGCCTCGATCCGCTCGATGCCGAGCTCGCACAACAGGGCGATGCTCTCCGCCATGCCGGCCAGATCCTGGAACGGGAGCGTGCCAGCCTCGAACCGGCGCGCGTCGGCGAGAAACGTCGTGTTGTACTCGGTGAGACGGGAGAAGTCGTCGGTGCCCTCGAAGGAGAACCACCCGGCCAGCACCGGCTCGAGCGTGGCGGCGAGCTCGCGTCGCACGTAGACGAACCCCGAGCCCCAGGGCGACAGCAGCCATTTCTGAGCGCCGCACGCCAGCACGTCCACCGGGGTCTCGCGCACGTCCAGCGGCACCTGGCCTAGCGCCTGGATGGCGTCCACCACCAGGTAGGTGCCGTTGGCGCGGCACGCCTCGCCGAGGCGGTCGAGGTCGACGCGGTACCCATTGGCGAACTGGACGTGGGAGACCGCGAGCACCCGCACCCGCGGGTCGCGCAGCCGCTCCAGCAAATAACCCTCGCTGGGCCATCCCTCCGCCGACGTCGGGGCCAGCTCCACGTCCACCCCGCGCTCACGCAGGAGCAACCAGGGATAGACGTTGGCGGGGAACTCCTTGTCGGACACGAGCACCGTCTCGCCCGGCCGAATGGGCAGGCAGGTGGCGGCCACGTTGAGCCCGAAGCTCGTGTTCGTGGCCAGCGCGATCTCCTCCACGTCGGCGTTGAGCAGACGCGCGACCGCGGCCCGCGCCTCCCGTAACACCTGCACCAGCTCCTTTGTGGGCAGCTGATAGGGCGCAGTCCGCTTCGCCGTGAACGCGTCAATAACCCGGCGGGTACGCTCCGGGAGGGGACCGATGCTGGCGTTGTTGAGGTAGGTGGCCTCCGCGGTCCAGGGGAACTCCGTGTCCCGCAGCCGGGCGAACGTGTGGGCTAGCTCGGAGGGCGCCGAGGCCCCGACGTTGCTGTCAGTCACGACGACCGCATAGCATTGAAGGTGCGTTGGAAGGTACACAACAGGCGCGCCCGGCGGCTACGGCGCAGGTGACGGGCCGCGGCCGCCCCAAACGCCCAACGACGGAGGAAGGGCGGTGAGCGGGAACGAACGCCGATTCACGCTGGTGCTGGGCGGCGGCGGGATGAAGGGCCTCGCACACGCGGGGGCGCTGGTCGCCTTCGAGGAACAGGAGTTCCTGCCGGCGGATGTGGTGGGCTCGAGCATCGGGGCGCTCATCGCCGCCGCCTGGTGCGCGGGCGCCTCCCCCGAGGAGCTGCGGACGCTGGCCCTCGAGGTGCGGCAGCGTGACCTGTTCCAGATCGCGCACCGGGACATGGCCCTCAAGCGGATGCGCTCGCCGGGACTGTACCGCAAAGAGCCGCTGGAACACGTGGTGCGGGGGCTGCTCGGCGACGTCTCCTTTGCGGAGCTGACCCGGCCGCTCCTGGTGAACACCGTCGACGTCAACACCGGCACCCAGGTGCTGTGGGGCGCGCCGGGCCTCGACGACGTCCTCGTGGCCGATGCGGTGCTCGCCTCCTGCTCGCTGCCCGGTTACTTCCCCCCGCACGAGATCAACGGGCGCCACTTCGTGGACGGCGCCGCCGTGTCCAACCTCCCGGTGCACGTCGCCGCAGCCCGCCGGCGCGACCTGGTGGTGGCGGTGGACGTGGGATCGAGCGGGGTGCTCAAGGCGGACATGCACCTCGCCGGCTTCGCTGCGGTGTACGCCAGGGCCATCGAGATCGCCATCGAGAACCGCCGCACAAGCGTGCTCAAGGCGTGGGACCGACCGCCGCTCCTCCTCATCCAGCCGCGGGTGGAGCAGTACGGCATGTTCTCGTTCGGTCACAACCGTGAGCTGGTGGACGAAGGCTACCGCGCCACGATCCAGCTGCTCAGCGATCCCGCGGCCATCCCCCCTGCGAGCGCCAGCGGTGTCTTTCCGCAGCAGCGCTACCACGTGCGGGTGGACCGGGAGCACTGCATCGGCTGCGGACACTGCCTGGTCAACGCGCCGCCGGGCCTGTTCCGCCTCGACAGCGAGGGCAAGGCCGTGGTCACAGACGGGGAGCAGGTGTGGTCGCCGGTGGAGGCCGACTTCGTCAGGCAGTGCCCGACGTATGCGATTGCGGTGCGTCCGGTGGGGGATGAGCCGCAGGACACGGGATAGGCACCGCACGGGAAGCGGCCGCGCGTCGTACGCTTCGCGCTTCCCGTTTCCCGCTTCCCGTTCTACTTGATCCCCGCCGCCTGCCTACTCAACTCCACCGACACCAACCGCTGATATAGCCCCCCGGCGCGGACCAGCTCTTCGTGCCTGCCCTGCTCGATGAGCCGCCCGCCGTCGAGCACGACGATGCGATCGGCCCGGGCCACGGTCGAGAGCCGGTGGGCCACTACGAGCACCGTACGGTTCTGCAGCAGCCGGGCGATGGCCACCTGCACCAACCGCTCCGACTCGGTGTCGAGGCTGGAGGTCGCCTCGTCGAGGATCAGGATCGGCGGATCGCGCAGCAGTGCGCGGGCGATGGCGATGCGCTGCCGCTCCCCGCCCGAGAGCCGCATCCCTCGCTCCCCCAGCAGCGTGTCGTAGCCCTGCGGCAGACGCTCGATGAAGTGGTGCGCGTTCGCGGCCCTGGCGGCGCCCTCCACCGCCGCAATGCTCGCCCCCTCCTGGTCGCCGTAGGCGATGTTGCTCCGCACCGTGTCGTTGAAGATCACGGTGTGCTGGCTCACGATTCCCAGGGCACGCCTGAGGGAGCGGCGACCGTAGCGGTCGAGGGGCACGTCATCGACCGACACCTCACCGCGCCGCGGCTCCACGAACCGCGTCAAGAGATCGACCAACGTCGACTTGCCCGCCCCCGAGGGTCCCACGATAGCCACCACCTCACCGCGGCGGAGCGTGAGGTCGACGCCGCGCAGCACCCAGTCTTCTCCCTCGTAGGCCACCCACACGTCACGCAACGCGATCTCGCGCCGCAGCCCCGGGAAGGTGAGCGCGCCGGGTGGGTCCACGTCATCGGCCGGCCGGTCCAGCACCTCGAACACCCGCTCCGCGGCGCCCAGGGCGTGCTCCGCCTGCGCCGGGAACTGTGAGAGGCGCTTGACCGGCGGCAGCAGCCGGAGTGAGACCGCCAGGAACGCGACCAGCACCTCGGGCCGCAGCGCCTGGCCGTCGGCCGTCGCCGTGAAGGCGACCAGCAGCAGCAGCACGAACACCACCGCGCCCACGGTTTCGCTCGCCGGGCTGGCCAGCACGGCCAGTCCGCGCGCGCCGAGGATCCCCCTGAAGTAGCGGTTCACCGCCTCCGTGAACCTGCGGCGCTCGTACGCCTCGGCGCCGTGGGCCTTCACGAGGCGCACTCCCTCGACGGTCTCGCTCACGATTGCCGTGAGCTCGCCGCGGTCGTCGAGGGCCTGGCGCACCCGGGAGCGGATGCGGGCCAGGATAGGCCGCATCACGAGCACGATTGCCGGGGCCAGGACGAGCGTGACGAGCGCGAGGCGCCAGGAGAGCGCGAACAGGAAGGCCAGGTAGACGGCGACCAGGATCACGTTTTGCAGCGCGGAGACCAGCGCGGCGCTGACCAGGCTCTTCGCCTGGTCGGTGTCGGCCACCACGCGGCTCAGCAGCTGACCGCCCTTCATCCCGTGGAAGAACCCCAGCCCAAGGCGCTGGATGTGGGCGTAGAGCCGCGTCCGGAGGTCCCGCGCGACCCCCTCCTGCACGTACTCCCCCAGGTAGCCCGCCGCGAACACCGCGGCGTTCTTCACGACCACCGTCCCCAGAATGAGCACGATCACGTTGCGCAGCGCCGTGGCACGCTCGCCGGTCTCGAGCAGCGGGCCCACCAGGAGCGCCAGCATCTGCTCCAGCACCGTGGGGGCATCGGCAATCCCCGAAGCGGCGCCGAACAGCAGCCGCAGCAGCGGGATCAGCAGCGCCAGGGTGAAGCCGTCGAGCGCCGACGCCACCACCGCAGCTACGAAGCTCAGCAGGAACCAGGTGCGATAGGGACGCAGGTAGCCGAACAGGCGCCCGTAACGGACCATCTACTTCGACCCCCGCGGCGTTAGCAGGGCGATTGGCAGAATCATCTCCTCGGGCGTGATGCCACCGTGCAGGAACGAGCCCCGGTAGCGAGCCTGGTACTCCCGCAGTTTGGTGGGATAGACGAAGAAGTGGTCGCCGATGGCCATGAGGAGTCGCACCCCGAGCTTCATCTTCGGCAGGCCCCACGCCGGCAGGTTGTCCACCATGAGCGCCGTCTGGAGCTTCTCGGCCCGGAGGTCCTCCCCGAACTTGTAGCGCAGGTTGGCCGTGGCATCACGCTTCGCGAACACCGTGGCGGGCGTGTGGCAGTGGATCGAGCCGTGGTCGGTGGTGAGCAGCACGGGGACACCGCGCCGCTCCGCCTCCTTGAGCGCCCGGTACAGGGCGGAATCCTCGAACCAGGTGGCGGTCACGGCCCGCAGCGCCTGGGAGTCCCGCGCCACCTCGTAGAGGATCGCGTTCTCGGCTCTGCCGTGGGTGAGCTGGTCCACGAAGTTGAACACCAGCGCGGTGACGCCGTCCTGTGACAGGTACCCCGGCACGCGCCGCAGCAGGGCCTCTCCCTCCGACGCCGTCGCCACCTTCTCGTACCTGACCGGCACCGTGTCACCCGCCAGCTCCTTGAGCTGCTCCGCGAGGAGCTCCGACTCGTGGGCGTTCAGGCTCTCGTCGTCCCGGTCGTGCCACCACTGCGGGTGGCGCGTCTTGATCTCGAGGGGGAACAGCCCGCTGAAGATCGCGTTGCGGGCGAACGGCGTGGCCGTCGGCAGGATGCTGAAGTAGTACGACTCCTCGACGTCGAACAGCTCGGTGATCTGCTGCTTGAGGAGCTCCCACTGGTCGAGGCGCATGCAGTCCACCACCACGAACAGCACACGACCGCTCGTTTCCATTAGCGGGACCAGGAACTCGCTGCACACGTCCACCGAGAGGGGCGGGCGGTCACCGCCCGGGCTGGCGAGCCACTGCGGATAGTGCTCGGCCACGAACCTGGCGAAATCCTCGTGCAGGGAGACCTCGAAGTGGTGCAGCGCGTCCTTCAGACCGGTCTCGTCGCTCTGTCCCAGCCTGGCGTCCCAGTGGAAGACCTCGGCCGCGAGCTCGACCCACTCGCGCCAGCCGAGATGGGAGCTGCGCCGCTGCTCCAGCTCGCGGAACCGGGTCACGAAGTCCCGCGCGAGACGCTGCTGCCGGATCCGGTCGCCCTCGAGGAGCCGGGTGACCACCGTGAGCACCTGCCGTGGGTTCACCGGCTTGACCAAGTAGTCCTCCAGCCGGATCCCGATGGCCTCGTGCATGGTGCCCGCCTCTTCGCTCTTGGTCACCATGACCACCGGTACGGCGGGATCGATGGAGCGGATCTCGCCCACCAGCTCGAGACCCCGCTTCCCCGGAAGCTGCTCGTCGAGCAGGATGATCCCGTACGGCTGGCGCCGCAGCAACGCGATGGCATCGTCGCCGTGCGCCGCCGGCTCCACGTCGTAGCCGTGCTCCCGGAGGAACAGGATGTGCGCGTCGAGGGCCTCGATCTCGTCGTCGACCCAGAGGACCGTCTTAGGACGTGGCATCTAGTGGTGCTCCACCTCTCCGCAGTCGGGAGGTACGGCGGCAGGGCGGTACGCTCCCCGTTCCCCGTTCCCGTAACCTAGACCCCCTCCAGTATCCCGACAATCGCACCTGGCCGCCCACCACCGCCGTCCGTACATTGTGCAACGCGCGTGACCGACCAACTGCTTCTCGCCGAAGACCGTCTCTTGCAGGGATTGGCTGCGGAGGCGCGGGGCCCCAAGCGCAACGGGCTCTTCGCCCTCTGGCTGTTCGTGCGCCAGTGTGACGGCCGGTTGCCGCCGGGGGAGCTGAGCGAACCGGCCGACCGCGCCCGGCTGGAGCGGTTCGAAAAGCGGCTCAGCAGCCTTTCCCTCCCGGCCCCGCTGCGGCGGGCGCTGCCCGGATCGGTCCGCGGGCTGAGGGAGGGAGGGACCAACGGGATCGCCGTGGCGCTGCACCAGCTGATCGCCCCCGCGCGCGAGGCCCTGGGGCGCGGCGCCGCCGAGGCGCTCGCCCTCGCGGCGCGGTCGGCCCGCGATGTGGAACGCACCAGACAGGTCACCGGATGAAAGAGCACCGTCTGCGCCGCGACTCGCTAGCGAGCCTGATCAAACAGGTGGACGCCCTGCCGCCGGGCGAGATCCCGCCCGACACTGTGCCCACCGGCTTCCCCTCGCTCGACCGGGTGCTGGGCGGCGGGTTCCGGGAGCGCGACCTGGTGGTGCTGGGGGGCGACATCGGTGCGGGGAAGTCGGCCCTCGCCCTCGCCATTGCGCTGCGCAGCGCGTTGGCCGGCCGCCGGGTCGCGTACTTCTCGGGCGAGATGGACGAGGACCGACTCATGGAGCGGGCCCTGGCGCTGGAGGCACGCGTCCAGATCGACGATCTGCGGGGCGGGAAGCTCTCCGAGGCGGGCCGCGCCGCGGTAGGGGCAACAGCGCTGCGGCTCAAGGATCTGCCGCTCAAGGTCTATCCGCTGGTGGGGCGCCAATTCGACGAGGCTCTGGCGCCGGCGTGGGACGATGACCCCGCCCTGGTGATCGTGGACTACCTCCAGCTGCTGCCGCCGCCGGCGGCTCGCATGACGCAGGAAGAGGACACCGCCTTCGCAGTGCGCGCGCTAAAGGGAGTGGCCCTCGACCGCCACCTCGCCTGTCTCGCCGTGGCGCAGCTCCCCAAGCACATCGCGGAGCGGGCCGACCCGCGCCCCACGCTCGACGACTACGGCGGCCTGGGCGCGGTGAAGCAACACGCCGACGTGGTGCTCGGGATCTATCGGGAGGAGATGTACAACCCGGGAGGCGGCGTGGAGGGCGCCACGGAGCTGATCGTGGCCAAGAACCGCAACGGACCCACTGGCTTCATAGACCTGTACTTCTATCAGCAGTGGATGCGGTTCGAGGACATGCTGGATCCCGGCTAGTCTCCCGGCTCGCCTACTCCACCACCTGCGGTTGCCCGCTCGACCGAACCGGCCCCGGAGTCGCTGCCGGCGTCGCCTGCCGCACCCAGATCACCGAGCCGAGGATGATCCCCATGGCGACGACGGTTCTGAGGGAGACGTGCTCGGAGAGCACTACCCACCCCAGGAGCACCGCCACCACTGTGTTCACGTACACGTGGGTGCCCACGAAGGTGGGCGGGGCGTGCCGCAGCAGGTACACGTAGCTGGTATAGGCCACAATGGAGCCGAACACGATGAGGTACACCACCGCTCCCAGACCCGCGGCGGAGAAGGTCAGCTCGCGTGCCTCGCCGGAGAGGAGCCCCACGATCGCCAGCACGCCGCCGCCGAACAGCATCTGCAGTGCTGAGAAGATGTGAGGACTGGCCTCCGTCGGGTTGCGCTTTGAGTAGATCGAGCCGAGGGACCAGGAGAGTGCCGCCACGATCACCACGGTGGGTCCCACCCAGCCCGCCCCACCGAGAGAGGCGGGATTCCCACCCACCAGCAGGACCGTGCCGCCGAACCCCACCAGCAGGGCGACGAACTGGCGCCAGGTGGGTCTGGCCTCGCTCCCCGGAATGATGGCGTCGAACGTCGCCATCATGATGGCGCCCGTCACCACCAAGATGGCCACGGTACCCGACTCCACCCACTGCTCCGCCCAGATGACCCCGCCGTTGCCGATGCCCAGCAGCATGATGCCCACCACTGCCGCCGTAGCCCAATCCTTCCGACGGGTGGGGAGGCGCCGACCCAGCGCCAGGGCCAGTGTGAGCAGGATCGTCCCCGCCGTGAGGAACCGCATCCCCCCGAACAGCGCGGGTGGCAGATGTTGCACGCCGATCCGAATGGCCAGGTACGTGGAGCCCCACACGAGGGCGACCACGATGTACGCCACCAACACTCGACCGCTAAGCGTCATCGTCGAGCAGCCTAGAATCCTCCGCAGGGGAGTGCAAGGTGCGCGTTGGTAGGGCTTCGCGCGAATCCGTATATTTCACCTGCCAGCAATCTGCCGTACGCGATTCCCAGACGCGACCCGAAACTTGCCGACTGGTAGATGAGGACCTGCACGCGTCCACTGCACGATCCCTGCCGTGGCACCGGAGCGGGTGAGAGGTGTTATGGCCGGCCACAGTAAATGGGCCCAGATCAAGCGGAAGAAGGCGGCGACCGACGCCAAGCGCGGCGCCCTGTTCACGAAGCTCATCAAGGAGATCACCGTGGCGGCCCGTCAGGGTGGCGGCGACCCGGACGGCAACCCCCGGCTACGCACCGCGATCGACACCGCCAAAGCTGGGAACATGCCGAACGACAACATCGAGCGCGCCATCAAGAAGGGGACGGGCGAGCTCGAGGGCGTGTCGTACGAAGAGGCGACCTACGAGGGCTACGGTCCCGGCGGCGCCGCCATCCTCATCCAGGTGACGACCGACAACCTGAACCGCACCGTGGCCGCCATTCGTCACATCTTCTCGAAGAACGGCGGCAACCTGGGAGAGCCCAACTCGGTGGCGTGGCTGTTCGACAAACGGGGGCAGCTCTGGGTGGACGCCGGGCGCTACCCCGAGGACGCCGCCATGGAGGCTGCCCTCGAGGCCGGCGCCGAAGACATGACGACCGAGGGCGACCAGCACCTCATCGCCACCCAGCCGACGGAGCTGCACGCCGTGCGCGACGGGCTGGTGGCCAGGGGGATCGAGGTCCAGCAGGCCGAGATCGCGATGATCCCGCGCACCACCGTGCAGGTCGAGGGGAAGGACGCCGTGCAGCTCCTCAAGCTGATGGACGCCCTCGAGGACCACGAGGACGTCTCCCAGGTGTTCAGCAACTTCGACATCGACGCCCACACCCTGGCGACGGTCGGCGGGTGACGCTCCGGGTGCTGGGCATCGATCCCGGCACTGCGGTGACGGGCTACGGCGTGGTAGAGCCCGCCCCCGGGCGCCCCGGTCAGCTCATCGAGTGCGGCGTAATCCGCACCAGTCCCCGACAGCAGATCTGGCAGCGGCTCCACGAGCTGTACGACGGCGTCCAGGACCTCATCGCGCGCCACCGCCCCACGGTGCTCGCTCTGGAAAGCGTGTTCTATGCCAAGAACGTGCGCACGACCGTGACCCTGGGACATGCGCGTGGCGTCATCCTGTTGGCGGCCACGCAGGCCGGGCTCGAGATTGCCGAGTTCCCCCCGGCCACGGTCAAGAAGAACGTGGTCGGCACCGGGAGCGCCGCCAAGCAGCAGGTGGGCTACATGGTGCAGCGCCTGCTCAACCTCAAGGACCCGCCCACCCCGAACGACGCCGCCGACGGCGTGGCGGTGGGACTTACGTATCTTCTCACGCGACGAGACGGACGGGTGAAAGCGAGATGATCGCCGGTATCCGCGGGACCTTGCTGACCAAGACGGGCGACCGCGTGGTGGTGGCCACCGCGAGCGGCGTGACGTACGAGATCGCGGTGCCCCTGGGGGTGTTGGAGCACCTGCCGGCGGAGGGGGCAGAGGTATGGCTGCGCACCGTGCTGGTGGTACGCGAGGACGGCTGGTCGCTGTACGGCTTCGACGAGGAGCACGAGCGGGACGTGTTCCAGCGCCTGCTCGGCGCCTCGGGCGTGGGGCCGCGCCTCGCTCTGGCCTGCGTCTCCACGTTGGGCGGCGCGCGGGTCGTGCGCTCGATCAAGGACGGCGACATCGCCGCACTGTGCACGGTGCCGGGGATCGGCAAGAAGACCGCAGAGCGAATAGCGCTGGAGCTGAGGGACCGGCTGGGCGACATCGTGGTGCCCGGCGCGCCCGAGGCGGCGGCCGCGCCCACCGAGCGGGCGGTCCAGGCTCTCATTAACCTGGGCTACGGCTCCGCCGATGCGGATAAGGCGGTGCGCGCCGTGGTGGCCCAGACCGGTTCGCAGGAGCCGGTTGACCTCATCCGCGGGGCGCTGCAACTGTTAACCAAGTCGAAATAGCGAAACGACATGCTGACGGCCGAGTGGATTTGCACGGAGTGCGGTGTGACCAACCGCAAGCTGGTCGCACCGGGAGCGAAGCAGGTAGACGACAAGTGCGTCACGTGTCACGCCAAGCACGTCGTGACGAAGGGTGAACGCCCCGTCCGATGGGAGGCGACCGCGAAGCAGTGAACCGCACCGAGATCACCACGCCCGAGCCGCTGCCCGAGGAGAGCTCCGCCGAGGCGACGCTCAGACCGTCGCGGCTGGACGAGTTCGTGGGCCAGGCGAACGTGAAGGAGAACCTCCAGATCGCCATCGACGCGGCCAAGCAGCGCGGCGAGCCCCTCGATCACCTCCTCTTCTTCGGCCCGCCGGGCTTGGGGAAGACCACCCTGGCGATCCTGATCGCGCGCGAGATGGGGGTGAACATCCGCACGTCCAGCGGCCCCGTGCTGGAACGGCCGGGAGACCTGGTGGGCCTGCTCACCACGCTGAGACGGGGCGACGTGCTGTTCATCGATGAGATCCACCGCCTGCGGCCCGCCCTGGAGGAGTTCCTCTATCCCGCGATGGAGGACTATCGGGTGGACGTGCGCATCGCCGAGGGGCCCAACGCGCAGACGATTCCCATGGAGGTGGAGCCGTTCACGCTGATCGGGGCTTCGACGCGCTACGGCATGCTCACCCCGCCCATGCGCGCGCGCTTCGGGGTGGTGGAGCGCCTCGGGTATTATCCCACCGACGACCTGCGGCAGATCGTGCTGCGCTCGGCCAGGATTCTCGCGGTCGAGATCGCGCCGGACGGCGCCGTCGAGATCGCCAAGCGGAGCCGCGGCACACCCCGCGTGGCCAACCGCCTGCTGCGTCGCGTGCGGGACTACGCACAGGTGCGGGCCGACGGCACCATCAGTCGCGAGGTGGCGGAAGCGGGGCTGGGCCGACTCAACGTGGACGAGTACGGGCTGGACGACATGGACACCCGCATTCTCCAGATCATCATCGAGAAGTTCGACGGCGGCCCCGTGGGGCTGAGCACCATAGCCGTGGCGGTCGGCGAGGATGCGGGTACCCTGGAGGAGGTCTACGAGCCGTTCCTCATTCAGCAGGGATTCCTGCATCGCACGCCGCGCGGCCGCACGGCGACACCCGCGGCATACCGCCACTTCGGCTACACCCCTCCCGCCCAAACCGGCGAGCAACCGTCGATGTTCGGCGACGAGCCCGGTGGGTAGACGCTTCCGCGCTTCCGACTTCGATTACGACTTCCCGCGCGAGGCGATAGCGCAGCACCCGCTGCGCGACCGCGGCGGGAGTCGTATGCTCGAGCTCGACCGGGCGAGTGGTGCCGTGCGTCACCGGCGGTTTCGCGATTTCCCGACCCTGCTCGAGGCGGGCGACGTCCTCGTGGTGAACGCGAGCCGCGTGATCCCCGCGCGGCTCACGGGCCTCAGGGAGAGCGGCCGCGAGGCCGAGGTACTCCTGGTCCACGCCGAGCCCGACGGGACCTGGCTGGCAATGGTGCACCCGGGGGGCAAGCTCAAGGCCGGGCGCACGGTGCAGTTCGGTGACGACGCCACGGCGGAGATTGTGGAGGTAGTGGGCGGAGGCCTGCGACGCCTTCGCTTCTCGGGACGCCTCACTGCGGACGAGATCATGGAGCGCTACGGAGCAGTGCCGCTGCCACCGTACATCGAGCGCCCACCCGAGCCCGAGGACCGGGAGCGCTACCAGACCGTGTACGCCGAGGTGGACGGCAGCGTGGCCGCGCCCACGGCGGGGCTCCACTTCACCCCGCAGGTACTCGAACAGATCGAAGACCGCGGCGTGCGTATCGTGGAGCTGTTGCTCCACGTGGGGCCTGGCACGTTCAAGCCCGTGGAAGTGGACGACCCCGCGCAGCACCGTATGCACGCCGAGTGGTACGCGATCTCCGAGCCGGCGGCCGAGAAGGTGAACGCGGCGCGGGCACGCGGCGGCAAGGTGTGGGCGGTGGGGACGACCGTAGCGCGCGCGCTCGAGACTGCCGCCGTTACGGCAGGGCCAGTCGGTACGGTCCCCACCGTGGCGACCGTTGCGCCCGGCTTCGGCTGGACCGACCTCTTCGTCTATCCGCCCTACGAGTTCAAGATCGTGGACGCGCTGCTCACCAACTTCCACCTGCCCCGCTCCACCCTGCTCATGCTGGTGGCGGCATTCGCGGGCTATGAGCACACGATGGCAGCCTATCGTGAGGCGGTGGCGCGGCGCTACCGTCTGTTCAGCTACGGCGATGCGATGGCGGTTCGATGAGCGCTTGCACCTTTCGACTGGAGGCGATCGACGGCCCCGCGCGGGCCGGCACCGTGCGGCTGCCGCACGGCGAGGTCGAGACGCCGGCGTTCATGCCGGTGGGCACGCAGGGCACGGTGCGCGCGCTCTCTCCTGCCGACCTCGACGCCGTGGGCACGCGGATCGTGCTGGCCAACACGTATCACCTGCACGTGCGCCCCGGCGAGGAGACGGTGGCCGCGCTGGGGGGGATGCACCGCTTCATGGCGTGGCCCCATTGCATCATCACCGACTCGGGGGGCTTCCAGGTCTTTTCCCTCGAGGGCTTTCGCCGGGTGGACGACGAAGGGGTGGACTTCCAGTCGCACGTGGACGGAGGCAGGCGGCGCCTCACCCCCGAGCGGGCGATGGAGATCCAGTGGACGCTGGGGGCCGACGTCGCGATGGCCTTCGACCACGTGGTGCCGGGAGGCGCCGAGCGCGCCGCCGCCGAGGACGCCCTGGAGCGCACCACGCGGTGGCTCGAGCGTTGCGCCGCGCGTCACGGCCAGCTCGCCGCGGAGCAACCCGAGCGCCAGACCCTGTGGCCCATCATCCAGGGAGCGGGGCACCTCGATCTCAGAGGACGTGCCGCCGAGGCGGTGCTCGGCATCGGAGCTTGGACGGGGATCGCCGTAGGGGGCCTCGCGGTAGGAGAGCCGAAGGCGGTGATGTACGAGGTGCTGGAGGCGCTCGCGGCTTCGCTGCCTCCGGAGATGCCGCGTTATCTTATGGGCGTAGGGTTTCCAGAGGACCTGTTGGCGTCGGTGGCCCGGGGGCAGGACCTGTTCGACTGCGTGGCTCCGACGCGCAACGGCCGCAACGGCTCGGCGTACACCCCGGACGGCCCCATGAACATCCGGAACGCCGCGTACCGGGGCGACGGGCGTCCCCTGGACGAGACATGTGACTGCGAGACGTGCCGCACCTACAGCCGGGGCTATCTCCGCCACCTATTCGCGGCGGAGGAACTGCTGGGGCTGAGGCTCCTGTCGCTCCACAACGTGCGGTTTCTGATCCGGCTCGCCGCCGAGGCGCGGCGCCAGATCATGGCCGGCACATTCGCGGGCTGGCACCGGGAGTGGCTCGATCGCTATAACGCACGGGGAACCACGTGACACCTGAGACGCTGTTCTTGTTCGCACCGTCCGGTGAGGGCGGCGGTGGCGGGATGAGCATCTTCCTGATCCAGATGATGGCCATCGTCGCGATCTTCTACTTCCTGATCATCCGGCCCAAGTCTCAGCAGGAGAAGAAGCACCGCGAGCGGCTGGCCCAGCTCAAGCGCGGCGACAAGGTCGTCACGGTGGGCGGGATCATCGGCGAGATCATTCACATCAAGGACAACCAGCTCACCATCAAGAGCGGCGAGTCACGCCTGGTGGTCCAACGGGAGCGCGTGGCCGACCTGGTGACCACCGGCGGGGAAGGCGAGTCGAAGTAGTGGCGATCCGCCCCATCCACCTGCTCGGCTCGCCCGTGCTGCGGGAGCGGGCCGCCGAGATCGGCGAGGTGGACGACGAGCTGCTGCACCTGGTGAAGGACCTGTTCGACACTATGCACGCCGACGACGGAATCGGCCTCGCCGCCAACCAGATCGGGCTCGCCCGACGCGTGGCGGTGGTGCAGACCGAGGACGACGATGCCCTGGTGCTGATCGATCCGGTGGTCGTGGAGCAGGAAGGGCGGATCAAGGGCGAGGAGGGTTGCCTGTCGATCCCCGACATCTTCGCCGACGTGGAGCGCTCGGCCCGCATCGTGGTGGAGACCAGCACGCCGAACAACGAGCGCGTGAAGGTGGAGGCCACCGACCTCCGCGCCCGGGCGATCCAGCACGAGATCGATCACCTCGACGGAGTGCTGTTCCTGGATCACCTGAGCCCCCTCAAGCGCCGCATGCTGATGAAGAAGTGGCACAAGCTGCGCAAGGGGAAACAGGGCTACATCAAGGAAGTGCAGCCGGAGGAAGAGACCACCACGAGGCTCTGACCGTGCGCACCGTCTTCTTCGGGACCCCCGACTTCGCGGTTCCCTCGCTGCGGGCCCTGCTGGGCGAGGGGTTCGACGTAGCCGCGGTGGTAACGCAACCCGACCGACCACACGGCCGCTCCCGCTCCAAGCTCGTTCCCCCACCGGTCAAGGTCGTCGCTCTGGAAGAGAGCATCCCCGTTCTCCAGCCCGAGAAGCCCAACACAGAGGAGTTCATGCAGCAGCTGCGGGACCTCGGGCCCCTGAACATCGGGGTGGTGGTGGCGTACGGCCACATCCTCAAGTCGGCGCTGCTGGAGATCCCCGAGCGAGGGATGGTCAACGTGCACGCGTCGCTGTTGCCCGCGCTCCGTGGGGCGGCGCCCATTGAGCACGCGATCCTGAAGGGGTTCGAGCAGACCGGCGTCTCGATCATGCAGATGGAGGCCGGGATGGACACGGGCCCGGTGCTACACGCCGTCCCCACACCCATACCGCCCGACGAGACGGGCGGCGAGCTCACCGTGCGGCTTGCGGAAATCGGCGCGCTCGCCCTGGTGGAGGCCCTCGCGCTGCTCGAGGTAGACGCGGCGCACCCGATTCACCAGGACGACGAGCACGCCACCTACGCTCCCAAGATCACGCGCGAGCTGACCAAGATTCGCTGGGAGGAGCCTGCTGGGCTCATCGCCCGACAGGCGCGGGCCTTCGATCCCCGCCCCGGCGCCTGGACCACGCTCGGGGGGCGGGAGGTCAAGCTGTTCGGCCCGCTGCCCGCCGACGAGTGGGAGGCGGAAGAGGTTCCGGGAGAGATCCTCGAGACCGACCCCGCGTTCGTGGTGGCGACGGGCGACGGGGCGCTGCAGTTCCTGGACGTGCAGCCCGCCGGCCGGCAGCGCATGGCCGCCAAGGACTGGCTCAGGGGCCGCGGCTGCCGCACGGGCGACCGCTTCGAGTGAGCCGCGCCGTCCCCCGGCTCCACGCCGTCACCGACAAGCAGGTCGTCTCTCTATCCGACTTCACGAGCCGCGCCCGCGCGATCGCTCGGGCGGGCGACGTGGCACTGCACGCTCGTCCCGGCCCCGTGGATGCCCGGGAGCTGATCGCGCTCGCGACCACGCTGCGGGAGACGGGCGCCCCTGTGCTGGTGAACGACCGCGCCGACGTGGTGCCTTACGTGGGAGCCGTCGGCGTGCACCTGCCGGCCGCCGGGCTGGCGGTGCAGGCGGTGCGCGAGATGCTGGGCCCCGACGCGCTCATTGGCCGCTCGACGCACGACCCGGTCGAGGCCCGCGAAGCGCACGAGGCGGGCGCAGACTACGTCTTCCTGGGGCCGATATGGCACACGGCATCCCACCCCGACCGTACGCCGCTCGGTCTGGAGGCCATCGCAGCCGCCCGGCCCGCGCGGGTCATCGCCATCGGCGGAGTCACTCCCGAGCGGGCGGGGCCGTGCCGTGAGGCGGGTGCGTGGGGCGTGGCGGCGATCAGGGCGCTGTGGGGCGCGAGCGATCCAGGGGCGGCCGCACGCGAGTTCCTACTATCTTTAGAGCGTTAGTCGTAGTTCAGGTAACGGGGAACGGGCCGCCCCCACGACGCCCCGACGGTGCAAGGCACGAGGCATGAGGTGCGAGGTACGACAGACCACATCACCGTGACCGTCAACGGCGAAGAACGCGAGATCGCGCCCGAGTCGTCGCTGCTCGACCTGCTCGGCACGCTGGAGCTCGACCCACGAGCCGTCGTAGTGGAGCTCAACCGGGAGATCGTGCGCCGCCCGGCCCTGGGGGACACCGCCCTGCGGCAAGGCGACCGCATCGAGCTGGTGCACTTCGTGGGCGGCGGCTGAGTTTCGGGAGGCTCGACCCCTACCACTCGCAGAGAGGATGGAAGGCGCTGGATGAGCACGACCGTGGCAGCCCCCGTTGACCAGCCGCTGGTGATCGGCGGGCGCGAGTTCCGCTCGCGGCTCATGGTGGGCACGGGGAAGTACGCGGACAACGAGACCATGGTGCGAGCCATCGAGGCCTCGGGCGCCGAGGTCGTGACGGTGGCCGTGCGCCGGGTAGACCTGGACCGCACCAAGGAAGAGGGGGTGCTGCATCACCTGGACCCCAACAAGCTCTTCCTCCTGGCCAACACCGCGGGCTGCTACACGGCCGACGAAGCCATCCGCTACGCCCGCCTCGCCCGGGAAGCGGGCTTCAACGAGTTCATCAAGCTCGAGGTGATCGGCGACGAGGAAACCCTGCTGCCCGACGTGGAGGGGCTGCTGCAGGCGGCGCGCACCCTGGTGCAGGAGGACTTCAAGGTGATGGCCTACACCAATGAGGACCTGATCACGGCCCTCAAGCTCGAAGACGCGGGGTGCGCGGCCATCATGCCCCTGGCGTCGCCCATCGGCAGCGGGCTCGGCCTCATCAATCCCTACACCGTGCGCACCATCAAGCGCCGCGTGTCGCAGCCGGTCATCGTGGATGCGGGGGTGGGCACCGCCTCCGACGCCTGCATCACGATGGAGCAGGGGGTGGACGGGATCCTGATGAACACGGCCATCGCCGCCGCTCAGGACCCCGTGGCCATGGCCGGCGCCATGCGCCACGCCGTCGCTGCCGGCCGCCTGGCCTACTTGGCCGGCCGCATGCCCCGCCGGGAGATCGCGGTCCCGTCGAGTCCCACCACCGGCATGCTGGACTGACGGTGGCCTCGGGCACCGCCGCCCGCAGAGCCGCCCTGGAGATCCTTCGGCACGTGCGGGACGGCCAGCCGTTCGACGCGGCGCTGGCGACCGCTGCCGAGGGGCTGGCCGACGACGACCGTCGCCTGGCGCACGAGACCGCGGCCGGCGTGCTGCGCGCTCGCGACGAGCTGGACGGCCGGCTCGCGCCCCTAGTCTCCGGCGACTGGGGCGGCACTCCACACGAGCTACAGGACCTGCTGCGCATCGGGGCCTACCAGCTGCTCAAGCTCTCGCGGGTGCCGCCCTACGCAGCGGTGCAGGCCACCGTGGAAGCCGCCAAGCAGGTGACCGGCCGCAAAGGGGCCGGGCTGGTAAACGCAGTGCTGCGTCGCCTGGCGGCGGGTGACGAGCCCGCTGGGGAGGCGGCGCCCCCTGGGTTGGCCAAGCGCTACTCACACCCGGAGTGGCTGGTAGACCGCTGGCTGTCGCGCTACGGACCCGAGCGCACCGCAGCGCTGCTGCGGCACAACAACACGCGTCCCAGGCTGGTGCTGCGGCCGGCCGGCTGGGGCCTCGCGGAGCTGCGCGACGCTCTGGCCGCCCGCGAGGTGCCGTTCGAGGAGGCGCCGTTCGGTGCTGGGCTCGCGGTGGCCCCGGCCAAGGTGCGCAAGCTCCCGGGGTACGACGACGGCGCCTTCCTGGTGCAGGATCCGGCCCAGGCGCGGCTGCTCGACTTCGCGGCCATTCCCGACGGCGCGCTGGTGTGGGACGTCTGCGCGGCCCCGGGTGGGAAGGCGGCAGTGCTCGGCCTCAGGTGCCGCGTGGTGGCGAGCGAGTTGCGGCGCGACCGCCTCGGCCGGCTGCGCGAAACCGTGACGCGGGTCGCGCCCGGTGTATCGTTAGTGCTGGCCGATGCCCGCCGGCCACCCCTGGCAGAGGGCAGTGCAGAGGTGGTGCTGGTAGACGCGCCGTGCACCGCGACCGGCACCATCGCCAGGCACCCCGACGCGCGCTGGCGTCTCTCGCTCAGGCGCATCGTGCGGCTGGCGGGGCGGCAGGCCGACATCCTGGACGGCGTGGCGCCGATCCTTGGCGAGGGCGGGTTGCTGGTGTACCTCACCTGCTCGCTCGAGCCCGAGGAGAACGAGGAACAGGTGGACCGCTTCCTGGCACGCCACCCCGAGTACGAGCGAGAGGGCGACGATCTGTTCATCTTTCCACCCGATGCGGGCACCGACGGCGGATACGCCGCGCGACTGAGACGGACGAGATGAGGTTTCGACGGCATCAGCCCCGGGGGATCAACTGGACCGAGTGGCTCGAGCCGCTGACGCGGCGGCTCAGGCGCCTGGCCGCGCTGCCGACTCGCGGCAAGCTCGCCGTGTCGGGCATCGCGCTCGTCGGGACGCTCGTGCTGGGCTACCTGTTCGCGGCGCTGGTCGTGTTCCCGGCGCCAATCCTCGCGTCCAACGTGCCCGTCCCGCGCCTGCTGGGGATGGACCGGGGCATCGCCCTTCAGACGCTCGCCGACGCCGGGCTGGCGGTGGGCGACACCCAGAGCTTCACTCACCCCGAGGCGCCCCGCGGCGAGGTGGTGTGGCAGGATCCGGCCCCGGGCACGGCACTGCCCCCGCGCAGCTCGGTGGACCTGACGCTGAGCGGGGGACCGCAGCGGGTGCCCGTCCCCGACCTGGTAGGGTACGACGCGGTGCTGGCCACGCAGCTCATCGCGGCCGCGGGGTTACGCATCCGGGCGATAGATTCCACCCAGGCCCCGGTGCCGCGCGGCGTGGTGGTGAACACGCGGCCCCCGGCGGGCTCCACGCTGCTCCCCGGCAACGGCGTGACCCTGGTGGTGAGCGTCGGCGCCCCCACGATCACGGTGCCGGACCTGCTGGGGCTCACGGAGATCGAGGTGCAGATCATGCTGGAGCAGGTCAACCTGGTGCTGGGCACCTCGGTGCGGCGCACACATCAGGTGGCGGAGCCCGGAACAGTGATTGAGCAGCGCCCCGCCGCTGGCACCCTGGCGGCACCGGGCACGGCCATCAACATCACCATCGCGCGTCGGAGAACGCCATGAAGAACGCGATTCGGATCGCGCCCAGCGTGTTGAGCGCCGACCTGGCGCGCCTGGCCGAGCAGGTAAAGGAGGTCGAGGCGGCGGGCGCCGACTGGATCCACGTGGACGTGATGGACGGACACTTCGTCCCCAACCTCACGTTCGGCGCGGGCCTGGTAGAGGCCCTGCGGCGCATCACCGACCTTCCGCTCGACGTGCACCTGATGGTACAGCGCCCCGAGTGGTACATCGCGCCCTTCGCCGAGGCCGGGGCGTCGGTGTTCACCATGCATCCCGAGACGACCGCGCACCTGCAGCGGCAGCTCACCCAAGTGAAGGCGTGCGGGATGCTGGCCGGCGTGGCCCTCAATCCGGCCACGCCGCTGTCGCTCGCCGCGGAAGTGATCGACGACGTCGACCTCCTCCTCATCATGACGGTGAACCCCGGCTTTCCCGCGCAGCAGTACATTGCGTCGGTGACGGAGAAGATCACCCGGGCACGCCGGCTGCTGGCGGAGCGGGAGAGTCGGGCCTATCTCGAGGTGGACGGTGGAATCTCGCACGACACGATCGGCGAGGCCCATGCGGCCGGGGCCGACACATTCGTGGCCGGCTCGGCCATCTTCGGCGCCGACGACCCCGGCGCCGCGATCAGGGAGTTACGCAAACGCTGTATGGCGGTAGCCTGACATGACGCAACGAGGACAGTGGATTCTGGTCATCGCGATCGTGGTGCTGCTCGGGGGAGGCCTCCTGGCGGGCATGGCACTCTCCCCCGCCCTCAAGCCGGTGGGAGTAGAAAGCGAGGCGCCCAACTTCAGAGCCGTGGAGGTGGTGACCCTGGATACGGCGGACCTCGCCCAGCACGAGGGCGATGTGGTGCTGCTCAACATATGGGCTACCTGGTGCGCGCCGTGCGAGGCCGAGATGCCGTCCATTCAACGCCTGTACGACGAGCTGGGGCCGCAGGGGCTCAAGGTCATGGCGGTGAGCGTGGACGAGACCGGCACCGCGGGTGTGCGGGCTTGGATCGAGGAGCGCAGCCTCACCTTCCCCGTGTACCACGACCAGAACGGCCGCATCCAGCAGACCTACATGACGACGGGCGTGCCCGAGACGTTCGTGATCGACCGCCACGGGATCATAGTGAAGAAGGTGATCGGCGCGGCGGAGTGGGACGACGACGTGCAGACCGGACTGATTCGCCGGCTCCTGGGAATCGGCGACGATGCAGTGGAAGAGACTGGCTCGTAGCGTTCGGGACCGGTTCGTCCAGAACTGGCCCATCAAGCTGACCGCCCTGGTCCTGGCGGCCATACTCTGGGCGGCGACGGCGGCGCAGGAGCCTGCCACCCAGCTGGTGGACGTGCAGCTCGAGGTGGAGCCGCCTGAGGGGCGGGCGCTGGCGGCGGAGCTACCCGAGGTGAAGGCCCTCTACGCCGGCCGCACCCGCGAGCTCATAAAGCTCTACCGGCAGCCGCCGCTCATCCGCAAGATCATTCCCGACACCCTGGCTGGCGCGACGTACACGCTCGAGCTTTCGCTGGCGGACCTATCGGTGGTGGAGGGCGCCGACGTACGGGCCCAGGTGATCGAACCGCACCTGATCACGGTGACGCTGGACGACGTGTTCCAACGCGTGCTGCCGGTGATCCCGCAGGTAACCGTGATACCCGACTCCGGCTTCGAGCAGTTCGGCGACGTGCGGGCACGGCCCGGCTCAGTCGTGGTGCGCGGCCCGGAGGAGATGGTCAGGGGGGCGGCCGGCGTCTACACCATGCCCCTCGAGCTCACCGGTCTGACCGAGTCGGTCACCCGCACCGTGCCGCTCGACACCGCGACCGGTGTGCTGCGTATCTCGCAGACCGAGGTGGAGATCACGGTAGAGGTGGCCTCGGTCGCCGACCGTGTCATCATGGGCGTGCCGGTGGCCGTCCAGTCGCCGGGCGGCGGAGTGTGGGACAGCGATCCCCCCGCCGTGATGGTCACCGTGCGGGGCCGCGCCGAGCGTCTAGCGCAGCTCACGCGCGACTCGATCCGGGTGGTCGCGGACGCCACCGGCACCGCAGCCGACTCCACGGTCGCTCTGCAGGTAATCCCGCCCGACGGGATCACCGCCTGGGCGACGCCTGACTCCTCCGTGTTACGGAGGAGGCAGTGATCGGCGTCGTACTCGGGATCGAGACCTCATGTGACGAAACCTCGGCCGCGGTCCTGGTACGGGACGGAACGCGGCCGGAGCTCGCCAGCCTCGTCATCCTGTCGCAGGACGTCCACGCCGTCTTCGGCGGCGTGGTCCCGGAGCTCGCCTCCCGGGCGCACGTCACGGCCATCGGTCCGGTGGTTGACCGGGCGCTTGAGGAGGCCGGGGTCCCGCTCGAAGCGGTGGACGCGGTCGCGGTGACCGCCGGGCCCGGGCTCATCGGCTCGCTGCTGGTGGGAGTCTGCTACGCGAAGGGGCTGGCCGCCGCCGGCGACAAGCGCCTGATCGGCGTGCACCACCTCGAGGGGCACGTCTTCGCACCCACCCTGGAGCACCCCGACCTCGAGCCGCCGTTCGTGGCGCTCATCGTGTCCGGCGGACACACTATGCTGCTCGACGTGCCCGAGTGGGGCCGCTACCGCGTGCTGGGCGAGACGCGCGACGACGCGGCCGGCGAGGCGTTCGACAAGGTGGCCAGCATGCTGGAGCTGGGGTATCCCGGCGGGCCACACGTCGAGGAGCTGGCCAAAGAGGGGAGCGACCGCTTCGACCTGCCCCGCCCCATGCTGGGCGAGGGCTTCGACTTCTCGTTCAGCGGGCTCAAGACCGCCGTGCTCCACACGGTGCGCGGCTCCCGCCAGATCGACGCCGACCGCGCCGACATCGCCGCATCGTTCCAGGCGGCGGCGTTCGATGTGCTGACGGCGAAGACGAAGGCCGCACTGGAGCACACGGGGCACCGCACGGCCGTGCTGGGTGGTGGCGTCGCCTGCAGCCGCACCCTGGCGCAAGCGATGGCACAGCGGCTGCGGGGCGTAGCCCGCGTGGTGGTGGCGCGGCCCCGGCTGAACGCCGACAACGCGGCGATGATCGCGCGAGCGGGATGGTTCCACCTGGAGCGGGGCGAGCGTAGCGACCACTACCTCGATGCCGACGCGCGCATGCAGTGGCCGGGGCTGGAGCGGCCGCCCGTCTTGTCTGCAGCGACGCAGTGACCCTCACACAGGACCGCGGATGACCGTCTACCCCCTCTCGTTCCACATCGGCCCCCTCGCGATCACCGGCTTCGGCCTCATGGTCATGGCCGCGTTCCTCATGGCCGGCTGGGTGATGGCGCGCGACCTGCGCGAGCGGGGACTCAACGACCAGTACGCGTGGGACATCGTGGTGGCGGCGGTGATCGGCGGCATCCTCGGCGCGAAGCTGTACTACTGGGGCCTGTACCCCACGTGGGACGCGCTGTTTTCCCGCTCGGGCATGGTGTGGTACGGCGGGCTCATCGGCGGCTCGCTGGCGTGCATTCTCAATGGCTGGCGGCTCAAGGTGCCGCTGCGACTCACCTTGAGCCTCACGGCGCCCGCCCTCGCGGTCGGCCAGGCGCTCGGGCGCGTCGGATGCTTCCTGGTGCAGGACGACTACGGCGTTCCCACGACTCTCCCCTGGGGCATGAAGTTCCCCGAGGGGCTGCCGCCGACCACTGCAGCGAACATGGCGCGCTGGGGGATCGAGGTGCCGCCCGACGTGAGCCCGTTCGAGGTGCTGGCGGTGCACCCCACGCAGCTCTACGAGGTAGCGGCGCTGCTGCTGGCGTTCGGGATCCTGTGGTGGCTTAGGAACAGCCGCCACGGCATCGGCTGGCTATTCGGCCTGTACCTCGCGCTCTCCGGCACCGCGCGTTTTCTGGTCGAGTTCGTCCGCGCCAAGGACGACCGGTTCTTCGACGGGTTCACCCTGGCGCAGCTGGTGAGCTTCACGGCCATCGCTCTCGGGCTCTACCTCGTGACGCTGTGGTGGAGGCAGGATCAGCTATCGCTCACGGGGGTGAAGGCGCTGGAGCCGCTGCCGGCCGAGCAGCGGAACCAGCGGACGGGGAAGCAGAAGCGAAAGGAGTGACCGGCTAGTCGGATGCCTCACGGGGCGGCAGCGCCGCCTTCATCTCGGCCGCCGTCTGCCAACGCTCTTCCCGCTTGTTCTGCAGCGCCTTGTGGAGGGCCGCCGCCAGGTCCTTGGGAGTCTCCTTCCTGAGCTTCCGCACGTCCGGCACCTTGCCCTCCAGGTGTAACCGCAACACGGCCTCCTCCCGCTTGGCCGTGAACGGTGGCCTCCCAGCCAGACACTCGAACAGCACGCACCCCAGCGAGTAGAAGTCGGCGCGGCGATCGATGTCGTCGGCGCCCTCGATCTGCTCCGGGCTCATGTAGGACGAGGTCCCCACCGCGAAACCCGAGCGCGTGAGCCGGTCGGTGCCCGACTCTGCTACGGCCTTGGCGATGCCGAAGTCCACCAGCACCGCGCCCTCGCGCGACAGCACGATGTTATCGGGCTTCACGTCGCGGTGGACGATGCCCTTGGCGTGGGCGTACTCCAGCGCTTCCAGCAGATCGTGGGCGATCTTGAGCGTGTCGGAGACGGATACTTGCTGCACGCGCGCCAGGTGCTCCCGCAGCGTCGGGCCCTCCACGTACGACATCACGTAGTAGATCAGCCAGTCGTTCTCGCCGGAGTCGACGAGCCTGCCGATCCTGGGATGGTCGATGTCGGAGAGGAACGCGATCTCCCGCAGGAACCGGTCGCCAGTAACCGAGACAGCGAGCTGCGGGTGGAGCACCTTGAGCGCTACCGGCCGGCCCGACTCCCGCTCCTGGGCGAGGAAGACCCGCGCCGCACCGCCCCGGGCCACCTCACGGTCCACCGCGTAGCGGTCCTTGAGCGCTTCGCGGATCGAAGGGAGGAGATCGCGGCGGATGGAGCACCTCGAGAGCAGGATCCGCTGAATTCTGGCTGTGGGAAGGGGGTGAGGCAAGGAGGGTACTGGGGGCCGGCCCCGGGGCCGGCAGTGCTGCTGGAAGGCTCGAGTTGGGCCCGCTACTCCGGATCGGTCCTGCGCGACGAATCACCCGCCCGTACCTGCCGGATGTTGGCCCTGTGATCCCGGTAGGTGCGCGAGAAGTGGTGCCGGCCGGCGGCATCTGCCACGAAGTAGAGATAGTCGCTCGGGGTGGGATACAGCGCGGCCGTCAGGCTCGCCGTCGAAGGCTGGTTGATGGGACCGGGGGGGAGTCCGTAGACGCGGTAGGTGTTGTAGTCCGACTCCACTGCGAGATCCTCGCGTGACAGCCGGCGCCAGCCGCCCAGCGCGTATATCACGGTCGGATCGGCCTGCAGTCGCATGCCGCGCTCGAGCCGATTGTGGTACACCGACGAGATGTACGGCCGGTCGGCCTCGTGCGGCATCTCGCCTTCGATGATGGATGCCAACGTCACGATCTCGTGGCGCGACATGTCGAGCTGCTCCAGCCGCTCGCTCCAGTGTGGCAGCCACCGCGCGTTGAACGTGTCTACCATCTGCCGCACGAGCTCGTGAGCAGTGACACCGACGCGGAAGTGGTAGCGGGTGGGAAAGAGGTAGCCCTCCAGGGACTCACCGCCGGTCGCCCCCACGCGGTCCCGCAGCGCAGGATCGGCCGCCGCCTGCGTGACGCTCTCGGCCGGCACTGCCAGGGCGCGCTCGAGCCGGGCCGCGATCTCCACGACCGTACTGCGCTCCCGGATCGTCACCGCCGTTACCGGCGGCGTGCCGCGACGCAAGGCGGCGAGCACCGCACCCATAGGGCTTGCGGGGCGCAGCGGATAGGTGCCCGGCTTGATGCCGAGATGGCGGCGGTTGATACGCGCGAAGTCCTCGAACTGCCGCGCGGACTTCACGATGTCGTGCGCCGCCAACGACTCGGCTACAGCCGCGACCGAGTCACCGGGCGCAATCGTGACCCACACCGCGTTCGGCCGCTGAGGCACTTCGCATGCGAGCAGCGCGATCGCACTGAGCGCCATGAGCGCAGATCGTGCGTTGGGCATGCCGCCAGGCTAGCCCCGGCGGCCAGTCGGGTCGGTGATGCAGCTAACGGTGCTGCCGTGCGATCGCACCGAATCGGCGCAAGTCGCTACACCAGAGCGACTTCGACCCTGACGCCGAGCAGACGGCCCCACGACGGAACGACCTTCACAATCCTCGCGGCCGTGATCGCGCCGATCAGGCTGTGGCCGCGGCCCCTCTCGCCCGCAGCGGCTCCAGCCAGAACACCCACATCAGCGCGCCTGCCAGCGCTGCGGCCACGAATAGCTGCGTCAGGAACGTCTGATAGGTGGGAAAGACTCCGAGGGCGGGAAGCGACGGCAGCCAGTCGAGCGGTGTGATGGAGATGATGCCCGCTTCCTGTAGCTCGGCGACACCCTTGCCCGCGAAGCTGAACGCCATCACGTAGAGCAGCGCACTGGTGGCAACGAAGAACGGCCGCAGGGGGAGGCGCACACCGTAGCGCTCTATGGCGAGATAGACCACGGCGAGCGCAGCGAGCCCGAGCACCATCCCGCCGACAATACCGCCCGTCGCCGCCGCGCTGCCGTCGGAGGTGGCGAACAGCGCCGCGTAGAACAGCACCGTCTCGAAACCCTCGCGATACACGGCGAGGAACGCGACCGCCGCCAGCGCCCAGGCGCGCTTGCTGCTCAGCGCCTTCCGCATCTGCGTGCCCACGAACTGCTGCCACTTGCGCACCTCGATCTTAGAGACGAGCCAGTAGGAGACCCAAAAGAGCACCGCGGCCGCAACCAGCATGGTGACGCCCTCCAGCACCTCCTGCTGCGCCGCCGCGTTGCGGAACAGCGTGGCGAAGCCGGCCGCCGTGAGCAGGCTGACGCCGACTGCCGCCAGCACGCCGACACCCAGGTCGCGCCTGCGCTC
>CAYGBV010000074.1:0-20008 GCA_964348295.1 uncultured Gemmatimonadaceae bacterium
CCACCGCGCCCGCGCCCACCGCCTGACTGGGAGCAGCGGCGGGTGCATTGAGCGGCTGCACGCGGCCGCGGGAATCTCGGCGAACCGCGATCTCCTCGGGCTCCTGCACCAGGTACGACGTGTACTCGCTCAACAGGCCATAACGCAGGGCTGTGCGCCGGATCTCCTCGACGAGCTCCTCGTTGGCACCGTTCAGCCGCACCTGCTGCGACAGGAACCCCACCTTGCGGGAGGCCCACAGCCGGGGGATGAACTCGTTCCCCGTTGCATGATCGGGGAAGGCCGCGTCGGTCGCGTAGCGCTCCGTACGCCGGTTGCGGCGCCCGGTGACCGCGATGGAGCCCGACTGGTCCCGGCCGGATGCGCGGTAGCGCCCGAACACCACCAGTTCCTCACCCGCGAACAGGTCGGGCAGTGTGCTGGGGTAGATCTCCTCCAGCTCCACCGGCGTGTCGCCGAGTGCCAGGTCGGTGAGCACCGGGTGCTGGATCTTGGCCGCCAGCACGCTCAAAGCCTGCTCCACGTCCTCACCCGGCTGCACGTACTGGGTGGCGCCCCGCCCGGCCGCGGAGAGCCGGTCGAGCAGGTAGGTGTTCACGTCGTAGCCCACGCCGAAGGCGAACACCCGGGCGCGGCCCCGGCTCTGCTCCGCCAGTTGCGCGATGCGCTCGGGGTTCTGCTCGCCCACCGACGGCAATCCGTCAGTCAGGAAGACCACGATCGGCAGGAGTCCCTCCGGGCTGGTGAGGCGGAACGCCTCCTCGAGCGCGCCCGCGATGTTGGTGCCGCCGTCGGCGTCGAGCCGATCGATCCAAGCGTGCGCCTCCCGGAGCTCGCGGTCGGTCGGACCGGCCCACGCCGAGCTATACGCCGTCACCCCGCTGCTGAACGACAGCAACCGGAAGCGGTCGTCCCGGTCCAGCGTCCCCAGCAGCTGCCTGAGCGCCGCCTTCGCCTGCTCGATCTTGACGCCGGACATGGAGCCCGAGACATCCAGCACCACCGTGAGATCGCGGGGCAGGGTGGTCCCGTCCGGTCGGCCGGGTGAGAGGGTGAGCATGAAGAAACCGTCCTCGCCGGCCGGCTTGTGGGTGGCCAGGGTGATCCCCACCAGCCCCCGCGCCATGGGCAGGAACACCACGAAGTCGCCGTGCAGCTCGCCCTCGGGCCGCACGGTGAGTCGTCCGCGCTCGCGCGATATGTCCAGCGCGTGGGTGGGAGAGAACGGATCCCTGTAGGCGCTGCCGCTGTCCGCCACCAGTGTGAAGGTGAGCGGCGCCTGTTCGGGGCGGCGCTGCGTCTGTACCGTCGACTCGCCAGTGAGGCGTCGACCGTAGCGCCCGCCGGCTGCGTAGCGGAACTGCAGGGCGTCTCCCGCTCGCTCCATGATCTGCGTGTAGCGCAGCGTGATCTTGCGTGTCTCCCCGGGGTTGATGGGGAAGACGCGAGCCCGTACCAGGCCGTGGCCGGCCAGCTCGATGAGGGCCGGATCCCGCTTGCGGCGCACGATCTCCTCGTAGATGGCCCGTGCCTGGTCGGCATCCATGGTCTCCCCCCGCAGCTCCAGGTCGCCCTGGAACAGGGAGAAGTTGCTGAACACCGCCTCGCCGGGGAGCGGGTAGAGGTAGTCGCCCTCGCCGAGGCCACGGCCGTCGTTGCGGAACCACTCCTCCACCTCGACCCGGGCCACACGGCCCGTCACCCGCACCGACACCGCGGTGCGGACCTTGATCACACCGAAGGCCCGATCGGTGCCGGGGACCGGCTCGATCCACCCCTGCCCGAGCAGGGGCGTGGCCAGCAGGCTCGCCACCAGGGTGGCCATGAGCGTCTTCATTCTTGCCTCGCTGTTGCGTCCTACTCAGGGTGACGACCGAGCCCCGGGGATTTGCACACGCCAGGCCGACTTGCCTGCGAGCGCGGCGCTGTGGATACTTGACGGTTGCGCCGGAACGATTGGCGAGAGCGGAACTCCGGTGGGGACTCCAGGGTTTGGAAGGTGCGATGGATAGAGGTTTTACGAGCCGACGACTGATTAGCCTGCTGCTGGTGGGCTGCGCTGCCTGGGCGGCGCCCCTGGCGGCGCAGGTGACCGCGGACCAGCAGGCCGCCGAGCAGGGGTGGATGGTGCGCTCCAGCCCCGGGGCCGATCTCTGGTTCCACGGGCTGGCCGTGGTGGGGTATGGCCTGGATGCGCTGTTCCCGCTCTACAACCCCGAGTACGTGGAGGACGTGCGGCGCGCCAAGGAAGAGCTGGGGATCTATCCGACGGTGCTCGACAGCATCGCCGAGGAGCTCCTGGTGGAGCTGGAGAAGGAGCCCGAGATGCAGTCGCTCCACTTCGCGCCGCTCCACTTCCCGGATGCTAGCCGCGCGGAGATGTTCCGCGCCCTAACGGCCGTGGCCCAGCGCGAGCTGCGCCAGGAGGACGTGTACGCCGCCAGCACCCGCTCTGGCATCCGCTGGGCGTCGGGCATGTTTCGGGGAGGAAAGCAGCGTGAGTTGCTCCAGGCGCTCCTCGACGCCCTGGAGCAGGAGTGGGAGGTGTTCTTCCGCGCCTACTGGGAGGGGGTGATCGCCGCCGACTCGGTCCGCTACGCTGAGGTCCAGGCCGCGTGGAGTGAGACCGTGGCGCCGGCGCTGCAGCCATTCCTGGAGCCGCGCCGGCTCGATGCCGGGGTGATCATGGTGTCGCCGGTCCTGGGGCCGGAGGGACGCCTGGAGCAGGGGAGCGCGTTCCGCCGCCTCGACAACGTCGTGGCCGTGTGGGATCCGCCGGGCGCCGGGCCCGACCCCGCCTTGTTTGGGATCGTGCGGGAGCTGTGCTTCGCGATCGTGCCGCAAGCGATACGTACAGCCCGCCAGAACGCGACACCCGAGGATGAGAGCCGGGCCGCCGTGCGCTGCGGCGCGCTCCTATTCGAGACGCACGAGCCCACGCTGCTCGAGCCGTATCAGGAGGCCCAGATCGCGGCGGCCGTGGCGACCCAGGGTCTCCCACTGGACGTGACGTTCGAGGATGCCTTCCCCTTGAACGACCAGATCCTCGAGGCGTTGGAGCTGCGGATCCTGCGGCGCCAGGCGGTGGCCGCCCAGCCGCAGGCGCCCACGGCCCAGGCGGTGCCCGTGCAGCCCGCCCCGCAGCCCGCGGCGCCGCGGGGGCCGGGACGTTGGGTCGTGCGGGAGCGTCCCCACGTGGACCTGTGGTTCCATGCCCTCGCCGTGATCGCGGCGGATCAGCCGGGCCCCCTCGGTCTCTACAGTGCGGAGTACGAGGAGCGCATCCGGCAGGCCAAGGTTGAGCGGGGCGTGTATCCGACCCCCCTCGACTCCCTCAGCGTCGAGCTGCGCGAGAGCTTCGGCGAGAGCCCCGGCTTCGACCTGCTGCACTTCGTGCCGCTGTACTTCCCCGAGGCCGAGACCGAGGAGCTGCTGGAGGCCCTGAGGCTCGTGGCCGAGGGGGATGTGCTGCAGCCGGGCCGCTCGCGTGGGGGCCGCCCGCCCGGGGGGGCCCCGCCCGGCGGCGGCCAGTCTCAGCTCGGCATGCTGATCCTGGCCCAGAACCTGGACGGCCGTGCCCGCCGGCTCCTGGGAGACCTGGTGGACGCGATGGAGGCGGAGTGGGATCTGTTCTACCGCGACTACTGGCTGGACTTCAGCGCGCAGCAGCAACCGCGCTACCAGGCAGTCCAGGCAATGTGGGACTCGGTGTTCGCGCCCCAGCTGGGCCGCTACCTGGAGCGGCGTCGACTCACCGCGGGGGTGGTCTTCCCGTCGCCGCCCATCGGCCCCGAGGGCCGCATCGTGGAGTTCGACGACTTCAACCCAAGCGACCAGGTGGTGGCGGTGCAGATGCCTCTTTCGAGCGACCGACCCGAGCCCACGGTGTTCGCGTTCCTCAAGGAGCTCTGCTTCCTCCTGATTGACGATCAGGAGCTGGCCCGGTACGCAGTGGGCCCGGACGATTTGGAGGACCTGAGGCGGCGGGCGGCGGTGCGATGTGGCGCCCTGATCCTCGACTTCTACGCTCCGACCTTGGCGCCGCAGTATCGCCGCGTCTTTCTGGATGTGGTGGGTGCCGAGGACAGTCACACCGCAGCGGCGTTCGATCGTGTCTACTATCTTGACCCCGAGGTGTACCAGCTCATGAGGGAGAGGATTCGGGCTCGATGAGCAGGGCACGCTGGATCGGGAACGTGCGTCGCACCGATCCCGGCACGGGCGCGCTGCAGCCGGTGGCGGGCCACAAGATGTATGTGCGACCCAATACCCCGCGGCACCCCCCCACTGCCAGCCTGCCGCGCAGTGATCGGCGCCTCGGGGCCGGCGCGGGTATGGCCGCCGTGCTGCATGCCGCTGCCGTAGCGCTCATCATCCTTGGGGGGCGCGTGCTGATATTTGCCGGTGAGGGCGAAGGCCCGGGCCCTGTGGGCGGAGGTGGGGGCGGTGGGAACCAGGGTGTCCACTTCATCAGGCTTCCTCCGGCACCTCCCAGGCCGGCCCCGGTGGCGCTGGTCGCGCCGGAGCTGCAGGAGGAGCTACAGCTATCCTTGCCCAAGCTGGACCTGAAGGTCATCCCCCCGGAGCTCGACGAGATCGCACCGCCCCCCACCGTGCGGCGCCTGGTGAGTCGGCCGCAGGACGTGGGCGCCGGGACCGGCGAGGGCCCCGGGACCGGCTCGGGCAGTGGCGGTGGTGTGGGATCGGGACAGGGGACCGGAGTAGGGAGCAATGTCGGTCCGGGCTCGGGTGGTGGCGGCGCCGCGTACGCACCGGAGCCGCGGTCGATCCTGTACCCGTTCGAGGAGCCACCGCCCTCCGCCAAGGGCAGGGAGTACACCATCCGCTTTTGGGTCAACCGTCGGGGACGCGTGACCCGGGTGGTCATCGAGCCGGAGATCGAGGACTCCGACTTTCGCAAGAAGCTGCTCGACAGGATGTACCAGTGGGTCTTCTATCCGGCCCGGACCGCGGAGGGCCGAGCGGTCCAGGGGGAATACTCGATTACATACGCGCCGTGACCGGCTGAAGCGGCCAACCTCCGGTGGGCGTCGCGGCGTCAGGCCAGCGCGCACTCGTTGCGGCCCACCTCCAACTCTTCGGCTTCCAGCCCGCTCACCTGTACCAGCCCGACGTTGACGGCCTTGATCTTCCGGTATGCGTCGGGGAAGGAGCCGGTCTTGCTTCGCACCCAGGCGGCGAAGGCCTCGTAGTCATCGATCGCCAGCGCCTCGTTGGCGCCGAGCAGCTCACCCAGAGGTCTGCCGACGGAGCGGTCCTGGTTGTGCTCGTCCTCGGTGGCGTAGTGCGCTGGGTAGACGACCAGCTCCCCGGGCCACGTGTCCTTTGCCACGGTGAGGCTGTCCCACAGCTGGGCGGTCCATGCCTCCGTCTTGCCTGCCAAGTCGGGCCGGCCGATGGAGGCCACGAAGATGAAGTCCCCCGTGAAGGCCGCCCGGTCGTCCACCAAGAACGTGACGCTTCCCTCGGTGTGACCCGGCGTGTGCGCCACGCGCACCGTCGCACGACCGACCTGGATCGTGGCCCCGTCCGCGAGCGGCTCATAGGTGATACGGCCTGGAGTGCCGTCGTACGGGTAGGCGGCGTCGGCGGAGTGGAGGTAGTACGGCACCCCGAGGTGGTGTGCCAGGCCGGGCCCGCCGCTCAGGTAGTCGGCGTGACAGTGGGTGTCCGCCACTCCGATGATCTCGGCATGGGCCTGCTGGGCCGCCTCCAGGTACGGTTGCAGGTCCCGCGGCGGGTCGATGACGAGGGCAGCACCGTCGCTCACCAGCAGGTAGCCCAGGGCGCCCTTCCCGATCCGGTCGAACTGCACCAGGCGGTCGAGCGACGGCGGGGCCGGCAGCTCGCGTGGCAGCGTCAGCAACATCCAGGCGGCCATCCCCCCGGCCAGCGACCGCGCGTCGTAGCCGAAGCGTGAAAGGAACAGCGCGGCCAGCTTGCTGTCGTTGCCGTGCCCGCACACCACGGCGACCGGCACGCCGGGGTCGAGCCCGATCTGCTCCTGCGAGCTGGCGGCGACGAGCTGGGAGCCGACGATGTTGTGGAACCGATCCTGCGGTGCGGAGTCAATGCGGCCGGCGGCCACGCGGTGCGCGGCCCGGATGTCGAGCACCTGGATCGCGGTACCGCCCTCGATGGCGGTCGCCAGCGCCTGCGGAGAGATCTCGGGCACGGGAGGGAGGGAGGTCATCGCCGGTCGTCTCCAGTCTTCACGGGTGATGGCGTGCTATAAAGCTCCTAAGGGGAAAGCGCCGCACCGGGTTCCCGGCCGCTGGTCACTGTGCAACGAAACGGTGCAGTGCTAGGTGAGCGGGCAGCCTGGATGGCCGGTGTCATCCGGCCCCAGATCGGGCCACTCCATACAGATGGAAGGCTTCGCGAGCCGGCCGTTCGGCAACACGCGGTCGTGCAGCACGCAGCTGATACCATCGTCTGCCAGATAGCCGCACGCCGAGATCACCTCCACCTCCACCGAATCGGGCCCGTCGCGGTCTACCTTGCAGAGATACGGCGACTTGCGCGACCGCAACAGAGATTCCATCCGCTTACGCGATTCGGGGAGCACGAGGTCGAGCGTTAGATCGCGGCAGCACGCGGCGCCCTGCTTGTTGTCTGCAGTGCGACACGGTGCATCGAGGCAGGGGTTGCTGCCCTGCATCACGGGAAGCGCGCGACGGGCGGCCCGCTTGAGCGGCAGATCCAGCGCGCGCCGACTCCCCTTGTAGACGATGGAGAACTTGCCGTCTCCACGGCGCAGCCTGGGCCGGTCCATTGGTTCCGGTTGGGTGGTGTGGGGGAGGGGGCCGCGGAACCCGTGTGCCGTGCAGGTCACCTGCGGCTGGCCGTTGCGCCTCGGTCCGGTCTTCCCGTCGTGCACCTTGAGGTACTTGCAGGGGACGTGGATCGTGGCGTCTACCAGTAGCTCGATCCCGTCCACGTACGGCTTCCCCATGGTGATCCGCTCGGTGTGTCCCAACATCCAGGTGGCCGATGCGTCCTGCAGGCTCTGGCTGTCGTCCTCCAGGTCGGCGATCCGCAGGGTCACGTTGAGCTCGCGACAGTGTTTGCCGAGACGGGTGCAAGGTGGCGCTGGCATGGCATGCAAGTTCACTGATTGCCTGCAAAATTCAAGGCTGTTTGTGTACATTGGCGACCGTGGTAACTGATCGTAGAGCGACGCTGATCATTCTCGACGGGGCGCGGGCCGATGTGTTCGCGCACCTCGTCGACGCCGGTGTGCTCCCCAACATCAGCCGGCACATCCTCGAATCGGGTGGTATCACACCGGCAACGACGGTCTTTCCCTCCACGACCGGTGTGGCGTACCTGCCGTTCGTCACGGGCTGCTATCCGGGCACCTGCGATTTACCGGGCATCCGCTGGCTCGACGTGCGAGGCTATGTGGGGAAGTGGTGGGGCGATCGTGAGCACCTGCGGAGCTACTGCGGCCCACAGGGGGGTCTCATCAACAGTGACCTGCGTCCCGATCTCGCCACGCTGTTCGATCTGGTTCCCGATTCCGTGGCTCTTTGCAGCCCGTTCAACCGGGACCTGACGCGCGATCGGGACCGGGTGCAAGCGGCCCGGGCGATGTGGGGCGTGCTGGCGCATTACTTCGGCTGCTACGCGCCGTTGGAGCGCGCCGTGGGGCGTGCCCTGTGCGACACTGCCGCGGAGCGCCACCGCTTCGTGTTCGCCGTATTCCCGGGGGTGGACGGCGTCACGCACTTCTGGGATCCGTGGCACACGCTCGTGCTCGACATGTACCGCGACTTCGACCGCGTCGTCGGTGAGTACGCGGCGGCGGGCGGTTTCGCGGGAGATCATCTCACGCTGCTGGTGAGCGACCACGGCCTCACCCGTGTGGATCATCACACCGACGTGAGCCTGGAGCTCGAGGCGCTGGGACTCCCCGTGCTGCGCTATCCGGTCGTCTGGCGGCGCGACCCCAAGGTCGCGGTCATGGTCTCGGGGAACGGCTCCGTGCAGCTCTATCTGCTCCCTGGGGTGCCGCGCGACCGGCGCTTCACGATCGACCAGATCGAACAGGGTAGCGTGCCGGGCATTCCCCGCAGCCTGGTGCGCCACCTCGCACATCTCCCTGGAGTGGCCCTGGTCGTGGGGCGGGACGGGCGCGAGCTGCAGCTGGTCAGCCGGGAGGGCCGCGCGCGGCTGATCGAGGAACACGGCGACCGGATCCGCTACGCCCCAGGAACCGCCGACGTGCTGCGGCTCGGCGGCCCCGCGGTGTACGGCGACCGCGAATGGCTGGCGCGCACACTCGACTCGCCGTATCCCGACGCGCCGGTGCAGCTCTCCCAGCTGTTCCGCTCGGCGCGGACCGGTGACCTGGTGGTCGTTGCCGAGGTCGGCTGGGACCTGCGCCGCGATTGGGAGATCCCGGAGCACCGCTCGGGACACGGCAGCCTCACTGCCGACCACATGCGCTGCCTCGTGGCATCCAATCACCCGATAGCGGGACCGGTCCGCACGGTGGACCTCTTCCCCCTCGTCCTGGACTACCTTGGGGTCCCCGTGCCCGAAGGGATCGATGGAGTGCTGCCGGCTCGCCCTGGGGCGCCCGCCGCTCGTGAGCCCGTTGTTGCGGCACAGGCTTGATTTCCAGCATAAGCGATAGTTCCATTAGGGCTTCCACATCGAGGAGTACGAGGTGTTGCTGAGAGCCGTCGCGTCTGTGGCACTGGTGCTGGGCGTTGCCCGCGTGGGGATCGCGCAACAGCCCACGGTGAGCCTGGTGCACGACGAGAAGGAGAAGGAGCTCGTGGTCGTCATCGGCCCGGTGGACCTTGCCGCGGGTGCGATGGCGCCCGAGGAGGCCGAGCACCCCGGACGCGCGGAGCCGGGCGGCCACGCCGGCCACGGAGGTCACGGCGGCGCCGTCTTCCCGCCCGTGACGGAGGTGAGCTTCCCCTTTGCCGTCTACCTGTACGGCTTCGCCTACGAGGTCCTCGACCGGGACGGCGCACCGCTCCCCACGGAGCTGGTTCATCACCTCAACCTGATCAATCCCGACTTCCGCGAGCTGTTCCTGCCGGTCTCCCAGCGGATGCTGGCCGTGGGAAAGGAGACGGGCGCCCAGTCGATGCCGCGCCTCCTCATGGGATATCCCGTGCCGGGCGGCACGCGGATGGTGGTGAGCGCCATGCTGCACAACCCCACCGGCGAGGACCATCCCGGCGTGACAGTCCGGGTGCGGCTCAAGTACGTGAAGGCCGGCCGACCCTGGCCCCTGATGAACGTTTACCCGTTCCAGCTCGACGTGGGGTTCCCGGCCGGCGACAAGTCGTTCGACCTGCCACCCGGCGAGTCGACCTGGTCGTACGAGGCGAGCCCGGCGATGCCGGGCCGGATCATGGTCATCGGCAGCCACCTGCACGAGTACGCCACCAGCATCCGGTTCGAGGACGTGACCGAGAACCGGGTGATCTGGGAGGGTCGGGCGGTCACCGATGAGGGCGAGAAGGTAGTGGGGGTCACGATTGGCCGCCTGTACCGCACCGGTGGCGCGAAGATCACCCCCGACCACGTCTATCGGGTCACGGTCACCTACGAGAACCCCTTCGCCGACACGCTCTACGCCGGCGGGATGGGGGTAGTGGCCGGTGCGTTCAAGCCGGCGCACTCCGAGATGTGGCCCCGGGCGCCGCTGCAGAACGAGCTGTACCAGCTCGACCGGGCGCACTACCTGCGGCAGGTGCACGGCCGCTACGAGGTGATCGCGGGAATGTCACCGGCGAGCGCCGGGGGCGCGGCGGCCGCGGAGCACGACCACTCGACGCATCAGCACTAGGCGCTATTGCGGGGCGTGGGGGCAGCCTCTCGGGCAGGGCTTCCGATGCAGCCGCCCACCGCCCCGTACCTCTCATTCCGCCCACCGCCACCGCCCCCGGAAGCCCTGCCTTACGAGGCTCCCCCACGCCCCTTAGCTGCACTGCTCCACTGCAGAGCGGGCACCCGGCCTCGCTGTTTCCTGTCTGCGCGCTGACGTTCGCGTCGGCAGGACCCCCGGCCTCGCACGCTTCCCGTTTCCCGCTTCCCGCTTCCCGACCTCCCCCTGCCGTACCGTTCCCCGTTCCCCGCTTCTACCGTCCCGCCCTACGGCCCAACCCTGCGCGCCGCCGCAACAGATCCCCCGCCGATCAGCAGCCCCAGCGTCGCGTCGATGGCGTAGTGCATCTGGCAGTAGACGGTGGCGACGGTCATGAGGGTCGCGGGAATCACGAAGATCACGAACAGAGCCCGCCACTCCCGCCACAGTGCGATCACCGCCGCGATCGTGGCGGCCACATGTGAGGAAGGGAACGCCGCGCCCACCGATGAGCCTCCCGCCAGCAGCGCGTACACCATGCGCGCGCTCCACACGTCCCGCACAGGGCCGGTCGGGTGGTCGAGCGCGTAGTTGGGGCCGGCCACCGGGAACGCAATGAACACCACGTAGCACGTCACGTAGGCGATCATGGTGGCGAGCAGCACGTGGCGCGCGCCCTCGCGCCGTCCCCGCAGCTCCAGCATGATCGGCCCCAGGTAAACGATGGGGTAATAGCTCACGTAGGCGACGTGGAGCAGCCCCGACCAGAACACCGACGGGAAGCGCCGAATCCAGGTGTAGGAGACCTGCCCGCCGAACAGCGCCGCCTCCCACCGCTGCACGAGAGCGTCGTTCTCCAGAATCCGGCCGATCCCGAACACCTCGTTCACCAGGCCGATCTCGGTGTACAGCGCCGGCAGCAGCATGAGCGGGTACAGATCGTGGATGACCTGTCCCACTCGGTCTCCGGGCTTCAAGCGGGTGAAGCAGTAGAGCAGCAGCCCGAAGAGTCCGTGCGCCAGGAGAATCCACCAGGTGGTAGGCTCGCCGAGGCCGCCGCGCGCTACCGCCATGACCGCCACGAACGCGAGGTAGGCGGCGAGCAGCTTGTCTACTGCGGTCATGGCCGGCTCTGTTCGCGGTACCAGCGGGCGGTCTCGTCGAGCCCGACTGCTATCGGGATCTCCGCCCTCCATCCCGTGTCGCGCTCCAGCGCCGCGGCAGAGCAGGTCCAGGCCTCGGCGAGGAATTCGGGGGCCTTGTCGGGCGCGAGCACGGTGCTGCGGTCGAGCAGCCGCGCGGTAGTGCCGGTGAGCAGCAGCGCGCCGCGGGCTATCACCGAGGGCAGCGGGACGACGAGCGGGCCGCGCAGCCCTGGGTCGTGGCCCCGAGCGCGCTGCACCGCGGCGTGTATCGCCCGTTGGAACTGTCGCTGTGTCACGATCTCGTGGTGTGCGGCGAAGTAGGTGGTGTCGGCCGGGGCGGAGTCCACCACGGCGAGCAGCGCCCTGACCAGGTCGGCCACGTGGATGAGGGAGAGCTCCTGTGAGCCGTCGCCGAACACCGGCGCGAGCCCCCAGCGCGCCAGCATGAAGGCCCGGGCGAGCTCGGTGTCCCGCGGGCCGTAGATGGCCGGGGGGCGCACCACGTTCCACGGCAGTGGTCCGCCCCGGGTCACCTCCTCGCCGGCCAGCTTGCTCGCCCCATAGTTGCTGACCGGCTTGGGAGGCGCGCTCTCGATCAGGACGTGCCCGTGCGAGGTGGGACCGGCGGCCGAGAGGCTGCTCACGTACACGAACCGCTGGAGCGACGGTGCCGCGTCGGTGGCGGCCGCCAGCACGCGGCGCGTCCCCCCCTCGTTTACTGCAAAGAACTCCTCGCGGCTGCGGGCTGCCGTGAGCCCGGCGATGTGGAACACCGCGTCCACGCCGTCGCACGCCTCGCACAGCGCGCGCTCGTCGGCCAGGCCTCCGAGGACGGTGTGTGGTTGGTGGCGGGAAAACAGGCGGGCGGCCTTGGCGGGATCGCGGACCAGGCAGACGACCTCGTCACCGCGGTCCAGCAGCGCATCGACGAGGTGGGAGCCGACGAATCCGGTCCCGCCCGTAATGAAAGCTCTCACAAGGCCCGGTCGTACATCCTCAGCGTCTTGTAGGCTTCGAACCCCATGTTCACGAGTGCGTTGGCCATCGGTGTGTTGTCCTCCAGGATCCACCCGGCCTCCGCCCAGCGGTATCCCAGCGCGTAGCCCTTCTCCCAGATCCAATGGTACATGAGGGCGTCGGCACCCGTCTTGCGGTACTCCTGGAGCACACCCAGCGCCAGGATGCGAATCCGCTTGATCTTGCGCGAGGCCCACAGAATCTTGGCGATCCCCGGAAACAGGCGCCCCGAGGGGTTCCGCTTCAGCGCTACGTTGAAGTCGGGGAGCGCCAGGCCGAACCCGATGGGCTCGCCCTCACGCTCGGCGAACACTACGAGATCGGAGACCACCACGGGCTTCAGCTGCTTGGCCATGTGGTCGATCTCCGCCTCGGTCATCGGCACGAAGCCCCAGTTCTTCTCCCAGGCGGCGTTGTACATCGGCTTGATGCGCTCGACCTCTTCCTGAAACCGCTTCATGTCGATGCGGCGCAGCTTGATGTTCTTACGCTGCGCGATGAGTCTCGCCCCACGCAGCAAGCGCTCCGGGAGCTGGGGGCTCACGGTTCGGTACTGGTACAGGTCCCTTGCCTTCACGAACCCCGACCGCTCGATCAGGGGAACGTAGTATTGCGGGTTGTGTGGGTTCATGATCGTAGGCGGGGTGTCGAACCCGTCCACGACCAGGCCGCACTCATCGTTGGTCGAGAACGAGGCGGGGCCGCGCATGGTGTCCAGTCCGCGCTGCTCGAGCCAGGCTGCCGCCGCGTCGAACAGCGCATCTGCGGCTGCCTGATTGTCGGCGCACTCGAAGAAGCCGAAAAAGCCGACCCTGTCTTCCTGGAACTCGTTGTGGGCGCGGTTGTGGATTGCGGCGATGCGCCCCAGGACCTCGCCGGAGGGCGACTCCGCCAGGAAGTATTGGGCGTCCGCGTGCTGGAAAAAGGGGTTCTTCTCGCGGGACAGCATAGTGCGCAGGTCCATACGCAACGGAGGGACCCACATGGGGTCCCGCCGATGGAGCCGATAGGGAAAGGCGATGAAGCGCTTGAGGTCGGCGCCGGTCTCGACCGGCCGCACGACCACTGCGCCGCTCAAATGACCCCCATCTGCCGTCCCAACCGCCCGAACGTCTCGAGCGCGGAGTCGATCTGATCCGCCGTGTGGGTGGCCATCAGGCTCGCCCGCAGGCGGCACTCGTCGGCCGGCACCGCCGGTGGCACAACTGGGTTGGTGAACACTCCCCCTTCGAATAGCCGGCGCCAGAAGGCGAAGGTGTTGGGGAGCGTGCCGATGAGCACCGGCACGATGGGCGTCTCGGTCGGGCCGATGTCGAACCCGAGGCTACGCGCTCCTTCCTGGAAGCGCCGCGTGTTCTCCCACAACCGGTCGCGCCGCTCGGGCTCCCGGATCATGATCTCGAGCGCCGCGAGCACACCGGCCGTATTCGCGGGCGGCAGCGCGGCCGTGAAGATCAGCGGGCGGCTGTTGTGCTTGAGATAGTGGATCACGACCTCATCGCCGGCCACGAAGCCACCGATCGAGGCGAGCGACTTGGAGAAGGTGCCGACAATGATGTCCACTTCGTCGGTCAGCCCGAAGTGCGCGGCCGTGCCGTCGCCCCGGGGGCCCAGCACTCCGACGGCGTGCGCGTCATCCACGGCGAGTGCCGCTCCGTAACGCTGCGCCAGCCTCAGCAGGTTGGGTACGTCGGCGATGTCGCCCTCCATGGAGTAGACACCGTCCACGATGACCAACATCCCACGGTCGTGATGACGCTGGAGCAACAGTTCGAGCTGCTGCATGTTGCCGTGGCCGAACCGCACCGTCTCACCGAACGACATCTTGGCGCCGTCGACGATGGAGGCGTGGTCCAGCTTGTCGATCAACACGATGTCGCCGCGGCCCACCAGGCCGGAGATGAGCCCCAGGTTGGCCTGATACCCGGTGGAGAAGACGAGCGCCGTCTCCTTCCCGAAGAACTCGGCGAGCCGGCACTCGAGGTGCTCGTGCAGATCGAGCGTACCGTTCAGGAAGCGGCTGCCGGTGCACCCCGAGCCGTACCGCTCGAGCGCAGCCTTCGCCGCCTCGAGCACCTTGGGATGATGTGTGAGGCCCAGGTAATTGTTGGACCCCATCATGATCCGCTTCTGGCCCTCGATGGTGACGACGGTGTCTTCCGACTCGGAGATCGGCTTGAAGTACGGGTACAGGCCCTGGGCCTGCACCTCTCGCGCTATCGTGTAGTTCCTACACTTGTTGAATAGCGCGACCTGCTGCAGCGTCTGCGTGTCCACGGGACCTCGATGGCTGAAGTAAGAGCGCCCGAACGGCCTCCGACCCCCCGTTTCGGGCTCTACGATACTACCGCCCGACGTGGTCTGACACAAGGGTACGGAAGTGGCGGATGTGCTTGGCATGCTGGCGGTTAGGGGCGGAACCCGGTGGGGGGAGGGGGGTTATGGATCGGGAACGGGAAGTGGGAAGCGGCGGGGCGGGGATGTGAGCCCGCCCACGGCGACCAGCCGCCCGTTCGTCCCACTCTGGTTAGTATTCGTCGCACGATGATCATCGCAATGGAGCGTATGCGGGAACCTGCGGCACGTAGCGCGCGGCTGCGCGGCGCCGTCCTCACGTTGGTGGCGGTGCTGCTCGTGGTGCCGTGTGTGGCCACTGCGCAGACCGACGTCGAGCTGGTGGGCCGCATGTTGGGGGGCACGCGGCCGCCGCCCGGCTACTACGAGATGCTGCGCCGTGATCCGCAGGCGTTCCAGTTCTCGCGCGACAACGGTTGGATCCGCCGCGCGAGCGCGGTGGCCCGGCGCCGCGCGGAGCGGCGGGCGGCAGCGCTGCGGGCCCGCTCCGCAACCGGGGTGTCCGGTCGGTTCACGCCGCGCGTCGCCCTCGCGGCCTGGGGCATGGATGGAGCTCTGGAAGGAGACCTCGATGTTCCGGTCTTCCTCATCCTCTACGCCAACACCGCCGCGGCGCCGTTTCCGCGGGCCGACATGGAACAGCGGCTGTACGGGACTAGTCCGGCGCCGCCCTACTCGGTCTACACCTACTACCAGGAGATCTCGAACGGCAAGCTGTTCGTGAACGGCACCGTGCTCGATTGGACCGCCGTGCCCGAGGACGACACGGTGTACGAGGGCGGGCCCGACTGCAACGGCCTGTGCTGGCCCGGCTCCGGCGTGCCCCAGCTCATCGAGGACATCGTGGCGGCGCACGACGCCGCGGTGGACTTCCGGCAGTTCGACAACGACGGGCCGGACGGCGTTCCCAACTCCGATGATGACGACGGCGTGGTCGATGCCATCGTGCTGATCCATCCCGAGGTGGACGGCGCGTGCGGTGACCAGAACCCTGGGGCGGCGGACAACATCTGGGCGCACAGCTACTCGTACGCGGCGTGGACCGGTGGGACCATGCTGGAGACGAACGACGATGTAAATGGCGGCGGCGCCAAGATCAAGGTCAACGACTACATCATCCAGGGTGGCCAGGGCGGCGATGACGGCTGCGTCGACAACGAGCCGCTCGCCATGGGGCTCATCGCCCACGAGACGGGCCACCTGTTCGACCTGCCCGACCTGTACAACGTCAACTGGGACACGCGCACGAGCGAGGGTATCGGCCACTGGGGCCTCATGGGCTCGGGCAACTGGAACACGCCCGATGCCCCCGCCCACCTCATGGCCTGGTCCCGGGCGCGGCTCGGGTGGATCACGGAGGTCCTGATCGACAGCGACCAGGTGCTCGACATCGAGCCGATCGCGACGTCGCACACCGCGTACATCGTGCCCATCCCCGGCTCCGACGAGTACTACCTGCTCGAGAACCGCCAGCGCATCGGCTCCGACCTCAAGCTGCACGCGCCGGGGCTGCTGATCTGGCACGTCGACTCCGCGCTCGCGCGGCTCAGGAGTCCGCCCTTCGGAAACAGCGTGAACGGGACGGATCCCGAGGCGGTGCGGTTGATTCAGGCCGACGGTAGCAACGACCTGTGGCGGGGGACCGATGGGGGCGGCAACCGGGGAGACGCCGGCGATCCGTTCCCTGGCTCCACCTTCAACACGCGGTTCGGCTACGACACCGATCCGGCGGCCGCCCGCAACGACGGCGCTCCCGTGGAAGTGAGCATCGCTGCCATCGAGCAGCTCGTGCCAGGCGGTGCGGTTCGCGTGCAGGTCGATTTCTCGGTCCCACCACTCGCGGCCACGGGGCCGGGCACCCTCCCGGCAGCCATCATGGGGTCGCTCTACTCCTACCAGTTCGGGGCGACGGGCGGAGTGGGCGTGTACGACTGGACGCTCGTGGGCGGCGCGCTGCCCGAGGGACTCACGCTCTTCGGCAGCGGCCTGTTGAGCGGACGCCCGGCCGAGAGTGGCACGTTCGGCTTCACCGTCCGCGTCACGTCGGGGTCGCAGCTCCAGGAACAGGCGGTGACCCTGGAGATCACGGAGCCCGTGCTCCAGACCGAGGACATTCTCGCTCAGCTGTTCCAGGCGGGCACGCCGCTCAGCGCCGACGAGCTCGCCTATCTCGATCTGCTGGGCAACCGCAACGGCGGGCTGGACGTGGGCGACTTCCTGGCATGGGTGGACTCCGGGGCGCCGGCGATGACGGCGGCGCAGCTCGCCGCGGCGCTGCGGCGGGCGCGGGAGGGATCGCCATGAGGCGGATGATCCGGCTTGCGCTGCCGCTCGCGGCGGTGGTCTCGCTCTCGTGCGGCTCGGGGCCCAAGGCGGGCGACGTGGTCATGGAGCTGATCACGCCCACCCAGGACCTGGGCGCCATCTCCTTCACGGTCACCGCGGTCCAGCCCGAGGTGATCGATACGGTGACGGCCGTCTGCGGTGCGTGTGAGGTGTTCCTGCTGCGGCGCAGCGCCACTGAGGTGGACGGCGTGGTCACCGGGCCGCTGGTGCCGGGGCCGCTGCTGCGCCTCACGGTGTCCGATGTGCAGCTGCCGGAGGCGTACGCGGCCCAGGTGCACGAGGCCGCCACGCGCGACTACGTGCTGACCTCGGTGGCCGCGATTCGCGTGGAGATCCCGCAGTAGCAGTCCTGCGCTAGCGTCCCTTCACCAAGATCCAGGCGGCGTCGCGCGACAGCGAGTCGGGTCCGATCGCAAAGGTCGCGAGCCGCACCGTGTCGCCCGCCACCCGGCCGGCAAAGAGGAGCCCCGGGCCGGCGGGGTCCGCGTGCTCGATTCGGATCGTCACCTCGCCGTCCGAGACGCCCCCCTCGAACGGCCGGAACTGCGACGGATCGATCCCCATGTTGCCCGCGAAGTAGTGCCTGAGCCGTCCGAAGAGACGGTCGGCGCGCACCGAGTCGATCACGAGGGTCATGCGGATGCCCGGGGCCCCGGGCCGCGGCGTGACCGCCGGTTGCAGCCGCCATGTGCCGACCAGCGGTGAGTCTGCTCGCTGCGGCGCTGCTGGCGGCGCCGCCGCTGGGGGAGCAGTGGCAGCGGCTTCGGGTCTGATCGGCTCCCCCGGCTCGGGCGCGGTATCCACCGTCTGCACGGCAGGCTGCGCCGGCTCGGCCTCCTCAACGGTACGTTCCTGAGGTGCCTCCGGCGAGCAGGCCAGGGAGGCCGCCAGCGCAAGGCAGCCAAAGTAGTTGACCAGGGTAAGCACAGCTCGCGACACGGCTCGGCTCCCGCCAGGGACCTTTCGGCACAAGGATAGCGTATCAGGGACCGGCGACAAGTGAGCGGCAGGCCGTGGGGCCGCCCGTCCAGGCCTGCCTGACCGTGAAAGCGGGCGACGTGGGCCAGGTCACCGCACCTTCCCAGCTCGCTTCGGTACCTATTATGTTGCCGCCCTTCCCGGGCGTTCGTAGGTTAAGCCACAACCCGTTCCCTGCACGGTGGTTTCATGTCCTCTCGACCCGTACGAGCATTGATCACACTCCTCGCCGCCGCGGCGGCCGGCTCCTGGGCGTGTAGCGATTCCGGTGATAACGGTCCGCCGCCCCCGCCCGAGCCTCGAGCCACCACCATCACACTGGTCTCCGGTGGCGGTCAGACTGCCACGGTGGACCAGACGCTGCCCTCTGCGGTGGTGGTGCGCGTGGACGACCAGAACGGCGACCCCATGGCGGGGCAGTCGATCTCCTTCGCGGTGACGGCCGGCGGGGGCTCCATCGACCCGGCCTCCGCCACGACTGACAACGGCGGCCAGGCGTCTACGAGCTGGACTTTGGGCACCGTGGCAGGCGCGCAGCAGATCCGGGCGACGGTAACGGGCGTGACGGGTCTCGAGGCCCTGGTCAATGCCACTGCCAACCCGGACGTGGCGCACGCCGCAGAGATCGTGCACGGGAACGATCAGATCGGCATCATCTCCGAGCTCTTGTTCGACTCCCTGGTGGTGCAGGTGTCCGACCAGTTCGGCAACGGGGTGGCCGGACACTCGGTGACGTTCACCGCGACCGCGGGGAGCGGCTCGGTCTCGCCCACGGATGCTACCACCGACGCGGACGGCAAGGCATTCACCCGCTGGACCCTGGGCTCGACGATCGGTAACCAGGCCGTGGACGTGGACGCTGGCGGGCTCCAGAACGAGCCGCTGTCGTTCACGGCGGAAGGCACGAATCTGACCATCACCTCGATCACCCCGGATCCGCTCGTTGAGCTGCAGGCGGCTACGATCACGGGCACCGGCTTCAGCACCACCCCGGCGAACAACACGGTGCTGGTCGAGGGTGTCGCCGGAACCGTGACGGCGTCGACCTCGACGAGCATTACCTTCACCGTGCCCGACTTCGACTGCAAGCCGGCGCGCGACGTGAGCGTGCAGGTGCAGGTCGGCGGCTCGAACAGCATGCCGGAGACGCGCGCGCTGGATCCGGCGGGGACGGTCGTCACGGTGGGCGTGGGCGAGCAGCAAGTCGTCCGCGCTCCCGACGACCTGTGCCTCCAGTTCGCGGAGACGACCGAGAACCAGCAGTACTTGATCGGTGTGCAGTCCACGTCGGAGACCGTCACGAACGTCACCCCGATCACGCTCGCTGGCGCCAAGGACCCGGCGGCACCGGCGCCGCCTGCGGTGGCACAGGCTCAGGCCGCGCTGCCGCTGGGTGGGGTGGACCTGCTCGACAGCCCGCGCGCCCAGCGCTGGTTGCAGCACCGGCTCGCCGAGATCGAGCTGCGCGACATGGAGCGCCGCCTGTTGCCGCGTCCGCCGGCCGGCTTCGCCGCCGCGGCGGCCGCCGGCTACGGACCGACCCGTGTCCCGCCCGACGTGGAGGAGGGGGACATCGTTTCCATCAAGTTCCCGGACGTCGAGTCGGGGGACTTCTGCAACGAGTTCATCAACATCACGACGGTAGTGAAGAAGAAGGGCACGCGCGGCATCTGGCTCGAGGACCAGGACAATCCGGTGAGTGGGTTCACCGACACGGACTACCAGTCGCTGAGCGACCAGCTCGACAGCCCGATCTACACCAAGGATGTCGAGTACTTCGGCGATCCCTCCGACCTCGACGCCAACGACCGGATCGTCGTGGTGGTCACCAAGCGGGTCAACGAGCGCGAGGGCGTGCTCGGCTTCGTGGTCAGCAGCGACCTGGTCTCTACAGTCGTCTGTCCGTCGAGCAACGAGGCGGAGGTGTACTATGCCCGTGCGCCGGACGAGGGCGGTACCGCGTGTACCGGGTGCCCCGACTACCCGAGGAGCACGGCGATCGTGGACGCGCCGTTCCTGATCGCGCACGAGTTCGCGCACATAATCCAGTTCAGCTCGCGCATCCAGGCGGGCGCCGCGACCTTCCAGAGCCGCTGGGAGCTGGAGGGGCAGGCGACGCTGGCGGAGGAGGGGGTCGGCTTCGCGTTCGAGAGCAAGGCGCCGGGCAACGACTACGGCATCAGCGTCATCTTCAACACCGATGACGACAGCGACGTCGACTGGTACTCCAACGCGATCGCCGATCTGGGGCTCTACTTCGGCTGGGATCCTCACACGGACCCCGATGCGAAGATCGGCACCGCGCCCCACGAGT